>NZ_JAODYH010000005.1:0-425942 GCF_025421555.1 Acidovorax bellezanensis
CGCCGACCTTGACGATACCGCGTTCGATACGGCCCGTCACCACGGTACCACGACCGGAGATCGAGAACACGTCTTCCACAGGCATCAGGAAAGCACCGTCCACAGCGCGCTCAGGCGTGGGGATGTAGCTGTCCAGAGCATCAGCCAGCTTGTTGATGGCTTCTTCGCCCAGAGGACCCTTGTCGCCTTCCAGAGCCAGCTTGGCCGAACCACGAATGATCGGGGTGTCGTCGCCAGGGAAGTTGTACTTGTCCAGCAGCTCGCGGACTTCCATTTCGACCAGTTCCAGCAGCTCTTCGTCATCCACCATGTCGCACTTGTTCAGGAACACGATGATGTAAGGAACGCCAACCTGACGGGCCAGCAGGATGTGCTCGCGGGTCTGGGGCATTGGGCCGTCAGCGGCCGAGCAAACCAGGATAGCGCCGTCCATCTGAGCGGCGCCGGTGATCATGTTCTTCACATAGTCAGCGTGACCGGGGCAGTCAACGTGAGCGTAGTGACGGTTAGCGGTTTCGTATTCGACGTGCGAGGTATTGATGGTAATACCGCGGGCCTTCTCTTCAGGGGCCTTGTCGATTTCGTCGTACTTCTTGGCTTCGCCGCCAAACTTGGCCGACAGAACGGTAGCGATAGCAGCCGTCAGGGTTGTCTTACCGTGGTCAACGTGACCGATGGTGCCCACGTTGACGTGGGGCTTGGTGCGTTCGAACTTACCTTTTGCCATGAGATTTCTCCAAAAGAGCAAAACCTGTGTGATGTTTAACGTCTGCACCGAATTGCTGATTCCCCCCGCACAGGAAACAGGGGGGCACTCAATCGCAGACATGGCAAGCCCGCAGACCATCCTTGCGGACAGCCTGCGGGCAAAAACCTATTTTACTTCGTACGGGCAGCCATGATGGCTTCCGACACGTTGCGAGGGGCTTCAGCGTAGTGCTTGAATTCCATCGTGTAGGTAGCGCGACCTTGCGTTGCCGAGCGCAGCGACGTGGCGTAGCCGAACATTTCCGACAAAGGCACTTCTGCCTTGATGGCCTTGCCGCCACCAACCATGTCGTCCATACCCTGGACCATGCCGCGACGCGAGGACAGATCGCCCATCACGGAGCCGGCGTAGTCTTCAGGCGTTTCCACTTCCACGGACATCATGGGTTCCAGAATCACGGGGTTGGCCTTGCGGCAACCTTCCTTGAAACCGAAGATGGCAGCCATCTTGAACGCCAGTTCGTTCGAGTCCACATCGTGGTACGAACCGAAGTGCAGCGTGACCTTGACGTCGACCACGGGGTAGCCAGCCAGCACGCCTTGCGTGACGGCTTCGTTGATACCCTTTTCCACCGCGGGGATGTATTCGCGAGGAACCACACCGCCCTTGATGGCGTCGACGAACTGAATGCCCTTACCGGGTTCATTGGGTTCGATCTTCAGCACCACGTGGCCGTACTGACCCTTACCGCCCGACTGACGCACGAACTTGCCTTCGGCATCTTCGACGGTCTTGCGGATGGTTTCGCGGTAAGCCACTTGTGGCTTGCCAACGTTGGCTTCCACGCCGAATTCGCGCTTCATGCGATCGACAATGATTTCCAGGTGCAGCTCGCCCATACCGGCGATGATGGTCTGGCCCGATTCTTCGTCGGAACGCACGCGGAACGATGGATCTTCAGCGGCCAGGCGCGACAGGGCGATGCCCATCTTTTCCTGGTCAGCCTTGGTCTTGGGTTCCACAGCCTGGGCAATCACGGGCTCGGGGAAGACCATGCGTTCCAGGATGATGGGGAAGTTCAGGTCGGACAGGGTTTCGCCCGTCGTCACGTCCTTCAGGCCCACGCAAGCAGCGATGTCACCGGCGCGAATTTCTTCGACTTCCAGGCGTTCGTTGGCGTGCATCTGCACGATACGACCGATACGCTCTTTCTTGCCCTTGACCGCATTCAGGACGGTATCGCCCTTGGTCAAAACGCCCGAGTAAACGCGCACGAAGGTCAGCTGGCCCACGAAGGGGTCGGTCATCAGCTTGAAAGCCAACGCAGCGAACTTTTCGCTGTCGTCTGCCTTGCGCGTCAGCTTCTTTTCTTCGTCGTCAGGATCGGTGCCTTCGATGGCAGCCACTTCCACGGGAGCGGGCAGGAACTGGATCACGGCGTCCAGCAT
Organism: Acidovorax bellezanensis; assembly: GCF_025421555.1. NCBI lineage: Bacteria > Pseudomonadati > Pseudomonadota > Betaproteobacteria > Burkholderiales > Comamonadaceae > Acidovorax > Acidovorax bellezanensis. Next base: position 2,158 of record NZ_JAODYH010000005.1, read on the forward strand.
GCGCTGCACGCCCTTGTTCTTGAAAGCCGAGCCGCACAGCATGGGCTGGATTTCGACAGCCAGGGTACGCGTACGCAGGCCGCTCATGATTTCTTCTTCGGAGAGCGTGCCCTCTTCCAAGTACTTGTTCATCAGCTCTTCGCTGGCTTCAGCCGCAGCTTCCACCATCTTTTCGCGCCATTCGTTCGCCACGTCCACCAGGTCAGCTGGGATTTCGCGGTATTCGAACTTCATGCCCTGCGACTTTTCGTCCCAGAAGATGGCCTTCATCTTGACCAGATCAACCACGCCTTCGAACTTGTCTTCGGCGCCGATTGGCACGACGATTGGCACAGGGTTGGCCTTCAGGCGCAACTTCATCTGCTCAACCACCTTGAAGAAGTTGGCACCGGTACGGTCCATCTTGTTCACGAAGGCCAGACGGGGGACCTTGTACTTGTTGGCCTGACGCCACACGGTTTCAGACTGGGGCTGCACGCCACCCACTGCGCAATACACCATGCAAGCAGCATCCAGCACGCGCATCGAGCGCTCGACTTCAATCGTGAAGTCGACGTGGCCGGGGGTGTCAATGATGTTGAAGCGGTGCTCGGGGAACGAGTGGTCCATGCCCGACCAGAAGCAGGTCGTTGCAGCAGAAGTGATCGTGATGCCACGCTCTTGCTCTTGCTCCATCCAGTCCATGGTGGCAGCGCCATCGTGCACTTCACCCAGCTTGTGGTTCACGCCGGTATAGAACAGGATACGCTCGGTGGTGGTTGTCTTACCTGCGTCGATGTGAGCGGAAATACCGATATTGCGGTAGCGCTCAATGGGAGTCTTGCGAGCCATGGTTGATCCTTAATTGATCGTATGGAGATGGGGTCTGCCAACCCGAAACACTGTGGGCAGCAGTTAATTTGGGGGCGCTCTAAATCGAGACAAGGCCGCAGGCAAAAACTTGCGAGCGGCCCCGTGTCAAAAAGCGCTAACGCCGATTAGAAGCGGAAGTGGCTGAAGGCCTTGTTGGCTTCTGCCATGCGGTGCACTTCGTCACGCTTCTTCATCGCGCCGCCACGACCTTCGGTCGCTTCCAGCAGCTCGTTGGCCAGGCGCTGGGCCATGGACTTTTCACCGCGCTTGCGAGCGGCTTCCTTGAGCCAACGCATGGACAGAGCCAGGCGACGGACAGGGCGCACTTCAACAGGCACTTGGTAGTTCGCACCACCCACGCGGCGGGACTTGACTTCCACCATGGGCTTCACGTTGTTGATAGCAACCACGAAGGCTTCCAGAGGATCCTTATCGGGGTGCTTCTTGTGGATCAGTTCCAGGGCGCCATAAATGATGCGCTCTGCAACTGCCTTCTTGCCGCCTTCCATGATCACGTTCATGAATTTGGACAGCTCTACGTTGCCGAACTTAGGATCCGGCAGAATTTCACGTTTGGGGACTTCGCGACGACGTGGCATTTTTTACCTCTATCTTTGCTTCAGTTGGCATCTTTTCAGATACCGCGGGGGTCAAAAGGACTCCCACTTACTCGACCCACGCAAAACACTTGCGCTTGGGGTCACTACGTTTGCACTACCTGCCTGGCAGGCAAACACCGAAAATTTTGTCTACAAAAAGGCTTAGGCCTTCTTGGGACGCTTGGCACCGTACTTGGAGCGCGATTGCTTGCGATCCTTGACGCCTTGCAAGTCGAGCGAACCACGGACGATGTGGTAACGCACACCTGGCAAATCCTTGACACGACCGCCGCGAACCAGCACGACGCTGTGTTCTTGCAGGTTGTGGCCTTCACCGCCAATGTACGAAATGACCTCAAAACCGTTGGTCAGGCGCACCTTGGCGACCTTACGCAGAGCGGAGTTAGGCTTCTTAGGCGTCGTGGTGTACACACGTGTGCACACGCCGCGGCGCTGTGGAGAGTTTTCCATCGCAGGGCTCTTGGACTTGATCGTTTCGACCGAGCGCCCCTGACGAACGAGCTGGTTAATGGTTGGCATGTATACGTCCCTAAACGTAAAAAACGAAAACGTGAATCCCTTCGGAATTTCCGAAAAGCATTCGACTGTAGCAGCTTGGGCGTGTCAAAGCAAGCCGGTCTGCTAGCAGCCCTGCTCACCTCATATGTAAAGAGGTGCCACAGGACCGGGCGAATGCTTGAACGAGCGGCGCCGGGCCGCCCCAAGCCGCGAGGGCCCCTCCTGGAGGGGCAGCGCAGCTACGCGAAGCGAGCAAGCGTGGGGAGCCAGTTATTTGATCCAGAGGCGGATCGCGTCCCACAGGCGGCCGAAGAAGCCTGCCTGCTCGACTGCTTCCAACGCCACGAGTGGCACTTCGGCAACAACCTGGCCGTCCAGCGTCACCTTGAGCGTCCCCATGGACTGGCCCTTGGCGAACGGGGCAATCAGCGGATCCTGGCGCACGACTTCGGTCTTGAGCTTGCCGGCCGAGCCCGCGGGCACGGTCACCACGATGGCGTTGGGCTGACCGATGTTGATGCTGCTGGCCTGGCCTTTCCAGACTTCGGGCGTGGCCACGGGCTGACCGACATCGAACAGCTTGACCGAATCAAAGGCCGTATAGCCCCAGTTCAGCAGCTTCTGGCTTTCGGTGGCGCGGGCATTGGCGCTCGAGGTGCCGAGCACGATGGACAGCAGGCGGCGCTCGCCGACCTGGGGCATGGTGCGCTTGGCCGTGGACACCAGGCAGTAGCCGGCGGCGGCCGTGTGGCCGGTCTTCAGGCCGTCGACCGTGGGGTCGCGGAACAGCAGGGTATTGCGGTTGGTACCGTTCGACGCGGGCGTGCCTTCATAGTGGTACTGCTTGGTCGAGTAGTAATGCATGTACTCGGGGAATTCCTGCATCAGGCGCTGGGACAGCACCGCCAGGTCGCGCGCCGTGGTCAGGTGGCCGGGCTCGGTCAGGCCTTCGGGGTTCTTGTAGCTCGTGCCCTTCATGCCCAGGGCCTTGGCCTGCTCGTTCATCAGGCGCACGAAGTTTTCCTGCGAACCGCCCACGCCTTCGGCCAGCGCCATGGTGGCGTCGTTGCCCGACTGGACGATCATGCCCTTGATCAGGTCGTCGACGGGCACCTGCATCTTGGGGTCGATGAACATGCGCGAGCCGGGCATCTTCCAGGCGCGCTCGCTGACCGGGAAGCGCTGCTCCAGCGTGATCTTCTTGGACCGCAGCGCATCAAACACCAGGTAGCCGGTCATCAGCTTGGTCAGCGAGGCCTGCTCGATGGGCGCGTCGATGTCCTTGGCGCCCAGCACCTGGCGGGACGTCACGTCCACCAGCAGGTAGTTGCGGGCGGCGATTTCCGGGGGCTGGGGAGCGCTGACCTGGGCCAGGGCGAACGTTGGCGCCACAGCCACGGTAACGGCAATAACACGCAGGGTGTTGAAAATCGGGTTCATGTAAGGCTTGGGGGGATAAAGCAGAAAAAGCGCCCGCCAAGGCAGCGGGCAGCGAAACGGGGCCGGCGGCGATGCTGCCCCGGGTCTGTGTCACAGACCCGGCAACAGGTGGCGAGCCACCAGGCTCTTGAGCAGGGGTAATTGTCCGTGAAAGAAATGTCCACCCCCAGGGACAACTGTCACAGGGAGTATCTGGGGCCGCGCCCAGTCCATGACCGAGGCCAGGGGCACGGTGTCATCGGCTTCGCCATGGATGACCAGGGTGCGCTGCTGCGCCTCGGCCGGCACGTCAGCGACAGCAAAGCGGCTGGTGGCCGTGCCGACCAGTACCGCGCGCTCGACCCGGCCCTCGGGCCACAGTTGCGCCAGCGCATGGCTGGTCACGAAGGCGCCGAACGAGAAGCCCGCCAACGCGATCGGGCCTTCGGGAGCGACCTGCTGCACCACGGCCAGCAGGTCTTGCAGTTCGCCCTGGCCCGCGTCGTGCACGCCGGCACTCGCGCCCACGCCGCGGAAATTGAAGCGCACGGCCGTGAAGCCGCTGTGCACAAAGGCCCGCGCCAGGGTCTGCACCACTTTGTTGTCCATGCTGCCGCCAAACAGCGGATGGGGGTGGGCGATGATGGCCACGCCGCGCGGCGCCTGGCCTTCGGCCAGTTGGGCGGCGTCGCGCAGGGCTTCGATGGCGCCGGCGGCGCCTGTCAGGGTCAAGCGTTCAGTCTGGGCATTCACGTTGCGATTCCATGGGGATGGCGGGAGATGCTGCGCCCGCCGTAAAAAGCTCTTGCGGATAGACCGCGTTTCAGCGGCCGAGTTCCGGCGGCGTCAGCAGGCGCTCGACGATTTTCCCGTTCTTGAGATGCGACTCGACGATTTCGTCGATGTCGCTGTCATCGATGAAGGTGTACCAGGTGCCTTCGGGGTAGACCACGGCCACCGGGCCGGCCGCGCAGCGGTCCAGGCAGCCAGCCTTGTTGACGCGCACCTTGCCGGGACCGGACAGACCCGCGGCCTTGATCTGGGCCTTGCAACGGTCGAAGCCGGCTTTGGCACCGTGCAGCGCGCAGCAGTCCTCTCCTCCAGGACGCTCATTGAGGCAAAAGAAGATATGGCGGGCGTAGTACTGGCCTGCGCCGGGTTCGGAAATGTTGTCGCTCATAGGCACCTATTCTAGGAGGGGGTATCGCGCCGCGAGACTTTGCGCAGCACATAGAGCAGGGCCGCATAGGGCCAGAGCCAGCCCAGCCACTGCCCCAGGCCGTAGAAACGGATGAAGCGCCCCTGCTCCCAGGTCTGCAGCGTCTGCGCGAAATAGGCGCTGGTGGGGGCCTGATTGAGCAGGCTCAGCTGCCACATCAGCACCACCAGCAGCGCGGCCGCGCAGGCGCGCCGGGGCAGCGCGATCAGCGCGCCGGCCAGGCCCAGCGCCACCCAGATCGCCACATGGGCCGGCGCGCCCAGCCATTCCCAGGCATGGGCCGGGCCGTAACTGAGCGCGGCAGACAGCGCCGTGGCCGCAATGCCCAGCCCCACGCCCAGCGCCGCCAGCACGGCGCGGCGCCCGATGTGGGGCACGATGCAATACGCCAGCAGGCAAGGGGCCAACAGGCCCAGCACTTCGCACAGCAGTTCGCTGCCGGGCGACAAGGGGGTCAGCGGGGTTTCGCGCAACGGCAGCCAGGCCATGAACGGCGTGCCGTCCAGCGCATCCTCCAGCGCCGATTCCACACGCTCGAGCACCTGGCCCAGGCTGAACGGCACGGCCGCCGGAAACAGCAGCGCCACGGGCCACAGCACCAGCAGCACGATGGCGCCGCGCGCATCCGTGCCAAACCAGCGCGCGCGAAACGCACTCCAGCGGTCAATGGCGCCCAGGCGTTCGAGCAGCAGCGCCAGCAAGGCGCCGATCAGCGTGCCCGCGGCATTGAGCACCAGGTCCATGTTCGACGGCACGCGCCGCGGCAGGTAGATCTGCAGAAACTCCATGCCCGCCGACAGCAAGGCCCCGGCCAGGGCCGCCAGGGGCACGGCCGCGCGCGGTGCGCCCGAACGCAGCAGCGCCAGCGCCAACAGGAAGCCCAGCGGCCCGTAGCCGACGATGTTGGTGTTGACGTCGAACCAGGTCCAGTAAGGCGGCGGAATCGCCGCCGAGGCGAAGACCCAGGGGTTGATGCCCTGGGCACGCCAGCCCGAAAATGGAAACAGGCTGGCAAAAACGATCAGCGCCGCATACACCAGCGCCAGCGGCCAGGCAGAAGTCTTGTGCACTGTGCCCGCTCTCCCTTGCACGCTCAGAACGGCTTGACGACCACCAGCACCACGGCAATCAGCAGCAGTACTACCGGCACTTCATTGAACCAGCGGTACCAGCGGTGGCTGCGCTGGTTGGTGTCCGCGACGAACTGGCGCAGCACGCGGCCGCAGGCATGGTGGTAGCCCAGCACCAGCAGCACGACCAGCAGCTTGGCATGCATCCAGCCGTTGCCCGGACCCCGGCCTATGCCGTAGCCCAGCCACAACCACAGGCCCAGCAGCAATGCCGGCACGGCCAGCAAGGTGGTGAAGCGCATCAGCTTGCGCGCCATCAGGATCAAGCGCTCGCGCTCGGCGACCGAGCCAGGCGTGACCATGGCCAGATTCACGAAGATACGTGGAAGATAGAACAGTCCGGCGAACCAACTCGCAACGAACACGATGTGAAAAGCTTTAACCCATAGCATGCCCCCAGTGTACGGGCCAGGGGCGGACCACGCCGCAAAACAGTGCGCAAACTGCGGTCGGCCCCTGCGACATCGCGAATGGGGCACAATTTTCCCCATGCATCTCTCCAGCCCCACCCCCTTTCCCCACAACCGTCCACGTCGCCTGCGCCGCGACCCGTTCACGCGCAATCTGGTGCGCGAGAACGCGGTGACGGCCCACGACCTGATCTATCCGGTGTTTGTGCACGAAGGCCAGCAGCGGCGCGAGGCCGTGCCGTCCATGCCCGGCGTGGACCGGCTGAGCCTGGACCTGCTGCTGCCCGTGGCCGAGGAATGCGTGAAGCTGGGCATCCCGGTGCTGGCGCTGTTCCCGGCCATCGATGCCGCGCTCAAGACGCCCGACGGCAAGGAAGCGCTCAACCCCGACGGCCTGATCCCGCGCGTAGTGCGCGCGCTGAAAAAGGAATTTCCCGACCTGGGCGTGATGACCGATGTGGCGCTGGACCCCTATACCAGCCACGGCCAGGACGGCGTGCTCGACGCCACCGGCTACATCATCAACGATGAGACCGTGGAAATCCTGGTCGGCCAGGCACTGACCCATGCCGAAGCGGGCGTGGACATGGTCGCGCCCAGCGACATGATGGACGGGCGCATAGGCGCCATCCGCGAAGCGCTCGAAAGCCACGGCCACATCCACACCCGCATCATGGCCTACAGCGCCAAGTACGCCAGCGCCTTCTATGGGCCGTTCCGCGACGCCGTGGGCACGCGTGGCGCACTGGGCAAGGCCGACAAGAATGTCTACCAGATGGACCCGGGCAACAGCGACGAGGCCTTGCGTGAAGTGGCCCTCGACCTGGCCGAAGGCGCGGACATGGTGATGGTCAAGCCCGGCATGCCGTATCTGGACATCGTGCGCCGCGTCAAGGACGAGTTCAAGGTGCCGACCTTCGCCTACCAGGTGTCGGGTGAATACGCGATGATCAAGGCGGCTGCGGCCAATGGCTGGCTGGACCACGACGCGGTGATGATGGAAAGCCTGCTGGCCTTCAAGCGGGCAGGTGCCGACGGCGTGCTGACCTACTTCGCCATGGACGCCGCGCGGAAATTGCGCAACACCCCCTGAGCGGCTGCCGCCGCTTCCCCCTCTCAACCTCCGGTGGAGGGGGACGGCACCATCGCTGCGGGGCGGCCCTTGCTCGGCGCCCCTTAGTTGGGGCACGCCAGTTTCACAGGCGGTGAACTAAAACAACGTACTCCTGGCGGCTGTCGCCGCTTGGGCGGCCCCCCGCCTCCCCCTCTGAGACCAAGGCCATGCGCACCATCCACATCGCCACCGCTACCGCACAAACCCATGACCTGGGCCATGAGCTGCCCACGGCGCCCGCCGCCGACGGCTTTTACTGGGTCTCGTGCAGCCGTGCCGAATTCGAGGCCCAGTTGCCGGCGCTGCAGGCCATGCTGCTGCAGCTGTGCGGCATGCCCTTGCTGGACCTGCATGTCTCCGACCTGCTCAACGCCCATCTGCCGTCGAACTACGACTACACCTCGCAATACGACCTGCTGGTGTTCCAGCGCCTGGTCTCGACCAAGCAGGACAGCGCGCCGCCGGCACAGGTCAAGCCGCAGCGCCGCGACCCGGTGCTGGCGCGTATCGTCACCCGGCCGGTGGGCCTGGCGGTGTTCGACCACCTGCTGCTCACGGTGCATCCCGAAGAATGCCCGGTGCGCACGTATTTCCTGCAGCGCCTGCTGTCGGTCCAACCCACCGACATCCGCGTCCCCAAGCGGGCTTCCAGCCCGGCCGACCTGATGCTGCGCCTGGTCAACCACATGGTCGACAGCTATCTGGAGCTGCGCCGCGAACTCACGCGCCAGCTGGACCATTGGCAGTACGCCCTGCTCCGACCCAAGGCGCGGATTTCGAACTGGAGTGCCATTCTGGACGCGCGCCTGGCCCTGCACCAGCTCGACGAGATCTGCGAGGACCAGCGCGCCGCCATGCAGGAATGGATAGAGGCGCTGGACGGCTGGCCGCCAGAGAGCCTGCCCCAGTCCCAGCGCGAACGTGAATTGCTCAAAGTGCGCTCACGCGACGTGCTCGAGCACATCGAGCGCGTGGTCCACCATGTGCGCCGCCTCGAACAAAGCGCCGAGACTGCCGTGCAAATGCATTTTTCCGTGCAGAGCAACCGCGCCAACGACATCATGCGCACGCTGACCACCATCACCGCCGTGTTCCTGCCGCTGAACCTGATTGCCGCCGTGTTCGGCATGAATTTCGAGTTCATCCCGCTGGTGCACAAGCAGGGCGGCTTCTGGTGGGCCATGGGCGGCATGGGCCTGGTGTCGCTGACGCTGCTTTCCTACTTCTGGCGCAAGCGCTACATCGAGCGCATAGACCACAATCAATAGCCCCCCCTGAGCGGCTGACGCCGCTTCCCCCCGAGGGGGACGGCAGCCTCGGTGCGGGGCGGCCCTTCCTCGCTGCCGCTGGGCTGGGGCACGCCAAGTTCGTAGGCTGCTGATGACGCGCAGCGCTAAAAAAACCCCCACACCGCAGCAACAGCCGCCCTCAGGCCAAGTGCTGGTCGAAGAACGCCAGCGAGCGGTCGCGCGCTTTCATGGCGCTGGCTTCGTCGTAGCTGCCGCGCTGGTCGCAGTTGAAACCGTGGTCGGCGTCGTAGAAATGCAGTTGCACTTCGGGATGGGCCCGGCCAAAAGCTTCGGCCCCGTCCACAGGAATCCAGTGGTCCAGGCGAGCGAAATGGGCCATCACCGGGCATTTCGGCTGGCGTGCCACTTCCTCGTCCGAGGTGATGCCGCCGCCGTAATAGCTCACGGCCGCCGACAGACCGGGCAGCGTGCAGGCCGCGCGCCAGGTCATCAGACCGCCCCAGCAGAAGCCGACGATGCCGACCTTGCCGCCGCTGATGGCCGCAGCATGGACGATCGCGGCCTGCACTTCGGCCATGGCACCCGGCGCCGGCAGCGCTTCGGTGGCCGCCTTGAGGGCCATGCCGCTGCCCATGTCTTGCGACGTATAGCCCAGGTTCACATCGGCTTGCACGCGCGCGAACATCGACGGTGCCACGGCCACGTAGCCGCGCGCCGCAAAACGATCGGCCACGGCCTGGATGTGGGAGTTGACGCCAAAGATTTCCTGCAGCACGACGATGGCGCCGCGCACCGGCCCTTCGGGCACGGCCACCCAGGCGGGTGCAGTGAAGCCATCGGCAGAAGTCAAATTCACGAAATTACCCATGCTGTCTCCTCGCTTTTCCGGTTGAGTGGTGTTCACCCGTGCGGTCAGCGCGGGCTACAGATGCTAAGAACCGGTTTAAGGTTCTAATGTCGCAGCAAATGCACGACCGATGTGCATTCTCACAGGAGACAGCATGACGCACCAAGCGGTTCTTCCCCCTACCCGGCCAACGGCAGTCCTGCCTGGAGACCTTGACTGATGGATCTCAAACCGCTGATCACGCTGGTGGCCATCGTCAACCCGCTGGCCATCATCCCGTTTTTCATCCACTACACCGAAGGTTTCAGCGCGGCACAGCGGCGCGACACCATACGCACGGCCGCGTTCAGCGCGTTCTGCGTGATTTCGGCCTGCGCCCTGATCGGCCTGCAGGTGCTGGAATTCTTCAACATCTCGCTGCAGAGCTTCCAGGTCGGCGGCGGCCTGCTGCTGCTGATCAGCGCCATGAACATGCTCAACGCCCGGCCGGCCGAAGACCGACCCAGCGAGTCGGCACTGGAAGCCGGTGCGGAAAAAGCGGCCATGGGCCACAGCATTGCCGTCGTGCCCCTGACCATTCCCCTGCTGACCGGGCCCGCGGCCATGTCCACGGTGGTGATTTATGCCGACCAGGCGCGCAACATCTGGCAGCACCTGGCGCTGGTCGGCTATGGCGTGGTGGTGGCGCTGGCCACGGCGATCTGCTTTTCGCTGGCCCAGCCCATTGCGCGCGTGCTGGGCAAGACCGGCATCAACGTCATGACCCGCTTGATGGGACTGATCCTGGCCGCGCTGGCCGTGGAAGTGATGGCCGGCGGGCTGATAAAGATCTTCCCCGTGCTGGCGATGCGCTGACGCGCAGCTACAGGGGGCTTCGGCCCACGGGCTTGCGCCGACTCGCGAGCGCGGCCCTGGCCATCTCGGCCTGCCCCTTGGCTTGCTGCTCGCAAATCTCCGCGGCATCACCGGGCAGGTTTTTGCACAGCTCCATGCGGTGCCGGTATTCGAGGGAAATGCGCCGCTTGGCGGCCATCTGGTCGGTAGCGCTCATGGCCAGGACTGCCGTGGAAGCCAGAACGCTGGCGCTCAACAAGGCCAGCACGCTATAGAGGGATCGCATATTGTCACTCCTTGATCATCCGGGACGATGTGCAAATGCCCAGGGCATTCGCGGCTGCGGGCAAAGCGGCACAGCCATCAATCCTCAAAACGGAAGTCGGGAGAACGGACCTGCCTTTCAGCCTGCGGCTTCTCGAGCTGGTCCCGGAGCATGCCGTGGCGCTCCTGCAGCCGGCCCAGGAATTGCTCGCGCTTGCCGGCGATGGCCTCGAAGTCATCGCCGATGAGCCGGCCCCAGTGCTCGCGCAGCCTGCCCTTGAGTTGCCGCCATCGGCCTTGGATACGGTCTTTGTTCATACCTGTCCTTTATGCAGTGAATCGCTTTTCGCGCGGATCTTGTTGACCCCATCTGCAGCGAAAAATCAGGATTTCACTTTAAAAGACAGCACTTCCCGTGGGCGTAGGTTGACGCTGGTCAACCCCAGTCAGCCCAAACCGACTCCGACCGCAGGTCAACGCCCCAATTGCTGCAGCCATTCCTGCAGTGCGGCGATGGACTGGTCGGTGGCCTGGGTCAAGGCGCGCACGCCACTGGCCGCGGTCGCACTGTCCGCCGGTTGCTGCACCACGAACGTCTTCTGGCCCAGCAGCACATCGCCCTGGGGCTGGCGTTCCACCAGCGTGGCGCGCAGGCGCACCCAGCCCACGCTGTCGCTTGCGGACAGGAACACATGGCTGAACTCTTCGAGCTCGATGCGCAGCAGGGCCGGCACCTTGCCTTGCACCCTGGGCTGCACCACCCCGTCGCCGCCATAGAGCACGCTGCGCTCGCGGCCCAGGCGGCTGCTCAGGCGCTGTTGCACCAACTGCTCGGGTGGCAGCGTCCAGCGCGCGAGCTGGTAGGGCCGCACCACCTGGGCGTCGGCATAGGCCAAGCGGTACAGCACGGACGTATCGGCATCCTTGAGACCGGGCGCGTCCACATCGGCCAGGGCAATCGGTGGCTGCGACAGCGCGGGGGCGGCTGCCACCGGCAGCTCGGGGCCGAAGTCGTAGCGCACGGCCTGCGCCGGCGGCTGGGGCAGCACGGAGCAGCCGGCCAGCCAAAAAAAGGCCGCGGCGCCTGCGGCCTGCAGCGCACGGACGCGGGCCGACTGGAAAAAAGAAGCGGACATGGATGAATTCCTCAAGGCTGGGGTGTCGGGGCCACAAAGCCGGGTTCACCGGGGCCGGGCACGGCGCGGCCGCTGCCGTAAATCACCGACTGCGGGTTGTCGCTGAAGCCTCCGGCCGCCGCGCCCATCTTGCGCGCGGCGCGCGAAACGTCGTCGGCCGCGCGGCTCACATGGGGCAAGGTGGTGCGGCCCAGGCCGTCGGCGGCGCGCGCCAGCGCCTGGGTGCCGGTGGCGATCTGCTCCAGCGGCCCACCGGGCGCATTGATGCGCTCCACGGTCTGGCCCAGGCCGGTCGTCACCGCGGTGGCGCTCTGGCTGGCCCGCTCCAGCGACTGCAAGGCCTTGCGCGCATCGGCCGCCAGCGCCGGCACCTCGGTCAGCGCCGGATCGATTTTCTGCGCCAGTGTCTGCTGCAGGCCTTCGGTCAGGCCGCGCACCGCCTGCGCCGCGCCGGCGATGTTTTCCAGCGCGCTGCTCACGCGCTGCTGGTTGGCGTCATTGAGCATGTCATTGAGCCGCCGGGTCACTTCATCCACCCGGCCCAGCAGCACCGGCCCCTGGTCGGCAAGCATGCTCAACGGCGAGGACTTGAGCAGCAGACGCGGCAGCCCGCTGGGGCCTGGCGGCAGCTCGGGCAGGGGCTTGTCGCCGTCGTCGAGCTGCACATGGGCCAGCCCCGTCACGCCCTGGTAGCCCAGCACCGCGAAAGTAGTCGGCGAAATCGGCGTTTCCGTGCCCACGGCGATGCGGATCAGCACATTGCCGCTGGTCTGCGAATCGAAGCCTATGCGTATGACCTTGCCCACGGGCACGCCCTTGTAGCGCACGGCGGCCTGCGGCTGCAGGCCGCTGATACCGTCCGAAGTCGATAGCTCGTACTCGTTGTACTGGCTGTGATCGCGGGTCAGCCACACGGCCAATCCCGCCAGCAAGGCCGCCACCAGCACCACGAACAGCCCCGCCGCCATGGCATGTGACTTGTTTTCCATCAGGTTTCTCCCGCGGCCTGGCCGCTGCTCAGGGGCGCCATGGCACGTCGGCCACGTTCACCCCGGAAAAATGTTTCCACGAACGGGTGGTCATAGGCCGCGACTTCACGCGGCGCGCCTGTGACCAGTACTTTCTTTTCCGCCAGCACCGCCACGCGCGAAGACAGTGCGAACAAGGTATCGAGGTCATGGGTCACCATGACCAGGGTCAGCCCCAGCGCCGCGTGCAGCTCGCGCAGCAGCGCGCAGAACTCGTCGGCGCTGGTCGGGTCCAGCCCGGCCGTGGGCTCGTCGAGCAGCAGCAGAGGCGGGTCCATGATCAGCGCCCGGGCCAGCGCCACGCGCTTGATCATGCCGCCCGACAGATCGGCCGGCATGCGCACGGCATGCTCGGGCTTGAGGCCCACCATCTGCAGTTTGACCATGGCCGCATCGCGCACCAGGTCAGCGGGCAGGCTGCCCTGCTCGTGCAGCGCGAAAGCGATGTTGTCGAGCACATTGAAGGCCGAAAACAGCGCGCCATGCTGGAACAACATGCCCACGCGGCTGGCCGCGCCTTCACGCCCCATTTCGGCGGCCGGGCGCCCGAGCACTTCCACCCGGCCCTTGCTGGGCTGCAGCAGCCCCAGCATCTGGCGCAGCAGCACGGTCTTGCCCGTGCCCGAGCCGCCGACGATGGACAGCATTTCGCCGCGCTCGACCTCCAGCTCCAGGTCCTGGTGCACGGCGAAAGCGTTTTCGCCTTTGCCGAACACGCTCCACAACCCCTCTACGCGCACCACGGGCGCCTGAGCGGGCGCCGAAGAGGAAAGGACAGGGGATGTCATGGCGTCAGATCCCCACATCTTTGAAAACGATGGCGAAGATGGCGTCGACGATGATCACCATGGTGATGGCCGAGACCACCGAAGCCGTCGTGCCCCGCCCAAGGCTCTGGGTATTGGGCTCCACGCGCAGGCCCCAGTGGCAGCCTATGAGTGCAATCATGACGCCGAACACCATGGACTTGCCCATGGCCAGGCCGAGGTTGGCCGCATCCACCGCCGCAGGCAGCGCCTGGGCGAAATAGGCGGGCGTGATGCCCATGGTGACATCGGCCGCGAGCATGCCGCCAGCCAGCGCGGCCAGCGTGGTCCATACCGCGATCAGCGGCATGGCCACGGCCAGCGCCAGCGCACGCGGCAGCACCAGCCGAAAACCGTGCGGAATGCCCATGACGCGCATCGCATCGAGCTCCTCGGTCACGCGCATCACACCGATCTGCGCCGTGATGGCCGAGCCCGAACGGCCCGCGACCAGGATCGCGGCCAGCATGGGGCCCAGCTCGCGGATCAGTGAAATGCCCAGAATGTTGACAATGAACGATTCGGCACCGAACTGGCGCAGTTGCAAGGCCATCAGATAGGCCAGCACCACGCCGATCAGAAAGCCCACCAGCGCGGTGATGGGCAGGGCCGTCGCGCCCATGCTGTAGAGATGGCCCGAGACGTCGCGCCAGGGCCCGCGCCGCGGCTTGCGCAGCAGCCGGCCGAAGTCGAGCAGCAGTTGGCCGACCAGCTCCACCAATTCCACCAGATGGCTACAGCCGGCGAGCACCAGCACGCCGAGCTGATCGATCTGGTCGGTGAGACACCAAGGCTTGACCGCGGGCACGGCGACTTCGCTCAGCTGCGCCACGCGCTCGAGGATTTCGCGCTGCGCGGCGCTCGATTCCAGGCTGGCAGGCCACTGCCCGCCCCATTGCCGCCACAGCACCTGGGCGCCGACATAGTCCAGACGCCCGATTCCCGCGAGGTCCCAGGCCGTGGCCGCGCCCGCCGCCTGCAATTCACGCTGCAACCGGCGCCAGACCGACTGGTCGGCAAACGCCGCAGCCGCCCAATCGCCTTGCGGCTTGGCGCAGCGCAGGGGAACGGAGTCGAGCACGACGGAAGGAGCAGACGAAGGCGGCATGGAGGGACGGGAGGGCAACGAAAGCAAAGGCCAGGGATGACTGCGCCCGGTTGGGCCAGCCTGAACTGCACTCTAGCGCATCAGGCGCCCATGCGGAAAAAATGAGCCCCACGCTTGCCCACTGCGTGTGGCGCGCTGCCCCCGAGGGTGTGGAAGCAGCGCACGCGCCGCGCCGCCCCGCCCCGGCACAAAGAAATGCCCAGAAAATCGCCGCCCCCAGCGCTTTCCCTATCGACAGCGCAAAGCCTATCCGCACAATGGACTGCGTATCCACCCTGCATCCAGTGCGCGCGGGCCTGCAGACCACCGCCACGCGCGATCGGCCCCCATGAGCGACACCACTTTCGACTACATCATCATTGGCGGCGGCACCGCCGGCGCCCTGCTGTGCAACCGCCTGAGCGCCGACCGCAGCAAGCGCGTGCTGCTGATCGAGGCCGGACGCAAGGACGACTACCACTGGATCCACATTCCCGTGGGCTACCTCTACTGCATAGGCAACCCGCGCACCGACTGGCTCTACCAGACCGAAGCCGAGGCCGGGCTCAACGGCCGACGCCTGCGCTACCCGCGCGGCAAGACGCTGGGCGGCTGCAGCAGCATCAACGGCATGATCTACATGCGCGGCCAGGCGCGCGACTACGACCAGTGGGCGCAGCTCACGGGCGACGATGCCTGGCGCTGGGACAACAGCCTGCCCCACTTCATGCGCCACGAAGACCATTGGCGGCTCGACCAGCCCGCGGGCGCGGACCCGCGGTTCAAGCATCTGCACGGCAACAAGGCCACGGGCAGCACCGGCGAGTGGCGCGTGGAAAAGCAGCGCCTGCGCTGGGACATCCTGGACGCTTTTTCCCAGGCCGCTCAGCAGACGGGCATTCCGGCCACGGACGACTTCAATGGCGGCAACAACGAAGGCGTGGGCTACTTCGAAGTCAACCAGAAAGCCGGCTGGCGCTGGAACACGGCCAAAGCCTTTCTGCGCCCCACCTGCTACGGCCGCGCCAATTTCGAGATGTGGACCATGGCCCAGGCCACGCGGCTGATCGTCGAGCCCCAGGCCGACGGCAGCCAGCGCTGCACCGGCGTGGAAGTCGCGACCAGTGACGGCCTGGACATCGTGCACGCCACCGGCGAAGTGCTGGTCTGCGCCGGCGCCATCAACTCGCCGCAGCTGCTGCAACTGTCGGGCATAGGCCCGGCGGCGCTGCTGCAGCGGCATGGCATTCCCGTCATCCAGGACCTGCCCGGCGTCGGCGCCAACCTGCAAGACCATTTACAGATCCGCACGGTGTTCAAGGTGCAGGACACGCCCACGCTCAACACCCTTTCCGCGAGCTTTCTGGGCAAGGCCAGGATAGGCCTGGAATACGCCTTCAAGCGCAGCGGCCCGATGAGCATGGCGCCCTCGCAGCTGGGCGCTTTCACGCGCAGCCGCCCCGATCTGGTGCATCCCAACCTCGAGTACCACGTGCAGCCGCTGTCGCTGGACGCGTTTGGCGAGCCCCTGCATTCCTTCCCGGCCTTCACGGCCAGCGTCTGCAACCTCAACCCGACCAGCCGCGGCACGGTGCAGATCCAGAGCCCGGATTACCGCGTCGCGCCGGCCATCGCGCCCAACTACCTGAGCACGGCCGAAGACCGCCAGGTCGCGGCCGACAGCCTGCGGCTCACGCGCCGCATCGTGGCCCAGCCGGCGCTCGCGCGCTTCATGCCCGAGGAATTCAAGCCCGGCGTGCAGTTCCAGAGCGACGAAGAGCTGGCCCGGCTGGCGGGCGACATCGCCACCACCATCTTCCATCCCGTGGGCACGACCAAGATGGGCCGTGTGGACGGCCCCGATGCCGACCCCATGGCCGTGCTCGACAGCCAGCTGCGCGTGCGCGGCATCGCCGGGCTGCGCGTGGTCGACGCCGGCGCCATGCCGACCATCACCAGCGGCAACACCAATTCCCCCACGCTGATGATGGCCGAGAAGGTGGCCGAATGGATTCGCAAGGCCCAACCCCGGCCGGCAGCGACCGAAATGCACGCGACCGCCCCCACGGCGGCGGCGCGCGAACCGGTCGCGCCCCTGGTCGGCGCCTGAGCAAAAGGACCGTCTGCGGGCCACAACAGGCCCAAAACCGTCACACCCCTGTCATCCATCGGCAGACACCCTCGGGAAACCCCCAATGCACCAAGCGGGTGCAAGCAGTACATTCCATGCACTCAAGCGCACCTCGGTGCGACGAAGAGGGGCCGAGGAGACGACTCGCCACAGAACCAGACCTATATATAAAAAGCATACAACGAGATGCCTTTTCCCAAGCGCCGGCCAAGTCCGGCGCTTTTTTATTGGCGCTCGGCTTTTATGCCCTGAGCGCCCGGACAGCCCACGGGGCAATGCGACAATCGACCCCCATATGGAATGGCTCTTTGTTTCGCTGGCCTCGCTGCTGGCCGGGTTTATCGATGCAATCGTGGGCGGCGGCGGACTGATCCTTCTACCGGCGATGTTTGCGGCCTTTCCGCAGGCCCCTCCAGCCACGCTGCTGGGCACCAACAAAAGCGCCTCGGTCTGGGGCACCACCATGTCGGCCTGGCAGTACAGCCGCCGGGTGAGCATTCCCTGGGCCGCCATCACGCCGGCCATCGCCGTGAGCTTTGTCGGCTCGTTTGCCGGCGCCTGGGCCGTCACCGCCATCTCCTCCGACTTCCTGCGCAAGCTGCTGCCCCTGGTGCTGGTCTTCGTGCTGGCCTATACGCTGCTCAAGAAGGACATGGGCCGCCACCATGCACCGCGCTACACCGGCCGCGCCGAAGCCATTGCAGCCTGCATGATCGGCCTGGTGATCGGCTTCTACGACGGGTTCTTCGGCCCCGGCACGGGCAGCTTCTTCGTCTTCCTGTTCGTGCGCCTGCTGGGCTATGACTTTCTGAATGCCTCGGTCTCGGCCAAGCTGCTCAACATCGCGACCAATGTGGCGGCGCTGATCCTGTTCACCATGAAAGGCCATGTGTGGTGGCATTTCGCCATTCCACTGGCGCTGGCGAATGTGGCGGGCAGCCTGCTGGGCACCTACATGGCCCTGCGCCACGGCACGGGTTTTGTGCGCGGAATCTTCATCCTGGTGGTGAGCGCGCTGATCCTCAAGACGGGTTACGACGCTTTCCTGCGCTGAAGCGGTGTCTGCGCACCCCCCGTAAGTAAGCAATTGCTTGCAACAGTTGCAAGCAGTACAGCTCATTGGTTTCCAAGTGTCTGCAGCTGTCCAGCGGGCTGCCAGCATATGCGGGTTTGGCCGTCTTGCGCGGCAACACAGCGGCGTCCCATCATGGTGACAGACACGCGTCGATGCCACCCGGCGGCATGCCAGGTACGGCGTGTTTCCACAGGAGATGCGCATGAAAATCTTGCAATCCCTCATGATCGTGGCGGCCTTGTGCGCCGCCACCGCCCTCCAGGCCCGGCCGCTGGACGCCATCCGTCAGGACGGCACGCTGCGCATCGCCACCGAAGGCCAGTACGCACCGTTCAACTTCTTCCAGGGCAAGCAGCTCACCGGCTTCGAAGTCGAAGTGGCCGAACGGGTGGCACGCCAAATGGGCCTGAAACCCGAATGGAAAGCCCTGGGCTTCGACGCCCTGCTCACGGGCCTGCAGCAGGACCGCTGGGATCTGGTCATCGCGTCGCACGCCATCACCGACGAGCGCGCCAAGGCCGTGACCTTCACCCTGCCGCATTACTGCTCGGGCGGCACCATCGTATCGCTGGCGCCCGCGCTGCGCAGCGGCAAGGATCTCGCGGGCAAGGTGGTGGCCGTGCAGACCGGCACCACCTATCTCGCCGAGGTGCAACACCTGCCGGGCATCAAGGCCGTGAAGAACTTCCCCACCGACACCGATGCGCGCAGCGCCCTGCTCGCCAAACGCGTGGATGCCATGATCACCGACCGCTTCGTCGCCAAGGAGCTGCTGCGCAGATCGCCCCAGTCGGGCTTTCAGCTGGGCGGGATGGTCACCGTCGAGCGCATCGCCGCCGCCGTGGCGCTGGGCAATACCAGCCTGGCCGATGCCTGGTCGCAGGCGCTCAAGGCCGTGATGGCCGACGGCAGCTATGCCAGGATCTCCCAAAAGTACTTTCAGGAAGACATTCGCTGCCCTGAAAGCCGCTGACCGGGAGCGCCGCCCATGCCCAATGCCCTCTGGCCCGCGCACTGGAGCCGCCAGCAGCGCAGCAATGCCACGCTGGTCACGGCCCTGGTGCTGATGGTGCTGGTCCTGTCCTCGCTGGGCTGGCTCTTGTCCTGGCTGCCCGAGCCCATAGGCTCGAGCGCCGGCGAGTTCGCGACCGGCGCGCGCACCACGCTGTGGCTGACGCTGGTCAGCGGCGCCGCCGGTCTGGTGCTGGGCACGGCCACGGCCCTGGCGCGCCTCTCGCGCTGGGCACTGCTGCGCTGGACGGCGCGCGCCTACCTCTGGGTGATCCGCGGCACGCCGCTGCTGGTGCAAATCCTGTTCGCCTATTTCGCGCTGCCGCTGCTGGTGCCCGGCCTGAACCTGCCGGAGTTCGCCGCCGCCACGCTGGCGCTGGGGCTCAATGCCGGCGCCTACAACAGCGAATCCATACGCGCCGGCCTGCTGGCCGTGCCGCAGGGGCAGACCGAGGCCGCGCGCGCCCTGGGCCTGGGCCGGCGCCACGTGTTCCTCGACGTGGTCCTGCCCCAGGCCTTCAAGATTGCGCTGCCGCCGCTGGTGAGCAACTTCGTGGCCCTGCTCAAGGACTCGTCGCTGGCCTATGCCATCGGCGTGGTCGAGCTGACCAACGTCGGCAACCGCCTGCAGGCCACGACCTTCCAGCCGATTGCCACGCTGACCACGGTGGCCCTGACCTACCTGGTGCTGACCACGCTGGTCACCCAACTGACCCAGGCCCTCGAATACCGCTTTGACGTGGAAGGCCGATCGCAATGAAAGCCGCGCCCTACATCGTCGTCGACCATGTCTGCAAATCCTTTGGCCAGCAGCCGGTGCTGCGCGACGTCTCGACGCAGTTTTGCTGCGGCGAAGTCAGCGTCATCATCGGCGCGTCGGGCTCGGGCAAATCGACGCTGCTGCGCGCCATCAACCGGCTGACGCCCCATGACAGCGGCACGATCACCATCGACGGCGTGCCCGTGAGCGACAACGAGGCCACGCTGCAGCGCCAGCGCACCGACGTCGGCATGGTGTTCCAGCAGTTCAACCTGTTCGGCCACATGACCGTGCTCGACAACCTGACGCTGGCGCCGAGGCGCATCCACCGGACGCCACGCGCCCAGGCCAACGACCAGGCCATGGCCTTGCTGCACCGCGTGGGCCTGGAAGAGCACAGCCACAAGTATCCCTGGCAGCTGTCGGGCGGGCAGCAGCAGCGCGTGGCGATTGCGCGCGCGCTGGCCATGAACCCCAAGGTGATGCTGTTTGACGAGCCGACTTCGGCGCTCGATCCGGAAATGGTCCAGGAAGTGCTGGACGTGATGCGCCAGCTCGCGTGCGCGGGCATGACCATGGTCATCGTCACCCACGAAATGGGCTTTGCGCGCGAAGTCGCCGACCGCGTGCTGTTCTTCGACCAGGGACGCATCGCCCATGAAGCACCGCCGGCCGAATTCTTCGGCCAGCCGGCCAATGAACGCATACGCGCCTTCATCGGCCGCTTGGGTGGGGACTAGGCTCAGTCGTCAGGAATCCACGCGGCGTTCGAAGCCGGGCTCGGCGGGTCGATCACCGCCGCGGTGGGCAGCGCCGTCCTTGACGAGGTCGCCGATGCACCGGGATCGGGCAGTATCTTGCGCGGCAGGCCTTCGAGGTTCACGCTTTCCGCGGGCATGACAATGTCGTTGGCGCGGCGGGGCTGGCCGATGGGCCGGCCCGACTGCCCGGAGCGCACGGCGGCAATGTCTTCCTCGCTGGGGTACTGGCCCAGCAGCCAGTAGTCAAACACCCGGCGGGCGATGGGCCCCGCGGCCACCGCGCCAAAACCCGCGTTCTCGACGATCAGCGCCAGGGCAATCGTCGGGTTCTCGGCCGGCGCGTAGGCCATGTACAGCGAATGGTCGCGCTGGTATTCGGTCAGCCGCGAAGCATTGTATTTTTCCTTCTGGCCCACGCCCACCGCCTGGGCCGTGCCGGTCTTGCCGGCCGAAGTGTAGGGCGCACCCGCAAAAATGCCCCGCGCCGTGCCTTCGACCGTGACGGCCGCCACGGCCCGGCGCACGGCCTCGACGTTCTCGGGCCGGTAGCCCATGTTGATGCCCGCGGGCTGGGGCAGTTGCTGGTAGCGCCGCGTCAGCGCATCGACCTTGCCCACGCCCAGGTGCGGCTGGTGCTTGACGCCGCTGTTGGCCAGCGTGGCCATGGCGTGCGAGAGCTGCAGCAGGGTGAAGTTGTTGTAGCCCTGGCCGATGCCCAGGGAAATGGTTTCGCCCGCGTACCATTTCTTTTGCTCGGGCCGCTTGTAGGTGTTGCGCTTCCACTCCTGGCTGGGCAGCACGCCGCGCACTTCGCCGCGCACATCCAGGCCCGTGATCTGGCCGAAGCCCAGCGGCTTCATGAAATCGTGCATGGCATCGACGCCCATGTCGTTGGCCAGCTGGTAGAAATAGACGTTGCTCGACTTGACGATGGCGCGGTGCATGTCCACCGGGCCGTTGGGGTGGCCGCTGCGGAAGGTATGGCCGCCGAAGGTCCAGCTGCCGTTGTCCTGGACGATGGTGCTGGTCTTGCGCTTGCCCAGCTCCAGCGCGCCCAGCGCCATGAAAGGCTTGTAGGTCGAGCCCGGCGGATAGGTGCCGCGCAGGGCGCGGTTGAGCATGGGCCGGTCCAGGGACTCATTGAGATGGGCCCAGCTTTCCTGGTCGATGCCGTCGACGAACAGGTTCAGATCGAAGGTCGGGCGGCTGACCATGGCCAGCACTTCGCCGTTGCGCGGGTCGATGGCCACCAGCGCTCCGCGGCGCTTGCCGTAGAGCTCTTCGATCATGCGCTGCAAGCGGATATCCAGCGACAGCACCAGGCTGTCGCCCGGCGTGGCGGCGCGGCTGCCGAGCTTGCGCACCGCGTAGCCTCCGGCCGAAGTCTCGAGCTGCTCCCAGCCTGTCTGGCCGTGCAAGTCCTTCTCGTAGCTTTGCTCTATGCCCAGCTTGCCGATGACGTCGGTGCCACGGTAGTTGGCGGCGTCCTCGGAATCGTCGATCTGTTCTTTCTCGCGCTGGTTGATCCGGCCGATGTAGCCGATCACATGGCTGGCCGCGTCTTCGAGCGGATAGGTACGAAACAGCCGGGCCTTGATGTCCACACCCGGAAAGCGGTAACGCTGGGCCGCGAAACGCGCGACTTCCTCTTCGCTCAGCCTGGTGCGAATGGGCAGGGACTCGAAATTCTTGGAGTCATCGACCAGGCGCTTGAACTTGCGCCGGTCGCGCGGCGTGATTTCCACCAGGGCGGAGAGTTCGTCGATGGTGGCTTCGAGGTCAGGAATCTTGGAGCGGGTGAGTTCCAGCGTATAGGCCGAGTAATTGGTCGCCAGCACCACCCCGTTGCGGTCGAGGATCTGGCCGCGGTTGGGCACGATGGGCACCACCGCCGTGCGGTTGCTTTCGGCGCGCTCGGCCAGGTCTTCATGGCGCACCACCTGCAGCACCACCAGCCGCCAGACCAGCACGGAAAACGCCAGAAACACCACGGCCGCGACCACCAGCACCCGCAGCCGAAAGCGCGACAGCGCGGCTTCCGTGTCGAGGACTTCCATCATGCGGCTGCCCTCCGGCCGCGCCGCGCGCAATTCAGGTCAAGACAGGCCGACATGGGCAACACACTCACAGGGGCCGATTTTCGTCGGAGTCCGGCGCGCGCCGTTGCGGCGCCAGCAGCAGCCCGCTGATCAGCGGCCACAACAAAGCTTCTATCACCGGAGCAATCAACATGCTCCAGCCAGGGAAGACGCCGCCACTGGCCAGCCGCACCAGCAAGGACACGGCATGGGCGATGAAGAACAGGGGCAGCATCTGCAAGGCCTGTACCGGCGTGCTGAACCACAGCAGGCGTCGGCTGGCCGTCAAGGCGGCGAACATCAACAGCGAATAGGCCAGGGCATGCTGGCCCAGCAGCGCGCTGTGCTGCACGTCCATGCACAGTCCGAGCACGAAGGCCAGGCCCAGGCCCATGCGCTGCGGCTGGTGCACGCCCCAGAAAGCCAGCAACAGCATCAGCAGATCGGGCATCCAGACCACACGGCCCAGCGGCAACAGATTCAAGGCCAGTGCCGCCATCAGGCTCACGCCCATGAACACCGGGTTGACCGGCAATAACAGCGGTTGGCCGCGCGGCATGATCATCGCGGGCTCTCCTTGCGTGGGCTGGCGGCCGGCGCGGCGGCCGGTTTGGGTGTTTTTTCGGCGGGCCTGGCGGGGGCCTTGGCCGCGGCGGCCGGCGCCTTGGCCGCGGCAACGGGAGCCGCCTGTGGCGGCGGCTCTTCGACAGCCAGAAGATTCAGCGGCGTCAGCACGATCACATGGCGGGCCTGCTGGACCTTGGCCATGGGCTCGCAATAAATGCGGGCAAACGCCGAATCGGCGCGGCGTTCGACGCGCAGCACCTTGGCCACGGGCATGCCCGGAGGATAAACCCCGTCCACGCCGCTGGTGGTCAGCACGTCGCCGGGCTCCACGTCCGCGTTGCTGGGCATGAAGCGCAGCTCCATGCTGCCGCCTCCGCCGGGCGCGGGATCGCCATAGGCCACGCTGCGCGCGCCGGTGCGCGGGTTGAACACGGGAATCACCTGGTCACGGTCGATCAACAGGGTGACTTCGCTGCGCAGCGGATAGACCCGCGTCACCTGGCCCAGTACGCCGTGGGCGTCGAGCACCGGCGAGCCCAGCGCAATCTGCGAAGTCTGGCCGCGGTCTATCACCACGCGGCGGGTATAGGGGTCGGGCGTGTCGAAAATCACTTCGGCCGCCTGGCCCGGGCTGGTCAGGTGCTCACGCAACGCCAGCAGGGCACGCAAATGGCCGTTTTCCTGCAGCAGCTCGTCCGACAGATTGGCGCGCTGCGACATCTTCACCAGCCGCAGGTCGGCCTCGCGGGCCTGGGCCTGGGCCTGTTCCAACGACTGCAGATAGTTCGCGCCTTCATTGGTCAGCGCCACGGGCTGGATCATCAGCCACTGCACCGGGTACAGCACGCTGGCCACGACCTGGCGCACCGGTTCGGTGATCTTGAAGCGTGCGTCGGCCACCATCAGAAACAGCGCCAAAGCGCTGTAGAAGGCCAGTTGCGACAGCGCCGACGGTCCCTGCCTAAACAGGGACGGTACGCGTCGGTCCAGAGTTCCCAAAGGCATCAGGCGAGCCCCATCGCTGCATGCGCCGCATGCAGTGATTCATCTTGCACAGGCATGTGTTTCACTTCTCGCCCCTCACCGCAGTCCGTAGCGCCTGGCGCTCACTCGCTGGTGAAAATGCTGCCTTGACGGTCCAGGGTTTCGAGCGCCATGCCGCAGCCGCGCACCACGCAGGTCAGCGGCTCTTCCGCCACCAGCACGGGCAGGCCGGTTTCCTCGGCCAGCAGACGGTCGAGGTCGCGCAGCAAGGCGCCACCACCGGTGAGCATCATGCCGCGCTCGGCGATATCGGCGCCCAGTTCAGGCGGCGTCTGCTCCAGCGCGTTCTTCACGGCCGAGACGATCTGGTTCAGCGGTTCGGTCAGGGCTTCGAGGACTTCGTTGCTCGAGATCGTGAAGCTGCGGGGCACGCCTTCGGACAGATTGCGGCCCTTGACTTCGATTTCGCGCACTTCGGAGCCTGGGAAGGCCGAGCCGATCTGCTTCTTGATCAGTTCCGCCGTGGGCTCACCGATCAACATGCCGTAGTTGCGGCGGATGTAGCTGATGATGCTTTCGTCGAACTTGTCGCCGCCCACACGCACCGAGCCCTTGTAGACCATGCCGCCCAGCGAGATCACGCCGACTTCGGTCGTGCCGCCGCCGATGTCGACCACCATGGAGCCCGAGGCTTCCGACACCGGCAGACCGGCGCCAATGCCCGCGGCCATGGGTTCTTCGATCAGGTGCACCGTGCGCGCACCGGCTGCTTCGGCCGCATCCTTGATGGCGCGGCGTTCGACCTGGGTCGAACCGCAGGGCACGCAGATGATGATGCGCGGGCTGGGCGAGAACAGCGTCCGCGGGTGCACCATCTTGATGAATTGCTTGATCATCTGCTCGGTGATGACGAAGTCGGCAATCACGCCGTCCTTCATCGGGCGGATGGCTTCGATGTTGCCGGGCACCTTGCCCAGCATGGCCTTGGCCTCGCGGCCCACGGCTTGAATCACCTTCTTGCCATGGGGGCCACCTTCGTGGCGAATGGCAACTACGGAGGGTTCGTCCAGGACAATGCCTTTGTCGCGGGCGAAAATGAGGGTATTTGCTGTGCCAAGATCAATGGCCAGGTCGGTGGAGAAGTACCGACGAAAAGCTCCGAACATTCAAGGTCCTCTCAGGCACGGCATGCACGTCGGCCGACCGTCGCCAGGTATTCAGGGGGGGAGGGAGTGTAAATTGGCTCAATGCCGCAAATACTGCTCCAAAAGATGGTATTGCGGCAAAGCCGGGATAATACCGTATCCCCTGTGAATAACGTCTTCCCATCCGACCCCACTCACAGCTTTACATCTGGTTTCCCCCCAAAAAAAACCTATGGCACTGACCTCTCTCGACATCGAGCGCATCGCCAACCTGGCGCGGCTCGAACTATCCCTCCCTGAAAGTGAGCGCATGCTCGCGCAACTGAACGGTTTTTTCGGCATCGTCGAGAAAATGCAGGCTGTGGATACTTCGGGAATCACGCCCCTGGCGCACCCCGTGGCCGCCATCCAGGACATCCAGTTGCGCCTGCGCGAGGACATCGCCAGCGAGCCGAATAACCGCGAAGCCAACCAGCTCAATGCACCCGCCGTCGAGCGCGGCCTGTTCCTGGTTCCCAAAGTGATTGAGTAAGGCGTTCCCCGCATGACTTCGCATTCCACCGATTTGCACGACCTGAGCGTCACCGCCCTGGCCGCCCAGCTGCGCGACCGCCAGGTCTCCGCTGTTGAAACCGCTGAGCACTTCCTGGCCCGCGCCAAGGCGCACCAGCACCTGGGCGCCTATGTGGCGCTCAACGAAGAAGCCACCCTGGCCCAGGCCCGCGCCGCCGATGCGCAGCTCGCGTCCGGCCAGGCCGGCGCGCTGACCGGCGTGCCGATCGCGCACAAGGACATCTTCGTCACCCGCGCGTTCCCGACCACCGCCGGCTCCAAGATGCTGGCCGGCTACCAGTCGCCCTTCGACGCCACCGTGGTCACCCGCCTGGCCGATGCCGGCGCCGTGACGCTGGGCAAGCTCAACTGCGACGAATTCGCCATGGGCTCGGCCAACGAGAACTCGGCCGTGGCCCCCGTGGGCTTTGACGCTCCCGCGCCCGTGCGCAACCCCTGGGACCTGTCGCGCGTGCCCGGCGGCTCGTCGGGTGGCTCGGCCGTGGCCGTGGCCGCGCGCCTGGCGCCCGCCGTGACCGGTACCGACACCGGCGGCTCGATCCGCCAGCCCGCCTCGTTCTGCGGCATCACCGGCATCAAGCCCACCTATGGCCGGGCTTCGCGCTACGGCATGATCGCTTTCGCCTCCAGCCTGGACCAGGCCGGCCCGATGGCGCGCAGCGCCGAAGACTGCGCCCTGCTGCTGAGCGAAATGTGCGGCCCCGACCCGGACCGCGACTCGACTTCGCTGGACCGCCCCGCGGAAAACTTCAGCGCCTCGCTGAATGACGGCGTCGCCGGCCTGCGCATCGGTGTTCCCGCCGAGTTCTTCGGCGACGGCCTGTCGCCCGACGTGCGCGCGGCCGTGGATGCCGCGCTGCAGGAATACGTGAAGCTCGGCGCGACGCTGGTGCCCATCCAGCTGCCGCGCACCGAGCTGTCGATTCCGGTGTACTACATCCTCGCGCCGGCCGAAGCCTCTTCCAACCTGTCGCGCTTCGACGGCGTGAAGTTCGGCCACCGCGCCAAGGACTACACCGACCTGGTCGACATGTACAAGAAGACCCGCGCCGAAGGCTTTGGCGACGAAGTCAAGCGCCGCATCATGATCGGCGCCTATGTGCTCAGCGAAGGCTATTACGACGCCTACTACCTGCAGGCGCAAAAGATCCGCCGCATGATCGCCGACGACTTCCAGGCCGCGTTCCAGCACTGCGACGTGATCGCCGGCCCGGCCGCGCCCACGGTCGCCTGGCAGCTCGGCGGCAAGAGCGACCCGCTGGCCAACTACCTGGCCGACATCTACACCCTGCCGGCATCGCTGGCCGGTCTGCCCGGCATGAGCCTGCCCGCGGGCTTTGGCGAAGGCGGCATGCCCGTGGGCCTGCAGCTGATCGGCAACTACTTCCGCGAAGGCCAGCTGCTGGGCGCCGCCCACCGCTTCCAGCAAGCCACCGACTTCCACCTGCGCCAGCCGGCCGGCATGACCCAGTAATCACGCAGGGAAAAACTCTTACCCATGACTGCCAAACTCATTCACGGCTACGAAGTCGTCATCGGCTTCGAAACCCACGCCCAGCTGGCGACACAGTCCAAGATCTTCAGCCGCGCCCCCACCGCCTTCGGCGCCGAGCCCAACACCCAGGCCTGCGCGGTCGACATGGCCCTGCCCGGCACCCTGCCGGTGATGAACAAGAAGGCCGTGGAATGCGCGATCAAGCTGGGCCTGGCCCTGGGCTCGCACATTGCGCCGCGCAGCGTCTTCGCGCGCAAGAACTACTTCTACCCCGATCTGCCCAAGGGCTACCAGATCAGCCAGTTTGAAATTCCCGTTGTGCAGGGCGGCGAAGTGTCGTTCTTCCTCGGCGAGGAAAAGAAGACCGTGCGCCTGGAACGCGCCCACCTGGAAGAAGACGCGGGCAAGTCGCTGCACGAAGACTTCATCGGCCAGTCGGGCATCGACCTGAACCGCGCCGGCACGCCGCTGCTGGAAATCGTCACCCAGCCCGACATGCGTTCGTCCGAGGAAGCCGTGGCCTATGCGCGCGAGCTGCACAAGGTCGTGACCTGGATCGGTATCTGCGACGGCAACATGCAGGAAGGCAGTTTCCGCTGCGATGCCAACGTCTCCGTGCGCAAGCCCGGCGGACCGCTGGGCACGCGCCGCGAAATCAAGAACCTCAACAGCTTCAAGAACATGCAGCAGGCGATCGACTACGAGATCCGCTGGCAGATCGAGGAGATCGAGGACGGCCGCACCATCCAGCAGGCCACCGTGCTGTTCAACCCCGACACGGGTGAGACGCGCGCCATGCGCACCAAGGAAGATGCGGCCGACTACCGCTACTTCCCCGACCCGGACCTGCCGCCGCTGGTGGTCGCGCAGAGCTGGGTCGAGGAAGTGCGCGCCGGCATGCCCGAGCTGCCGCGCCAGCGCGCCGCGCGCTTTGTCGCCGACTACGGCCTGCCCGAGTACGACGCCACCACCCTGACCCAGAGCCAGGACATGGCCAGCTACTTCGAAGCCGCGGCCCAGGCCTGCGGCCAGGCCAAGCTGGCCTCGAACTGGATCATGGGCGAGATCTCGCGCCGCCTGAACACCGAGGAAATCGGCATTGCCGACGCCAAGGTGGGCAGCGCCCAGCTGGCGCTGATGATTGCCCGCATCGCCGACGGCACCATCAGCAACAACGCCGCGCGCCAGGTGTTCGAAGTGCTCTGGAGCGGTGAAGCCGACGACGTCGACGCCATCATCGAAGCCAAGGGCCTCAAGCAGATGAACGACAGCGGCGCGCTCGAAGCCATCATCGACGAAGTGATTGCCGCCAACCCCGGCAACGTCGAGCAGTACCGCGCCGGCAAGGACAAGGCCTTCAACGCCCTGGTCGGCCAGGTGATGAAAGCCTCCAAGGGCAAGGCCAACCCCGGCCAGGTCAACGAGCTGCTGAAATTGAAATTGACCCCCTGAGCGTCTGCGTGGCACGGGCCACCCACGCTTCCCCCTCTCATCCTTCGGTGGAGGGGGACGGCAGCCTCGGTGCGGGGCGGCCCTTCCTCGCTGCCCCTGAGCTGGGGCGTGCCAGTTTCATAGGCTAGGGATGAAGCGAGCGCTATGGATAACTACAACTAACACCGCATGCACTTTCTCACTTCCCTGCTGCGCAGCTGGGGGCCCATCGCCCAGCATCCCTCCAGGCACGACCTGCTGCACAGCTCCCTGGGCGCGGGCCTGGGCCTGGTCGTGGCCGGGCTGCTGGTCTGGGTCCAGCCGGGCCACCTGCTGTTCCTGTTTGCACCGCTGGGTGCCAGCGCCGTGCTGGTGTTTGCCGTGCCCAACAGCCCGCTGGCGCAGCCCTGGTCGGCCGTCATGGGCAATACCATTTCGGCCCTGTGGGCGCTGGCGCTGCTATGGGCCCTGCCCGGCCTGCCCAGCCCCTGGCCCGAAGCGCTGGCCGTGGCCGGCGCCATCGCCGCCATGCTGCTGTGCCGCGCCCTGCACCCGCCTGGCGGGGCCATGGCCCTGCTGGTGGCACTCGGGGCGCAAACGCTCGCCCCCCTGGGCTGGCGGCTGGTGGAAACCGTCTTCCTGCTGACCTTGAGCCTGGTGCTGGCCGGCCTGGCCTACCACCGCGCCACCGGGCGCCACTACCCGCTGCGCCACGCGGCGCCCAGTCAGGCGCGCCAGCCTGCCGCCGGGCGGCT
The DNA here is from genome assembly GCF_025421555.1 of Acidovorax bellezanensis. Classification (NCBI taxonomy): domain Bacteria; kingdom Pseudomonadati; phylum Pseudomonadota; class Betaproteobacteria; order Burkholderiales; family Comamonadaceae; genus Acidovorax; species Acidovorax bellezanensis. Next base: position 31,438 of record NZ_JAODYH010000005.1, read on the forward strand.
GGCCTTGAGCAGCGACGACCTCGCCGCCCTGCTCACCCGCTTCGACCAGTCGTACAACCTCAGCCCCGAAGATCTGGGCGACCTGCTGGCCGCGGCCGAGGAGCAAGCCATCCAGCGCCGCTTTGCCGCCGTCACCTGCGGTGAAGTCATGTCGGCCAAGCTGCTGACGGTGGCGCCTGGCGATTCGCTGGAAACCGTGGCCGACCTGTTCCACACGCACCTGGTCAAAAGCCTGCCCGTGGTCGGCCCGCAAGGCGAACTGCTGGGCCTGCTGCTGCGCTCGGACCTGTTCGACTGGCTTTGGGAAGGCCACCGCCGCAGCCGCTGGCGCCAGCTGTTGCAAGGGCGCCACCCCAGCGCCGCCACCGCCGCCAGCCTGATGCGCAAACCCGAAATCTGCGTGGAAGCCTCCACGCCGCTGGGAGAACTGCTGGCCACGCTGGCCCAGCACCGCGTGCCCTTCATCCCGGTGCTGCGCGGCCCGCAGCTGGCTGGACTGATCACCCGCACGGACGTGATCCGCACGCTGCTGACGCTGCGCTGAACGCCGGCACCTGGGTCCGGCCCCCTGGTCTCTCCCCCGCCGCAGTGGCTACACTATGGGTCAGACCCGGCTGTGCCGGGCCGACGACGGGTTGGGTTTCGATGACAGAAAGGGACAAGCCATGAGCGCCACCATTGCCCAGATCGATCTCGACAAGCTGCGCAACATCGTGCAGAAGTTCGACGCCTACTCATTCACCGCCGCGCTGGTCGCCAGTGAATACGGCCACGGCGAAGCCGCTCCGGACGAAGTCGTGGCCCAGTTCGAAGAGCTGCTCCAGCGCCATGCCCCGGTGCTGGGCATACAAGCCCTGGCCGCACCCATCAGTGGCGCAGCCACCGTCTGGCGCGCGGTCTGAAGGCCGGCCCCGTGCCGCAGCCGCCCATTTTTCCCTCAACCTGCCGGCACGAACGCCGGCACCCGCCGCATTGCGGCTGAATTGTTGTGACCCCCGGTCACGCCCACTGGACACCTATTTTTTTGAATCCCCGTTTCACCATGCCCTCTTTGGATTTCAAGCTTGAGAAAAAGCTCTTTCGCCAGTTCTACGACCAGCACCTCGAGTCGCTGGAGGAGGCGAAGGAGACTTTTGCGGCCCTCGCGCGCTCGCTGCTCAAGCAGGTCCCTGGCTTGCAGCTGTCGAAGATCGAAGCGCGCATCAAGGACCGCGAAGAATGCATTCGCAAGTTCCAGGGCAAGTACCTGTTGCCACTGGAAAGCGCGCAGCAGCCCTACTCCATCCAGGAACATGTCACCGATTTGATCGGGCTGCGCATCGTCTGCCTCTATGAAGACGAAGTGCACCGCATCAAGAAAGTGCTGTCCGAGCACTTCGAAGTCATAGACACCACCGACAAGTCGGCCTCGCTGGAAAGCACCGAAGGCGAATTTGGCTACAAGGGCCTGCACCTGGACCTGCGCCTGGGCGCGGAGCGCCGCAGCCTGCCCGAGTACGCGGCCTATGCCGACTGGCGGGTGGAAGTACAGATCCGGACCATCATCCAGGACTCGTGGAGCGTGCTGGACCACCAGATCAAGTACAAGAAATCCATTCCCGGCAGCCTCAAGCGCCGCATCAACACCCTGGCCGCGCTGTTCGAGCTGGCCGACCGCGAGTTCCGCGAAATTCGCGATGCCACGGCCCAGGAACTGGCCGAAGCCGAAAGTCCCAACGCCTACCAGGAACTCGAAGCCGAGGAGCAGCCCAGCACCCCGCCGCTGCACACCAGCACGGCCCAGGGCGAAGGCTCGACCCCTACGCTGGCCGCCGCACCGAGCGAGCGCGGCCACCAGCTCAATGCCTTCGGCTTTCTGCGCATTGCCAACCACTTCTTCAACGACTACGAGTTCGAGCCGCACAAGGTGGACAGCTTCACGCAGGAGCTCAACAGCTACCGCCCCGGCCTCACGCGTACCGGTTTCAACCAGTGCATGCGCACGCACATCAGCACCGTCAAGGACTACAAGAAACAGTTCGAGCTGCTGCACCCCGGCGACACCATGACCCCCTATGACGTGATCCGCCACTGCATGTACCTCAGCGACCGACAAAGCTACCAGCACCTGCTGGATGCCGACATGCGCCAGGCCTTCGAGCTGTGGCTGAGCGCGCAAGAAACTACGCACACCCCCTGAGCGGCTTACGCCGCTTCCCCCTGAGGGGGACGACACCATCGCTGCGGGGCGGCCCTTGCTCGGTGTCCCCACGCTGGGCCGCGCCCGTCGCGTGGGCTGCGGACTGCGCGAGGGGCTACTGATTCAGGAGCTACCAGCGCCGGGCGTTTATGCTCGGCGCCATGGATTTCGTCAACCACCCTTTCTTCGGGCTCTGCGCCTCCCTGCTCGCCGCGCTGCTCCTCACGCTGGCCGCCATCTGGCGGGTGCTGCGCGCGGCCGCTGCCGTGCCATCGGCCTCACGCCAGGGCCGCACGGCCAGGCGGCTGGCGTGGCTGTACGCCGCGGGTGCGCTGGTCTGGCTGGGGTACGCCGGGTATGCGGGCTATGGCCGCTTCCTGAGCACGCCGGCGCTCGCGCAGTTCGTGCTCCCGGACACACTGATCTCCATGGCCTTGTTCATAGCCGCCATTGCCTGGGCCGCGGCCTTCATGGTGCAACTGGTGCTGCGCCTGCTCAAGACCGAGCAGCAACGCCAGGGCTGAACTCAGCTGCCCGAGCCCCACAAGACGCGCAACTGCGCCAGCTCGACATCGAAGCGCTGGTGCACGCGCCGCTTTTCCTGCTCTTGCGCCGCCAAAAAACGGCCTTGCTCGGCCAGCGATTCATCGCTTTGCGCCAGTTGGCGGCGCAGCGGGGGTGGCGCCCGCATCGGGTCCTTGGCGTAGAACTCCATTTCGGTGTCCAATTTCTTGCGCTCCGCGCGCAGAACGTCCAAGCGATTGCGCGCCAGGGTGGAGACCTCCTCGACCTGGGCAACCGCCTCCGCGCGCTCGACGTCGTGGGCCGCCTTGTCGGGGTAGCGGCTGGCCAGGGCACGCAGGCGCCGGGCCTCGTCCCTGTCGCGCTGCTGCGCCTGGAACTGCTGGCGTCGCCGAACGTCGAGCGCGGCACGCTCGACTTCCGTCAAGGTGGGGCCCACACGCCGGCGCTCGACGCCCGTGGGCCCGAGCACGCGTTGCTCACGGTCCAGGCAGTCGGCGATCGGCCGGTCGGCGGTCAAGCGCCGGCCCTGGGCGTCGGTACAGCTATAGATGCCTGTATCGGCCTTGCCCGCCTGGGCCTGGGCCACGGCCGGCACGCCCGCCAAGGCGAGCGCCAGTCCTGTGACCACACCGATGTTCGACATCCATTGCATTGAACGCGCCTAGCCTTTTTCGTTGACTCCGTAACGCTGACGATACGCCAGCACGCGGGCATGGTGGTCTTGCAGAGACTGCTCCGCACCACCACCGCCTTGCTCGAGATATAGCAATAAGTCGGCCAGGTTGGCAATGGTACAGACCTGCATGCCCAACTGGTTACGCACATACTGCACCGCGCTGTGCGCCACGTCCTGACCATTCTCGGTGGCCATTTCCTGGCGGTCCAGCGCAATCGCCACGGCGTGGGGCTGCGCGCCCGCCGCGTTGATCAAGGCAATGGACTCGCGCGCGGCCGTGCCGGCCGACATCACGTCATCAATGATCAGCACCCGACCCTTGAGGGGCGCACCGACCAGGCTGCCGCCTTCGCCGTGGTCCTTGGCTTCCTTGCGGTTGTAGGCAAACGGCACGTTGCGGCCCTGGCGCGCCAGTTCCACCGCCACGGTGGCCGCGAGCGGAATGCCTTTGTAGGCCGGACCAAAGACCATGTCGAACTCGACGCCGCTGGCCAGGATCGCTTTTGCATAGAATTCTGCCAGACGGCACATCTTGGCGCCGTCATCGAACAGACCCGCATTGAAGAAGTACGGGCTGATGCGCCCGGCCTTGGTCTTGAACTCGCCGAAACGCAGCACGCCTGCGTCCACGGCGAACCGCACAAATTCCTGCGCCAAAAGATTCTTGTCTTCCTGTCGCACGTTACTTACCACCATGGATCCATCCTTGTTCAAATTAACCAGCCTCAACCTCAACGGCATCCGCTCCGCCACGTCCAAAGGCGTCGAGTCCTGGATCGCGGCCACTGCGCCGGATTGTATTTGCGTGCAGGAAGTCAAGGCCCAGGCCGGCGATATAGCCGGACGCTTTGAAGTCCTCGCCGAGCTGCGCGGGCACTTCCATTTTGCCGAGAAAAAGGGCTATTCGGGCGTGGGCATCTACAGTCGCCGCGAACCCAGCGACGTGGTGGTCGGTTTCGGCTCGCACGAATTCGACGCCGAAGGCCGCTATGTCGAGGCGCGCTTCGACACGCCCACGCGCAAGCTGTCCGTCATCAGCGCCTACTTCCCCAGCGGCTCGTCGGGCGAACTGCGCCAGGGCGCCAAGTTCCGCTTCCTGGCCGAAATGCACAGCCATCTGATGCGCATGAAGGGCGAGCGCGAGTTCATCCTGTGCGGCGACATCAATATCGCCCACCAGAACATCGACTTGAAAAACTGGCGCAGCAACCAGAAAAACAGCGGCTTCACACCCGAAGAGCGCGCCTGGATGACAACTTTGTTGCACACCAGCGAGCACACCGGCGGCCTGGTCGACGTTTACCGTCACCTTTGCCCCGACACCACCGACGCTTGCTACACCTGGTGGAGCAACCGCGGCCAGGCCTATGCCAACAATGTCGGATGGCGGCTGGACTACCACCTGGCGACGCCGGCGATGGCCGCACTGGCGCGCGCCGAAAGCATTTACAAGGACGTGAAGTTCTCGGACCACGCGCCCATCACCATCGGCTACGACTTCCAGCTCTGATGGCCGCGGCGCCCCAGCGGCGCGCAAAAAATCTGGGCCCTGGACAGGGCCCAGGTCGGTGATGCATGGCCTGGCCACCATGAATCACTGACGAACAGGGGCCATACGGGGGTTTCCCGCGCCACGCCATGGTGCGCAGCAACATCTCCCCGCACAGCGATCAGGCCTCGTCGCCCGTGTTTGGTGCGTTTTTAGCACTTATCACCCCCCTTTTGATCGCAATTACCGGGTTTCTGCCGATGCTCGACCTGGCACGCAATCTGCAAGATGCATTCTGTCGACAGATGACAGAACACACTGGAGCAGACCGTGACATCAGCCCAACGAAGTATTCCCCTGCACGCGCTTTCCAGCGCGGATGCCGCCATCTCCCCCGCCGAGCGCGCAATGCGTGAAGACCTGGCGGCCGCCTACCGGCTGGTCGCCTTGTACGGTATGGACGACAGCATCTATACGCACATCTCGGCGCGCGTGCCGGGCACGCAGGACCAGTTCCTGATCAACCCCTTCGGCATGTTGTTTCGCGACATCACGGCCTCGTCGCTGGTCAAGATCGATCTGGACGGCAATGTGGTCGGCCACAGCCCCTACGACGTCAACCCCGCGGGTTTCACCATCCACAGCGCCGTGCATGCGGCCCGGCATGACGCGGTCTGCGTGCTCCACACCCACACCGTGGCGGGCGTGGCCGTGTCCTCGCTGAGCGACGGGCTGCAGCCCTGCAACCAGTGGGCGCTGCAATTCCACAACCGCGTGGCGTACCACGCCTTCGAGGGCATCGCGCTGGACCACGCCGAGCGCGAGCGCCTGGTGGCCGACCTGGGCCCGACGCAGCGCGCGCTGATCCTGCGCAACCACGGCCTGGTGACGCTGGGCCGCAGCGTGGCCGAGGCTTTCATCCTGATGCACAACCTGGAGCGCGCCTGCCGCGTGCAGGTGGCCGTCCAGGGCATGGGCCAGCCCGTGAACCCCGTGCCGGAGGCCGTCTGCGAGCTGACCGCCCGCCAGTACGCCAGCGGCGACACCAACCGCCTGGCATCCGCCCCCACAGATCCCTACGCCCGCGAATGGCGCGCCTTGCTGCAGCGGCTGGATCCGCCCACCGCCACCTCGTTCCGCGCCTGATCGCCCGCCCCACATCCCACCTCTAAGGACTGCCCCCATGAAACGCCGCCACCTGATTCAAGCCGGCTCCGCCGCCCTCGGTCTGTCGATCGCCGGAGTCCCTTTGCATGCGCTGTCCCAGGCCAAGAAGGGCGTGGTCAACGTGCTGGTCCAGCCCGAACCGTCCGGCCTGATGCTGGGCATCGTGCAGAACGGCCCGACCCAGCTGATCTCCGGCAACATCTACGAAGGCCTGCTGCGCTACGACGAGAAGCTCGAGCCCCAGCCCCAGCTGGCCGTTTCCTGGACCGTCAGCCCGGACAGCAAGACCTACGTCTTCAAGCTCAAGCCCAACGTGAAGTGGCATGACGGCAAGCCCTTCACCGCGGCCGACGTGGTGTTCTCGTCTGACGTGTTCCTGCGCAAGACGCATGCGCGCTTTCGCGCCAGCCTGGAGCAGCTCGAATCCGTCAAGGCGCTGGACCCGCTGACCGTGGAGTTCAAGCTCAAGCAGCCCTTCGGCCCCTTCATGGGCCTCTTCGAGAACGGCACCATGCCCATGGTGCCCAAGCACATCTACGAGGGCACGGACTTCGCGACCAACCCGGCCAATGCCACGCCCATAGGCACAGGCCCGCTGAAGTTCAAGGAGTGGGTCAAGGGCTCGTACATCCACCTGATCGGCAACCCGCAGTACCACGTGGACGGCGCCGTCACCGTGGACAGCGTGTACTTCCACGTGATCCCGGACGCCGCCTCGCGCGCCGCCGCCTTCGAATCGGGCAAGGTCGACATCGCACCGGGCGGCACGGTCGAATACTTCGACGTGGCCCGTCTGTCCAAGCTGCCGGGCGCGGCCGTGACCACCAAGGGCTGGGAGTTCTTCGCGCCGCACAGCTGGCTGTGGATCAACAACCGCTCGGCGCCCATGAACAACCTCAAGTTCCGCCAGGCTCTGTGGACCGCCATCGACCGCGAGGCCATGGCCAAGATCGCCTGGCATGGCTTCGCCAAGCCCGCCACCGGTCCGTTCAACAGCCACATCGCGCACTACAGCAGCGATGTCGCCAAGTACCCGCGTGACCTGGCCAAGGCCAAGAAGCTGCTGGCCGAGTCGGGCTACAAGGGCGAGACCCTGCGCCTGCTGCCCCTGCCCTACGGCGAGTCCTGGCAGCGCCAGGCCGAGATCGTGCGCCAGAACCTGACGCAGGCCGGCATCAAGGTCGAGATGGTCGCCACCGACGTGGCCGGATGGAACCAGCGCTGCAACGAGTGGGACTTCGACCTGGCCTTCACCTACGTCTACCAGTACGGCGACCCGGCACTGGGCGTGGGCCGCAACTACACCAGCCACAACATCGCCAAGGGTTCGCCTTTCAACAACGTGGGCGGCTACGTCAACCCCAAGGTCGACGAGCTGTTCGCCGCCGGTGCGCGCGAGAGCGACCAGACCAAGCGCCGCGCCATCTACCAGGAGGTGCAGAAGATCCTCGTGGACGAGGTGCCCGTGGTCTGGCTGCACGAGATCAACTTCCCCACGCTGTACCGCAACAAGATCCAGAACCTCATGAGCTCGGGCATCGGCCTGAACGACGGTCTGGGCCGCGTGAAGCTCAGCTGAACGGGGTCCGCCATGAAACGTCTCCAGTTCATGTCCGTGCGAATCCTGCAAGGCCTGCTGGCCCTGCTGCTGATCGCGACCGTCAACTTCATGCTGGTGCGTGCGGCGCCGGGCGATCCGGTGTCCATCATGGCGGGCGAAGCGGGGGCCTCCGACCCGCAGTTCGTGGCCCAGTTGCGCGAGCAGTTCGGCCTGGACAAGCCGCTGCCCACGCAGTTGGCCAACTACCTGGGCCATGTGCTGCAGCTGGACCTGGGTTTTTCCTACCGCCAACAGCAGCCCGTGGTCGACCTCATTCTCGAGAGGCTGCCCGCCACGCTGCTGCTGACCGGCACCGCCTTCGTGCTGTCGCTGGTCTTCGGCGTCGGCCTGGGCGCGCTGGCCAGCCGCCACGCGGGCAAGGCCGTGGACAGCGTCATCACCGTGGTGGCGCTGGTGTTCTACGCCACGCCGCTGTATTGGCTGGCGATGATGGCCGTGCTGGTCTTCACCGTGCAGCTCGACTGGCTGCCGGCCTTCGGTTTCTTCACCGTCGGCGCCGACCTGCACGGCATGGACAAGGTGCTCGACATCGCCCAGCACCTGCTGCTGCCCGCGCTGACGCTGGCGCTGTTCTACATGGCGGTCTATGCGCGCATGACGCGCGCCTCCATGCTCGAAGTCGCGCAGATGGACTTCGTGAAGACGGCGCGCGCCAAGGGCGTGCACCCCAGCCGCATCCAGCGCAAGCACATCCTGCGCAACGCGCTGCTGCCGGTGGTCACGCTGGCCGGCATCCAGGCCGGCGGAATGATCGGCGGCGCCGTGCTGACCGAGACCGTGTTCTCCTGGCCCGGCATAGGGCGCTTGATGTTCGATGCCCTGGTGCAGCGCGACTACAACCTGCTGCTGGGCTGCTTCCTGTTCACGGCGGCGATGGCGGTGCTGTTCAACCTGATCACCGATTTCGTCTACACGGTGGTCGATCCACGCATTGAATTGAGCTGAGGAGCCCTTCATGAAAAGCAACTTCTGGCGGCGCTTTTGCCGCAACAAGGGCGCCGTGTTCGGCCTCATCGTGCTGGCGCTGGTAGCGCTGCTCGTGGCCGTCGGCCCATGGATCGCGCAGTTCGATCCCTGGGACATGGTGGGCGCGCCTTTCCAGGCCCCGATGGCCGAGCCCGGCATGCTCCTGGGCACCGACACCATGGGCCGCGACATCCTGTCGGGCATCGTCGCCGGTGCGCGCGTCTCGCTGTTGATCGGCGTGGTCTCCACCCTGGTGTCGCTGCTGATCGGTGTCAGCGTGGGCGCGGTGGCAGGCTACTTCGGCGGCTGGGTCGATGCGCTGCTGATGCGCTTCACCGAGCTGTTCCAGGCCGTGCCCAGCTTTGCGCTGGCCATCGTGCTGGTGGCGATCTTCCAGCCCTCGATAGGCTCCATCGTCGTGGCCATCGCCATCGTCTCGTGGCCGCCGGTCGCACGGCTGGTGCGCAGTGAATTCCTGACGCTGCGCCAACGCGATTTCGTGGCCGCCGCCGAGCTCGCGGGCCAGTCCACGCCGCGCATCATCCTGACGCAAATCCTGCCCAACGCGGCCTCGCCCATCGTGGTCATGGCCTCGCTGATGATCGCCACGGCCATCCTGCTCGAGTCGAGCCTGAGCTTCATGGGCCTGGGCGACCCGAACCAGATGAGCTGGGGCTATATGGTCGGCTCGGCGCGCTCGGTGCTGCGCCAGGCCTGGTGGATGGCCGTGTTTCCGGGCGTGGCCATCCTGATGACCGTGCTGGCGCTGAACCTGGTGGGCGAAGGCCTGAACGATGGATTGAACGCACGCGCCGACGGGAGAGGCAAATGAAGATGGAACACCTGCCAACACCCGTGCTGGAAATCGAAGGACTGGACATCCGCCTGCCCGCGGGCGCCGACCGCGCCCTGGCCGTGCAGGGCGCCTCGCTGCAGCTGATGCCGGGCCAGACGCTGTGCGTGGTCGGCGAATCGGGCTCGGGCAAGTCCATGATCGCCAACGCCATCATGGGCCTGCTGCCGCGCCCGCATGTGGAGCCGGTGGCCGGCCGCATCCTGCTCGACGGCCAGGACCTGCTGCAGTTGAACGAGCAACAGCTGCGCACGCTGCGCGGCCGGCGCATGGGCATGGTCTTCCAGGAGCCCATGGCCGCGCTGAACCCGGTCATGCGCATCGGCGAACAGATCGCCGAAGTGTTCGACGCCCATGTGCGCCTGCCGGCCGCCGAAAAGCGCCAGCGCATTCTCGCGGCGCTGGCCGACGTCGGCCTGCCCGACCCCGAGCTGCTGATCGACTCCTACCCGTTCCGCCTGTCCGGCGGCCAGCGCCAGCGCGTGGTCATCGCCTGCGCGCTGGTCATGGAGCCGGCCCTGCTGATCTGCGACGAGCCCACGACCGCGCTGGACGTGACCACGCAGGCACAGATCCTGAAGCTGATCCGCGAGCTGCAGCAGCGCAAGGGCACGGCCGTGCTGTTCATCACCCACGACTTCGGCGTGGTCTCCGAGATCGCCGACCACGTCGTAGTCATGCAGACCGGCCAGATCGTCGAGGCCGGCCCGGCCGCGGCCGTGCTGGCGCGGCCCCAGCATGCCTACACGCGCAAGCTGATCGGCGCCATTCCGCAAGGCCGCATGCCCGAGCGGGCCGCCGAGCGCGATGCGCACCGCGTGCTGCAGGTCGAAAACCTGCGCAAGACCTATGTCACCGGCGGCAGCCTGCTGCGCAAGGGGCGGCGCGTCGAGGCGGCCCGGGACCTGACGTTCGATCTGCGCCGCGGCGAGACCCTGGGCCTGGTCGGCGAGTCCGGTTCGGGCAAGTCCACCGTGGGCCGCTGCATCGTCGGCTTGACGCCGTTCGACAGCGGACGCGTGCTGTTCCAGGGCCGCGCCTTGCAGTCGGGTGCGCAGTTCCGCGCGCAGTCGCAAGGCAAGATACAGATGGTGTTCCAGGACCCCTACGCTTCGCTGAATCCGCGCCACCGCATAGGCGCGGCCATCGCCCAGGGGCCGATCGCGCAAGGCCTGCCCAAGGACCAGGCCATGGCCCGCGCCATCGAGCTGCTGCAACTGGTGGGCCTGGGACCGGAGGCCGCGAACCGCTTTCCCCACGAGTTCTCCGGCGGCCAGCGCCAGCGCATAGGCATCGCGCGCGCACTGGCCATGGAGCCCCAGCTGCTGGTGGCCGACGAGCCCGTCTCCGCGCTCGACGTCTCGGTCCAGGCACAGGTCCTGAAGCTGTTCGCCGAAGTGCGCCAGCGCTTCCAGCTGGCCATGGTCTTCATCACCCACGACCTGCGCGTGGCCGGCGAGATGTGCGACCACATCGCCGTCATGCAGCGCGGCCAGATCGTCGAATACGGCGAGACCGCCAAGGTGCTGGCCAACCCGCAGCACGCCTACACCCGCACCCTGATCGAGGCCCAGCCGCGGCTGACCTCCGACGCCGTACAGACGATGGAGGTGACGGCATGAAGCCCTGCATTGCACTGGTCTCCGACCAGATCGCCATGGACTACCTGCTGCCGGCCTTCCGCGCGCAGTTCCCCTCCGCCGAGTTGCGCCGGGCCGACACCCAGGTACAGCAGCTCGGCGCGCTGGAAGACATAGACGCCGTGGTCTGCTGGTCGCCGCCGCCAGGGCTGCTGGCGCGCATGCCGCGCCTGCGCCTGGTGCAGTCGGTAGGCGCCGGCACCGACCACATCACGCGCGACGCCACGCTGCCCGACGTCCCGGTCTGCCGCATCATCGACCCCGAGATGGCGGCCGGCATGAACGCCTACGTCGCCTGGGCCGTCGTGCACGGGCAGCGCCACATGGGCCGCTATCTCGACCACCAGCGCCTCAGCACCTGGAAAGAAGCGCCCATCGTGCCGCCGGGCCGGCACCGCGTGGGCATCGCCGGGCTGGGCGTGCTGGGCCAATCCGCCGCGCGCGCGCTCGCCGCCATCGGCTACGCGGTGCGCGGCTGGAGCCGCAGCCCCAAGGACGATCTGCCCGCGGGCATCACCGCCTTCCACGGCGAGGCCGCGCGTGCCGAGTTCCTGGCCGGCTGCGACACGCTGGTCTGCCTGCTGCCCTTGACCGAGGACACGCGCGGCCTGCTCAACGCCGAACTGTTCGCCCAGTTGCCACGGGGCGCCCGCCTGGTCAACGTCGGCCGCGGCGCGCACCTGGTCCAGGACGACCTGCTGGCGGCGCTCGACAGCGGCCAGCTCGCCTCGGCCGTGCTCGACGCCTTCGTCGAAGAGCCGCTGCCACCCGGCCACCCGTTCTGGCAGCACCCGGCCATCACCGTCACGCCGCACATCGCCACCCGCACCGGCCCGCAGACCATTGCGCAGCTGACCCACGACAACCTGGCCCGGCTCAGCCGCGCCTGACACCCCAAGGAAAACATCCCATGACAGAACACCGCAGCACCGCCGACAAGGACGTCGCCACCCACCTGCACTCCTATACCAACCTCGCCGCGCTGCCGCAGACGCCGCCGCTGGTCATCGTCCAGGGCGACGGCATCCACGTCGTCGACGACCAGGGCCGGCGCTATGTCGAAGGCATGTCGGGCCTGTGGTGCGCCTCGCTGGGCTTCTCCAACCAGCGGCTGGCCGACGCCGGCGCCAAGGCCTTGCAGACCCTGCCCTACTACCATACCTTCAACCAGCGCACCAACGTGGCCGTGGCCGATCTGGCCGAGCGGCTGCTGGCGCTGGCGCCCGTCCCCATGGCGCGCGTGTTCTTCGCCAACTCGGGTTCCGAGGCCAACGACAGCGCGGCCAAGATGGTCTGGTACTACCACAATGCCATCGGCAAACCGGCCAAGAAGAAGATCATCGCGCGGCGCAATGCCTACCATGGCGTCACCGTGGCCGCGGCCAGCATGGGCGGGCTGGACGGCAACCACCGTGACTTCGACCTGCCCCTGGCCACCGCGCCCGCGCGCTTCCTGCACGTGGACTGCCCCCACCACTACCGCTACGCCGAGCCCGGCGAGACCGAGCAGGACTTCTCCTCGCGCCTGGCCGCGCAGCTCGAAGAACGCATCCTGGCCGAGGGCCCGGAAACCGTGGCCGCCTTCATCGCCGAACCCGTGATGGGCGCGGGCGGCGTGCTGGTGCCGCCCGCGGGCTATTTCGAGAAAGTGCAGGCCGTGCTGCGCAAGTACGACGTGCTGATGATCGCCGACGAAGTGATCTGCGGCTTCGGACGCACCGGCAACATGTTCGGCTCGACCACCTTCGGCATCCAGCCCGACATCCTGACCTGCGCCAAGGCCCTGTCCTCGGGCTACGTGCCCATCTCGGCCGTGATGGTCAACGACAAGGTGCACAGCGCCATCGCCGCCCACAGCGGCAAGCTCGGCAGCTTCGGCCACGGCTACACCTACTCGGGCCACCCCGTCGCCTGCGCCGTGGCGCTGGAGACGCTGAAGGTCTACGAAGACCAGCACATCCTCGAGCATGTGCGCGCGCTGGCCCCCGCCTTCCTGGCCGGACTGCAGGCCTTCGCCGACCAGCCCTGTGTCGGCAACGTGCGCGGCGTGGGCCTCATCGGCGCCATCGAGCTCATGGCCGACAAGACCACACGCACGCCGTTCGCCGCCGAGCACAAGGCCGGCTACCGGCTGGCGCAGCTGGCGCTGGAGGAAGGCCTGATCGTGCGCGCCATGGGCGACAGCATCGGTCTGTGCCCGCCGCTGATCATCACCCGCACCGAGCTGGACGACCTGTTCGCGCGCCTGGCCCGGGCGATGGAGCGCTTCCAGGCCGAGCTGCAACAGTAAGGAAGACACCATGACATCCCGCCGGACCGAATCCGCGCCTGTCTCCGCCTTCACGTCGATCCAGGTCCCCGACCTGGTCGGCGTGGTCGAGGCGCAACTGCAAGAAGCCATCCTGTCGGGCCGCATCGCCCCCGGCGGCCGCATCATCGAAGCCGAACTGGCCCGGCAGATGGGCGTGAGCCGCGCTCCCGTGCGCGAAGCCGCGCGCCGTCTGGAAAGCCTGGGCCTGCTGGTCTCGCGCCCGCGCCACGGCTTCACGGTGCGCACCGTCTCGCACAAGCAGGTCAACGACCTGTACGAAGTCCGCACCCAGCTCGAACTGCTGGGCGCCGCGCTGGCCTGCCAGCACGCCAGCGACGCCGAACTGGCCCAGCTCGATGCACGCGTGGACGACATGGTGGCGCGCGCCGAGACGCTGACCTCCCAGGAGCGCGTGGCGCTGGACCTGGACTTCCACTTCACCATCAGCGCGCTGTCGGGCAACCACTACCTGCACCGTCTCTTCGACAACCTGCAGACCGAAGTGCGCATGTTCCTCGCGCTCAGCGAAGGCACCCACGGCGACCTCAAGGCCCTGGCCGAAACGCATCGCCCCATCGCCCACGCCATGGCGCGGCGCGACGTGGACGCCGTGCAGCAGGCGCTGCGCTTCCACCTGGAAGACGCCAAGGCCCACGCCTGCGGCCTGTTCTCGAAGAACTGAGCCCGGCCGCGCGCCGCGCAAATCCCCATCCACTCGACCGTCGACCCTTCCCACCGAACCCGAGCGCCCCCCCATGAAAGTCATCTACAGCGACCAGCACACCGGCCATGACCCCCAGCACTTCATCGTGCGCGGGCGCATGAAACGCAGCAACGAGCAGCCTGAGCGCGGCACGCTGCTGCTCAACGCCGCCCGCCAGCAGGGCCACAGCATCGTGGCGCCCGATGACCACGGCCCGGGTCCGCGCGCGGCCATTCACACGCCGCAGTACCTGCGCTTTCTGGAAACGGTCTGGGAGCGCTGGCAGCAGCTCGACGGCGCGTCCGAGGAAGTCATTCCCAACGTGCACCCCTTCCCGGGCCAGCCCTTCACCTACCCCGACAGCCTGGTCGGCCAGGCGGGCTACCACATGGGTGACATGGCCTGCTCCATCGGCCGCCACACCTGGCAGGCCGTCACCTGGTCGGCCCATGTGGCCACGCACGCCGCGCAACTGGTGCTGGAGGGCGAGCGCGCGGCCTATGCGCTGTGCCGCCCGCCGGGCCACCATGCCTATGCCGACCGCGCCAACGGCTTCACCTACCTGAACAACGCCGCCATCGCGGCCCAGCATCTGCGCCAGAAGCACGACCGCGTGGCCATCCTGGACATCGACGTGCACCACGGCAACGGCACGCAAGGCATCTTCTGGCGCCGCAAGGACGTGCTGACGATCTCGCTGCACGGCGACCCGCATTTCTGCACGCCTTTCTTCACCGGCCATGCACACGAGATCGGCGAAGGCGAAGGCCTGGGCTACAACCTGAACCTGCCGCTGGCGCGCGGCACGCAGGACGAGGGCTTTCTGGCGGCGCTGGCCACGGCCCTGGCCACCATCCGCGCCTTCGCGCCCGGCGCGCTGGTCGTGGCCATGGGCCTGGACGCGCACGAGAACGACCCCTACCAGGCGCTGGCCGTCAGCACTGCGGGCTTCGCGCGCATCCTCGGCGAAATCGCCCGCCTGGGCCTGCCCACCGTGCTGGTGCAGGAAGGCGGCTATCTGTCGGAAGACCTGGGACCGAACCTGGCCAGCGCCCTGGGCGGTTTCGAGAAAGCCGCATGATGGCCCACGACCTGGACGCCGCCATCCGCGCGGCCCTGCCCGAAGCCGCGGTACTGAGCGCACCCCCGGCGCCCGTGCAGCCCGATGAGGCCGCCGACCTGCTGCGCCAGCACTACGGACTGACCGGCCAGCTGCAGCCGCTGAGCGGCGAGCGCGACGCGAACTTTCTGCTGGCGCCCGCGGGCGGCGGCGCGCGCTGCATGCTCAAGCTCTCGCACCCGGACGAGGACCCGCTGGTCGCCGATTTCCAGACCCAGGCCCTGCTGCACCTGGCCGCCACCGACCCGGACCTGCCGGTGCAGCGCCTGCTGCCCGACCGCCAGGGCGCGGCCTCGGTGCGGATCCAGGACGCCGCGGGCCGCACGCGCGTGGCCCGCGTGTTCAGCTACATCGAAGGCCTGCCCATGCCGCAGGCGCCGCGCTCGTCCGCGCAGCGCCTGAACGTGGCCCGCATGCTGGCGCGGCTGGACATGGCGCTGGCCGGCCTCCAGCACCCCGCCGGCGCGCGCGAACTGCCCTGGGACATCCAGCGCGCCGACCGCGTGCGTCCCCTGCTGGTGCATGTGACCGACCCGGCGCGGCGCGCGCTGGCCGAGGCCGCGCTCGACGGTTTCGAGCAGCGCGCCAAGCCCCGATTGGCGACGCTGCGCCGCCAGCCCATACACAACGACTTCAACCTCTACAACCTGCTGGTCGACCCGGCGGCGACCGAGTGCGTCGCCGGCATCCTGGACTTCGGCGACATGGTGCAGGGGCCGCTGGTCAACGATCTGGCCGTGGCCGCGTCCTACCAGATCGACGAGAGCAGCGATGCGCTGGCCTCGATCGCTGCGTTCGCCGCGGCCTACCACGCGGTCTCGCCGCTGCAGGCGGCCGAGACGGCCCTGCTGCTGGACCTGGTGCGCGCGCGGCTGTCCATGGTGGTCGCCATCAGCGGCTGGCGCGCCGCGCGCGAACCTGACAACGCCCCCTATTTGCTGCGCAACAACGCCGTTTCCTGGGCCCGGCTCGCGGCCTGCGCCGCGCTGACGCCCGAGCAGGTGCAGTCGGCCATCCACGCGGCCTGCCGCCTGTCCACCCCGGAGCCACTCCATGCCTGAATCCACCCCCACCGCCGAAATGCTCGCGCGCCGCGCACGCCTTCTGGGCCCGGCCTACCGTCTGTTCTACGAGCAGCCCTTCCAGCCCGTGCGCGGCGAAGGCGTGTGGCTGTATGACGCGGCCGGCCAGCCCTACCTCGACGCCTACAACAACGTGGTCTGCGTGGGCCATGCCCACCCGCAGGTGGTCGAGGCCATCGCGCGCCAGGCCGCCACGCTGAACACGCATACCCGCTATCTGCACGACGGCATCCTCGACTATGCCGAGCGCCTGCTGGCCACCATGCCCCCCGAACTGGGCCATGCCACGTTCACCTGTACCGGCAGCGAAGCCAACGACCTGGCCATGCGCATCGCCACGGCCCATACCGGCGGCGCCGGCCTGATCGTCACGCGCTTCGCCTACCACGGCGTGACTTCGGCCATCGCCTGCGCCTCGCCTTCGCTGGGCCAGTTCGTGCAGCTGGGCGCGCATGTGCGCCTGGTGGATGCGCCCAGCGGCGGCGATGCCGGCGCCGGCCACCGCTTCGCCGAGGGCGTGCGCGCCGCGATTGCCGACCTGCGCGCCCACGGCATCGCGCCGGCCGCGCTGATGGTCGACACGGTGTTCTCCAGCGACGGCGTATTCACGGGACCGGCGGGCCTGCTGCGCGAGGCCGTGGAGGCCATCCACGCGGCCGGCGGCGTCTTCATCGCCGACGAAGTGCAGCCCGGCTTCGGCCGCACGGGCGAGACTTTCTGGGGCTTTCAGCGCCACGGCGTGGTGCCCGACATCGTGACCATGGGCAAGCCCATGGGCAACGGCCACCCGGTCGCCGGCCTGGCCGTGAAGCCCGAAGTCATGCAGGCCTTCGGCAAGGCCTGTCGCTACTTCAACACGTTCGGCGGCAACCCCGTCTCCATGGCCGCGGCCTCGGCCGTGCTGGACGTGATCGAGCAGCAGGACCTGCAGCGCAACGCCCTGGAAGTCGGCACCTACCTGCGCGAGCGCCTGGCGGCGCTGGCCCCGCGCCATGCGCTGGTGGGCGAAGTGCGCGGCGCCGGCCTGTTCCTGGGTGTGGAGCTGGTCACCGACCGCGCGGCGCGCACTCCGGCAACGGCCCAGGCCGCGCGCGTGGTCAACGGCCTGCGCGCACGGCAGGTGCTGCTCAGCGCCACGGGCGAGCACGCCAACATCCTCAAGATCCGGCCGCCGCTGGTGTTCACACGGGAGCATGCCGACCTGCTGGTGCAGCGGCTGGACGAGGTGCTGACGGCCATTGCGCAGTAATGGCCGGCTGCGGGGCCTAGCGCCAGCCCTGCTGCACCATTCTTTCCTCCACCTGGGTGGCCAGCTGCGCGTAGAAATACGGCGTCGGATGCACGTCGTCGGCATAGGCATAGCGGCTGACATCGCCCGCTTTCAGATTCGTGCCATTGCAGGCCAGCGAACTGAGCAGGGGATTCTTCACGGAGCTCAGGTCGCAGGCCGTCTCGGTCACATTGGTCAAGCCGAACGCGCTGGGGTTCGTCGCGGCTTGCTGGGTCAAGGCATACACGTCCACCAGCAACACGTCGGTCTCGGCCGACAGGGCGCTGCTCAGCTGCGCGTTGAAGGCCTGGGCCATGGCGGCCATCAAGGCCTGTGTCTCCGCGGGCTTGGAGCGGCCGGCCGGGGTCTGCGCAACGTCCGGCAGGTTGTTGACCACGACATACCGGGCGCCGTTGGCAAGCACCTGGCTTTTCACCAGCGTGGCCAGTTCGGCGCCCGCCAGGGTCAGCGCGGTCACGAGATTCGGCCCCTGGTCCGCGGCGTACTTGTTGCCCGCGGCGGCCCCGGCCGTCGCGGCATCGGCCTGAGCGGCCGCCACCATGGGGCCGTATACGGCCATGCTAGCCACCGCCGCATTGCCGGGCTGACCGGCCGCAGCCCCTACGGCTGCGATGGTCGCGCTCGCTTGCGAGCTCCCCGGCCTGGCGAGCTCGGCGCTCACCGCCGAGAAGATCGCCACCGCCGCGGTGCTCGGGGCGATGGCCCCGGACGCCAGCAAGGGGACCAGACTGTCGAAATATTGCCTGGCACCCGCGGCCTGACCCGCCGCCGTGGCCCCGGCCTGCAGCGCACCCAGCTGGAACAGCATGTCATTGCCGCCCGCCATCACCAGGACCAGATCGTCTGGCTTGAACTTTCCACCCGACTGCGCCAGGTGGTTGGCAATCTGCGTCTTCACCGGCACGGTCAAGGCGCCCAGCGCGCTGCCGGTCAGCTTGTTGTTCGGTCCGACCGGATGGGTGACGCGGGAGCCGCCCTGGCCGTAGCCAAAGCAGCCGGCGTGGTTTTGCACCCGCACCGAAAAGCCCTGGGCGGCATTACCGTCCAGGCCGGTCTGCGCCGCGCAGGGCGCAGGCAGGCCCAGCCGGGCCGCCATGACTTCGATCCAGGTCAGGCCGGTGAATGCGGGATTGAGCCGCGTGTTGTCGCCATTGATGGTGAACTTTCCGCCGCCCAGGGCCTTGAGCGCGCCGACCGCATAGGTCCCGACATCCGACAAGCTGTCGCCAAATGAAATCTGGGCGCTGAAGTGGGGCTTGGGGGCGGGTTCCACCGGTGGCACCGGGACCGGCGCTGGCGAATTGTCATCGCCATTGCAGGCACTCAACAAGGCCGCGGCCAGCAAGACTGGCAGGAAAACATGACGCATGGAATCTCCGTTTTCTGGATGGGCGGTACACCGGAAAGCCGCGATCCCACGTCGCCGTGGCACGGTGCCAGGAAAGCGCAGAGGTGTTGCTTGATGACATGCATCAACACGGCCTTGCGCCACTGTAACTAAAGTTCTATTTCGTTACTGACTCTGTCAAGCTTGGCTGGAGCATGGCGCCGAAAGAAGTGGCTCCGGCCGGCGCGATGGGGGCGGCCAGCGAGAGACGCCACTTGCGCCATGCTTTTTTCTGGCAGAGTGGGTCCGACACTTCACTTGTGTCTACACTAGGGTTTGTACTAGGTTCGTGCCTTGGACTGCGATCCACGCAGCGGTGCGGCGCCTGGACATCGACTTTCTAAAAGGATTGGGATCATGAAGAAACTTCTCGCTACCTTGGCTTTTTGCGCCACCGCTGCAGCTCCGGCTTTTGCCGCCGACTGCGCCACCACGGTCGAAGCCAACGACATGATGCAGTTCAACACCAAGAGCATCACCGTACCCAAGGCCTGCAAGAGCTTCAGCGTGACCTTGAAACATGTGGGCAAGATGCCCAAGACCGCCATGGGCCACAACCTGGTCGTGACCACGGCTGCCGACATGACGGCCGTCAATGCCGACGGCATGAAGGCCGGCGCGGCCTCTGACTTCGTGAAGAAGGACGATGCCCGCGTGATCGCCCACACCAAGGTCATCGGCGGCGGCGAAAGCACCACCATCGAGATTCCTGTCGCCAAGATCGCCGCCGGCACCGACTACAGCTTCTTCTGCTCCTTCCCCGGCCACGCCGGCATCATGAAGGGTGCGCTGAAGCTGGGCGCGTAACATAGCCCCCACGCTGGTTCGCTGCCCCCCAAGGGGGCGCGTTTTGCCTTGGGGCGGCCCGGCGGCAAAACATGGCCCCCACGCTGGCTCGCTGCGCGTAGCCGCGCTGGGGGGCATAGCCCCCCAGTTGCACCCAAAGCCTCCCCTGCGAAAGCAGCGGAGGCTTTTTCATGGGCGCCACTGAAGACAACAAAGCGCACGCCCTTAGTGCGATTTACGAAAAATCGGCTTTCATGTAACACTGTGTTTACCATGCAAAAAGCCCTTCTTCGCCTCGCAGCCTGCACTGCCCTGCTGCTGCCGTTCGCTGTCCACGCCCTGCCCCTGGCGCGGCTGAACCAGTCGGCACTGCTCCACATCCCGGCACAGGATGTGCCCAGCTTCAAGTCCTTTGTGGGCCAGACCCTGAACGAAGGCCCGGCGGGCACGGTGGCCGAATGGAGCAGCACCGCGCGGCCAGGCAAGTTCCCGGTCAAGGTGCTGCTCAATCCCGGCGCCAAGGTCGAAACCCAGTCCGCCGGACAGTGCCGCCTGCTGTCTGCCCAGGTCAGCCAGAGCCGCACGGCGCACCAGTGGAAGCTGTGGTTCTGCCAGCAGGCCGACGGCAGCTGGAAGATCAGCGGCCTGGAATAAACCCCTCAGAAGCCCCGCGGCCGCCGCACGTCGCGGCGTCGGCCCTGTGCCCGTCACGCTCTGCCAACCAGGATGTCTTCATGGCTTCTTCGTCCAATTCCTTTCCATGGCGCCTGGGGCCCATACGCGCCAAGGCCTGTGCCTGCAGCAGCGCCATGTGCCAGCGCCTGCACCAGCGGGTGATGGACGACCTCACGCGCCGCCGCTTCCTGGGGGGCGTGACGGCCATGCTGACCCCGTTTGCCCTGCCCGCGGTGGCGGCACCGTCCGCGCCCGATGCCCAGCGCCCCCTGCTACTGCGCAATCTTCGGCTGTTTGACGGTTCGGGCAAGGCCGTGCGCGAAGGCGTGCAAGTCCTGGTCCAAGGCAAGCGCATTGCCGACCTGCTGCCCGCGCAAGCCACGGTGGAAGGCGCTCAGGTCATCGACTGCCAGGGCAAGCTGGCCCTGCCCGGCCTGATCGACACGCACTGGCACACCATGCTGGCGGCGATCTCGCAGCTTTCCGCCGTCTCCGCCGACCTGGGCTACCTCTACCTGGTGGCGGCACAGGAGGCACAGCGCACCCTGATGCGCGGCTTCACTTCGGTGCGCGACGCCGGCGGCCCGGCCTTTGCGCTCAAACGCGCGATCGACGAAGGGCTGGTCCCCGGACCCCGCATCTTCCCCAGCGGGGCCATGATTTCACAGACTTCGGGCCATGGCGACTTCCGCCTGCGCAGCGACATCCCCCGCGCGCCCAACGGGCCGCTGAGCCTGACCGAAAGCCTGGGCGTGGCGATGATTGCCGATGGCGAGGCCGAAGTGCTGCGCCGCGTGCGCGAGCAGCTGATGCTCGGCGCCTCGCAGGTCAAGATGCTCGCCGGCGGCGGCGTGGCTTCGCTGTATGACCCGCTGGACAGCACGCAATTCACCGAGCGCGAGCTGCGGGCCGGCGTGGAGGCGGCCAGCGACTGGAACACCTACGTCATGACGCATGTCTACACGCCCAAGGGCATACAGCGGGCCATCCGTGCCGGCGTGAAATGCATAGAGCACGGACAACTGGCCGACGAGGCCAGCGTGCGCATGATGCGCGACGAAGGCGTGTGGTGGAGCCTGCAGCCGTTCCTGCAGGATGAGGACAGCAATGTCTACGCCGATCCCGGGCAACGCGCCAACCAGAAAAGAGTGGCCGAAGGCACAGAAAAAGCCTACGCCCTGGCGCAGAAATACGGCATCAAGACCGGCTGGGGCACGGACATCCTGTTCAATCCCCGCAACACCGCCACCCAGGGCCGGCAGTTGGCGAAGCTGACGCGCTTTTACGACCCGCTGACGCTGCTGGGCCAGGCCACGGGCACCAATGGGGAACTGCTGGCGCTGTCGGGCGAGCGCAGCCCCTATCCCGGCGTGCTGGGGCGTATTGTTCCCGGCGCCTGGGCCGACCTGCTGATCGCCGACGGCAACCCCGCGGCCAACCTCGACTTCCTGGCCGATCCCGAGCGGAATTTGCACCTGATCATGAAAGACGGCAAGATTCACAAGAACACGCTGTAAGCCGTGTCCAGGAATGAAGCACACTCTGGCACTTTATTCCTCGCTTCCTCTCTCGCTGCCCCATGCTTGAATACCTCACCATCCCCGTCACCGCCTTCCAGCAGAACTGCTCGCTGGTCTGGTGCGACGAAAGCCGCGATGCCGCCGTGATCGATCCCGGTGGCGATCTGCCGCGCATCCTGGCCGCCATCGAGCGCCTGGGCCTGACGCTGAAGGCCATCTGGCTGACCCATGCGCACATCGACCATGCCGGCGGCACGGGCGAGCTGGCGCAGCAGCTGGACCTGCCCATCATCGGCCCGCACGAAGGCGACCAGTTCTGGATCGACGGCCTGCCGCAGCAAAGCGCCATGTTCGGCTTTCCGCCCGCGCAGACCTTCACGCCCACGCGCTGGCTGCACGACGGCGACACGGTGCAGATCGGCCAGGAAACGCTGCAGGTGCGCCACTGCCCGGGCCACACGCCCGGCCATGTGGTGTTCCACGCGCCGCAGATCGGGCGGGTGTTTGTCGGTGACGTGATCTTTGCCGGCAGCATTGGCCGCACCGACTTCCCCCAGGGCAATCACGAACAGCTGATCGCCAGCATCACCGAGCGCCTGTGGCCCATGGGCGGCAGCACGGTGTTCATTCCCGGCCACGGGCCGGAAAGCACGCTGGGGCGCGAGCGCCTGAGCAACCCCTACGTGGGCGGGACCTGAACAGACCCTCCTTCGACAAGCTCAGGATGAACGGGGCAAAGAGGCGCTTATCGCCCTCCAGCCTGCCGGTACAAGCCCTCGACCTTGGGCACGTTGCGTTCCAGCTCGCGGATCCGCTCCGGGCCGCTGGGATGGGTCGATAGGAAGGCCAGGCCCTGGCCGCCGCCGCCGGTGGCGCGGCCCATCTTCTGCCACAGGCTCACGGCGGCCTGGGGGTTGTAGCCCGCGCGTGCGGCCAGTTCCAGGCCCACCAGGTCGGCATCGCTTTCGTCGGAGCGGCTGAACTGCAGCGTCAGCAGCTGCGCGCCCATCTTCACGGCCATATTGCCCAGATCGCCCAGGCCCAGCAATTGCGCGCCCAGCGACAGGCCCAGGTTGGTGGCCTGGCTCTTGGCGAGCTGCTCGCGCGAATGTTCGCGCAGCGCATGGGCCATTTCGTGGCCCATGATCATGGCGGCTTCATCGTCCGTGAGCTGCAGCTGGTCGAGGATGCCGGTGTAGAAAGCGATCTTGCCGCCGGGCATGCAGAAAGCATTGATTTCCTTGCTGCCGATCAGATTGACTTCCCAGCGCCAGGAGCGCGCGCGCTCGTTCCACTGGGCGGCGTGCGGAATCAGCCGCTGGGCAATGGCGTGCAGGCGCCTGAGCTGTGGATTGCCGGGCTGGGCCAGCGCGCCCTGGGCCTTGGCCTTGGCCAGCAATTGCTGGTATTGCTCGGCGGCCGCCTCTTCCAGCGTCTGCGCCGGCACCAGCTGGCGCAGGCGCGAACCGCCGCCCACGTTGACCTGGGCCAGCGCCGAGGCCCCGCCGGTGGCCAGCACGGCCGCCGTCCCCAGGCGCAGGAACGCCCGTCGCGCCTGCCAGGCGCCCGCGCCGGCACTGCGGCAATGCAGGCAGGTGCCCGCATTTTCAGAAGGAATGAGGGGAAGATCGGTGTGCTGCATGCGCAAAAGTCTAGCCGTTCTGCGCACTCCTGCCATGGAACATGGTTGCCATCCCCCCCGCCGACCCAAGACACCGGGAAAGATCGCTGGGACCGATGCGTCGCATGCGGATAATGGCCCGGCAGCCTGCCCTCTTTCAAATGACCCACATCTCCTCTTCCCAAGCCGTATCCGCCCCGTCTGCCGCCAAAGACACGCCCCCGCGCCGCAGCTGGCGTGACACCTGGCGCGTCTACCGCGAGCCGGCCAGCTGGCGCATGCTGGCCTTGGGGTTTTCGGCCGGACTGCCGCTGCTGCTGGTGCTGGGCACGCTGTCGTTCTGGCTGCGCGAAGCCGGCATAGACCGCGCCACCATCGGTTATCTGAGCTGGGTCGGCCTGGTCTATGCCTTCAAGTGGCTGTGGTCGCCCCTGGTCGACCACCTGCCGCTGCCGCTGCTCACGCGCTGGCTGGGGCGGCGGCGCAGCTGGCTGCTGCTGTCGCAGCTGCTGGTCATGGCCGGACTGGTCGGCATGGCGTTCAACGATCCGCTGACCAGCCTGCGGCCCATCGTCTGGTGCGCACTGGCCGTGGCCTTTGGCTCGGCCACGCAGGACATCGCGCTCGACGCCTTTCGCATCGAATCGGCCGACGCCGACCGCCAGGCCGCGCTCGCCGCCACCTACCAGACGGGCTACCGCCTGGCCATGATCTGGGCCGGCGCGGGCGTGCTGTGGATTGCCGCGCGCACCCAGGGCGACGCGACCGGCTACCTGCACAACGCCTGGCAGGTGGCTTACTGCGCCATGGCGGCCAGCATGCTGCTGGGCGTGCTCACGGTGCTGCTGTCGCGTGAACCCGCTCCCCGCGCCCTGCCGGCCGCGCGCAATGCGGCCGAGTGGTTGCGCCACGCCGTGGTCGACCCCTTTGCCGATTTCATCCGCCGCTACCGCTGGCAGGCCGTGTTGATCCTGGCGCTGATCGCCGTCTACCGCATCAGCGATGTGGTGATGGGCATCATGGCCAACCCTTTCTATGTGGACATGGGCTTTACCAAGGACGAAGTCGCGGCCGTGACCAAGGTCTTCGGCGTGGTCATGACCCTGGCCGGTGCGTTTCTCGGCGGCGCCATGTCCATGCGCTGGGGCGTGATGCGGGTGCTGATGCTGGGCGCCGTGCTGTCGGCCGCGAGCAATCTGCTGTTTGCGCTGCTGGCCACGCGCGGCCACGATCTCACCGGCCTGGTGCTGGTGGTTTCGGCCGACAACCTGGCCGGTGGCATCGCTTCCGCGGCCTTCATCGCCTACCTCTCGGCGCTGACCAATGTGCAGTATTCCGCCACCCAGTACGCGCTGTTCAGCTCCATGATGCTGCTCGCGCCCAAATGGATCGCGGGCTTCTCCGGCGTCTACGTGGATGCCCACGGCTACGCCAGCTTCTTCATTGCCACGGCCATGCTGGGCCTGCCCGTGCTGCTGCTGGTCTGGGCCGCCTCCAAGGTCAAGCTGCAGGCACACGATTGAACGCATTGGTTTACCCCAGCTTTACCCAGGCTTCAAGCGGGCGAGACAGCCCGAAGCCACCATCAAGGGCATGGCCCTGCCTTCTTTCCCACCCCACGAGACCCTCCCCATGAGCGCGCACCACCTGTTGATGATTGAAGATGACGCCCGCCTCGCTCAGATGGTGGGCGAGTACCTGGGCCAGAACGGCCTCAAGCTCAGCCACTGCGGCGACGGTCTCAGCGGGCTGGCCGCCTTGCAGGAGCCCGACCCGCAGGCGCTGCCGGACCTGGTGATCCTGGACTTGATGCTGCCCGACATCGACGGACTGGAAGTCTGCCGCCGCATCCGCGCCCTGCCCGGCCTGGCCGCACAGGTGCCGGTGCTGATGCTCACCGCCAAGGGCGACCCCATGGACCGCGTCATCGGCCTGGAAATCGGCGCCGACGACTACCTGCCCAAGCCTTTCGAGCCGCGCGAGCTGCTGGCGCGCATCCGCGCCATCCTGCGCCGCCAGGGCCAGGGCGCGCCCGCCGCTGCCGCGAGCCAGGCCCTGCGCTTCGGCTCGCTGGAAATCGACCGCGATGCGCGCACCGTGACCGTGTCCGGCCAGCCCTGCGAGCTGACCTCCTACCAGTTCGACCTGCTGGTGGCGCTGGCCGAGCGCGCCGGGCGCGTGCTGTCGCGCGAACAGATCATGGAAGCCGTGCGCGGCCGCGAGCTCGAAGCCTTCGACCGCTCCATCGACGTGCACATGGGCCGCATCCGCGCGGCCATCGAAGTCGACCCCAAGACCCCCAAGCGCATTCTGACGGTGCGCGGCGTGGGCTATGTGTTTGCCAAGCAGCAGGACTGACGCCATGTTCCTGCTGCGCCTTTTCTCCCGCCGCCTGTACCTGCGCATCTGGCTGGCCGTGGTCGGCGGCGTGGCCGTGCTGACCCTGCTCGTGGCCTGGGCCTGGCAGACGGCGGCCGAACAGAACGCCCAGCAGAACAGCCCACCGCCCGCGCGTGAAATCGTCATCCGCGACAGCAGCGGCCGGACCCTGGTCGAAGGCCTGGGCGTGCGCCAGCCCTTCGATCCGTCCGAAGGGCAACGCTACGACATCACCGGCCCCGACGGCCAGAGCTACTCCATGCAGATGGCGCCGCGCAAGCCGCGCGGCGACCGTCCGCCGCCACATGGCGCGGCCGCCTTCTGGCTGCGCCCGCCGTTCGGCTTTCTGTGGATGCTGGCCCTGGTCGGCGTGGCCGTCGCCCTGGGCGTGTTTCCCATCATCCGCCGGCTGCTCAAGCGGCTGGAAAACCTGCAGCGCAGCGTGCAGCGCTTTGGCGAAGGCGACCTGGCCACGCGCGTCCCCGTGCAAGGCAATGACGAACTCGCCGACCTGTCGCGCCAGTTCAATGCGGCGGCCGAGCGCATCGAGGCACTGATGGCTTCGCAGAAATCGCTGCTGGCGAATGCCTCGCACGAGCTGCGTTCGCCGTTGACGCGCATCCGCATGGGCATGGAGCTGATGACGGGCACCCAGCCCTCGCCCACTTCACGCGCGGAAATCCTGCGCAACGTCGACGAGCTCGACCAACTGGTCGATGAAATCCTGCTGGCCAGCCGGCTCGACTCGCGCGAAGTGGACGTGGGCACGGAAGAATCGGTGGACCTGATAGGCCTGTGCGCCGAAGAGTGCGCGCGCATTGACGCCGAGCTGCAACTGCAAGGCCTGTCCGCGCTGGAAGTGCGCGGCGTGGCCAAACTGCTGCGCCGCGCCGTGCGCAACCTGCTGGAAAACGCACGCCGCTACAGCCACGGCGAGATCACGCTGGAGCTGGCCGGCGCCGGTCAGACCGCGGAAATCCGGGTCTGCGACCGGGGGCCGGGCGTACCGATAGACCAGCGCGAACGCATTTTCGAGAAGTTCTACCGCATGCCGGGCGCCAGCGAGCGCTCGGGTGGGGTCGGCCTGGGCCTGGCCCTGGTGCGCTCGATTGCCGAGCGCCACGGCGGCAGCGTGCGCTGCGAAGGCCGCGAAGGCGGTGGCGCCCGCTTTGTGCTGAGCCTGCCGCTGGAGCAGGCCTGAACGGCAGGTGCTTCAGCGGATCGGCTGCGCCGCCGGGCCCGTGTCCCGGCTGTACAAGGCATCGGCGCTCAGCAAGATCAGCAGCATCACGAAGAAATGGCTCTCGCGCGAGCTCCACAGCGAGGCGTTGATCAGGCTGTTGACGCCTAGGATCACCGCGAAGCTCACCAGCAGCCGGCGCTGGTGGGGCTGGGCCTGGCGCGCGGCCCAGACCGGCGCCCCCACCAGCACCAGGAACGCGAGCAGGCCCGCGATGCCGTTTTCCATCCAGAAGAACAGGTACTGGTTGTGCGGATGCCAGCGGCCGAACGCACACCAGCCATCGGCCGTGACCTGCTCGCACCAGGTGTCGTGGTAGCTGCCCGTACCCCAGCCGGTCAAAGGCTTTTTCTCGACCAGCGCCCAGGTGTTCTTCCAGAAATTGATGCGCCCGCCAATGCTGGTGATTTCCATGCTCTGGCTGTTGAGGGCTTCCGTGACCCCCTTCTTCACCCGCTCCTGCACTTCCGTCGAAGTGGCGCCCACCGTCAGCAGGCCCAGCGCCAGCACGCCCAGCGCCAGCCAGCGCCTTGCGCCTCTCGTGGCCAACATGAAAAAGGTGCCCAGCGCCACCGTCAGCAGCAGATAACCGGTGCGTCCGCTGGACAAATGGGTGATGCTCAGCACGCCCAGTGCCGCGATCAGCCACCAGCCGCCGCGCCACCAGACCGACTCGGCACGCAGCCCGCGGTCCAGGGCCAGCACGACAAAGAACGTCATCATCACGTTTTGCGTGATGTAGTCGCCGATCACGGTATGGTCCTCGCCCCAGCCCAGGTTGTGGGTGCGCGACCAGGGCAGATCCCAGAAAATGTTGCCGTAGGCCGAGGCCAGGATGAACAGCATGGCCAGCACAAAGGCATCCATGCAACGCTTGCGCCAGGGCGCTTCGGCGAGCAAGGCGATATACACCGGCACCAGCAGCAGCTTGCCGTACTTGGACAGGTGCAGGCCGATGTCATCCCAACCGGCGGGCGTGTAGAGCACGCCCAGCAGCATCAGCCCATACAGGCCCAGCGCGGCCCAGACCACGGGCGCACGGCGCACAATCGACCAGCGCTGCCCGAGGCGGCCACTGAGCAGACCGAACAACAGCGCCAGCGCCATCGCCAGATAGGCCAGGGCCATCGCCACTGGAAACGCGAAAAACCCCACCACCAAGCATGCCAGGGCAGCGGACTCACAAAATGCCTGAACTCGGCGGACGTCAAATGTCATGCGAAGAAAATACGTAGGTATCCGAAATCGGTTTTTAATGGCGCTATCGCCATGGGGCTGAATGCCTTTTCAGCAGCCGCCTTAAGTAACACTTACGACATGAAAATTCCAACCGTTCACGCCATGTACTGGGACAACATCCCCAGCAGCATCCTGTCAAAGCAACGCGAAGTCTTCGCCCACCTCGACATTCCTCTGCAGCAGGAACGCGCGGACCAGCAGCCCCATGGTCTGTGGATGAACGAAGTCCTGGAGCGCCTGGCGCCCGAGGACATCGTGGTGATCTGCGACATCGACGCGTTCCCGCTGAGCCACGCCGCCTACCTGGCGGCCGTGCAGCACGCGCAGGAAGGCGCGCTGTTCGGGCTCGCACAGTTCTCCAACCACAAGCAAGGCACGCAAGTGTATGCGGGTCCGATGTTCATGGCGTTCCGCAAAAGTATGTGGATGCAACTGGGTTCCCCGACCATGCGTTCGAGCAAAGTCAACGACGCGGCCGAAATCATGTCGGTGCTGGCCCGCGAAGCCGGCATCCCCGTGGTCATGCCGGCCGTGAGCGCCTGCCTGCTGCCCAAATGGTCGCTGGGCAACGAGGGCGTGTTCGGCATCGGCACGTTCTACGGCAAGAACGACTTCTTCCACCTGTTCGAATCGCGCAAGCCCGCCTACGAAGCGATCTTTCACGCCGTGGCCGATGACGTGCTGGCCGACAAGCCGCTGAACTTCCGCCACTACCTCGAAATCGTCGAACAGCTGCAAGCCGCGGAAAGCGGCCAGCCCCCACGCCGCCGCTCCTGGTGGAAGCGCCTGTGGAAGTGATGCCCATGCCCGACAACGCCCCGGCATCCCTGCCGCTGGTCTTCGTCAACCTCGACAGGGACGCCGAGCGGCGTGAGCGGCTGGAAGCCGAACTCGCGCGGCTGAACCTGCAAGGTGAGCGCCTGCACGCCGTCTGGTGGGCCGACCTGCCGCCCGCCGAGCAGGACGCGCTCTACAGCCCGCAGCTCAACCAAAACCAGTACTACAAGCCGCTGGTCAATGGCGAAAAGGGCTGCTACGCCAGCCACATCCAGGCCTGGCGCCAGCTGCTGGCCAGCGACGCGCCGGCCATGGTGGTGCTGGAAGACGATGTGCGCCTCGACGACCGCCTGGCCGATGGCATCGCGGCGATTGCCGCACTCGACATCCCCTGGGACATGGTCAAGCTGCTGGGCCGCGAGCACGAGAAAGTGCGCAGCCAGCGCGCCCTGCTGCCGGACGTGGCGCTGGTGCAATACCAGCGCGTGCCCAGCATGACCGCCGGCTACGTGATCAGCCGCGCGGGCGCCGCCAAGCTGCTGGCCACGCGCGTGCCTTTTGGCCGGCCCATCGACGTGGACCTGCGTTTCTGGTGGGAGAACGATTTGCGCATCCTGGGCACCGTGCCTTCGCTGCTGATCCTCGACGAGACCAGCTTCGTGAGCTCGATCTGGGCCACGCCGCCACGCGTGCCGCTGTGGCAGAAGCTGCGCAAGTTCGCCATGAAATGCAAGCTCAGCCTGGGCAACGCCCGCCACCGGCGCCAGCAGCCGGACTTGTAACTAGGCCGGCTGCACGGCCTCACCGGCATGAACGCGGTGCAGCAACGCTTCATAACCGGCCTGCATGACCGACACGTCGAACGCCGCCTCGGCCTCGGCCCGGGCCGCCTGGGCCAGGGACTGGGCATATTCGGGCCGAGTCAGCAGTTCCTTCAGGGCCTGCGCCAGCGCAGCGGCATCGCCTTCGGGCACCAGCAGGCCGGTGCGGCCCGCATCGATCACTTCGCGCACCCCGACCACGTCGCTGCCTATGCAGGCGCAGCCCGCGGCCATGGCTTCGGTCAGCGCCAGAGGCATGCCTTCGTAGTGGGTGGACAGCACGAACAGCTGCTGGCCCATCAGAAACCGCGGCAGCTGCGCCACCTGGCCCATGAACTCGACCTGCTCACCCAGACCCCGCTGGGCGACCAGCGCCCGGGCCTGGTCGCGCAGCCGCGCCTTGCCGCCGCCGGCCAGGTACAGCTTGGGGCGCAGGCCCTGCTGGCCCAGCAGCGCCAGCGCCTCGATCAAGGTGGAATGGTCTTTCTGGCGCGCAAAGCGCGACGCCATGACGATGGCAGGCGCGCGCTGCGCCCAGGGCTGCAACTGGTCCGCGGGAAAGCGCGCCAGATCGATGCCGTTGGGAATGGCAACGCAGCGCTCGCGCGCAAAACCCAGTTCGAGCAGCCGGTCGCGCACGCCCCGCGACACGCCCACGCTGGCCGCGCTGCGTCTATCCAGCCACAGCGCCTGCTTGAGCCGCCACCAGGTGTAGCGCTCGCGCGAGTTGTGTTCCACATGCACCAGTTGGGGCACGCCGGCCAGCAGGCCCGCGAAGCGGCCCCAGAGGTGGTCGCTGAAACCATGGGCCGCGAGGATGTCGGGCTGCCAGTCGCGCGCGATCCGGCGCAGCGACCAGATGGTGGCTGCATGCGACCAGCCGGGCACGACGCGCACGTCCAGCCCCTGGTCGCGCAGCGCCTGCACGCGCGCCGCATCGGTGTTGCGCTTGGCGCGCAGCACCAGCAGCACCTGCATGGACTGGCTGCGCTGCGCGGCCAGGCACAGGTCGACCGCGACCTGGGTCGCTCCGGAAAATCCACCGGTCACAAAATGCAGTACGCGCACGCTGTTATTCCCTATAAAACTGGACGTTCACCCTTCGACAGGTTCAGGGCGATCAGATGAAAAAAGGGGCCGACGGCCCCATTTTTGTGCAACTCAGCTATCCAATAGCTGCTGCGCCCCACACCCAGCTAACAGGCCTCTGAAACTGGCGCAGCCCAGCAAAGGGACACCGAGCAAGGGCCGCCCCGCAGCGATGGTGTCGTCCCCCTCCACCGAAGGATGAGAGGGGGAAGCCGCGCAGCGGCTCAGGGGGTGCTTCAGTCAGTGCCCGTGGTCCACGACTTCGCCCGGCTTCAGGCGGTACACCGTACCGCAATACGGGCACTTGGCTTCACCGCCATGGGCCACATCCAGGTACACCTTGGGGTGGCTGTTCCACAGCTTCATGTCAGCACGGGGGCTGGGGCAATACACGCCGCCATTGGCGTTGAGGTCCTTGGCGGCCAGTTCTACGACGGCTTGGGTCATCGATATATCTCTTGTCTTGGGGCTGGAAAAAACGCTCAGACCTTGGTCAGCCAGTGCGCGTACTTGGGGTTGCGGCCATTGACGATGTCAAAGAACGCCGCCTGGATTTTTTCGGTGATCGGGCCGCGGCTGCCGCAGCCGATGGCGATGCGGTCGAGTTCGCGGATGGGCGTGACTTCAGCGGCCGTGCCGGTGAAGAAGGCTTCGTCGCTGATGTAGACCTCGTCGCGCGTGATGCGGCGCTGCTGCACTTCCAGGCCCAGATCCTTGCAGATGTGGAACACGGTGTTGCGCGTGATGCCGTTGAGCGCGCCGGCCGACAGGTCGGGCGTGCAGACCACGCCGTCCTTGATGATGAAAATGTTCTCGCCCGAACCTTCGGAGACGAAACCGGCCGCGTCCAGCAGCAGGGCTTCGTCGTAGCCGTCGTCCAGGGCTTCGGTGTTGGCCAGGATGGAGTTGGTGTAGTTGCTCACCGCCTTGGCCTGGCTCATGGTGATGTTCACATGGTGGCGCGTGTAGCTGCTGGTCTTGACGCGGATGCCGCGTGCCATGCCTTCTTCACCGAGGTAGGCGCCCCAGGCCCAGGCCGCGACCATCAGGTGGATGTCGTTGCCCTTGGGCGAAACGCCCAGCTTCTTGTCGCCGATCCAGGTCAGCGGACGCAGATAGCAGGACTCCAGCTGATTGGCGCGCACCACGTCGATCTGCGCCTGGTTGGCCTGCTCCTGGGTGAACGGGATGTTCATGCGCAGGATCTTGGCGCTGTTGAACAGGCGCTTGGTGTGGTCTTCCAGGCGGAAGATGGCCGTGCCTTGCTCGGTGGCATAGGCCCGCACCCCTTCGAAGGCTCCGCAGCCATAGTGCAGCGTATGCGTCAGCACATGGACTTTGGCGTCACGCCACTCGACCAGTTGGCCATCCATCCAGATTTTGCCGTCACGGTCTGCCATCGAGGGAACTGCGGAGCTCATAGACATCCTTTGTGCAAGATCGCAAAAAGGAGATTCTACGGCGCGGGAGTGTGTTCTATGGCAGCTGCGGGGGCATCTTCCTGCGTGGGACGGTACAGCTCCCAGGATGCCAGGCGGCCGTGGTTGAAAGTGCAGGTCACGTGCGACTGCGAACCGTCGGTCCAGCGGAAGATTTCAGGCTGCTCGCCTTCCTTGGACAGCTGCTTGCCCAGCGCCCGCGTCATGGCCACGACATGCAGCATGTTCACGCCGGGACGCAGCTTGGCGTTGAGCATGACGGCGCTGTCGACATAGCCTATGGGCCGATTCGCGGCCTTGCGCATCACCGCCAGCAGCCGGTTGAAATGCAGCAGCAGCCACATCACAATACCGCCGCCGACGCCTGCCACGCCCAGCCAGCCATAAGTTTGATGGGCAGCGATCAATAGCACTGCCAGCCCGACGGGCACCCAGATTTTGCGCAAATTCATGGTCCCGATTGTCATATGGACGCCGGACTTCCGGGTTGTGGGGAGTGCGTATAACCTTTTGCCAGCCTCCGACTTCGGCCTCCGTTCGCAGCCCATGCCACTGGCGCGGCCCAAAGCGAGGATGTCGCCCCCCGGGGGAGGCGGCGCCGGCCGCACAGGGGGATCAGTTCATCCCTCGCACCACATTCATGGCCTCATCCACGCGTTCGACCGCATGAATAGTCAGGCCGGCAATGGGTTTTTTCGGCGCATTCGCCTTGGGCACCACGGCCACGGTGAAACCCAGCTTGGCGGCTTCCTTGAGCCGCTCCTGGCCGCGCGGCGCGGGACGCACTTCGCCGGCCAGGCCGACTTCGCCAAATGCGAAAAAGCCCCGCGGCAGCGCCTTGCCGCGCAGACTGGAAGTGATCGCCAACATCACCGCCAAGTCCGCTGCAGGCTCGGTGATGCGCACGCCACCCACGGCGTTGACGAACACATCCTGGTCGGCGCAGGCCACGCCCGCATGGCGGTTGAGCACCGCCAGCAGCATGGCCAGGCGGTCCTTGTCCAGGCCCACCGACAGCCGGCGCGGGCTGGGGCCGCCCTGGTCCACCAGTGCCTGGATTTCGACCAGCATGGGGCGCGTGCCTTCGAGCGTGACCAGCACGCAGCTGCCGGGCACGGGCTCGGTGTGCTGGCTCAGAAAGATGGCGCTGGGGTTGGTCACGCCCTTGAGGCCTTTTTCCGTCATCGCGAACACGCCGATCTCGTTGACGGCGCCGAAGCGGTTCTTGATGGCCCGCACCAGGCGGAAGCTGCTGTGCGTGTCGCCTTCGAAGTACAGCACCGTGTCGACCATGTGCTCGAGCACGCGCGGGCCGGCCAGCGCGCCTTCCTTGGTCACATGGCCGATCAGCACCACGCAGATGCCCGTGGTCTTGGCCGCGCGCGTGAGGTGGGCCGCGCATTCGCGCACCTGGGCCACCGAGCCTGGCGCCGACGACAGCTGGTCGGAATAAACCGTCTGGATGGAGTCGATCACCACCACCGCGGGCTGGTTGGCTTCGAGCGTGGCGAGGATTTTCTCCAGCTGGATCTCGGCCAGCACCTGCACCTGGCTGTTGTCCAGGCCGAGGCGGCGCGAACGCAGCGCAATCTGGGCGCCGCTTTCCTCGCCCGTGACATACAGCGTGGGCAGGCCCTTGCGGTGCAAGGCGTCGAGCGCCTGCAGCAGCAGCGTCGACTTGCCTATGCCCGGGTCGCCGCCGATCAGCACCACCCCGCCTTCGACGATGCCGCCGCCGAGCACGCGGTCGAGTTCATCAATGCCGCTGGGCGTGCGCGCCACGTCGGTGGCCTCGATGGCCGACAGGGGAATCACCGGCTGGGCATTGGCCAGGCCCGCATAGCCCTGGGGTGCGCTCAGACGGTTCTTGCCACCGCTGGCCGACTCGGACACCGATTCGATCAGCGAGTTCCAGGCACCGCAGGAAGGGCACTTGCCCAGCCAGCGCGGACTGGTCGCGCCGCAGGCATTGCATACATATTGGGTTTTCTCTTTGGCCATGGGGCGAGCATATCGCCCCGCGGCCGCCGGCCCTGGCAACCTCTTGGTTACCCGTAGTACTGGCTACACCCACAGCTTCATAAAAATGGCATGGCCCGGCTCAGGGGGTGCTGGCCAACTCTGCATGGTGCGCGATCTCGCCGCGCTTCCAGTAGGCGGCGATGCGCATGCGCTTGGCATCGACGCCGGGCTTGGCCAGCACGATGCGGCGCAGCGCGGCCATGTCGTTGTGCTCGCCCGCGGCCCAGATGAAGCCATCGCCCGCGGGCAGCGCCAGCTGCTCGGCCGCGGCCGTGAGCGAATCCACCCATTGCAGATCGAGCCGGGCGGCGCTGGAAAGCGGGCGCTGGTCGCGCGCATCGACCACGCGGATGCGCACCGTGGCGCAGGCCGTGGCCGGCAGTTCGGCCAGGCGCCGCTCGATCGCCGGCAGCGCGCTTTCGTCGCCCAGCAGCCAGTGCCATTCGAATTCCTTGGGAACCACCAGGCTGCCGCGCGGGCCGGCCACACCCACCCACTGGCCCAAGGGCGCGTTGACCGCCCATTCCGCGGCCGGGCCGGTGTTGTGCAGCGCGAACTCCAGCACCAGGTCGCCACGGGCGGTGTCCCAGCGCACGGGCGTGTAGTCGCGGGTGACCGGGCGCTCGCCCTCGAACATCGGACGGCCGTCCTGGATGATGGGCAGGTTGGGCCGCTGCTGGCCGGCCTGGGGCAGGATGAATTTCAGGTGGTCGTCGAAGCCGGCGCTGGCAAAGCCCGCGAGTTCCGGTCCGGCCAGGGTCACGCGCACAAAGCCGGGGCTGACGATTTCGCGCGCCTGCAGTTGCAGATGGCGCGCGGCAAAAGCGTGGCGCACGCGCTCCACGCGCAGTGGAGTGGTCTCGAGGGTCTCAGAAGCAGTGGTGTTCATGTTGGCCTTGGGCGTAAAATGTTGACTTAATCAACGAAATATCCTCTTATTCGTTGATTAAGTCAACCATAAATACATTCCCATGACCGCCCAAACCCCTGCCGACGTCTTTGAGGCCATGCACGACCTGATGCACGCCTACCGCCGGCGCATGCGCGCCGCCGTCCATGCCATACAGCCCGATCTCACGCACAACGAAGTGCGGGCCCTGCTGTTCGTAGGCCGCCACCCCATGCGCACGCAAAGCGATCTGGTCGAGCACAGCGGCGCGGACAAGGCCCAGATCGCGCGCATGCTCAATATGCTGGAGGAGCGCGGCCTGCTGGAGCGCGTGCCCCACCCCCAGGACAAGCGCAGCCGCTGCCTCGCCCTGAGCCCCGCCGGCCAGGCCGTCTGCGAAGCCATGCGCACAAGCCGGCGCAGCGTCACCCAGCAGATGCTGCAAGGCGTTGCGCAGGAAGAAGAACAGCAGTTGCAGGCCCTGCTGATGCGGCTGATGGACAACCTGAACGAATAAACAGGGCCCCGCCCCATCCACACGCGCCCTTCGACCCTTCGGCAGGGGCGAGGGGTGGACGGCGCCTCAGTCCGCGACGACCATCGTCACCCTCGGCGCCACCGCGCACATCAATTCATAGCCCAGCGTCCCGCCCGCCTGCGCCACCTCGTCGATGGACAGCAGCGCGCCATTCGACGCCCGGCCCCACAGCGTGACTTCGCTGCCCATGCCCGCGCCCTCCACAGGCGTCAGGTCGACGGTGAGCATGTCCATGCTGACCCGGCCCAGCACGCGCGTGCGCTGGCCATTGACCAGCACCGGCGTGCCCGTGCCGCAGGAGCGCGGGTAGCCGTCGGCATAGCCACAGGCGACCACGCCTATGGTCATGGGAGCTTCGGCGGTGAACGTCGAGCCGTAGCCCACGGTCTCGCCGGCCTGCAGATGCTGCACGGCGATCACCCGGGTGGACAGCGTCATCGCGGGCTGCAGCGCCCAATCCTGGGCCGTGTGCAGCGGGTAGTCGGGCGCGCTGCCGTAGAGCACGATGCCCGGGCGCACCCAATCGCAGCGCACCTGGGAATCCTGCGCCAGGGCCAGGGTCGCGGCGCTGTTGCACAGGCTGCGCTCGCCGGGCAGGTCTTGCGTGGCGGTATGGAAAACGCTCAACTGGTGGGCGATGCCGCGCGGGCCGTCGGCGTCGCTGAAATGGCTGATGAAGGAGATTTCATCGACCTGGGTCAGGGCGTTGAGCCGGGCCCAGGCCGAGCGGTAGCTGCCGGGCGCAAAGCCCAGGCGGTTCATGCCTGAATTCATTTTCAGGAACACCCGGTGGCCGACCTGGGTCTTGTGCGCGGCCAGCCAGTCGATCTGTTCGTCGCAATGCACTACGTGCCACAGACCCAGACGCGAGCACAGCTCCAGGTCGCGCGCTTCGAACGCGCCTTCGATCAGCAGGATGGGACCGCGCCAGCCCAGCTGGCGCACGCGCTCGGCCTCGGCCAGGTCGAGCAGCGCAAATCCGTCGGCGCCGCGCAGGGCGTCAAACACCCGCTCAATACCGTGCCCGTAGGCGTTGGCTTTGATGACTGCCCACAATTTGGCATCAGGTACGGCTTGGCGCACACGCTCAAGGTTATGGCGCAAAGCGTCGGGATGGATGGTGGCAAGAATGGGACGCGGCATGGTTCTGAAGCAATCTGTAGGGGGGAATTCTGGCACTCCTGGGCCTGGGCTGCGTGTTATAACCAACAGTTACTAGCCGACTAAGGCCTGTTCACACTATCACTCCGGCAAAGGCTTCGCTCATGCCCGTTCCAGCTATTCCATGAAGCGCGGTTTTTACACCATCATGTCAGCGCAGTTTTTCAGCTCGCTGGCAGACAACGCCTTGTTCGTTGCCGCCGTGGAGCTGTTGCGCACGGGCGGCGCACCCGAGTGGCAGCGCGCAGCTCTGGTGCCCATGTTCGCGCTGTTCTACGTCATCCTGGCGCCGTTTGTCGGCGCTTTCGCGGACGCCTTTCCCAAGGGCCGCGTGATGTTCGTCAGCAATGCCATCAAGGTGATCGGCTGCCTGATGATGATGCAAGGCCACCATCCCTTGCTGGCCTACGCCGTGGTCGGCCTGGGCGCTGCCGCCTACTCCCCGGCCAAGTACGGCATCCTCACCGAACTGCTGCCCTCGTCCCAGCTGGTCAAGGCCAATGGCTGGATCGAAGGCCTGACCATCACCTCCATCATTCTGGGCGTGCTGCTGGGCGGGCAACTGGTGGGCCCCCTGTTCTCGCCCCATCTGCTGGCCCTGGGATTGCCCGGCGTGGACAACGCCGCCGAAGCGTCGATCGCCGTGCTGGTGCTGATCTACGCGCTGGCCGCCTGGTTCAACATGTGCATTCCGCACACCGGCGTAGTCATGCGCCCGCTGCGCCAGGACCCCAACAAGAGCCTGATGAACAACACCCTGGCCCTGCTGCCCGACTTCTGGACCTGCAGCCAGCGCCTGTGGAGCGACAAGCTCGGCCAGATTTCGCTGTCCACCACCACGCTGTTCTGGGGCGTGTCGGGCAATCTGCGCTACATCGTGCTGGCCTGGAGCGCCGCGGCACTGGGCTACAGCACCACGCAAGCCTCTTCGCTGGTGGGCGTGGTGGCCATAGGCACGGCCGTCGGCGCCGTCGCGGCTTCGAGCTACATGAAGCTGGAGACGGCCACGCGCGTGATCCCGCTGGGCATCGCCATGGGCGTGCTGGTTATCTGCATGAACTTCATCGACAGCATCTGGATCGCCGTGCCCTTTCTGATCCTGCTGGGCGGGCTGGGCGGCTTCCTGGTCGTGCCCATGAACGCCCTGCTGCAGCACCGCGGCCACAACCTGATGGGCGCGGGCCGCTCCATCGCCGTGCAGAACTTCAACGAGCAGGCCTGCATCCTGCTGCTGGGCGCGTTCTACAGCCTGTCCACCAAGCTCGGACTGTCGGCGTTTGGCGCCATCACCCTGTTTGGCCTGGCCGTCGCCAGCATCATGTGGTGCATAGGCCGCTGGCATGTCTACAACTGCCGTCACTACCCGCGCGAAGTGGCCCGGCTGCGCAAGATCGCCCGCCAGGACGACAGCCACTGATTTTCTCTATCGGCCAGACAGCAGCCCCTGCGGCCGCTGTCTGGCTTTTTTTCGTTTGCTTCCCATGCGCTCTTCCCTGCCCGTTCTGGCCCTGCTGCTCAATGCCCTGATCTGGGGCCTGTCGTGGTGGCCGCTGCGCCACCTGCATGCCGCCGGCCTGCACCCGCTGTGGGCCACGGCGCTGATGTATGGCGCGGCGCTGTGCGCCCTGCTGCTGCTGCGCCCGCGCAGTTGGCGCCTCGCCCTGGCCCACCCGGTGTTGCTGCTGCTGGCCTTGAGCTCGGGCCTGACCAATGTGGCGTTCAACTGGGCCGTGACCGTGGGCGACGTGGTGCGCGTAATCCTGCTGTTCTATCTGATGCCCGCCTGGGCCGTGCTGCTGGCCTGGAAGCTGCTGGGCGAGCGCCCCACGCCGATGGCGATGCTCCGGCTGGTGCTGGCTTTCGCGGGCGTGGTGCTGGTGCTGCTGCCGGCCGACGGCGCGCGCACGGGCCTGTTCACCGGACTGTCCCTGGCCGACGGCCTGGCCGTGCTGGGCGGCTTCATGTTCGCGCTGACCAACGTCAGCCTGCGCCGCATGCACGCCCTGCCCGGCCAGGCCCGCATGCTGGCCATGTTCGCCGGCTGCACGGCCATGGGGCTGGCCGCCGCCGTCCTGGCCTGGACGCTGGGCATTGCCCCGGGCCTGCCCGCGCCCCAGCCCGGCTGGCTGCTGCTGGCCGCGGCCATGGCGCTGCTGATGCTGCTGAGCAACTGGGCGCTGCAGTATGGCGCGACCCGCCTGCCGACCAGCGTGACATCGGTGGTCATGCTGTCCGAAGTGCTGTTCGCCAGCGTGTCCGCCGTCTGGCTGGGCTCGGCCGAACTGGCGCCGCGCACCCTGGCCGGCGGCGCGCTGATCATCCTGGCGGCCCTGATGGCGGCCACGGCGCGGCGGCGCACGCAGAGCTAGCGTATCCACGCACAGCCGCCGGCCTGTCCAACGGTATAAGCTGGCAGTTCCGCACTGCCAAGGACCGCCCATGACCGACGCCGCCTCCATTTACGAATTCACCGCCACCGACATCCGCGGCCAGGAGGTGCCACTGTCGCGCTACCAGGGCCAGGTGCTGCTGATCGTCAACACCGCCAGCGCCTGCGGCTTCACGCCGCAATACGCGGGCCTGCAGGCGCTGCATGCGCAATACGCCGACCAGGGGCTGACGGTGCTGGGCTTTCCCTGCAATCAGTTCGGCCAGCAGGAAAAAGGCAGCGCCGACGAAATCGCCACCTTCTGCGAGCGCAACTTCGGCGTGCAGTTTCCCTTGATGGCCAAGATCGAAGTCAACGGCGACGGCGCCCACCCGCTGTACCGCTGGCTCACGGCCCAGGCGCCGGGGCTGCTGGGCAGCAAGTCCATCAAATGGAATTTCACCAAGTTTCTCGTCGGCCGCGACGGCCAGGTGATACGCCGCTACGCACCGCAGGATGCGCCCGCCAAGCTGGCCAAGGACATTGCCGCCGCCCTCGGGTGACAGCGCGGCCCTGAGGCCGCTTCGGCCTCATGCCAGGCAGGTGTCGTCGGCGCAATGCGCACCGATCAGCGTGGCCGCGTTCATTTCTTCGAGCTGGTCCACGGAAGCATACATGCCGCGGTACGGGGTTTTGGATGCTCCGTGGTTGGCCATGGTCCCTTGATCCCACCGCTGTATCAACACCTCGCCCACCTGTTCCTCGGGCTGTTTTTCCAGCACTCCCAAACTGGTTTGGATGGCCTCATCATTTTTCAATATCTCTGCCCACCGAGACGGTGTTGCCGTGAATTTCATGATCGACATACTGAACCCTTTTGAACATGGATTGCAAAACCAGCCAGGCTGAGGTTTACGACCGTGGCGCACAGATGCCGATGACACGCAGCCAGCCAGGGACTAAGTAACATCGAAGATCGATACGTTCCGTTGCTCGCCAGCATGCGAGAGCGCTGGGTTGTCACACTCCTGGAATGGCACTGGCGCGGCGCCGCTGCACGCAGCAGACGCAAAAAAGCCCCGGGCGCTCGCGCGCACAGGGCTTTGGTCCATTGCACGGCAGCCTCGCGGCCGCCCCGTGCATCAGGTCTGGTCGGCCGCCTCGACGGGCGATCCCGCGGCGGGCGATCCCGCGGCGGGCGCCGCAGCAGCTTGTTCGGCCGCAGCCGCGGCCTGGGCCTTGCGGCGGCGTGCGCGTTCCACGGTCTGGGCCACGCTGCGCGCGACCATGCCGTACATGTCGGCAAACGCCGCCATGTCCTGGCCGCTGGCTTCGAAGGCACGCAGCAGGGCTTCGTCCTTGGCGGCGCGCGCCGCGGCTTCCGCCAGGGCTTCGTCGACCAGTGCGTTGGCGGCGTCATCGCGGCTTTGCACGCGCTCGGCATAGGCTTCGCGGCTCAGGCCCGACGCTTCGAACGCCTGGATGATGCGGCCCAGCAGCTTGGGACGCAGGTCTTCGGCCGAGCGCTGTTGGCGACGGCGGAAGACTTCGAGCAGCGCATGGTGCACATGTTCGGCAGCCATGGCTTCGACCGGCTGGCCTTGCAAATCATGGCGCGGCTGGCCCGCGGCCACGGCCGTGAGATAGCGCGACGAGCGGGTATGGATGGACAGCGCCACCTTCAGACCGTCACGGTCAAAGGCTTCGGGCTGGGCGTCCAGCAGGTCCTGGAAAATACCGCGCTTCATGGGCAGCGGCGTTTCACCGAACAGCTGGGGGTAGAAATCGGCCAGTTGCAACAGCATGGGATGCTGGCTGCGGGGCGCGCGAGCGCCCTGGCCCTGGGCCGAGCGCTCGGCCGCTGGGGCGGAACGTTCAGCGGCGGGTGCCGCACCAGCAGGTGTCGCACGGCGACCGCGGCCGCCTCGGCGACGGGGTTTGCGGGAAGAATCAGCCGCTGCTGAAACATCAGCGCCGGTGTCAGCCTGCGAGGCGATCACAGCGGGGGTGACCCCGGTGGCCGGGGTCGCAGTATTCTGTTCTTGTGGTTCAGACACGGGATCAGTCATGGCGTAGCGCAGCTCAATGGAATAAAAGAAAACCCTGCATCATGCCAGCATTGGCAATCGCCGCACAGCGGCGTTGTCTCTGCGGAGGCCCGCAAGCGCTCAAATCCGTCGTCCGCAACAACACGCAGAGCCCACGAAACTGGCGCGGCCCAACTCAGGGGCAGCGAGCAAGCGCCGCCGCGCAGCGAGGCTGCCGTCCCCCTCCAGGGGGAAGCCGGGGCCGGCCATCCGGCGCAAGCGGCTCAGGGGGTCTCAAACAAGGCTTCATCCAGCACTTCCACCCAGTGGCGCACCGGCACCTCGGTGCCGCTTTGCAAATGGGTGATGCAGCCGATGTTGGCCGAAAGGATGGCGACGGGAGGCGCTTCACCGCAGGCATCGCCCAGGGCATCCAGCTTGCGCTCGCGCAGCTGGCCGGCAAGGGCCG
Source organism: Acidovorax bellezanensis (assembly GCF_025421555.1). Lineage (NCBI taxonomy): Bacteria > Pseudomonadati > Pseudomonadota > Betaproteobacteria > Burkholderiales > Comamonadaceae > Acidovorax > Acidovorax bellezanensis. The sequence continues at coordinate 73,508 of NZ_JAODYH010000005.1, forward strand.
GCTGCAGCACCGAGTAAGTGCCCGCCGAGCCGCAGCACAGATGCGACTCGGTGCGCGCCACGCGCAGCTGAAAGCCCAATTGGGCCAGATGCGTTTCCACGCCACCGCGCAGCTGCTGGCCATGCTGCAGCGTGCACGGCGGATGGTAGGCCATGACGCCGGCCGGGGCCTGGATCCGGCCTTGCAGGCGCTGGGCCAGCTCGGGCAGCAATTGCGGCAGCAGCTCGCTCAGGTCGCGCGTGAGCGCACTGATGCGCGCGGCCTTGGCCGCATAGGCCGGGTCGTTGCGCAGCACATGGCCGTAATCCTTGACGGTGGCGCCGCAGCCCGAAGCATTCATCACGATGGCTTCCACCGCGCCGCTGTCCACTTCAGGCCACCAGGCATCGATGTTGGCGCGCATCTGCACCATCGCGCCGTCCTGGTCGTTGAGGTGGAACTTCACGGCGCCGCAGCAGCCGGCCTTGGGCGCAATCACCGTCTGGATCCCGGCCGCGTCGAGCACGCGCGCCGTGGCGTAGTTGATGCGCGGCAACATCGCGGGCTGCACGCAGCCCGCGAGCAGCAGCACCTTGCGTGCGTGCTGGCGCGTGGGCCAGTCACCCGCGGCACGCGGCGTGGTGACCTTGGCCTTGAGGGCTGCTGGCAGCAGCGGGCGCACGGCCTGGCCCAGCTTCATGGCCGGCGCGAACAGCGGCGAGGACAGACCTTCCTTCAGCGCCCAGCGCGTGAGCCGCTCGCCCAGCGGCCGCTCCACCTGGGCGTCGACCACCTTGCGGCCGATGTCGACCAGGTGGCCGTACTGCACGCCGCTGGGGCAGGTGCTTTCGCAGTTGCGGCAGGTCAGGCAGCGGTCCAGGTGCAGCTGGGTGGCGCGCGTGGGCGTCTGGCCTTCGAGCACCTGCTTGATCAGGTAGATCCGACCGCGCGGGCCGTCGAGCTCGTCACCCAGCAGCTGGTAGGTCGGACAGGTGGCAGTGCAAAAGCCGCAGTGCACGCATTTGCGCAGGATGGCTTCGGCTTCGGCGCCATCGGGCGTGCCTTGGTAAGCGGGGGCAAGTTGGGTTTGCATGGCGGAGGTCCGAAAATTAGGCCAGGGGCTGCAGGCGTCCGGGATTGAAGATGCCGGCCGGATCAAACGCCTGCTGCAGGCGGGCCTGCAAGGCGGCCAGCGCGGGCTGCACCGCGACGTCGACCGCGGCGGCAGCGGCAGGCGCGTCGCGCTCGGCGCAGAACATCCGGGCCGTGCCACCGACTCCGGCGGCCAGGGCCTGCAGCGCGCCGCCCAGGCTGCGCGGGGCCTGGACCCAGCGCAGCGCGCCATGCCACTCGACCAGCGGGCCGCGTGCACCTTCGGGCAGAACGAGCGCCGGCGCCTGGGCCGGCACGGACAGCCGCCACAGCGCGAGCTCTGGTCTGGCCAGTCGGTCCGTGAACCAGGGCAGTTGCTGGTCGCGGCAGGCGTCCCAGTCGGCCCCGGCCCGGGCGTTGTCCTGGCGCTCGCCGCCCAGTCGCAGGCAGGCCGATTCCACGGCCGCCTTGGCGCCGCGCAGGCGCAAGAACAGGCTGCCCCGGCCCGCATCCTCGAGCCAGCAACTGGCGTTGAGCGGCAGCGGCTGTCCGCCCCAGGTGTTGAGCCATTGCAGTGCCTGCGCCTGCGTGCAGTCGAAGCGCAGCGTGGCCTCGCCCGGCGCCACGGGCAGCACCTTGAGACTCATTTCAGTGATCAGCCCCAGCGTGCCCCAGGAGCCGGCCATGAGACGCGAGACGTCGTAGCCCGCGACGTTCTTCATCACCTGGCCGCCAAAGCGCAGCAGCTCGGCCCGGCCGTTGAGGATTTCCACGCCCAGCACGTAGTCGCGCACCGCGCCCACGCTGGCACGCGCCGGGCCGCTCAAGCCCGCAGCGACCGCGCCGCCCACCGTGGCGCCGTCCGCTACGCCTGTCGAAAAATGCGGCGGATCAAACGGCAGGCACTGGCCGTGCTCGGCCAGCAAGGCCTGCAATTCGGCCAGCGAAGTGCCCGCGCGTGCGGTCACCACCAGTTCGCTGGGCTCGTAGCTGACCACGCCGAGCAAAGGCCGGGTGTCGAGAAGCTCACCGGCCAGGGCCGGTGCATGAAAGTCCTTGCTGCCACCACCGCGCAAGCGCAGCGGAGTCTGGTCGGCAAGGGCGGCGCGTACGCGCTCGGTGATCTGGCGAAGGGCTGAATCCATGCGGCCATCGTAGCGGCTGCACCTGTCCCGCGGCTGTCGCGGGCGCGTGAATTTTTTGCACGTGACACGATAAAAAAGCCCCCACGCTTGCTCGCTACGCGTAGCCGCTGCCCCCCCACGGGGGCGTCTTTTTGCCTTGGGGCGGCCCGGCGACAAAAAAAAAGCCCACCGAGGGGTGGGCTGAAATTCCAGCGATGCTGAACTTGGAGGATTCGCAAAGATTTTGGCCGGGCGCCCTGCCACCAGACAGGGCCGCCCGCGCCGGGCTGGGTTAACGCCCCCACGCTTGCTCGCTTCGCGTAGCCGCTGCCCCCCTGGGGGCCGTCGCAGCCTTGGGGCGGCCCGGCGGCTGTCTTATCGTACGTAAGCCGTTTCGCCGTGGGAGCTGATGTCCAGGCCTTGGCGCTCTTCTTCTTCGCTGACCCGCAGGCCCACCAGAAGATCCGCCACCTTGTAGGACACAAAGGCCACCGCACCCGACCAGACCACGGTCACGAGCACGCTCTTGACCTGCACCCAGACCTGATGGCCCATGGAGTAGTTGGCCGGCTCGATACCGCCCAGGCTGGCCGCGCAGAACACGCCGGTCAGGATGGCGCCGACGATACCGCCGACACCGTGCACGCCGAACACATCGAACGCATCGTCAGCCTTGAGCATGCGCTTGAGACCACCCACGCCCCACAGGCACAGGGGGCCGGCGATCAGGCCCATCACGATGGCACCCATGGGACCGACGAAGCCAGCGGCCGGCGTCACCGCCACCAGACCGGCCACGGCACCCGAAATCGCACCCAGCATCGAAGCCTTGCCCTTGTGCAGCGCTTCGCCCGCCAACCACGACAGGGTCGCGGCACCGGTCGCCAGGATGGTGTTGACGAAAGCCAGACCGGCCACGCCGTTGGCCGCACCGGCCGAGCCGGCGTTGAAGCCGAACCAGCCCACCCACAGCAGGGAAGCACCGACCATGCTCAGCGTCAGGCTGTGCGGGGCCATGGATTCCTTGCCGAAGCCCAGGCGCTTGCCCAGCACGTAGGCACCGACCAGACCGGCGATACCGGCATTGATGTGCACCACGGTGCCGCCGGCGAAGTCCAGCGCGCCGTCTTCCGCCAGCAGGCCACCGCCCCAGACCATGTGGGCCATGGGGATGTAGCTGAAGGTGAACCACAGCACGGCAAACACCAGCACGGCCGCGAACTTGATGCGCTCGGCAAACGAGCCCACGATCAGCGCCACGGTGATGGCCGCGAACGTGGCCTGGAAGGACACGAACACGTATTCAGGAATCGTCACCAGCGCGCTCGACAGCGTGTCGGGAGTGATGCCCTTGAGGAACAGCTTGTCGAAGCCGCCGAAGAACTTGCCCGCGCCACCGAAAGCCAGCGAGTAGCCGTAGATGGCCCACAGCACGGTGATCAGCGAGAAGATCACGAAGACCTGCATCAGCACCGACAGCATGTTCTTGGAGCGGCCCAGGCCGCCATAGAACAGCGCCAGGCCGGGGATGATCATCAGGATCACCAGCACGGTCGACGTCAGCATCCAGGCGGTGTCGCCGGAGTTGAGTTGGGGGGCGGCTGCCGCGGGGGCTGCGGCCTCGGCCACCACCGCCGCGACAGCGACGGCGGGAGCAGCTGCGGTTTCCTTGACGACTTCGACCACGGCCGCGGCGGCAGGCGCTTCAGCGGCAGGGGTTTGCGCCAGGGCCAGGCCGCCGGACAGGAGACTGACGCCCAGGCATAGAGATGCAAGCAATTTTTTCATGGCAATCTTTCTGATCGTACGAACGCAGGCCTCAAAGGGCTTCCTGGCCGGTCTCGCCAGTGCGGATGCGCACCACCTGTTCGAGGTGGGAGACAAAAATCTTGCCGTCGCCGATCTTGCCGGTGCGGGCCGCGGTCTCGATGGCTTCCAGCGCACGGTCGACCATGTCGTCGGCAATGGCCGCTTCGATCTTGAGCTTGGGCAGAAAGTCCACCACGTACTCCGCGCCGCGGTACAGCTCGGTATGGCCTTTTTGCCGACCGAAGCCTTTGACTTCAGTCACGGTAATGCCCTGCACGCCGATGTCGGAAAGTGCTTCACGCACTTCGTCGAGCTTGAAGGGTTTGATGATGGCGGTCACCATTTTCATGTCTTGTTCCTCCGAAAAGCGGGGCGCACCAGGCGCCCTCTCGATTACAGGGCCTTGGTCAGCGTAACCACAACGCGGTTTTTGTTGACGTCACCAAAGAAATTTTTCTTGTTCGCGCCGACCACGGCCGCGCCCAGCGACAGACCGCTGCCGAAGTCATAGGCACCGCCGACGCTGTAGTCCATGTAGTTCGGCACGCCCTGGACGTCGCTGGCAAAGCGGGTATAGCCCACGGAAGCCTTGAGCGTCACGCTGGGTGCCACTTCCTTGGCGAACGCCAGGTTGAAATAGCCGGTGTTGCGGCCGCCCACGGCGCCGAAGTACTTCTTCGAGACGGTGTGCGAATACTTGGCCGTCAGCGGACCGTAGGTCGTCGCGGCGTACAGCTCCGTCGTGTTGGCCGCGCTGCCGCCCGAGTAGACATAGGTCAGCGCGCCCAGATCCCAGTCAAGGCCGGCGCCCTGGAACTTGTAGCCGCCGTAGAAATCGGTTTCCAGCGAGTTGCCCGGCACCCAATCCACGCTGGAGTTCCAGTTGCCCACATACCAGCCCGTGTCGCCGAAGCTGTAATCAAAACCGCCTTGCAGCGCAGGCTTAACGGCCTTGCTGCGGCTGGCGTCCTGGTCCTGTCCCCGGAACTTGTAATTGCTGGTCAGGCTGACATTGGCAGTCAACTCGGCGCTGGCCAGCAAAGGCAAGGCGGCGACAAACGCGACACCGACGGTTTTCATCCAAATACGGGACATGGCGCTCTCCAGTTGTAAAAGTTTTCGACAAACACTGAAAAGCAGGAAGCGTGCCAACCAGAAACAAGCGGGCCAGCGCTGCGACGCCATGGCGCAAGCGCCCGGGCAATCCCCGACAACGCACCAATCTGGTGCGCGTCAGCCGGAATGCACCCGCGCTGACGATGCACCAAAACGGGCCTTGCACCAAGTCCGTAAATTCCCGTGCCCCCCCGCCCCAGGACAGGGCTGGGCGCGGGACAAAGGTCTGTCCCCATGTCGTCATGGCGACTGGCGGGGCCATGCTGCCAGGGAAAACACCGGAGTCCATGCCTGTTCTTGCAGACCACAATCCTGCAGATGTTGTACGACAACCGACAACAAGGAATCAGAGCGCTGGATGCAGTGGATCCCGCCTCCCCCAGAAAACCGCCGGTCCACGGCGGCTGTCGCTGGTGCGCGCTGAGCGCGTGCCGGCTTTTTTGCCACAGGGCCGCGCGAACCAGCGTGGAAGGCAGTGCCTGCCGTCCACGCGGCCCTGCGGCGGCATAACGACAACGGAGACCGCATGCGATTCCCTTCCCACCGTGTTCTTGCCACTCTGGCCCTGGCCGGACTCTCCAGCCTCGCCATGGCGCAGTCCGCCAAGCCCCTGACGCTGATCGTGCCGTTCGCGCCCGGCGGCGGCAGCGACACCAGCGCCCGCCTGATCAGCAATGCCCTGGCCACCCATCTGGGCCAGACCGTGATCATCGAGAACAAGCCGGGAGCCGCCGGCGTGATCGGCGCCGACCAGGTGGCCCGCGCCCACCCCGACGGCAGCACGGTGCTGCTGGGCAACATCGGCACCCAGTCGATCAACCCCATCCTCTACAAGAAGCTGCCCTACGACGCCAAGACCGCCTTCGCGCCGGTCAGCCTGATCGCCGAACTGCCCCAGGTGCTGCTGGTCCATCCCGGCGTTGCGGCCAAGGACGTGCCCGCGCTGATCGCCCTGCTCAAGGCCCAGCCGGGCAAGCTCAGCTACAGCACCTCCGGTGCCGGCAGCTCCATGCACCTGGCTGGCGAAATGTTCAAGAGCGCCACCCAGACCGATATCCAGCACGTGCCCTACCGTGGTGGCGGCCCGGCCATCGCCGACCTGCTCGCCGGCCATGTACAGATGTCGTTTGCCACCGTGCTGGAAAGCATGGGCCACATCAAGTCAGGCAAGCTGCGCGCCCTGGCCGTGACCGGCGCACAGCGCGTCCCCGTCCTGCCCGACGTGCCCACGGTGGCCGAGACCGTGCCCGGCTTCAAGTCCATTTCCTGGGTGGGCATTCTGGCGCCGGCCAAGACGCCGCGGATCGCCATTGACCGGCTGGCCCTGGCCATCCGCGACACCGTGGCCCAGCCCGAGATCGCCCAGAAGCTCAACGAGCAGGGCGCTGTCGCCCGGACCACCACGCCGGCACAGTTTGCCGCGATGATCCAGTCCGACCACGCGACCTACGCCCAGCTCATCGCCGACAAGGGCATCACCGCCGAATGAACCCTGGAGCGACGCCCGGGCCAGGGGCATCGCCCTGGCCAGCCGCCGCCCCGGACCGCGCCAAGCCCATGATTCATAACGCTATTTGTTGCAATTTCGCAGGACCATCACTGGCACACTGTGGCGAGTTGTTCCGCCTGGATGCACACCCATGAGCCTCGCCCTTGTTCAAAGCCGCGCCCTGCTTGGACTGCATGCGCCCCAGGTCACGGTGGAAGTGCATCTGGCCAACGGCCTGCCCAGCTTCACGCTGGTCGGCCTGGCCGATGTCGAAGTCAAGGAGGCCCGCGAGCGGGTGCGCAGCGCCCTGGTCAACGCCGGGCTCGAGTTCCCGGGCAACAAGCGCATCACGGTCAACCTGGCGCCGGCCGACCTGCCCAAGGATTCGGGGCGCTTTGACCTGCCCATCGCCGTCGGCATCCTCGCCGCCAGCGGGCAGATCGATGCAGGCCGGCTGGCCGGCTGGGAGTTCGCCGGCGAGCTGTCGCTGTCGGGCGAGCTGCGCCCGGTGCGCGGCGCACTGGCCACCAGCCTGGCGCTGCACCAGCAACGCGAACAGGTGCTGCAAGTGCTGCCGCCCGGCAGTGCCGAGGAGGCGGCCTGGGTGCCCGAGGCCCAGGTGTTTTGCGCGCGCCACCTGCTCGATGTGGTGCGCGCTTTCCTGCCCCGCGCCGAAGGCGAGGCGCTGCCCCATCCCGGCTGGCAGCAGGTGCGGGGCCAGCCGCTGGAGGCGCCCGTCACCCGTGCCGAAATGGCCGACGTCAAAGGCCAGGTCCAGGCCAAGCGGGCGCTGGAAATCGCCGCCGCCGGCGGCCACAGCCTGCTGCTGGTCGGCCCGCCGGGCGCGGGCAAGTCCATGCTGGCCCAGCGCTTCGCCGACCTGCTGCCGCCCATGTCCGTGGACGAAGCCCTGCAGACCGCCGCCCTGGCCAGCCTGGCCGGGCGCTTTTGCGTCCAGCACTGGGCCCAGCGCCCCACGGCCAGCCCGCACCATACGGCCAGCGCCGTGGCCCTGGTCGGTGGCGGCTCACCGCCGCGTCCCGGCGAAATCTCCCAGGCCCACCACGGCGTGCTGTTCCTCGATGAATTACCATTTTGACTTTTTAGCCAATATTGTCCAAAATGAAATTGGCTCGTAAATTCAATAGGTTACGAAGATGAATGCACATCTTTTGGACTTAGCAATTATCAACAACTGGTGTGCCGTCCGTAGTCACCCGTACAAGGTGTTGAGCCAAGCTTTTTTTGAAGTTTGGAACAAATGCGCGATGACGCTCGCCTTGAACGGCCAGCGGAAGTGCAGCAACCTCACACAATTCTTGGAGTGCTTCCTGCAAATTTCGGATCAGCGTGCCCCCGAGACGTTCGATGCATCATCATTTCGTGTTTGGGACCGCTATTTCAAGCAATTGCTCGGTGCAATTTGCTCCGAGAAGTTCTATTGCGCTAAACCCAGTGCGCGAGTTGCGCAAATGTCCATCTTGTTGTCGATGCGTCGGAAAATGGCCGCGGAAGTTGGAGCTCTACTGACATGGGATGCGAGCGAGTTTTCGAAATTTCCTGAAAAAACTGAACCCTTGACGCGACTCTTCGAAACAATGCCTCTCAACCCTGGAAGCGTGGTCATTTGGCAGGGGTGGCCCTGCAGATCAAAGTCGGGGGCGATGACATCCGTGAAGCTGCTGCCGCTTCATACCAGTTTCGGTGCTGAATTTACGGAAATGTTTTACGAGGCGTGTAAAGCCTATTTTGGAGCAAGGCACCGCACTAGGCTCACTGGCGCACACGCATTTTCCGAATTCATAGCCGAGACCAATCACTCTTTCACAATCGAGTCTCTTGCCGATGAGATTCAGACAACTGAGCTCTTTAAACAGATTTATGAGCACTATCTGCGCAGCGCATACAAGGATGGCGACAGCGGCGACATTGGAAGGGTGATAAATCTTTGGAGGTGCGGAGTAAAGACTTTTTTCTATGATTACGTTTTTGCTACCGGCTTGATTGCAAAACCCAAAGGCACATTTCCCATGCCGGCCCCGGTCAATCGGAAGCACGAGCCCACTCACATTCGATCCAGTCCGGATGGGGAAATCCACGAAAAACTCCTCACGCCGGTTCCACTCACAGTCAGCGATGAGGAAGCGATGCATCTGATCTTTACTCAGATCAAAAGCGACCTCGATGCTGCTAAAGAATGGGCATGGAATGAAGTAGTTCGTGTTGCACATATTTCGGAAAGACGAAAAATCCTCGCCAAACAAGGCAAGGTGCGCACCATTGAGTCAGCAGGAAGACATACTGAAAAGAGCCCGACAAGCTGGGAACATGCGGACCACCTTAAGAATGCTGCGGCGACGTACGAAAGTCATGGATATCCATGCTCACTCGATATCCACGCCCTACATCTGCTGTTTCCAAGGCCGGCTTCGCGATGGGTAGAGGAACTTGCAATTCCTGCTACCGGCGCGCTACTCCCGCATTGTGCAGTTATCGTCGGTGAGCATCCACAAATCACGCCAGCTTTTTTTGAGGAGCATCAGCTCTACAACAAAGAGCATAAGCTGAGCGGGCTCGTGCAGACTGACGGAGGTGAAATCTTAGTTGGAGACAAAAGACGCCGAGGTGCGGAGCTTGCCGAACAGCGGATTACATTAAACGAAAGGTCTGCATTCGCGCTAAAGCAAATCATCATTCTAACGACACCGCTTCGAGACTATCTTCGCATGAAAGGCGACGACAACTGGCGGTACCTCCTGCTCACAGCCGGGAAAGGTTTTGCGTACCCAAGGCGAGTCAACAGAATTGCCTCACTATCAAGCACACCGGCGAGCCTTTTGCGCTTGAAGACCAGTGCGAGGCGAGCAGGAATGAATGAGGTCGAAGCAGAGCGATTTTCAGATAGATTCTCCCTAGCAACGCTTCGTGCAAGCGCGGGAACACTGGTTTTCATAGAAACCAAGAGTGTTGAAAAGATGGCTAAGGCACTCGGACACGCAAAATACGAACCGGCCCTACTGGATCGTTATTTGCCCAAGGTTTTGCGCGATTTTTTCCAGGAGCGATGGATTCGCATCTTCCAGACGGGGATCATCGTCCAAGCACTGCAGGAGAGCAAACATTTGCTTAAGGCCAGTGGATTTTCATCAATGCGAGAAGTGGATCTTTTTTTGGGGAAGCATGCGCTCCATATACCTTTGATAGATCGAGATATTTCGGACGAACCCACTGAAGATGCTTGGTCAATCGGAGATATTAAAAAAAGACGCGAGGTAGTCTTCTCGCTGAACGAAGAAGTTCTCACTTTAATGCTTAGCATATCGTTGGCAGCTGAGCAACCGGCCCGCACTCTGTCGCCACATGCAAGGTATTGGGCAGAAATGACGAATGCACTCGTCCCCTATATACAGAGCGCATCGAATCACCGCACTGACATTCGAGAATTTCTATCTTCTGCGAAAAAAAATGCGTCTGCATCGCTTGTTGAAAACATCGCGTATGAATAGGCCCACTCAGGAGGCGCTCCTTGAGCAAGCGCTGGCCATTCTCAAAATATGTAAGCCTGGCTATGAAACTGCCCCATGGCTTAAGAGCAATTTTTACGCGGAAATTTGGAAGACGCGGAGTTCGACAATCGATTTCAGGATAAAGCTCGAAGATGGGGCTTTGTTGACTGACAGGCGTCATGAACAACTACTGCACTCGTTGAAGTACTTCCTAATCTTTCAGACTCATCCAGACCATACTAGCGGTAGAGTTTACTCGTCGGCCACTCAGAATGCGCGACTCTTAAGCGCCATTCACATATGTGAATACTTATTACTTAGGTCCGCTGAATTTGGACTTGCCGAATACGGAATACGAGCAATTTCCGAATCTCAATCCCTGATGCTAATCAAATCCATTTGTAGCCAAGAGGTCGCGGAAGGGGTCTATGATTGGTCATATAGATTGCGAAACTTTCTTATAGCTAAAGCCGCGGAACTCGAAGAAAGAGAATTTCAACATATTATTGAAAGTACGCCCACCCTACTGGCTATCCCTACGAAAGACCGACCTCTTAAAATTCCAGATAGCACACTCATTAAATGCCGCGCATGGTTATGGCGGAATAGCTTCTACCAGCACGGGTCCACTCCAGCGGGATTTTGCCATATACCCAGTACATCTCGCCTTTCGACCTTACTCTATCCCTGTGGGACTTTGAAGAGCTCCTGGATTAAGCCGTTCTACGAAGAGCTGTCGATCACAAAAGCACCGGTGGCTTACCGCGAGTTTCCAGGCGTCCCAGTTCGCGGAGAGGAGCGATCGGAGTCGGCCCCTCGCTTCTACCTGCGTGCATTGGAGTCCTTTCACCTTCTTGAGAGCGTCGGTCTTCCCACATCCAACGCACTCGCGGAATCTTCAAAAAATGTAGCATTCATTAAAAATCTCTCGCTGCACCCGCCTGGTCGCTATCGAACAGTTCCCTCTGAACTTGTGCTGCGCTCTTTCCGGAGTGCTGTGGAGTTTGCACTTGAGTACGCAGAGGAGCTCCTTGACGCATACGTTTTCTGCGCCAAGACTGCACAGGCTACGGGCGTCAGTATCCCCCAATTTTTAGAGAAAGAATCAATTTCTCAGTTCCTTGGGCCGAAGCTTACTACTATTGGAGTTAATACTTGGAGCATCGGCAGAACGGCAAGGCAGGGGTTAAACACGAGAGAATTAGGCGTGAACCGAGACGAGTTCGACACTCAATATTTTTCGAATCTTCGAGAACATAGAGGACTCTGGGACCTGCTTATGGTACTAGGGGGATGTTACTTGGTCATCCTCGGCACCTTGATGGCTCGTCGACAGGGTGAACTCATTGATCTGAAAGTCGGATCAATGTTGAATAGCAGTGGCTCCCATCTTCGCTTTAAGGCCCGCAAGAGCGGCACTGGAGACATGCGCCAAACATTGGAACGACCTATTCCTGCGTTTGCATCTGAACTGCTTCGTCTTTTAGAAAACTTTCAGGAGAGGCTTGTGGCCGGAGGTGTACTCTCCGAGACTAGTAATGCATTGATGTTCCCGAAGGAAGTGAATTCTGGATTATTAAAGGCAGGTCAGAGCTCATTCAATTTTATGTTGGATAGGTTTTGCGATTTCTTTCAAACAGAAATCGACAAGAATGGGCGGCGCTTCTACTTAAGACAGCACCAGTTGCGTCGCTTCTTTGCCATGCTTTTTTTCTGGGGAAACTCTTTCTCTGGACTAGATGTACTTCGCTGGTTTATGGGCCACTCTGATGCAGAACACTTGTACCACTACATTTCTGAGAGCACGCCTGGCCATGTATTGCGTGGAGTAAAGGCTGATTTTGTGGTGGAGCATGCGAAAGCGCACGATCCGCAAACACTGCCGCTCCTTGATTTCATCGAAAACCATTTTGGAACACGAGAAGTTTTACTTCTTGATTCAGATGAATTGGGTGAGTTTATCGAAGAATTGCTTGCCAATGGTAGCGTCACCGTAGAGCCGCACTTCATGCGAGGAACAGGAGGAACAACTTACGAAGTGTTGATATGTGTTAGCGATAATGCTCAATAATTATTCCATGACTGATAGGACTTCGTCTTCAGAGTGCTTGGCAGCTCTATTACAAGAGCTCATTGCCTCGCCCTCTGACTTTCTCGATGCCCCCGTTACGAAGGCACTCCGAAGCCAAGGTGCTCTTGCTGCATTCAGTGACACAACTCGCGGCATCACCGGGTCTTCTTTGAACACGTTCAAGCGAACGGCCCGAGCGCTCCCAGGGGGCTTCCAAGGCTTCGACGGATTAAGACAGCTAGCCATTGAACAGATTCAAGTAACGCAACGCGAGCAATCACAACGTCGCAAGACAACACGGGCCGCGTTGAAGGATAAAGTTGACGCTCTGACGTCGCAACGTTCAGACTTAGAGCAGGATTTAATGTTGTTAACTCGGATGCTGGAGTTAGCTTTGCGCCAGGGTCAGCGCTACGCGGAGCAGTCTCACGACCAGAGTGTGATAGAGCGCTGCCGCAGGGAGCAGAGAGAGATTTTTGACATGATGAGTCTGCAGCGAGCATTGCTGCCTAGGCTGCGATTGGTCTAAGTCAATGGAAAATCAGCTTACCAGCCTGACGAAGCTCGACTTCAAACTACCCATCGCCTCCGACTACCGATCAAGGCATGTCGAAACTGTCCCTGCGGACAACATTCCTATGCTTCACTGGCCAAACGGTTCTTGGTGCCTTCCAGCAAATCTATTCATGCAGGAGCTTTGGATTCGAGGGCTTTCTCGCCGAACGAGAGGTGGAACGCTCGGAACATATGCAGGTTATCTCACCCATTTATTACGCTTTTGCTACCGAGGTCGAGTAGATTTTCACGAACTCAACGACGCGGCTATTCATCGCTTCACGCTGGGACTGCGAGGTAAACTATTGGAGCCAGTAGGGCAACGTCGACGCGATGACAACACCGTGCGCGCTATATGTAGTCTCTGCCTGGAGTTTTTGAATTGGCTAGGTCAGTTTAGACGTGATCCAGATTTTATCGGTGTAAACGGTAGGATTCGAGCTGAAAGGAGGGAATCACCTTGGCACGACTCGAGACCTGGAGGGAGAGGTGCTAGGAAGTCTTGGTACTGGCATCACGCATCCATCCCGCTGCCAGACCCCTACCATCGGCGTTTGCCAATTTCATCCGAAGCAATAGAAAAGTTACGCGTAGCTGCCGTTAGGTGCAGCTCTTCAGTTCATCAAAGGGTTCGTCGGCTTGCGATGCTCACAACTCTTGAGGTCACGGGCGGACGACGTGTAGAGGTTGTTTCGCTTAGAGTCGAAGATGTTCTGTCCGCTGCTCGGGAAAAATCTGGAGACCTTCGCCTTCTTACAGTAAAAAGGCGCGGCGGAAAAGAAGACCATCGTTTTGTTCCAGTATCCGCTGCAGACATCAACTTTCTCGTCAACTTCATCCGGGTAAATCGAAGAGCAATCATTCGTCGGACGATAAAGAGTGAGAACGACCATGGCTATGTCTTTGTGAACTCCGTCACTGGCATGCCACTCAACGCAAATACCATCACTCAAGAAATTTCCCTGCTTGCGAAAGCTGCAGAGCTAATTTCTGTTACTTGCGCTCATATGTTTCGCCACCGGTATATCACCAAGATATTTATTCAACTAATAGAACAGCACAATATAGAGCATAAGGATGATCTAAGAAAACTTTTGATGAGCGGGACTGCATTGAAGCAAAAGCTGATGGAATGGAGTGGCCATCGAAATATGGCCTCACTCGACCATTATGTAGACTTAGCCTTCGAAGAGATCAGTCATATTCGGGCCTCCATCGGTAAATTGATCACCCGACGCGAACTTGAGGGCGTACAAGACGCATTGCGTGACATGGCAATTGAAGCGGAGAACGGCACGCTCATAGTCGACCCCGCCCGGTTGCGCGCCCTTGCTTCCACTCTGGCTGCAACTTCCTCAACTGCAACGGATAAATAGCAGAAATAGCACCGACGCGCATCGTCGGAAGGTTGATGACTATCGTGTAGTTGTCTGCCGTCAAGCAGAACATCAGCTATGGCCTATCAGGTCGTTGGGGCCGACATACTCAAAATTAATATTTTCGACAGCCCCGGTAGCCGTCGCGATAGTAAGCCCAATAGCATTCTGATTGAACGCATACCCAATCTTGCCAACCTTCCGGAAATCCGCTGTGTAGATCAAGTCTTCCTTGCCCGGGCCCCCACCAAGGCGCAGCGGAGCATCAGGAGGCATTGGCACACCAAACCACGTGACGGGTCCAGTGTAAGTAGTTGCCGTCCAAGGAGCGGTATAGCCGGCCCCGTGCGGCGCAGTGAAATCAACCCAGAGTTCGTGCGATTCCACGGTAGGCCAACCGAGGTTGTCTTTCAACACCTGAATCTTCGGAGAAGCTAGCCAATTCCGCATACCGGCCATTGCGTCAAAATCTGCCCCCGTGGCGGCCACGGCCTGGATCGCTCCAAGCCGCGATGCGAAACCAGCCTTGATGAGGAGGGAGGCCGCGACCGACAAGGTACCTGTTTCGACTGCCGCTACGGCGTGCCCGCTCCCGTAATTGGCCACCGTGAGGTCATCCGAGAACAAGTCTTGGTGAGCTTCAGCTCTTACCCGCACGGCCTCCATGGCCCATGGGAGGTTATAGACGAAAGCATGCTCAATAAGGGACACCGCGTCATCAGGGTCGTCGATGCCGATTTGCGGCACAGGCAATCCTCGAAGCCACAATCCAAGAATCTGCCTCCAGTTATCCGGCAGCTTCTTCGGCGTGAAGGGCGGAATTTCCAGCGCAATTTCTGCGAAGCCTATGATGGCTTCTACGGCTCGATCAGGCTCACCGGCATCCACCGCAAGGTTCGCTTGGAGGAGCAGATGCTCGAGCTCCTCCGCCTTATTGTCGAGAACCTGCCCCGTAGCAAGCCCCACGCCGGCAAGAAAGTAGCCGCGGCGCTGGGAGGGCGTGGAGCCTGCCCAGATGAGCTTGGCGCGTGCCTTTAATCCACCGATTAAGGCTGCACGTACTCCCTCGCTTCGCCGCGAAAGCCGACGCATGAACAACGATGATGTCAACACTTCGTCGAGCTTCGCCGCTACCTCATCATCCGCAATTTGAGTGTCCCCGAGCAAGCTAAAGATGGCGGTATCGAGGCTCGTCAAATGCCGCGGCCAGTCCACAGCAGCCTCAGCCGCAAGCCGCTTCCTTTCACCGCTAAATACTGGGAAGTCCCACCCACCTTGCCCCGCGACGTACTCGAGCAAAGTGGACACATCGTTCGTCCCAAGCTTCTTCACCATCCGCACGAGCAAAGACATCAAAAGCCGCAGGATGCCACTCTCCATCTCCCGCCCTTTGTCGCTACTAATCAGTTGTGTCCACGCGCTACGTCGCTTGTCGTGGTCGCCGAACATCGGATACAGCACTAATCCTTCAATGTCGACATATGCACGACCTGCACGGCCCACAACGTTTCGGAACTCTGATTCGGCGATCGTTTCGCCGTCTCGTGCATGACCATGGAACACCAGACTCGACGCTGAAAGATTCAGACCTTGTGCGAGCGTCGGCGAAGAAATGGTCAGTCTGAGCGCGCCCTCCCGGAGCAGCTTTTCCACTTCTTTCCTGAACGGAGTCGGCAGTTCCCCATGATGCACGGCAATGCCTAGGCGAAGGCACTGAAGAATCTCATGGTTGGGGCCGAACCATTCGGCCCCAACCGCAAGCGCGGAGGCCAGAACTAAGGTCGGTTGGGCCAGCACGGAAGAAATCAGCCCATCCTGATGCAACTTGATGATGCGCTTTGCGAAAGGGATGACAGACACTCGCAGGGGGCAGAAGACCAGTACCGATTGCCCATCCTCCATCAATCGCCAAGCGCTAAAAATGCACAGGTCAGTCTGCGAGGAGGGGTAAACCTTCGCGTTCTTTCGCGTCGTCAAGGTCTTGCCAACTACAAACTTCTGGACAAAGGGATGCTCGTCACCAACAACGATTTTTAATTGAGCAAGGCTGGTGTTTGGGTCCCAATCTACCTCGCCAAATCGCAAGCGCGTCGGGCGCCAGTCGTTCTTGATGAGTCCGTCAGGTCGGTCAAAGGTAAGCCAAGCCGTGAAATCCGCGAGTTGCTCGCCCTCAGGTAGGATTGCTGAGAGGCAGACAATCCGCCTAGTGGCTGCGTCCGAACGTCTTAATAGCCGCTGAATTTGGGCCTCGTACCGAACTTCACGCTCCCCCAAACCAATCATGTGGCC
This sequence comes from Acidovorax bellezanensis, assembly GCF_025421555.1. NCBI lineage: Bacteria > Pseudomonadati > Pseudomonadota > Betaproteobacteria > Burkholderiales > Comamonadaceae > Acidovorax > Acidovorax bellezanensis. The sequence goes on from NZ_JAODYH010000005.1 coordinate 89,914, forward strand.
CTCGTCCAAGACTACCAGTCCAATACTGTCCAACAGTTCAGGGTCGCTTCGGAGTGCAAAGTCCAGCTTCTCTGGAGTCGAAACGACGATATCCAGAGACCGGAGGGCGTCTACATCTGCACCACTTGCGCCGATGCTGCCGTACAAACTTGAAACGGTCTTCCCGAGAGGTCCGAAGGTGCGCCGAAGCGTTACCTCGGTCTGCGCAGACAGGGCTCGCAACGGCGTTACAAAGACCACCCGCTTACCGCGTGCGAGACAGGCCAGAATGCAAAGTTCAGCAATACGTGTCTTGCCCGCACTAGTCGGCAACGACAACACCAAGTTGGAATCTACGTCGAGCACGCGCTGCGCCGCTTCCAGTTGCGATGGCCAGAGTTCAATTTCTGCACGGCGACGGCGCATCAGCGACGCGATAAACAGCTTTCTCAGCTGCACCCAGTTGCCCACATCGACGCCCGCGGGCCCTTGGCTCGGAAGCAGCACATGGAAGCTGCTTCCCCAAAGCCCGTCGACAATGTGAACGGCCAGCCGATGGGCCCACCATTGACTGACAAGATTCAATTCTCCAGCGACCGACAGTCCCTCCCGCAGACGCGCTTGGGCTTGCTCAATCAACAGTTTTTCTCCGCGTTCCAGGGCAAGCAATGTCTGAAACATTGCGGAAAGGAAGTTCCCCTCAAGTGCGCGCGTCATCGCCTCGATAACGCCGCCCCCGTCGGAGCTACCTTCGTCCTCGGTGCCATCAGTCTCGGCAACCGTCTCAAAAACAGCTATCAAGCTGCCGTCCGAACCGACATCCGATGCAAACCACCCGGAAACAGCTGCATTGACCCCCTCAAGGTCTCGGAGCATCAGCTTGGCCAAACAGAGTTCGACAACCGAAAGATTTGCCTCTCCGAGGCCTTCATACAGTAACGAATAGGCTCGAGCCGAGTAGCGGCCTAGGTGATAGGCTGCGCCCGCAACCAAGCGGTGGAAGTCGCGGTTCTCGTCGACCTCACCTCGGGCTACTACCGCTTCGATGGACTCTGCAGCGACCTCGAATGCCACCCTGGCGAGCCCGAAATCCCCTCCTAGGTCCAAGTATCTCAGTCCATGAAGCAGAAGCGAGTACCCGAAGGATAGGAGGTCGCCCGACAGCTCCGGACTGAAGTTAGGTGCATCAATGGGCAAAAGCCCAGCGCGCCAAATCATTCCTCGGGCCTGCCCTCTCGCCAGCAACTGCTGTCGATACCCCGGTGCCACAGCCGCTTCAATATTGGCGCGCAGTTCTTCTAGAGTGGTGGCCATCAGCCCTCCACCGCCGCGAACACGGCATTGATGAAGTCCTTGTGATTTTCCACCCGAAGGCCAACATAGTGTTGTGCTGCCTCGCCAGCGTATGTATTCAGGTTGGTAGCCAGCAGCGTTGAAGCGTCGTTGCCAGAAAATGCAAACAGCATGTGGGTGACTTGCGAGGGCTTCAGGCTGCGCTTGAGTTGCGCGTCGTCCAACGCGTCGCGGAGAGGTTTGTCACTTGCTTCATCCAGTCGGTCCGCTACGAAACTCATAGCATGAGGAGATGGAAGCTCTCCATAGGCAGAGAGTGCACCGCGAGCAGCAGCGATGACGGAGGCTGGCATCCTGGCGCGGCTTTTGGCCTCTGCCTTGAGAACTTTGAGTCCAGTCGCCCCCTCGCCAAGGCTGAACGCCAGCACATCGTCCCCCCGCATAGCCATATTTCGATGGTCTTTCCAGCGGAGACGCTTGATACCGAGTTTGAACGAAGTGCCCTCATGCACGAAGGTCGTGCACAGGATTTCGCCCAAGTCACCGGACTTGAGGGGTAGCGAGGTGGGCAGCTTCTCCGCTACGTATGCAGCGACAGCGCTCCGCCCGAGACGGTTGAGCAGTTGCGCGAGACGGCCCGGCATCACGTAGTGGTCCGGAATCATCTCTGCGACTATCCCCACGGCTTCACCCAGCTTCTGTGGGTCTGCGTTTAGAGCCTGCAATTTGTGGTTTGCCGCAGGTATTTCTGCTTGAGTGCACCACTCGGCGAATCGAGTCATTTAGAGCCTCCTATGTGCTTCAAGCTGTATGTCCTAGCCGCCTCTAAGCTGACTGCCACCGGCCGGTAGATGAGCCTGCAATAAAAGCAAATTCAGAAACAACTTGAAGCATCATAGCTACGAGTGGTCAGAGGCACTGCTTGACCTGCTGCGCCACGCCCCGCGTGCCTACTATTGACCGGGCTGACGCATACTTCTGTCATAGCTAACCGCAGGAAAGTCAGCTCCACAGCTGACCAGCGCCAACCAGCTCTCAAGTGCTGGGGATTCCGTGTCGCTCAAACAGCGACCGGAAAAACTCATAGACAAGCTTGGAAGGTTCAGGTCCTTGCAGCTCTGCCCCTCCAAACCGATAGACCTCATAACCAGCAAGCCGGAGCGCCCGGTCTCCAGCGGCCATTCGCGCGTATTTCTGAGGCTCGGCACGGCCGGATACATCAGCGTAGTGTTGCGCTCCGTCGACCTCTATTACGACCCTCGCCCCTCCAGGCAAGAGCATTAGAAAGTCCATCCGGTGAGTTAGTAAGGCGGCAGGCCCTCGGCTTGCCACCGTCTTGGGGTCCCAATGCAGCCAGACCTCTGGAAGCAGCGCTGGCAACCGATGGACGGATTCGCGAAACGTCTTGAAAAACGTTCGAAACAACAACCGTTGCGGTGGAGACGACTCCGGCAGGCATGCCTGGAGTCGTAAAAAAAGAGCTTGCCGAGCTTTGGCAGCATCTGATTCTGTCGTAAGTTCGCTCCACCACAGTTGTAGTTCGCTCCACCGCAGCCCATCAGTACTTATGGGCCTGTCATAGACAAGGACGGCGTCCTGATTCGACACAATCTCGATATCATTATTAATTGCATCAATAAACCGGATGTCGGGCTTAGCCGACGACGCAAAGATGAGGTTCTTAGCTCGCCCCCGCGGTGACCTGAGCGAAGTGACGGTGAAGACTGGATAACCGCCGTCCATCGATGTTTGCCGTAGCTCGGCCCCAATAGACTGCAGAATTGGATTAATCGCCCTAACAAAAACATCCTGAGCTTCCGCATCAACTTGCACGTCCGCCGACACAAGTTTTTCCAGCAGTAACCCAAACCTGCGATGCGGAAGATCGAACGCACGCAGCTCCTCAAATAGACGTTCAACATCCGCATCTTCTGAGTTCCGTACGAAATGTTTGTGAGCAAACTCCAGCACACCATTTCTCTGACCAGTGAATATGAATCTTAGGTCTTCTGGAATAACGAACACGTCCTGAAGGGCTTGTGCGAAATGGTCCCAATGCGCAAACAACTTGACGCTGTTCAGCATGCGTGCAATGTCGCGGCGGCTACGCTTTGAAATCTCGATAAATGGCAGGTGAGACCAGAGGATTTCTTGTACCTGATCTCGTAATTCACCACCGATGGTGCGCTGCTCAATCAACCTTTGTGCAAAGTCTGGCAGGTCAACATCCGGAAGAGCGTCAAAGGCGGCATGGAGTCGCCCACGCTTGTCACTGCCATCTGCCGGGACAGGCAGACCAATCGATGTACAAAACTCCCGCATTGTGCCGTTGGTGCATGCGTCCTTCATGTTGCCCACGGCAGGGCGCAGAAGCTTACGAAGGTTCACTACTGTATTCATGAAGAAAATAATGCCGTATTTACTCGACGAGTGCTGGCTCCTGCTTGCACGGTAGAAAAGGTCATGTCACGTTCGGTCTCGATGCTGACGTTATGGAACGGTGCAACCTGGCTCTCCGCAGCAACATCGGCCCCATAAGATGGCGCGCGTCCATTGCTGAAGAACGCACGTAGCGTCCCAGATGCTTCGTCGTGCTCATCGGGTTGAGAGGCTTGGCGAGCTGGGCGCATAATTGGTTCATGGTTCATTGACTTCCTCCTCCTCGAATCGACGCTCAAAAGTTGCTTTGATTGTGACAGGCTCGTCGGTTGTCTGCGTTGCATCCAAATGCGCCACGCCATCTTCTCGGTTGAATTATTTTTAACGGTTTAATTTTCTGCGGGCACTTTTTCAGGTCAGCAGGCATTAATTATTGAAGACCCTGCAGGTCCAGCTTGTCCGGAAAATGGGTTAAGGGGCTAAGAAACTTATGAAAAAAATGGTGTTGGTGCTTGATGAATCTGGCGCAAAAGGGTACGCAAAAACCAGAGAAAGATATGAAGGCGAAATTGGCGTTATGGCTGGATTCCTGTACACGGAATCTGAAATAAGAAACACCGAGATTTATCTTGACAATGTCTTAAACCGCTACAGAAATGATTCTGGAAAAAAATTTCATATCACGGACCTGGACAAAAAATCTCAGGCCAATCTAAGAGATGAAATTTTTCATTTCATGGAAAGATATAAGTTCCGTTGGTTCTATCAGGCCGTGTATGCCGAAGGCTTCCATCAGTCGGAGTTTTCCAAAGGACGAGGCGGAGATGAGAACGGCAATGAATCCCTGCATGTGAAGCTTTTCCAGCATATGTTCATCATGGGTTTGAGCATGGCAAACCTAATTGGCATCAAGAAAATAAATCTAACGGTAAAAACAGATCGTATCGACAAAGGGATACTAAAGATATTCAAGCAGGTAGGAGTGGAAACTTTAGGCATTATTCTTGGAAGAGATCGTGATATTTTCCGATACGTACCCGATGACGAGCCTGGAAAATTCAAGAAAGAGCATGCCATCTTATCGATTAAGAGCGATGGCATGCCAATATTCGAAGAAATTCAATTTGACATTGAATGCGAATACTCTTCTCTTACGATAATGGCGGACATATTAGCAAACTCAGTTCACCACTACCTTAATAAAGCGCAAAAATCCAACCTCGGCATTTTTCTCAATAACAAAGAAGTGCTAAAAGAACATCCCGTTATCCACCTAGCCATTGCCTCCAAAAACGAAGAGCATATCCCCCCTATGTTGGATATCATTTACCGCAGAACAAAAGAAATGACCGCATCACCAGCGACGCCAGAAAAAAGCACGTAACTATTTTTGGCATTCACCATCTATTTCACGCTCACTTTTAAAGGAGACTTACCACATAGGCATCTGCGCCTGGACTATTCGCGACACCGTGATAGAAGACCGCCTGCCAGTCGTTCTCCGACATCTGCATGTGTGCCGCCCACCCCGCCAACTCGATAAAAAGTGCTTGGACTGTCGCAACATCCGTAAGACCCTGTTTCAGACGGAGCGATTTTCTCGGATTAACAACCAGCTGCCCCCAGAGACCTCGAAGCGTGTTCTCAATACCAGCACGCAAAATAACGTTCTCAATCTGCCACTGCACCGCAAGCAAGGCATCGCCCGTCACGTTGAATGGAATGATAGACACCTTAGGGGCATTCCAAGGCGGTTCAAATCGAGCCGTCAAAGCTCGACCTCCGACAAAGTCATCAAAATACGGGTGAACCCCGCGTTGCCCAAGGACTCCTCCTTGGTAGTTCTCACCCTTCGCGTGATTGCAACGATGACAAGCAGGAACGAGGTTCAGCGAATAAAGCGAGAACTGCGGAAAAACCTCCTTCGGCAGGTGATGGTCCAAGGTGGCCGCAGCGCCTCCCCCGCAGACTGGGCAAGAGCCTCGTGTCGCATGCCGTAGCACGTCGATATAGGCGAAAGGGCCGGGAGGCGACCTGTAGAGTGCATGCAAGGACGGCTTGATGTCATCAAAAACTTTTGTGGGTGGGAGCAGCCAAGGGTTACCTTCAGCCTGAAGGTATTCCCTGTACTGCAGTCCAATATCAGCTCGTCGGGCAGCGACAGCCAGCCTGTGCTTTCCACGCTTGGGGAGCAGCGTCAGTGCCTGGTGATCGTCTACAGCGGGCGCATTCAGTTTCCTCATCCCGCCTTCTCCAGCTTGCTGCGCAGCAGCATCAATGCTTCTACGCTCAACTCGCCTGCGTAATGTTCGACCAGCTCGGATATGCTCGCGCCCCTGAAATCCTCGGAATTCAGGAGCTCCTCATACAGGTGCTCATGCAGGTCATCACCAAAAACTTCATCGGAGATGGAGGCAACGTTAGCGCCCAGCGTCTGCATTCGGGGCGAGGTGACAACAACCCCTTCTCCCGAATTTGCGAGGATGTGAACCTGTTCAGCTTGCACTTCTCGAACAACGAAAGGCGAATGCGTCGCGACGATTGCTATGGAGCGTGCATCGTTAAGAACATGATTAAGCACTCGCATGAATCTTGAAATCAAATTTGGATGGAGGAAGTTCTCCGGCTCATCGACCACGATGACGGAGCCCGGACCTGCATTGGCCAATGCAATCAAAACGAATCGTACAAACGCATACTGACCGAGGCTTAACTTTCGAGACTTGTGTTGAGAGTCAACAAATTCGATCTCTCGATTCATGTCGAGCCGAAGAATTGCATCCAATCGAGTCTGCTCGCCAATGTTGTCAGACCACACATGCAGGTCATCGAAGCGGCCCTTGCCAGCGATTTCGATTCGTCCACCATCATTGACCGGCACAGCAAGGACTAGCCACGGGAACTCCGCCTCGAGAATCTGACTAAGTGAGTGCAGCCGACTCCCGCGCTCGTCAAAGCCTCTGGCGATTTCTGGCAACATCGCTGTGAGTAGTTCGGCGACCTTGCGGCTCCTCTTCCGAGAGTCCAAGGAGAACGCACGCACTCGAGCGGAACTTGCATTCGAGCGCCGCACAAACTGCGACAGAGAGGTCGAGTGCGCGAAAGCCAGAACTTGATTCACGTCTGGCCGTGGGTCGATCCGTGCATGCCGGTAGTCTCGGTCCACCAGAGCCTGTGCCAGCTTAGCCAGCGAAGTAGTTTTACCGAGGCCGTTCTTACCGACCAAGACCGCGATACGGCCTCGTAGTGCCCTCCGCTCAAATCGGAACGAGAAGCTAAGCCTTGGCGGAAGGCCTGTCAGCCTAGCCTCAAATGGAACTCGTACGTCGACCTCTGATCTCCCGTTCCTCACGAGTACTCCTGCCCCATCCTTTGCCGCGAGATATGCCTCGCTGGAGCGAATCATTGAATGGACATACACCTTGCTGGAAAAGAAATCCGTCCAGTTCGGTACAGGTTGTCCCACGTCTCTGAGCATCGCTACATCGTGCAGCGCCGCAAGCCGCTGTCGAGCAAGATCGAGCCCAAGTTCCATGCGCAGTGCTGAGTAAGACTTGAGGTCAGTCAGCAGCGCTGCATACGGCTCATGAGCATCCTTCAGCGGAGCGCTAGTTTTTCCCCCTTCGAGAAGCTTTGCGGCAAGGCGTCTGAGGTTGCTCTCACCTCGCACCGCGAGCTTCCCATCGAGCCAGAGCATTCGTTCAGAGAGCCCTAAACGGAATCCGAAGTGAGCCAAGATGGAGAATCCGAAGTCATTCCATCGGTCCTCAGAAGCGACTACTGCCAGTTCTGCACCAGCGCTCTCGGCCGCCTTTTTGCTGGAGTACAGAAGCGGCTCTATAGGGTGATCGAAAGTTTGTGCTGGGGGCATTGGACAGGTACAACTAGAAAGTCAGGTGAGCCAAGTTTCGGGATGGAGACGCAAAGGTAGTCGCCGCTCATAGACACCCGAATTGACTGATTTAGCATGGAGATTTTTTGCAGCAGGCAGCCGAAGCGTGCACCACATTCAACTACTTCAGGAGTACGCGCTGTTTTGACTTTTCAAGAGCCCGGTTCAATTGCTTTGCAAAGTCCTCAAGCTCAATTCCAAGCGCCGCACACCACTGCCGCAACTCGATCACATCAAGTCTGCGCTCCCCTCGTTCGCATTTGCTCACAAACGTCTGTGTAGCTTCGAGCGTCATCGCCAAGCCTTCTTGTGTAACTCCTAAGTCCTGACGGACTTGCCTTAACACACTCACAAATGTCATGTACTCGTTGCTGTGCAGGGACTTTTCCATCGGTGGTGCAGGCCTTAAACGTCGGCAGCTTGAAGTCTTTTTTGGTATAGTCAAAATTAGAATAGTCTGTTTTAGACTACCGACAATCACTTTGAAGCTATGGACACTGTGTGATGGCAGACTTAACGCCCCTGACCGGAATCCGGCTGGAATATCTATGCGCGCGGCTCCTCGACTGCGACATGATCGGGACAGAAAACGGGCCTTTCGCTATTTACATGAACGACCAGAGCATTGCCGTGTTTGGCGACCCCAAACGCGTGGCCTACAGGTCGTTTACCGAAGAAGCTGCTTCGGACGTTCTTGAAATGGCCAAGGAACTTCATGCGTCATTTCACGCGACCAATGGAGTCGCAGAATGCCAGATTGATGACATCAAAACATCAGGAGCAAGCTACATAGAAGCTGCGATGAAAGCCATCGTTTTGCACCATTCGGCAAGAGATGGCTCCGGATCGAGCGTCAACGCGACATCGTTATCGAAGGCCAATCCCGACGGTGGCCTTCAATGAGCTTGGTGCTGTTTCTCGACTTCGACGGTGTGCTACACCCCCTTCATTGTCACGAATCCCGGCATTTCAGTAACCTCGAACTGTTTGAGCAGTCGGTTCGCTCAATCAACGACCTCCAGATCGTGGTTTCATCGACTTGGAGGCTGTCCCGGTCGCTTGAGCAACTGCGGGAGCGCTTTTCACAGGACGTCGCCAAGAGGATCGTGGGATGTTGTCCTCCTTTTCGTTCTCTTTCCGATGTCCCCCCCAGCTTGGTTGGCTATGAGCGCGAAGCCGAGTGCCGCGCTTGGCTGCGCGCCAACGCAGCACCATGGACGCTTTGGCTCGCAGTGGACGATAGCCCGTGGCTCTTCCGGCCATTTAGCAAGAACCTCTTGGTGCTAAACAAACGGACCGGCCTGGACGCCGCAGCCTGCGTAGAACTAAGGCGCCGCCTGAATGGCGTGTCCCCGTAGTAAAGATGACTGCGAACCTCTCCGCCCCGTATTTTCCGGCCATGGCATTGCGTCACACCGATGTTGCTCTTTACATAGATTTCGACGGTGTCTTGCATCACCAAGCAGCAATGTGGCATCACAAACGGGGCATCTACATGAACCCCCTAGAGGCGCCCGGGCGATCACTATTCGAGTGGGCTCACATTCTTGAGCACATGCTCGAGGAGTTTCCAAACGTCCAGTTAGTCCTTAGTAGCACCTGGTGTGTGAAGCCGGGATACAGCCAGTCACTCCAATGGCTTCCTGCTACCTTGCGCGCGAGGTTCGTTGGGGGAACATTTCATCGTCGGCACCACGGGGCGGACCCCTGGATTTTGGAAGCGTTTCGCGCTACACCGCGATGGCGGCAAATACTGGCTGACGTCGAGCGTCGCTTGCCCCGTGCTTGGTTAGCATTGGATGACGACGTCGCCGACTGGCCCGAACAACTTCGGCAGAACCTGATCGCTTGCAACGGCACGACGGGATTGTCATGCCCCCACGTTCAGGACGAACTTCGAGAAAAGCTAAGAAACTGCTCGTAGTTACGGGAAGGTTCGAACCGGCTTTTGTGCACAAATCGACGCCACCAACAGACTCATGCAGCAACCGCCACTGAGCTGGTTTTGAGGCCTACTGTTTGGCTAAATCGACTCTGCGGCACCACTCGTGCATGCGACTCCACCACCTGCCACCAAACGTGCATACGGTGCCGCGTTTACCTGGGCGCTTGAATGCATCCACCAAGCTGTGTCGATGGTGTTGTCGGAGGCTTTGTACAGGCCGAATACCTTGACGTTTGCATGAGTTACGTCACCGAAGAATCCGCCAAAATTGACAACAACATGTTGTATTTTGGCGAGAAAGCTAAATTCCCGAATTCAGCCGCGCCGCGCTCGAAGCGCTGCGCGAGCCGCTGGAGACCGGCCACATCACCATCGCCCGGGCCGCGCACCGCGCGCAATTCCCCGCGCGCTTTCAGCTGGTCGCCGCCATGAACCCCTGCCCTTGCGGCTTCTGGGGCTCGACGCTGCAGCCCTGCCGCTGCACGCCCGACCAGGTGGCGCGCTACCAGGGCAAGCTCAGCGGACCGCTGCTCGACCGCATCGACCTGCACATCGAAGTGCCGGCCCTGCCGCCCGCGCAATTGCTGCGGGTCGGCGCAGGCGAGACCACGGCGCAGATCCGCGCGCGTGTCGTGCAGGCCCATGCCGCGGCGCTGTCGCGCCAGGGCCAGCCCAACCAGGGACTGCAAGGCCAGGCGCTGGACCAGCACCTGCAACTGGCCCCCGCGGCCCGCGGCTTCGCCCAGACCGCGGCCGCGCGCCTGGGCTGGTCAGGCCGCAGCCTGCACCGCGTGCTCAAGGTGGCGCGCACCATCGCCGACCTCGCCGGCAGCAGCACCACCGAAACCCCGCATGTGGCCGAAGCCGTGCAGTACCGGCGGGCGCTGCTGGGCAGGCAGTAAGGCCGGCTCAGCGCGCGCGGCGCAAGCCCTGGCGCCGCCGGGGATCCTCGATGCGCCAGACCATGGCCACGGCCAGCAGCTTGAAGACCAGGGCCAGCCAGAAGATGTGGCGGTAGTCGTAGTGCGTGGCGATCAGGCCGCCCAGCAGCGGGCCCAGGGCCATCATCAGGTGCGAGGCGGTGTCGGACACGGCGATCAGCATGGGCAGCTCGTCGGGCTTGCCGAACTCCAGCACGAAATTCTGCGAAGCCACCTGGTAGCCGCCAAACCCCGCGCCCAGGCCGCAGAACGCGACGAGAAACACGGGCAGGGAAGCGCCGGCGATCAGCAGCGCGGTGGCGGTGCACCACAGGCCCACGCTCAGCAGGAAAACGCGTCGATAGCCGCTGGTGTCGGCGATCTTTCCCCAGACCAGGTTGCTGACGGTCTGCGACAGCAAGAAGGCCAGCGAGAAGTAGCCCAGCGTCGCGCCCGACAGGCTCACGTACTTGCCGGCATAGAGGATGTAGAAAGGCACGGCCGACGTGCCCAGGGCCGCCAGCGCCCGGGCATAGAAAAAGCGCCGGTAATCGGGATCGACGCGCAGCATGGCGGGAATGTCGGCCAGGCGCTGCATGAAGCGCGAAGGCTTGGCCCGCACCTTGAGCGCCTGCGGTTCGCGCACAAAACTCAGGGCGCTGATGCCTATGCTGGTGAGGATGAAGGCCAGCATGAAGGTCGAGGCATAGCCGTTGCCGAAAGCATTGGTGCCGACCAGGTATTCACCGCCCAGATAGGCCACGCCCGAGGCGATGAGCCCGCCCAGGAAGTTGCGCAACCCTATCAGCCGGCCGCGCTGGGTGACCGGAATCACCTTGGACATCAGGACGTTGAAGACCACGCCCTGCATGCCGCCAAAGAAGCCGAACAGCGCCAGGAAAATGCAGGCGGCGATCAGCGCCCACTGCCCCGAAAGCACGAAGGCGCTGATGGCCAGGCAAAAGATCTGCAGGCGCATGAGCCAGCCCACGGAATACACCACGCGCATCACGCGGTCGCGGTGCTCGATGAGCGTCGCGCCCCAGATCGAGGACAGGGCCATGCCCAGGAACTGCGCGCCCAGCGCCAGGCCCACCGCCATCTTCGACTCCGAGAGCGCGAACACATAGGCGGGCACGAAGGTCGGCGCATGCATCAGACGAAACCCCGTCAGCCCCAGCATGCCGTGCGCCAGATGGGCGCCGAAGTTGCGCGGCAGATCGCGCTGCACCTGACAGTGGTAGGCCCGCTCCGCCACGGACAGCTCCTCGGCGCAATGGGCTGCAGACTGCAGGCGCTGGTTCATGGACTGCTGGGAGCAGGCTGGGCGCTGGCGTAGGACAGGCAGGCGCTGGCGGGCGTGGCAGCGTCGCAGGGAAGGGCTTCGCGCACCGCCTGCAGCCACGGCGGCTGCTCGCGCGTGCAAAGGCTGATGGGATGCGGCAGGTGGCTGGCCTGCGCGCACAGCATGGCGAAGTGGACTGCGTATTCGGGCGGGCGGGCGTCGGTGGACAGCTCGGCCAGGGCGAAAGGATCGGGCGGCGCGGGGCGCGAGACATCGACATGGGGGATGTAGGGCGAGGAGGAGGCGCAGGTGCCCGCCAGGCCCGGGCCGTCGAGCAGCACCGCGCCCAGCACGCGCTCGGGGCGCGCGCCCGCGATCAGCAGGGCGACGTAAGCGCCCAGGCCTCGGCCGCAGACGGTGGTCGGCCCCAGCTGCGCCAGGGCGATATCGACATCGCCCATCAGCGCTTCGCAGCTGTAACCGCCCCCGGCGGGAATGGAGGATTGGCCGTGGCCCGTGAAGTCCAGGGCGTAGACCGCGCCGGGCCAGTCCGCATAGGTGCTGCGCGCATGGGACAGGGAGGACTCGCCCAGGCCGTGCAGCAGCAGCAGGGGATGGGACTGCGGGGCGCTGGCGTCCTGCAGCCGGTGCAGGGCCAGGCGGATCCGGCCGTGCTGGAGGAATTCGGTCATGGGCGTGAATACCGGTCGGTGGGTGTCGTGAGGGCGGACGGCAGGCAGCAGGTCAGGCTTGGCGCAGGAAGTCGATGACGAGGTCCGCGGTTTCCCGGGGGCGTTCGATGTGGATGAAGTGGCCGGTGTCGGGCATGGCCAGCGCGCGGGCCGAGGCCGGCAGGTAAGGCAGCAGGTCTTCCATCTTGCAGTCCCAGCCCATGGGCTCCTCGATGGTGCTGAACAAGGCCAGCAAAGGGATGGGGAAGCCCGGCAGGCGGTCGGTCATCCAGCGCGAGCGCATGGCGCCGAAGCCGCCGGGCCGGATGGCCGGGTCTAGCTTCCAGCGCCAGCCGTCGGCATCCACCGAAGCGCCCTGGCTGACGAGATAGCAAAGCCATTCGTGGCTCAGCCGCGGGTTCATGCGGGCGCGGCGCCGGGCCAGCTCCTGCAGGGGGCCGGGCCGGCGTTCGGCCGTGGCGGCCGTGTGCCGGTGGTTCAGCCAGTCGGTAATGACCTTGGGCGACATGGAGCGGCGCGCGCGCGTGGCCGATTCCGGGTGCGGGCTGCGAAACGGCATGCCGTCTATGCAGGCGAAGCGCGTAAAGCGATGGGGCAGGGCTTCGGCCGCATGGATCAGCAGGGAGCCGCCCTTGCTGTGGCCGATGACGGGAAAGGGCAAGGGGGAAACGGCGTCGGCCACGCACAGCATGTCGCGTTCATCCGCAACCCAGCCGTAAAGGGCCGCGGCCGCGGAGTTGCCGTGGCCGCGCTGGTCGTAGGCGACGACGCGAAAGCCCGCATCGGCGATCAGCGGAGCGAAGACGTCGAAAGTGCGCGCGAAATCCAATGCGCCATGCACCAGCAGCACGGGCGGGGCGTCGGCCTGGCCCCATTCGTAGGTGGCCAGGCGCACGCCGTGCGCGTCGACAAAGCCCTGGCGCGCGGGCGGCCTGGCTCCAGGGAATGCATGCAAAGCCGCCTCGTCCGGTGGCACTGGCGGGTGTGCGGCAATTTCTTCGATGCGCGACATGAGATCTCCTCTGCGTTCCAGCCAGAACCCGGCAAATCAAAGTTCCAGGTATGCCAAGGCTTTTACGTCAGCTGTTTTCCATTTTTTAAAACCCAGCAAAATCAATGGCTTGCACCTGAAGTCTTGCAAGAAACCAGCGTACTTTTCTTAAATTAGTTTAAGAAGTATGTTTTGTGATGCTAGCACAAGCGCTTACAAAATTCGCGGGGCCGAGGTCCGGTTCCACGTCCGAATCCAGTGCCAGCGCACCCGCCTGCCACGCGCTCATCGCCATGCTTTCGGCAGGCTGCCACCGCAGCTGGCTTCCCCTCTCATAGGGCATCATTCAGCAGCGGAATTTTTAGTGGATTACGGTTTGTAAAAATGCATTGCGGCAAGCACTGAGAAACACTCAGAAATCCGTTTGTGCACTGCACAAATCCTTGAAAACACAGGAGGTAACCCTAGGAAAAGCCTCTGCGGCCAAGGTTTCGTTTGACCAATTTAGTGGTCTCGGTATGATTAATTTCAACCGGTCCCGCAAAGCCTTGGCGCTTCGCGGCGGGCTCGTGGCCGAGGCCGACGGGCCTTGTCGCCGGTGCGACCCTGGGCAGCAGCGTTTCGAAAACCAAGTACAGGAGACGAACGGTGACACCTTCAACCAAGACGGGGCCGACAAGGCCCGGGGCTGGCTGGCGCTCTCGCTGCCGTGGGTCGCAGGTCCAGGGCCTTGGGGCCATCGAGGTGCGCTGATGCAAACCTACATCCTGCGACGCCTGCTGGCCCTGCTGCCCACGCTGCTCATTGCCAGCATCATCGTTTTCGTCATCGTGCGCATGGTGCCCGGTGATGTGGTCGACCTGATGCTGAGCCAGAACGATGCCGGCTCCAACCAGCTGACACGTGAGCAACTGCTGGCCACCCTGGGCCTGGACAAACCCATCTGGGAGCAATACGGCATCTGGATCAGCGGCCTGCTTTTCCGCGGTGACCTGGGCCAGTCCCTGTGGCAGAACGAGGCTGTGGTACACATGATCGCGGCCCGCCTGCCGGTGACGTTCGAGCTGGGCCTGCTGGCGATGGTGATTGCGCTGACCGTGGCCATTCCAATCGGGGTCTACTCCGCCGTCAAGCAGGACACGGCCGGCGACTACATCGCGCGCTCCTTCTCGCTGCTGATGCTGGCCGTGCCCAGCTTCTGGGTGGGCACGATGATCACCGTCTTCCCCTCCATCTGGTGGGGCTGGTCGCCGGAAATCCAGTTCACGCCCTTCCTGCAAGACCCGCTGCAGAACCTGCAGCAGATGCTCATTCCGGCCATCATCCTGGGCCTGGCGCTGTCGGCCATCACCATGCGCATGACCCGCACCATGATGCTGGAAGTGCTGCGCCAGGACTACATCCGCACGGCCCGCGCCAAGGGGCTGGGCGAAATGCTCATCCTCACCCGGCATGCCGTGCGCAACGCCTTGATTCCGGTGATCACCTTGATCGGCAGCCAGGCGCCCATCCTGATCGGCGGCGCGGTGATCCTGGAGCAGATCTTCGTGCTGCCGGGCATGGGCCTGCTGCTGCTCGATGCCGTCAACCAGCGCGACTACCCCGTGGTGACCGGCGTGTTCTTTGTCGTCGGCCTGGCGGTGATGCTCATCAACCTCGTCGTCGATCTGAGCTACGGCTTGATCGATCCCAAAGTGAGGCAGCGGTAATGAAATCCCAAGCGATGCCCCTCCCGGCGGCCACCCGCAATCCGGCCCCTGCCCTGCCTTCACCCGCCAGCCGCTTCATCCGCAAGCTGTTCCGGGAAAAGCGCCTGGGCGCCATGGGCGCGGTCGTGGCCCTGCTGTTCCTGTTCGTCGGCATCTTCGCCGGCCTGCTCGCCCCCTACGGCATGAACGAAGTCGACATGGGCGCCCGGCTGCAGTCACCGTCCTGGAGCCACCCTTTCGGCACCGACAACCTGGGCCGCGACCTGCTGTCGCGCTGCATCTACGGCGCGCAGATCTCGGTGATCATCGGGCTGTCGGTGGCCACCATCGCCACGCTGATTTCGGCGCTGATCGGCATCATTTCCGGCTACTTCGGCGGCAAGGTCGACATGCTGACCCAGCGCTTCGTCGATGCCTGGATGAGCTTCCCCGGCCTGGTGGTGCTAATCGTGGTCGCCTCGGTCTTCGGCGCCGGCATCACCCAGATCATCATCACCCTGGGCCTGCTGATTGGCATCGGCGGCTCGCGCATCGTGCGCAGCGCCGTGGTCTCGGTGCGCGAGGACATGTACATCCATGCGGCCAAATCCATAGGCGCCTCCGCGCCGCGAATCCTCTGGCGCCATGTGCTGCCCAACGTGCTGCCGCCGCTGATCGTGCTGTTCTCCTCCAGCGTGGGCACGGCCATCCTGGCCGAGTCGGGACTGTCCTTCCTGGGCCTTGGCGTGCCGCCACCGACCCCCACCTGGGGCGGGATGCTGTCCGGCAACGGCCGCACCTACATGCTGCAAGGCCCCTGGCTGGCCCTGGCCCCGGGCATCTGCCTGACGCTGGTGGTGTACGCCATCAACGTCTTCGGCGATGCCTTGCGCGACATGCTCGATCCCCGGATGCGCGGCGCACGCTGAGGCCGGTGCATCCCCCTTAAAACCACAAGAGGAGACATGACATGCAGAGGACTTTGACCCGCTGGACCGTTGGCATCGCCCTGGGAGGCATGGCCGCCAGCGCCCTGGCCCAGGCCGAGGCGCCCAAGTACGGCGGCACCCTCAACGTGGCCACCGCCAGCACGGCCGTGACCACGCTGTCATGGGATCTGGCCGACTGGCAGGCGACGCTGCAAACGCGTGACACCGGCCAGTTCTACGAGCAGCTTTTCTCTGTCGATCTCTCCAAGGCCAAGAGCCGCGGCGGCAAGTACCCGTTCACCATCAGCGGCTGGCAGCCCACCGACGCCATGCGCGGCGAGCTGGCCGAAAGCTGGGCCTGGACCACGCCGCTGACGCTGGAAGTCAAGCTGCGCAAGGGCGTGAAATTCCCGGCCAAGACCGGCGTGATGGCGGAGCGCGAACTGGTGGCCGAGGACGTGGTCTTCCACTTCAACCGCATGAACGCCAGCGCCAAGCGCACGCAGAACTATTACGACCATATCGACAAGGTCGAAGCCAAGGACAAGCAGACCGTCGTCTTCAACTTCAACAAGTTCATCGCCGACTGGGACTACCGCTTCGGCAACGGATTCTTCTCCGGCATCATGCCCAAGGAAGTGGTCACGGCCGGCCCCGGCAACTGGAAGAACGCCAACGGCACGGGCCCGTTCATGCTGACCAACGTGGCCCAGGGCAATGCGCTGACGTTCAGCAAGAACCCCATCTACTGGGACAAGCTGACGCTGGCCGGCAAGGACTACCAGCTGCCCTTCGTGGACCAGGTGGTGCACCGCGTCATCAAGGATGAATCCACGCAGCAGGCGGCGCTGCGCACCGGCAAGCTCGACATCCTGTCCTCCATTTCGTGGGAAGCGGCCAGGGAGCTGAAAAAGACCTCGCCCCAGCTGAAATGGAACCGCTGGCTGACCCCCGCCGCCACCCGCGTGGCCTTGCGCATGGACAACAAGCCGTTCAACGACCTGCGCGTGCGCCGTGCGCTCAACCTGGCGGTGAACAAGCAGGAAATCGTCGACAAGTTCTACGGCGGCGATGCCGAGCTGTTCACCTTCCCCATGCACCCCGACTACATCGGCTACCACCAGCCGCTCAAGGAGCAGCCGGCCTCGGTGCAGGAGCTGTTCAAGTTCGACCCGGCCAAGGCCAAGAAGCTGCTGGCCGAGGCCGGCTACCCGAACGGCCTGGCGTTCAAGGTCCAGGTCTGCACCTGCAGCCCCGAGCAGATGGAGCTCATGCCCCTGGTGGCGGCCTACCTCGAAGGCGTGGGCGTGAAGATGGAAATCGTGCCCATGGAATACGGCGCCCACCTGTCGGCCATGACCAGCCACACCAATGGCGCGGGCTATGTGACCGCCATTCCCGACGTCAATCCCACCACCTCCTTGCGCATCAACTTCGGCAAGGGCCAGGTCTACAACGCGCCCATGGCGGACGACCCCAAGTTCGACGCCGCCGTGGCCGAAGCCAACTCCGAGCGTGACGAGACCAAGCGCCAGCAGATGCTGCGCGGGCTGACCAGCCAGGCACTGGACCAGGCGTCGGCCATCTGGCTGCCCGCGGCCTACCGCTACACCGCCTGGTGGCCGTGGGTGAAGAACTACGGCGGCGAGATGTACGTGGGCGCCGGTCGCTTCGCACCCATCCACGCCCAGCTCTGGATAGACCAGGACCTGAAGAAGAAGATGGGCAATTGAGTCCGGCGGCGCAAGCCGCTGGCTCGACTTGCAACCCTTGACCCAGCCCGGGAGGACAAGCCATGGCAGAACCTGTGCTTCAAGTCAGAAACCTGACGACGCGCTTCAAGACCGAGCGCGGCGTGGTCACCGCCGTCGACGACGTTTGCTTCGACGTCCACGCCGGCGAGACGCTGGCCATCGTCGGCGAGTCGGGCTCGGGCAAGAGCGTGACGGCGATGTCCATCCTGCGCCTCATTCCCACGCCGCCCGGGCGCATAGAGCAAGGTGAAATCCTGTTCGACGGCCAGGACCTGCTGCAGCTCGACGACGCGCAGATGCGCAAGATCCGCGGCAACCGCATCGCGATGATCTTCCAGGACTCGATGGCCTCGCTCAACCCGTCGCTGACCATAGGCAAGCAGATCGCCGAGCCTATCCAGCTGCACCGCGGTGCCAGCTGGGACGAGGCCTACGACAAGGCGCGCGACTTGCTGAGCATGGTGCAGATCCCGGATGCGCAAAGCCGGCTGTCCGCCTACCCGCACCAGTTCTCGGGCGGCATGCGCCAGCGCGCGATGATCGCCATGGCCCTGGCCTGCGAGCCCCGGCTGATCATCGCCGACGAGCCGACCACGGCGCTGGACGTGACGGTGCAGGCCCAGATCCTGGACCTGCTCAAGGATCTGACGCACAAGGCCCGGACCGCCATGATTCTGATCACCCACGACATGGGCGTGGTGGCGCGCTACGCCGACCGCGTGGCCGTGATGTATGGCGGCCGCATCATCGAGCAAGGCCCCGTGCGCGAGATTTTCCAGCGGCCCCAGCACCCCTACACCCAGGGCCTGCTGGCCTCGATCCCGCGCATCGACAGCGACCCCGACGCGCCGCTGCCGGCCATCGAAGGCATGCCGCCCGACCTCTCGGCACTGCCCCCGGGCTGCGCCTTCGCGCCGCGCTGCCCCAAGGTGAGCCACCGCTGCGAAAGCAGCCGACCCGCGCTGACCGCCACCAGTGCCGACCACGCCAAGGCCTGCTTCCTCGCCTGACCACCGCGCCAACCCAACTTCGAGTACGCCCCATGGAAGACATCCTCACCGTCGAGAACCTGAAGATCCACTTCCCCGTCATGCAAGGCCTGATCTTCAAGAAGCCGGTGGCCACCGTCAAAGCCGTGGACGGCGTGTCGTTTTCGGTCAAGCGCGGCGAGACGCTGGGCGTGGTGGGGGAAAGCGGCTGCGGCAAGTCCACCACCGGTCTGGCCCTGATGCACATGCTGCAAGCCACCAGCGGCCGCATCCTGTTCGAAGGCCAGGACCTGGCCGGCTACAGCCGCGCCCAGGTCAAGCAGTTCCGCCGCCGCGTGCAAATGGTCTACCAGGACCCCTACGGCTCGCTGAACCCGCGCATGAAGGTCAAGAACATCATCGGCGAGCCGCTGGAAGTGCACGGCCTGGCCAAGAACCGCCAGCAATACGACCAGCGCGTCGCCGAGCTGCTGCGCATGGTGGGCCTGCTGCCGGACATGGCCGAGCGCTATGCCCACGAGTTCTCTGGCGGCCAGCGCCAGCGCATTGGCATTGCACGCGCCCTGGCGCTGGAGCCCAGCCTGATCATCTGCGACGAGCCGGTCTCGGCGCTGGACGTGTCCATCCAGGCGCAGGTCATCAACATCTTCAAGAGCCTGCAAAAGCGCCTGGGCCTGACCTATGTCTTCATCGCCCACGACCTGGCCGTGGTGCGCCACATCAGCGACCGCATCGCCGTCATGTACCTGGGCCGGGTGGTGGAAATCGCCTCGCGCGACGACCTCTACCAAAACCCCAGGCACCCCTATACCCAGGCCCTGCTGTCGGCCGTGCCCGAAGCCGACGTCGATGCCGAAAACAAGAAGCAACGCATCGTGCTCCAGGGCGAAATCCCCAGCCCGCTGCGCGTGCCTTCTGGCTGCCGCTTCCACACCCGCTGCCCGTCCGCCATGGCGCAGTGCAAGACCCAGGACCCGGTGATGAGCGAGCACGGCGGCGGCCATGCCGTGGCCTGCCACCTCTACGCCTGAACCACGCCACGGCCCCCTCGAGGAGATTCCCATGGATGTCACGACCTACCCCGAGTTCAGCACCAACTACCCGCTGTTGCTGACCACCTTCATGAAGCGCCCGGTGCGCTACTACCCGGACCAGATCGGCGTGGTCTACCGCAACCACGTCACTGGCGACTACCAGCGCTTCACCTGGCGCCAGTGGTACCAGCGCGTCTGCCAGCTGGCCAACGCCCTGCAGAACCAGTTGCACATCCAGCCGGGCAAGCCCGGCCAGCTCGGCGACCGCGTGGGAACCATGTCCTACAACACCCACCGCCACCTGGAGCTGTACTACGCCGCGCCCTGCCTGGGCGCCACGCTGCACCCGATCAACATCCGGCTGTCCGAGGAGCACATCGCCTACACCATCAACCACGCCCAGGACAGCGTGATCTTTGTCGATGACACGGTGCTGCCGCTGCTGGAAAACATCTACGACCGCATCAAGGACACGGTCAAGCACTTCGTCTACATGTCGGACCAGCCCGGGCTGCCGCAGAGCAAGCTGCCCGGCCTGATCGCCTACGAAACCCTGATCGCGACCGAGCCCAAGGACTTCGACTGGCCCTACCTGCACGAGGACACCACCGCCACCCTGTGCTACACCACCGGCACCACCGGCCAGCCCAAGGGCGCGACCTTCACCCACCGCCAGCTCTACCTGATGACGCTGCACGGCATGGCGCGCCAGAGCATCGTCAACACGCCGGCCTTCGTCGACGCCGACCGCCTGGGCGAGAACGCCGTGCCCATGCTCAACACGCCGCTGTTCCACATCCACGGCTGGGGCGCGCCGTTCAGCACCGTGTTCAGCGCGCAGAAGATCGTGCTGCCCGGCACCTTCACCGTGCGCGGGTTCTGCGAACTGGTGGACCGCGAAAAAGTCACCTCCGTGGGCATCGTCCCGACCATCGCGGCCATGCTGCTGGAGTTCAAGGATTTCGACAAATACGACCTCAGCAGCCTGGTCAATGTGGGCGTGGGCGGCGGCGCCCTGCCCCTGGGCCTGAAGACCAAGCTGGAGAAGATGCTGCCGAATTTCCGCGCCGGCTCGGGCTACGGCATGACCGAGACGGCGCCCGCGGCCATAGGCGCATTCGTCAAGAAGCACATGGTGGACTGGAGCCGCACGGCCATTGACGAAGTCATGGTCAAGACCGGCCTGCCCGTGCTGGGCCTGGAAGTCGAAGTCGTGGATGGCACGGGCCGGCCCGTCCCCTGGGACAACCAGACCGTGGGCGAGATCGCCATCCGCGGCCCCTGGGTCACCCAGGAGTACTACCGCGCGCCCGACAAGACCGCCGAAGTCTGGTACGACGGCTGGTTCCACACCGGCGACATCGCCAAGGTCGACGAAGAAGGCTTCGTGGTCATTGCCGACCGGCTCAAGGACGTGATCCGCAGCGGCTCGGAGATGATTCCCACGCTGCTGCTGGAGAACCTGATCGCCATGGCGGACTGCGTGCTCGAAGCCCTGGTGGTCGGCGTCCCCGACCCGGTGTGGGGCGAAAAGCCCATGGCCGTCGTCAGCCTGCGCCCCGGCATGCCGGCCACCGAGGAAGACATCATGGATTTCCTCGAGGAACACGGCGTGAAGACCGGAAAAATCACCAAGTGGATGCTGCCCAAGCTGATCGCCATCACCAGCGACATCCCCAAGACCAGCGTCGGCAAATACAACAAGAAAGCCGTGCGCGACAACCTCGACCGCTTCCTGGCCATCGCCAAGGACATGTCCGTGCCGCTGCCCGTCTGACACGGCTGCGTTCCCCGTTTTCCGACCCTCCAGGTATCTGCCATGCTGACCATCAACCCAGTGACGAGCTATTCCAACATCGACGGCGTGGGCGTGATCACGCTCAACTCCCCGCCGGTCAATGCGCTGTCGGCCGCCGTGCGCGACGGCATCCACGCCGCCGCCCTGGCGGCCATCGCCGACCCCGCCGCGCATGCCATCGTGCTGCTGTGCGAAGGCCGCACCTTCATCGCCGGCGCCGACATCGCCGCTTTCGGCAAGCCACCGACCGGCGTGAGCCTGCCCGAAGTGCAGCGCGTGCTGGAAGATTCGCCCAAGCCGGTGGTGGCCGCGATCCACGGCACGGCCCTGGGCGGCGGCCTGGAAGTGGCCCTGGTCTGCCACTACCGCATCGCCGTACCCAGCGCCCGGCTGGGCCTGCCCGAAGTGCATCTGGGCCTGCTGCCCGGCGCCGGCGGCACGCAGCGCCTGCCGCGCATCGTGGGCCCGGAAGCGGCCTTGCAGATGATGACCAGCGGTGTGCATATGCCGGCCGCCGAAGCGCTGCACAACGGCCTGCTCGATGCCTTGGCGCCCGAAGGCCAGCTGCGCGCGACAGCGATCGCCTTCGCGCAACAGGTGGTGGCCGAAAAGCGCCCGCTGCGCAAGATCCGCGAACAAAACGACAAGGTGCAGGCCGCGCGCGGCCAGCCCGAACTCTTCACGCGCTTTCGCCAAAGCCATGCCAAGCAATTTCGCGGCTTCGATGCGCCCGAAAAAATCATCCAGTGCGTTGAAGCCGCGGTGAACCTGCCCTTCGACGAGGGCCTGCAACGCGAGCGCCAGCTCTTCACGGGCCTGGTGCAAGGCCAGCAATCGGCCGCCCAGCGCAACCACTTCTTCGCCTCGCGCCAGGCCTGGAATATCCCCGGCCTGGCCCAGGATGCAGCCACCCTGCCCGTGCAGACCGTGGGCATCATCGGCGCCGGCACCATGGGCGCGGGCATCGCCATGAACTTCCTCAACGCCGGCCTGCCCGTGCACCTGGTGGAGACCGGCCAGGAAGCGCTGGACCGCGGCCTGCGCACCATACGCAGCAACTACGAGAACACCGCCAGGAAAGGGCGCATCACGCCCCAGGCCATAGAGCAGCGCATGGCCTTGCTGAGCAGCTCGCTGGACCTGCAGGACCTGGCCCAGGTGGATCTGGTGATCGAAGCCGTGTTCGAGAACATGGCCGTGAAAAAGGAACTGTTCGCGCGCCTGGACGGCATCTGCAAACCCGCGGCCATCCTGGCCTCCAACACCTCGGCGCTGGACCTCAACGAGATCGCATCCGCCACGGCGCGGCCCGAATCGGTGATCGGGCTGCACTTCTTCTCCCCCGCCAATGTGATGAAGCTGCTGGAAGTGGTGCGCGGCGCCAGGACCTCCGACGCCGTGATCGCCACCGCCATGCAGCTGGCCAGGAAGATAGGCAAGGTCGCGGTGCTGGTCGGCGTGTGCCCGGGCTTTGTCGGCAACCGCATCCTGGCGCAGCGCCAGCGCGAAGCCAACCAGCTGATTCTCGAAGGCGCCATGCCCTGGGCCGTGGACCGCGTGCTCTACGACTTCGGCTTCCCCATGGGGCCCTTCGCCATGAGCGATCTCGCCGGCCTGGACCTGGGCTGGAACAAGGAGAAATCCTCGTCATCGACGCTGCGCGAAGTGCTGTGCGAAATGGATCGCCGCGGGCAGAAGACCGGCGCGGGCTTTTACGACTACGACGAAAAACGCACGGCCATTCCGTCGCCGCTGGTGGAGAAAGCCATCCAGGACTTCGCCCGCCAACGCGGCGTCCAGGCGCGCGAAGTCAGCGACGAGGAAATCCTCGAACGCTGCATTTATCCCATGATCAATGAAGGCGCCAAGATCCTCGAAGAGGGTATGGCACTGCGCGCTTCCGACATCGACGTGGTGTGGGTCAACGGCTATGGCTGGCCGGTCTACCACGGCGGCCCGATGTTCTACGGCGAGCGCATAGGCCTGCCCAAGGTGCTGGCCAAGATGCAGGAATTCGAAGCCCGCTGGGGCCCGCAGTTCAAGCCCGCGAAGCTGCTGCAGGAACTGGTCGCCAGCGGCCGCACCTTCAGCGATCTGCAACCCGCCGGCTAAACCCTCATCCCCCTCAGCCCGTGGACCACGGGGTGGCCTGCACGCCACCCCGGAGCACTGCTGCGGCCTGTTTTCACCCAAGGAGCAACCCATGGATCTCGAGTACAAAGAAGAAGACCTGCGTTTTCGCGAGGAAGTCCGGCAATTCTTTCGCGAGCACCTGCCGCCGGAGCTGAGCGAGAAAGTGCGCACCCGGCGCCGCATCCAGCGCGAAGATGCCGTGCGCTGGCACAAGATCCTGGCCAAGAAGGGCTGGATCGCGCCGGGCTGGCCGGTGAAATACGGCGGCACGGGCTGGAGCAGCATGGAGCGCCATATCTGGGCCGAGGAATACGCGCTGGCCTATGCCCCGCCGACCCTGTCCTTCGGCCTGAACCTGCTGGCCCCGGTGCTGCTGGGCTTTGCCAGCGAAGAGCAGAAGCAGCACTACCTGCCGCGCATCTACCACGCCGAGGACTGGTGGTGCCAGGGCTATTCCGAGCCCGGCGCCGGCTCCGATCTGGCGTCGCTCAAGACCCGCGCCGAGCGCGAAGGCGACTTCTACATCGTCAACGGCCAGAAGACCTGGACCACGCTGGGCCAGCACGCCGACTGGATCTTCTGCCTGGTGCGCACCAGCACCGACGGCGCCAAGCAGACCGGCATTTCCTTTCTGCTCATCGACATGAAGACGCCGGGCATTTCCGTGCGCCCCATCATCACGCTGGACGAGACCCACGAAGTCAATGAAGTCTTCTTCGACAACGTGAAAGTGCCCGTGGCCAACCTGATCGGCGAGGAAAACAAGGGCTGGACCTACGCAAAATACCTGCTGGGACACGAGCGCACCGGCATCGCCGCCATCGGCAACTCCAAGCGCGAGCTCAAGGTGCTCAAGCGCCTGGCGCTGCGCAAGCAGGTCGATGGCGCGCCGCTGCTGCACGCCCCCACTTTCGCCGCCCGCGTCGCCGATGTCGAGATCGAACTCATGGCGCTGGAAATGACCGCGCTGAGCCTGGTGGCCGACGGCGCCAGCAACAAGATCGGCCCCGAAGCCTCCCTGCTCAAGGTCAAGGGCACGGAAATCTCGCAGGCCATCAGCGAGCTGCTGCTGGAAGCCGCCGGCCCCGCCGGTCTGGCCTTCGACCCCGAGTACCTGGCCGGCCACAAGACCCACGCCGCCTCCGGCGATGACGAGCTGGCGCCGCTGGCACCGCACTACTTCAACCTGCGCAAGATCACCATCTTCGGCGGCTCGAACGAAGTGCAGCGCAACGTGATTTCCAAAATGATTCTGGGCCTGTAAGGAGACCACCATGGACTTTCGTCTTTCCGAAGAGCAGCAGCAATTCGCGGACTCGCTGCAGCGCTGGATAGCGCGCGACTACAGCTTCGAAGCGCGCCAGAAAATCGTCGCCTCCGCGCCCGGCGTTTCCGACCCGGCCTATGCAGCCCTGACCGAACTCGGCGCGCTCGCGCTGGCCGTGCCCGAGGAGGCCGGCGGCCTGGGCGGCAGCCCCGAAGACCTGATGATCGTGATGAAGGAAATCGGCCGCGGCCTGGTCATCGAGCCCTACTTCGCCACCGTTCTGGCGGCGGACTTTCTGCGCCGTGGCGGCCACACCGCCGTGCTGGAACAGGTGGCCGCGGGCACCCTGCAGCTGGCCTGCGCGCTCAACGAAAAGGAAGCCGGCCACGAGCTGTTCAACATCGCGGTCACGGCCCGCGCCGACGGCGATGCCTATGTGGTCCAGGGCAGCAAATGCGCTGTCATCCACGGCGCCCAGGCCGACGCCCTGGTGGTCTCGGTGCGCACCAGTGGCGCCCCGCGCGACCAGGACGGCATCAGCCTGCTGTACGTGCCCCGCGACACGCCGGGAATGACCATCACCGAGTACCGCACCTACGACGGCCAGCGCGCCGCGAGCGTGACGTTCGACCAGGCGCGCCTGCCCGCCACGGCCTTGATCGGGCAGGCCGGCAAAGGCTGGGAGATCCTCGAAGCGGCCACCGATTTCGGCGTCGTCCTGCTGTGCGCGGAAGCCGTCGGGGCGATGGAGGCCGCCAACGCGCTGACGCTGGACTACCTCAAGACGCGCCAGCAGTTCGGCGTGCCGATCGGCACCTTCCAGGTGCTGCAACACCGCATGGCCGACATGAGCATGCACGCCGAACTGGCCAAATCCATCACCATCCTGGCGACCGTCAAGGCGCACCGCGCGCCGGCCAACGAGCGCCGCAAGCTGGTGTCCGCCGCCAAGGTGCGTGTCGGCAAGGCCATGCAGTTCATCGGCCAGCAGGCGATTCAAATGCATGGCGGCATGGGCATGACCAACGAGATGTCGATTGCCCACTATTTCAAGCGCCTCACGGCCATTGAAACCACGCTGGGCAACACGGACTTTCACCGGACGCGGTTCACGCGACTGCCTGATTTCGCGAGCGCATAAAGCACTCCCTGAGACGCGCCAGTTTTACGGGCTGCGACTGGCGCCAACGCCTCAGCCGATCTCCCCGCAGATGCCGTAGAAAAACGGCTGCAGGTACAGCGCCTCCACATCGATGTTCTCGGCGCCGGGGACCCACTTGTCCAGGGTCGTGGCGCCGGTGATCATGCCCACCACCATCAGCGCCGCCACCGTCTGGTGGGTGGGGCGGATGGTGCCGTCCATCATGCCGGTGGCGAGGAACTCCGTCACCGTCTGCGTGAGCTCGCGCAGCGGCTGCACGCGGTCGTGGAACTGGGTGTAGTTGGAGAGTTCGTTCCAGGCCGAAATGCGCAGCAGCGGGCCTTGCGGCGAGAAGTGAAACGCCACCAGCGCACGCAGCAGCGCGCCCAGTTTCTCCAGGCCCGTGCCCTGCGCCTGCAAGGCCGTGTTCTGCATGCCTTCGACGACCACCAGCGTGTGGCGTATGCATTCGGCGAACAGGTCTTCCTTGCGCGGAATGTGGTGGTAGAACGAGCCCTTGGTCACGCTCAGGCGGGCCGAGATGCGGTCGATCGACGCGCCGCTGTAGCCCACCTCGTTGACCAGGCCGATGGCGGCCGCCAGAAAGCCGTGGTTGGTCGACTCCGGCACCTCGACGCTGGCGAGTTGCTGGTCGAGCGCATTCGGCTCCCAGTGCGCGTCCGGGGCGGCCAGGCCGTTGAGCAGGATGTCGCTGAAGTACTCGGCCATGCGCTCGTAGCTGGCCACGCTGAAGCTGGCCAGCCAGGTGCGCGCCCATTGCACCAGGGTCAGCAGCAGGTGCGTGCGCACGGTCAAGGCCATGCGGTTTTCGGTCTGTATGGGGCCGTCGGCCAGCAGGGCCCGCACGCGCCGGAACATGTCGCTGTAGGCCGTGAAAATCACCTTGGTGTAGGACGCGTCCAGCTCGCCCACATCGCGGAACGTCATCAGGCCCGGGTAGCGGCCTTGGGCGCACTCGGCCAGCATCTGCATGAACTCCCGGTTGAAGCGTATCACCCGCTCCCGGGGCGTGGCTTCCTGCGCTGCCGCCTTGGTGATGGTCTCGATGGTGGTGACGGTGTGCATCAGGCACTCGAACACCAGGTCTTCCTTCTTCTTGAAGTAGTAGGTGATGCTGTTGGTGCTGAGCCCCACCTGGCTCGCGACTTCCGACAGCATCGTGCCTTTGATGCCGTTCTCGTCAAACAGTTTGGCGGCGGCGTTGAGGATGGCCTCCCGCTTTTGGCGGTAGCGTCCGGTGCTGCGTTCACCAGGGTCGGAAGATGGCAGGCTCATGGTGCGGAAGGAAAAAAGAGGTCCGAGGGGCGGGTGGGAAAATGCCGTGGGCTACAGCGCAAAGACATGTGCCGGGAAGGCTCCCCGCCGCGCAGGCCTGTCGGTCTCAAGCTGGATATTTTTCCCATGGCTTCACCCTCATTTGTTACGTCAGTATTTATAATGATTCGAGGAGCAGACGGTCCACTATAGCTAAAACAGCTGCATATCGTCGCCTACGCTTTACATTTTAGTGTTCCTGGTATGTAAAGCACGGGCTGCCGCCAACACTTGTGCGCAGCGCAGACACCGCCCCGCAGGCGACAGCCAGGGCTTGCCAGGCCGCCGGGTACGGGGCAAGCTGCGGGCTGCACAGCCCAACCCTCCCCATCCCTTGATCCACCGCCACGAACGCCCCCTGCTGCTCACCGGTCTGATGACCACGCTGTGCGGCATAGGCCTGAGCCGCTTTGCCTATACCGCGCTGATGCCAGCCCTGGTGCAGGCGCAATGGTTCAGCGCCGACGAAGCCGCCTACCTGGGCGCGGCCAATCTGCTGGGCTATCTGATCGGCGCGCTCGCCGCCCACCGCCTGACCGAGCATTGGGGTGCCTCCCGGGTGCTGCTGTGCAGCTTTGCGGCAGTGGCGCTGAGCTTTGCGCTGTCGGTCCTGCCCCAGCCGTTCGCCTGGTTTTTTGCCTGGCGCTGCGTGGCCGGCGTGGCCGGCGCGGTGCTGATGGTGGTCGGCCCTTCGGTCGCCATGTCGGCCGCACCGCCAGCGCGGCGCGCCGCCCTCGGCCCGCTGATGTTTGCCGGCGTGGGCGTCGGCGCCCTGCTGTCGGCCACGCTGGTGCCCGCACTGGCCCGCCTGGGCCTGCCCTGGGCCTGGGCCGCACTGGCGCTGGCATCGGCGCTCAGCGGCCTCTGGGGCTGGCGCAACTGCCTGCGTCTGCCCCTGGCGGCCGTACAGCTGGCGCAGCAGTACGCCCCCCCTGCATCGGCCCCGCTGGCCCCACGCCCGGACGACGGCCCGCGCGCGCTGTGGCTGTGGCCCGTGCTGTGGCTGATGGGCGCCTATGCCTGCGATGCCGCGGGCTTTGTGCCCAACACCGTGTTCTGGGTCGACTATCTGGCGCGCGAGCAGCATTTGGGCGCCGCCTACGGTGCCACGCAATGGGCGGTGTTCGGCCTGGGCGCCCTGCTCGGGCCGATCGCGGCTGCCTGGTGCGCGTCGCGCTGGGACTGGCACCGCGCCGTGGTCGGCGGCATCAGCCTCAAGGCCTTCGCCGTGCTCATCCCGACAGTCCTGCCCGCCGTACTGCTGTGGTGGCCTTCCGTGGCCTTCCAGGCCCTGGCCTATGGCCTGTCGTCCTTCCTGGTCGGCGCGCTGTCGCCAGGCATGGCCGCGCTCACTTCAGGACGCCTGCTGCAGCTGGTCGGGCCGATGCAGCACAAGCGCATGTGGGGCTATGCCACGGCCGCGTTTGCCTGCACCCAGGCGCTGTCGGGCACGGCCATGGCCTGGCTTTACAGTCACACCGGCGTATACCAGCCGCTGTTTGCCGTGGCCGCGGCCATGATGGCGCTGGGCGTGCTGTGCGCCTGGGCCAGCCGCAGTCCGGTCTACACCCCGAGGTAGGCCTGGCGCACGGCCAGATTGCTTTGCAGTTCCTGCATGCTGGAGCTGTAGCGGATCTGGCCCTTTTCCAGCACGTAGGCGCGGTCGGCCACGGCTTCGCAAAACGGCAGGTTCTGCTCCGACAGCAAGATGCCCATGCCCTGTTCCTTGAGCGTCGCAATGGTCTGTGCCATCTGTTCGACGATCAGCGGCGCCACGCCTTCCGAAGGCTCGTCGAGCAGCACCAGCAGCGGCTGCCCCATGAGCGTGCGCGCCACCGACAACATCTGCTGCTCGCCGCCGCTCATGCGCCCGCCCAGGCGATCGGGCATTTCGCCCAGATTGGGAAACAGCGTGAACAGCCGCTCGGGCGTCCAGTGCGGCGCGGCGCTGCCGTCGGGCCAGCGGCGTGGCGCCTGCCGGCCGACTTCGAGGTTTTCGCGCACCGTCAAGTCGGTGAAGATGCGCCGGTCCTCGGGCACGTAGCCCAGGCCCAGCCGGGCAATGCGATAGGCCGGCCAGCCCGCGATGTCCAGGCCCATGCAGCGCAACTGCCCTTGGCTGCGCGCCAGCAGCCCGGCGATGGCCTTGAGCGTGGTCGATTTGCCCGCGCCGTTGCGGCCCATCAGCGCCACCACTTCGCCAGGCGCCACGCTGAGCGCCACGTCGTGCAGGATATGGGCCGCGCCGTACCAGGCATTCAGGCCCGTGACCTGCAGCAGCGGCTGCGCGGCCGGGGAAGTTGTCGAGAAATTCATGCGGGGTGCTTTCCCAGAATCCGGCCGCTGCCCAGATAGGCCTGCTGCACGCGCGCATTGCGCTGTATGTCTTCGGGCCGGCCTTCGGCCAGCAGCCTGCCGCGCACCAGCACCAGCACCCGGTCGGCCTGGCCGAACACCACGTCCATGCTGTGCTCGGTGAACAGCACGCCCATTTGCCGCTCGCGGGCCAGTTGCTTGGTCAGCGTCATCAACGCCACGCGCTCGGCCGGGGCCATGCCCGCCGTGGGCTCGTCCATCAGCAGCAGCTGGGGCGCATGGGCCAGCGCCATGGCCAGTTCGACGCGCTTGACGTCGCCATAGGCCAGCGCGCTGCAGGGCCGCTCGGCCTGGGCGGCCATGCCCACGCTCTCCAGCAGCGCCAGCGCATCCGCGCGGCGATGGTCCGCCGCCCGGCGCCAGAAGGAAAACACCCGGCCATCGGCCGACAGCAGGGCCATCTGCACGTTCTCCAGCACGCTCAGCGAGGCGAAGGTGGCGGCGATCTGGAAGGTGCGGCCCACGCCCAGGCGCCAGACAGCGCGCGGCGTCAGGCCGGCCATTTCGCGCCCGGCCAGACGCACCGATCCGCTGTCGGGCGCGAGCTGGCCTCCGACCAGGTTGAAGGTGGTCGACTTGCCCGCGCCGTTCGGGCCGATCAGCGCCAGCAGCTCGCCTTTTTCCAGCGAGAAGCTCACGTCGTCCACGGCGCGCACGCCGCCAAAGGCTTTGTGCAGACCCGTCACTTGCAACATCATGTCCTGCCCTCCCGCCGCCGCCAGGCGTCCTGCAGCTGGCGTGCAAAGCCGGCCAGCCCTTGCGGGAACAGCAGCACCAGCAGCAAGATGATGCCGCCCAGCAGGGCCCGCCAGTAATCGGTCTGGCGCGCAACCGTATCGTTGAGCCAGGTGAATACGCCGGCACCGACCAGCGGCCCGGCCAGCGTCTGCACGCCGCCGAGCAGCACCATCACCAGCGCGTCCACCGACTTGGTGATTGACAGGCTGTCGGGCGAAATGCTGCCCTTGGAAAACACGAACAAGGCCCCGGCCAGCCCGGCCCACAGGCCGGCCACGACAAAGCCCGCCCACTGCACGCGCCGCACGTCGATGCCTATGGCATCGGCCCGCAGCGCCGAGTCGCGCGTGGCCCGCAAGGCATAGCCCAGGGGCGCGAACAGCATGCGCCGCAGCAGGTAGACGGCCGCGGCCACCACGGCCAGCGTGAGCCAGTAATAGGCCGCGCCCTGCGCCGCCCAGTCGCTGGGCCAGACGCCCGTGAGGCCGTTGCTGCCGCCCGTGAACGCATCCCACTGGTAGCAGATGGCCCAGGTGATTTGCGCGAACGCCAGCGTCAGCATGGTCAGGTAGACCCCCGACAGCCGCACGCAGAACCAGCCGAACAACAAGGCGCCGCAGGCCGCGGCCAGCGGCGCCAGCAGCAGCGCGGCTTCCATGGGCAGGCCGCTGCTGCGCACCAGCAGGGCCGCCGCATAGGCGCCCAGGCCGAAATAGGCCGCGTGGCCGAAGGAGTGCATGCCGCCCGGCCCCAGCAGGGCGTGCAGGCTGGCCGCGAACAAGGCCATGATGAAAATATCGGTGAGCAGCACCAGTGCATAGCTGCCTTCTCCGGCCAGCAGCGGCAGGGCCGCCAGCAGCGCCAGTCCGGCCAGGGTCGCCGCCTGGCCGCCCCGGCCCGCACGGCGCAGCGGCGCCTCGGCCTCGCCCAGCACGCGCACCGCCGCCTGCGGCCGCCCCATCAGGCCCCAGGGGCGCCAGATCAGCACCACGGCCATGACCACGAACTCGACCACCAGCGTCAGCTTGGAGAGCGAAATCTCCACGCCGCCGATTTCCACCAGCCCCAGCCAGATGCAGATCGCCTTGAGTTCGGCGATCAGCAGCGCCGCGACAAACGCACCCGGGATGGATCCCATGCCGCCGACCACCACCACCACGAAGGCCGCGCCTATGGTCAGCAAATCCATGTCCAGATGGGCCGACTCGCGCGGCAGCTGCAGCGCGCCGCCCAGGCCGGCCAGCAGCGTACCCAGCGCGAACACGGCCGTGAACAGCCAGGCCTGGTTGACGCCCAGGGCGCCGACCATTTCGCGGTCCTGCGTGGCCGCGCGCACCAGCGTGCCCCAGCGGGTGCGGGTCAGCAGCAGCGTCAGCAGGCCCAGCACCAGCGGGCCCACGGCCATCACCAGCAGGTCATAGACCGGGAACTGCCGCCCCAGGATGTCGACCGCGCCTTCGAGCCCCGGCGCCCGCGGGCCGAACAGCTCTTCCGGACCCCACAGCCACAGCGCCGCGTCCTTGATCACCAGCACCAGCGCAAACGTCGCCAGCAGCTGGAACAGCTCCGGCGCCTTGTAGATGCGCCGCAGCAGCAGGATTTCCACCAGCGCGCCCAGGGCCGCGGTGACCACGGGCGCGAGCAGCAGCGCGGGCCAGAAACCAATGCTGTCGCCCCAGTGCCCGACCAGCGAATAGGCGACATAAATGCCCAGCATGTAGAACGAGCCGTGGGCGAAATTGATGGTGCGCGTGACGCCGAAAATCAGCGACAGCCCGACCGACACCAGGAACAGCGACGAAGCGCTGGCCAGGCCATTGAGCAGTTGCACCAGCAGTCCGGACAGGCTCATCGCAAGTCCTCGGCGGCTTGAAAAGTGGGCATGGGATTCATCTCGCAAAGGACCGCCCCCGGCGCAACGCGGCCAGGGGCAGAGCGCACGCCGCTCAGCGCGCGGGGCGCAGCTGGCGCACTTCAGCCGCCGAAGGCTGGTAGTCCTTGCCGTCGGCGTAGTGGAAGTCGACCATCACGCCGTGCTGCAGCTTGGCGTCATACGCGGTCTTGCCCACATAGGCGCCCATGGTCGACTGGTGGTCCTCGGGGCGGTAGGTGATGCGGCCGAAGGGGATGTCCACTTCCAGGCCCTTGAACGCGGCGATCAGCTTTTCCGGGTCGGCGCTGCCGCCGGTCTTGCGCAGGCCCGCGGCCAGCGACTGGATCGCGCCATAGCCGACGATGGTGCCCAGGCGCGGAGGCTCCTGGTACTTGGCCTGGTAGGCCTTGAGGAAAGCCTGGTGCTCTGGCGTGTTGATCGCATACCAGGGGTAGCCGGTCACGATCCAGCCCAGGGGTGCTTCCTTTTTCAGCGGATCGAGGTATTCGGGCTCGCCGGTCAGCAGGCCCACCACTTCACGGCCCTTGAACAGGCCGCGCGTATTGCCTTCGCGCACGAACTTGCCCAGGTCGGCCGCGAACAGCACGTTGAAGATGGCATCGGGCTTGGCGTCGGCCAGCGCCTGGACCACGCTGCCGGCGTCGATCTTGCCCAGGGCCGGCGCCTGCTCGCCGACGAACTCCACATCGGGCTGGGCCTGCTTGAGCAGCTTCTTGAACGTCGCCACGGCCGACTGGCCGTATTCGTAGTTGGGGTAGACGATGGCCCAGCGCTTCTTCTTCAGCTTCGCCGCTTCGGGCACCAGCATCGCGACCTGCATGTAGGTCGAGCCGCGCAGGCGGTAGGTGTAGCGGTTGCCCTGGGCCCAGACCATCTTGTCGGTCAGGGGCTCGGAGGCCAGGAAGAAGCGCTTTTTCTGCTGCGCATAGTCGGTCAGCGCCAGGCCTACGTGCGACAGAAAGCTGCCGGTGAGCACGTCGATCTTCTCGCGGGCATACAACTCATCGGCCGCGCGCACGGCATCGCCGGGGTTGCCGTTATCGTCGCGGATGACCAGTTCCAGCTTCTTGCCGGCAATGCCGCCGCCGGCGTTGATCTGCTCGACGGCCAGCTCCATGCCTTTCTTGTAGGGCTCCAGAAAGGCCGGCATGGCCTTGTAGCTGTTGATCTCGCCAATCTTGATCACGCCTTGCGCCCCTGCCTGGCCGGCCGCCAGGGCCAGAACCGCGGCCATCGTCCACGCTTGCCTTGTCATGCGATTTCCTTTGTTGAGGGAGTGAAATGTACCCCTGAGAACCTATATGCCCGACAATGTGCAGGTTTGCCCGCTTGACAGGCGGCCGCCACGCGAACGCCCTGGGGTGTTTTGCCAGCCAGCCACGTCCCGTCGCCGCTGGGTCCCCGCTTTACGACTTCACCCCCCATTCTCGCCATGAGTGCATTCAACGAAGAACGCGTACTGTCCGTCCACCACTGGACCGACCGCCTTTTCTCTTTCACCACCACCCGCGACATGTCGCTGCGGTTTTCCAACGGCCACTTCACCATGATCGGCCTCAAGGTCGACGGCAAGAACCTGCTGCGCGCCTATTCCATCGCCAGCCCGAATTACGAGGAACACCTCGAATTCCTGTCGATCAAGGTGGAAAACGGCCCGCTGACTTCCAAGCTGCAGCATATCCAGGTCGGTGACACCATCATCGTCGGCAAGAAGCCCACGGGCACGCTGCTGATCGATTACCTGCTGCCCGGCAAGAACCTGTACATGATCGGTACCGGCACGGGCCTCGCGCCCTGGCTGGCCGTGGCCCGCGACCCCGAGACCTACGAGAAGTTCGAAAAGGCCGTGGTGGTGCACGGCGTGCGCCACATCGAGGAACTGGCCTACCAGCAGATGTTCGAAAAAGACCTGTTCGAGCACGAGTTCCTCGGCGACATCGTCCGGGACAAGCTGATCTACTACCCCACGGTCACGCGCGAGCCCTTCCGCAACCAGGGCCGTATCACCGACCTGATCGCCAGCGGCAAGTTCGCCGCCGACGTCGGCCTGCCCGAGCTCAACCCCGAAACCGACCGGGTCATGCTCTGCGGCAGCCCCGCCATGCTGGTGGACTTGAAGCACATGCTCGAAGCACGTGGTTTCAAGGAAGGCAACACCACCACGCCCGGCGACTTCGTGGTCGAGCGCGCCTTCGTCGAGAAGTAAGTCCGCGCGGGCCGGCGCTCAGCCCTGGGGGCCTTGCGTGTATTCGCTGAGGAAATCCAGAAAGGCCCGCACCCGCGCCGGCATGAACTTGCGGCTGGGCAGGACGGCGTACAGCGTGAAGCGCCCGGTGATCCAGGGGGCCAGCACGCGCTGCAGCCGGCCGTCGGCCAGGTGCTCGGCCACCAGGCTCAAAGGCAGGGCGCTGATGCCCGCGCCTTCGAGCGTGGCGCGCAGCAGCGTGCCCGTGTGGTTGACGGTGAACGCCGACACGACGGCCACGTCGACTGGGTCGACCAGCGGCTCCTGCGGCAGGTAGAGGCGGGCCACGCCGCTGCGCCCATCGGACGTGCGGCGCATCAGGCAATGGTGCTGCGCCAGGTCCTGGGGCTGCCGCGGCACGCCATGGGCCTCCAAATAGGCCGCAGAGGCGCACAGTACGCCATCGGTGGTGACCAGGGGCCGGGCCACCACGTTGGCGTCATAACCTTGCCGCGCGCCCATCAGCAGGATGTCGTAATCGCGGGCCATGGCCTCGGCCTCGCGGGCTTCGCGCAGCGCGTCGACAAACACGTCCAATACGATCTTCGGATGGCGCGCGCGAAAGGCCAGCAGCAAAGGCGCCAGCAGGTGCTCGGCGAACACCGGCGAGACCAGGATGCGCACCGCGCCCGACAGATTGCCGGTCTGGGCCTGGGCCATGCCGAAAGCCTCCTCGACCTCGTCCAGGATGCCGCGTACCCGCTGCAAATAGACTTCACCGGCATCGGTCAGCGCCACATGGCGCGTGGTGCGCTGCAGCAGCCGCACGCCCAGGTATTGCTCCAGGTCGGCGACCAGCCGGGTCACGGTCGACACCGACAGCTCCAGGCGCCGCGCCGCGGCGGAAAACCCGCCCTCGTCGGCCACCGCCTGAAACACCCGCATGGTCAGCAAGCGGTCCATTGATTCTCCCTTTCAAGCTGCAGAGCCCGGTCTGCCAGGCCTGGATTATTTCAGTTCTGGCAAAAATTCAGGGCCTGTGGGCATCCGCAACCGCCTTGGCGCTGGCCGCGGCAAACAGCAAGATGGCCGAAGAAAAGTAGATCCACATCAGCAACACGATGATGGAGCCGGCCGCGCCATAGGCCGAGACCACGGCGGCCGTCGACAAGTACCAGGCCAGGCCCTGCTTGCCCAGCGTGAACAGCGTGGCCCCGACGACGGCGCCAAACACCAGGAAGCGCAGCGGCGGCTTGGGTCCGCTGCCAATGCGCATCAGCCCGACGAACAGCGCCACGGCGATGGCAAAGGCCACGCTTTCATTGATGATGCCCACCAGCGGGGCCAGCGAAAAAATCGGCAGCTTGCTGCCGGCCCAGGTCGTGGCCATGTGCACGGCCGTGGACAACACCATGGAGACCAGCAGCAAGAAGCCCAGGGCCAGCACATAGGTCAGGCCGCGCAAGCGCAGCGCGGCCATGCGCCACCAGGCGGGCTTGGCCGCCGGCAGCTCTTTCATGCCCGTGAGCCAGAGCTTTTCCAGCGCCGTCTGCAACTCGACAAACACGCCCGTCGCGCCCGACAGCAGCAGCACGGAGCCGAACAGCGACGCCAGCCGCCCTTCATCGGGCTTTTGCGCGCTGGTCAGCGCCGCCCGCACCACCTGGGCTCCGCGCTCGCCTATCACCCCCTGTATCTGGCCCAGCAGGGTCTGCTCGACATAGGCGCGGTCCACCCACCAGCCCACCAGGCCGACCAGCAGCAGGAGCAGCGGCGCCAGGCTCAATATGCCGTAGAACGACATGGCAGCGCTCATGCGCAGCCCATCGGCTCCCAGCCACAGCTGAAACGCATCGACCAGAGGCTGCAGGGGGCGCAGGACTACACGCGCGCGGCGCAAGAAGGCATCAAGCAAAGGAGGCATGGCCTCATCTTGACCCATGTCGCGCCATCGCGCTGTCAAAAATGCGCGACAGGGGGTGAAAGGCCCGCCCGGATCAGCGCATGGTGCGCCCCTTGGGGCCCAGCGCCAGCGCGCAGCGGTGGTAGGCATCCTCCACCCAGTCACACAGCAGGGCGCGCGTCTGGGACGGCTCGATGATGTCGACCACGCCGAACTTTTCCGCCGTGCGAAACGGCGAACCGATGCGGTGGTAGTCCTGCTCCAACTGCAGGCGCAAGGCCTCGGGGTCTTCGGCCTGCGCCAGCTCCTGGCGGTACGCAGCCGCCACGCCGCCTTCGATGGGGATGGAGCCCCAGGTGGCCGATGGCCAGGCAAAGCGGTGCGCAATCGCCGTTCCGCTGACGCCGAACTTGGGGCTCAGCATGGCGCCGGCCAGGCCGAAGCAGCGGCGGATGACGATGGCGCACCAGGGCACGGACGACTGCTCTATGGCTGCGCCCGCGCGCAGGGTGGCGTACATGGTGCCGTCGCGCTCGGCTTCCAGCCCGGTCATGGTGCCGGGCTGGTCCACCAGATTGACGATGGGCAGATGGAAGGTGTCGCACAGGTCGACAAAGCGCTCCATCTTCACCGAAGCGGCCCGCGTGAGCGCACCGCCCATGACCATGGGGTTGTTGATCATCACGCCCACGGCATGGCCGTTGAGCCGGGCGAAACAGGTCAGCAGCGAAGCGCCGAACTGCGGCGCCATCTCGAACACCGAGCCCTGGTCGAAGATGGCGGCCAGGATCTTGCGCGGCGCGAAGATCTTGCGGCGATCGGCCGGAATGGCGTCGTTGAGCCAGGCATCGGCCCTCGCGGGCGCGTCCTCGCAGGGCACTCGCGGCGGCGCCTGCCAGACGCTTTGCGGCAGATAGGACAGAAAGCGCCGCGCCAGCGCACAGGCCTCCTCCTCGGTGTCCACGGCGTTGTGCACCACGCCACTGAGCTTGTGCACCAGATGCCCGCCCAGATCCTCCTTGTCGATGTCATAGCCCAGCGCCTGCTTGACCACGGGCGGCCCGCCGGCGAACACCTGGCTGCGCCCCTTGACCATGATGGAGAAGTGCGCCGACGTGGCGCGGATCGCACCCAGACCCGCGCAGGCGCCCAGGGCGATGCCCACCACCGGCACCAGGCCCAGCAACTGCGCGCCGGGCAGAAAGGAATAGCCCGGGATCTTGGTGTGCCCCATCTGCTTGAGCAGCTTGACGCTGCCGCCCGCGGTATCGACCATGCGCACCAGCGGCAGGCGGTACTCGTAGGCATAGCGATCGGCGTAAATCCACTTCTCCGCGACCGCGGCTTCGGAAGATCCGCCGCGTATCGTCGCGTCGTCGGACACCACCACCGTGCGGCGCCCTGCTATGCGCGCCAGGCCCATGACCTGGGTCGACGGTGTGACTTTCTCGAGTTCGCCCTGTGCGGAATACGCCCCCTTGCCGGCCAGCATGCCCAGCTCGCGAAACGAGTCGGCATCGACCAGGGCCGTGATGCGCTCGCGCGCCGTGAGCTTGCCCGCGGCCTTGGCCTTGGCCACAGCGGCTTCGCCGCCCATGGCCATGGCATACGCCTTGCGCTGCGCCAGCTCGTCCAGCGAGGTGCCCCATTCTGTGCTTTGCATTCAATACTCCTTCTGCGCACTGCCGCGCACGATGCCGGATGCGATCAAGGCAGCGATGGCCTGCGGGTCCAGACCCAGTTCGCTGGCCAGCACGCTGGCGCTGTCGCCGCCGAGCTCAGGCCCCGTATGGCGTATGCGCCCGGGCGAGCGCGACAGCTTGGGCACCACGCCCACCTGGCGCGTGCTGCCCAGCTGCGGGTGTTCCACCGTGGCGATCATGTCGCGCGCCCGGTAATGCGGATCGTCGAAGATGTCCTCCACGGTCAGCACGCGCGACACCGGCACGCCGGCCTGCTGCAGCTGCGCTTCGACTTCCATGCCCTGGCGGCTGCGCGTCCAGTCGGCGACGATGGCATCGACGGCCTGCATATTGCCCGGCAGCCCGCGCGAACGGATGGTCGAGAAGCGCGGGTCGGTCAGCAACTCCGGCTGCTGCATCGCCTGGGCCAGCCGCTCGAAAGTCGCATTGCTGTTGGCCGCGATCAGCACATAGCCGCCTTCGGCCGTGGGGTAGAGGCTGTTGGGCGCCATCGACGGCAGGTTGGGCCCCTGGCGCATGGGCACCTGGCCCAGCTTGTCGAAGGTCGGCACCACCGACTCCATCTGCGAGAACGCGGCTTCGTACAGCGCCACGTCCACCACCTGGCCTTCGCCGGTTCGGTCGCGGTGGCGCAGCGCCGCCAGGATGCCGAAGGCCGTGTACACAGACGTCAGGTAGTCGGTCGTGGCCAGGGCCACGCGCGAGGGCGGGCGGTCGGGGTCGCCGGTCATGTGGCGCACGCCGCCAAAGGCTTCGCAGATCGCGCCATAGCCCGGCAGGTGGGCGCTGGGCCCGTCCTGGCCGTAGCCGCTGATGCGCGCGTAGATGATGTCGGGCTTGGCCCGGGCCAGCGTCTCGTAGCCCAGGCCCAGGCGCTCGAGCACGCCGGGGCGGTTGTTCTCCAGCACCACGTCGGCGCGCTCCATCAGCGACTGGGCCAGCGCGCGACCTTCCTCGGTCTTCAAGTCGATGACGATGGAGCGCTTGCCGCGCAGAATGGACGCGCTGTAGAGCGAGACCGCGCCCACATGGTTGCCCATCTGGCGCACGGGGTCGCCGTCGGGCGGCTCGACCTTGATCACGTCGGCGCCGAAATCGGCCAGCAGCCGGCCGCAGGCCGGGCCGGCGATGGTGGTGCAGATCTCGACCACGCGTATGCCGGCCAGCGGCCCGGCGTCGTTCGGGGGAGTGGGGGTAGTTGCAGTCATTTGAGCAATTTCAGGTCGCGCAGCAAGGCCGTCGAAGTCTTGATTTCGTTCTGGACATAGGCGCTTGCCTGCGTGTGGTTCATGAAGCGCGGAGTGACTTCGTACTGCGCCAGCGTGTTGAGCCATTCGGGCGAGGCCGCCATGCGCTGGAACTGCGTGTCCCAGAACGCGATCTGCGCGGCACCCAGGTCCTTGGGGAAGTACACGCCCTGCACCGAAGTGAAGGCCGCGTTGACGCCCTGCTCCTTCCAGGTCGGCACCTGGGCCAGCGTGCCCTTGAGCCGCTGCTCCGACGACACCGCCAGCGCGCGCAGGCTGCCGTTGCGCACGCCTTCCACCACGTTCGCGGCGCTGGACGAGACCACGTCCACATGGCCGCCCATCAGCGCCACCACGGACTCGCTGGACGCGCGGAACGCGGCCACCGTGAGGCTGCCCATGTCCACGCCGGCCGCGGCCAGCGGCTTGAGCAGGCCGATATGGATGTGATTGAGCAGATTCGGCGCCACGGCGATGCGCACGCTGCCCGGATCGCGCCGCAGCTGCGCGACGAGATCGGCGCCGGACTTGAACGGCGAATCCGCGCGCACCGCCACAGCCAGCGCCTCCTCGAAGAAGATCGGCCCCACGGTGAAGTCGCGCAGCAGGTCGTGCTTGAACTGGCCCAGCACCTGGCCCAGCATGAAGCCCGTGGACAGCATGGAGAAGATGTGGGCATCACCGGGGCGCTGCAGCAGCGGCGCCGCGGCAATCATGCCGCTGCCGCCGGGGCGGTTGCTGATCACGAAGCTCTGGCCGCCGAGCGCGCCACTGGCGTCGATGATCTTCTTCATCACCCGGCCGTAGATGTCCACGGCCCCGCCGGCCGCGGCCGGAATCACGTATTCGACGCGGTTGTTCGGCGCCCAGGCGGCCGCCCCCGCGGTCCCCCAGCCGGCCAGCGCGGCCACGGCCGCCGGAAAATGTCTGCGCTGCATGGCATTCCTCCTTCAGAGCAAAAAGCGAGAGCCGGGCCTGCGCCCGGGCGCGGCTGCGGGGCAGGTCAGCCGACCTGGCCGACGATCTGGCCGTCCTCGACCGAATCGCCTTCCTTCACATGCAGCTCCAGCAGCCGGCCGGGCTCGCTGCTCATCACGGGGATTTCCATCTTCATGGACTCGACGATCAGCACCGGTTCGTCGGGCGAGACCAAGCCGCCGACTTCGACCAATACTTTCCAGACTTTTCCGGTGACTTCCGCTGTCAGGGCAACTGTGGACATGGTGATTTCTCCTGGTATGAAATGAAGGAAACAGAAAAGGCGGCTCAAGCAGCCAGCACCTGGGCCGCGAGGCCGGTGTGCACATCGCCGCTGCGGAAAGCGTCGCTTTGCAGCACGCGCTGGATGAAAGGAATGTTGTGCTTGACGCCTTCGATGCGGGTCGCCGCCAGCGCCTGCTGCAGGCGCTCTATGGCCAGGGCGCGCGTCTCGGCATGCACGATGAGCTTGGCGATCATCGGGTCGTAATACGGGGTGACGGCGCAGCCCTGGGCAAAGCCGGTTTCCACGCGAATGCCCGGGCCGACGGGGAATTCCAGCACCTTGAGCGTGCCCGGCGAGGGGAAGAAGCGCACCGGGTCCTCGGCGTAGATGCGCGCTTCGATCGCATGGCCGCGCACGGTCACCGGCTGCGCAATGACGGCACTCAAAGGCTCGCCCGCGGCCAGACGGATCTGCGCCACCACCAGGTCGATGCCGGTGATTTCCTCGGTCACCGCATGTTCCACCTGCAGCCGCGTATTGGTCTCGAGAAACTGGAAGCCGCCGCCCGGCGCGTGCAGCGTCTCCACCGTGCCGATCACGTCGTAGCGCATCTTGGCCAGCACGCCCACGATCTCGTCGCCGGCCGCAGCCACCATCTCGCGCGGCAGGCGCGGCGCGGGCGATTCCTCTATCACTTTCTGGTGGCGCCGCTGCACCGAGCAGTCGCGCTCGAACAGATGGCAGACATTGCCCGCACGGTCGGCGAGGATCTGGAACTCGATATGGCGCGGCTTTTCCAGCAGGCGCTCGAGGTACAGCTCGGCGCTGCCGAAGCTGCGCCGCGACAGCGAGCCGGCCTGCTCCACAGCCTTGGCCAGCTCTTCGTCGTTGCGCGCCGCCATCATGCCAATGCCTCCGCCGCCGGTCGCGGGCTTGACCAAAACCGGGTAGCCGATCTCCTGTGCCATGCGCCTGTCCTGTTCGGGCTCGCCGCTGAGCAGGCCCGAGCTGGGCGCCATCCGCAGGCCGTGCTGGCGCATCAGTTCGCGCGCCCGTGTCTTGTGCCCCATGGCGTCTATCCACTCGGGGCTGGGGCCTATGAACACCGCGCCCTGGGCCTGCACGCGGCGCGCGAATTCCGCGTTCTCCGACAGGAAGCCATAGCCCGGATGCAGCGCGTCGGCGCCGCTGTCGCGCAGCACCTGCAGGATCGCATCCTGGTTGAGATAGCTCTTGCCGGGCTCGGCCGGGCCTATGCAATAGCTTTCATCGGCCAGCGCCAGATAGGGCAGTTGCGCATCGGCTTCGGAGTACACCGCGACCGAGCGTATGCCCATGGAACGCAGCGCGCGCAGCACGCGCGCCGCAATCGCCGCACGGTTGGCAATCAGGACCTTGTGGAACATTCTTTTCTCCCATTTCTCGAATTCGGCGCGCAGCTTTCCCCCTGCGCCTTGACGGACAAGGCGCATTCCCAGGGACCGCTGCAGAAACTCAGTAGCTCGTAGGCCAGGTCCGCATCAGGTGCTCGCCCACGCCGCCCGACAGGCGCATCTGGTGGACTTCGAGGCTGCGGATCAGGTGGGCGCGGGTCTGCGCCGGGTGGATCACGGCATGCGCGGTGTAGGCTGCCGCGGCGTCGTAGGCTGTCGTGCCACGGCTCATCTCCTCGAGCAATTGCGCGTAGCGCTCGGGCTCTTCCTGGGGCTCGACGCCATGCACGATGGACACCGCCGAGCGCGGGTCCATGAAGTTCACTTCGGCCGTGAGCCAGTG
Source organism: Acidovorax bellezanensis (assembly GCF_025421555.1). Classification (NCBI taxonomy): domain Bacteria; kingdom Pseudomonadati; phylum Pseudomonadota; class Betaproteobacteria; order Burkholderiales; family Comamonadaceae; genus Acidovorax; species Acidovorax bellezanensis. Next base: position 132,384 of record NZ_JAODYH010000005.1, read on the forward strand.
GATGACTTCATCGGAATTGCCGCCGCCGCCCATGTTCAGCACCGCCTGCCCATAGGACTTGCGCATGACCACCGAAATCTTCGGCACGGTGACCAGCGACAGCGCATTCATCCAGTTCATCACGCGGCCGATCGCGCCCTGGCGTTCGCCTTCCACGCCGATCAGGAAACCGGGCTGATCGGCCATGAACACCAGCGGAATATTGAAGGAGTCGCAGAGCACCAGAAAGCTCACCACCTTCTCGCAGGACTGCGGATCGATGGCCCCGCCCTTGTAGATCGGATTGCTCGCCACGATGCCCACCGAGCGGCCGTTGAGCCGCGCCAGCGCGGTCACCACGGAGCGGCCGAAGCGCGGCTTGAGCTCGAACACCGAGTCCTTGTCGTAGATCAGCGAGAGGATCTTGCGCACGTCATAGACCTGGGTGCGCGACTGCGGCAGAACGCCCAGAATCCGCTCGGCATCCTCGCCCGAACCGGCGGTCACGGCGTGCACCGGCGGCGCTTCGTTGTGGTGGCTGGGCAGATAGGACAGGAACTGCTGCACGGCTTCGAGCGCCTGCTCATCGGTGTCCACGGCCAGGTCGACCATGCCCGTGACTTCGGTGTGCAGCTTCCAGCCGCCCAGGGCTTCGGGGTCCACTGCCTCGTTGATGGCGCGCGAGGTGAGCCGTACGCTGGAGACCGCGGTGATCGCGCCCTTGCGCATCACCACGAAATCGGCCAGCGCCGCATACCAGGACGACGAGCCATAGCAGTGGCCCAGCACCGCCGACACCCAGGGCGTTTCGCGCATGCGCCGGTACTGCGTGGGCCGGTCGCCCGCGCCTATGGCGGCAGCGCCCATCACGTCCGGCATGCGCGCGCCCGTGGACTCGCCCAGGAACACCATGGGCAGGCCGCGCTGCGTGGCGATGCGCTTCACATGGCCGATCTTGGCCGAATTGACCGAGCTGCTCGACGCCCCCATCACGGTGAAATCATTGGAAACCACCGCCACCTCACGGCCCTGGATCTTGCCGAATCCCGCCACCTTGCCATCCGCTGGCGAGCGCTCGCGCATCTCGGGGCGGATGCTGGTCGCGAACAGCCCCATCTCATGGAAACTGTGCGCGTCCACCAGGTGATTTATGCGCTCGCGGGCATTGAGCACACCCTGCTGCGCGCGTTCCTGCAGCTTCTCGACGCCCCCCATGGCGAGGGCTTTTTGCAGGCGTTCTTCGTGTTGGCTGATTGCGGCTTCAAACATCATGGCTACCTATGGTGGTTAACGCAGTTCCACTGCTTTTTGCAACTCGGGCATGGACTTGGCGAGACCCTTCCAGGTCTGCATTTCCTCGACCATGAAGCTGCGCAGCGCGGCCGGCGTGGTGGCCGTGGCCTGTGCGCCGATCTGCTCCAGCTTCTTGGAGAAATCTTCCTGCGCCACGATGCGCTGCGTGGCTTCGGTGAGCTGACGCACGATGGGCTCCGGCGTCGCGGCCGGCGCCAGCAGTCCGAACCAGATGCCGATGTCGTAACGCACGCCGCTCTCCTCGAATGTGGGCACCGCGGGCAGGGCCGCGATGCGCTGCGCCGAGGAAATGCCCAGCGCCTTGAGATGGCCGGACTGGATATGGGGCAGCAGCACCGGCACCAGCGCAAACACGGAATCCACCTGCCCGCCAATGGCGTCCGTCGTCGCCTGGGCGCCGCCCTTGTAGGGCACGTGCATGAACGGGGCGGATGCCCGGCTTTTGAGCATTTCCACGTACAGGTGCAACTGCGCGCTGGAGACCGTGTACTTGCCAGGGGCCTGCTTGGCTTTGGCCAGCATTTCCTGCAGATTGGAGAACGGCGCCTTGGAGTGGGCCGCAATCACAAACGGCACGCGTGCAATCATGCTGACCGGCTCGAAGGCCTTGATGGGATCGAACGGCGGCTGTGGGCCGAAGATCGAATTGATGCTGGGCGTGCCGCCGCCAAACAGCACCGTATAGCCGTCGGGCCTGGCCTTGGCCACCGCATCCGCGCCGATGTTGGTCCCGGCGCCGGGGCGGTTGTCCACGACCACCGACTGCTTGAGCTCCTGCCCCAGTTTCTCCGCGTAAAGGCGTGCAATCATGTCCGTGCTGCCTCCGGCCGGATAGGAGACCACCATGCGTATGGGTTTTTGCGGGTAGTCCGCCGCCGAAGCGCTCGTCGACACCCCACAGGCCAGCGCGGCCACGGCGGCTATCGCATGCAAAATCATCATCAGTTGTCTCCTTTGATTGTTCCGCTCAAGCGCTTCATTGCTTTTTTTTCCTGGCGCGAAAGCAATGATCCATCTCAGCGCTAAATTAGTCAACATGGTTTACCAATAAAAGTAGATTGCACATGATCAGTTCGAAAAAGTTGACTCAGCTGCGCGAAACGCGCCCCTTTGGCATAGGCCGGCTGTTTCTCCTCGCGCGGCGCGACTTCGCGAACCGCCTGGCGCAAAAAATGGCGGACAAGCATCCCGACGGGCGTATCCCGGGCGGCTCCCTGCTGCCGTTTCTTGACCTCGAAGGCACGCGCAGCACCGAGCTGGCCAAGCGCGCCGGCATCTCCAAGCAGGCCGTGGCCAAGGTGCTCAAGGAGCTGGAAGAAGCCGGCCTGGTCACGCGCACGGAAGACCAGACCGACGGCCGGGCGCAGCTGGTGCGTTTCACCGAAAACGGCGTCAACTACCTGCTGAAAATCCATGCCGCCATCAAATCCATAGAGCAGGAATACGAGGCATTGCTGGGCGTCGACGGCTTGCAGACCTTGCGCAGCAGCTTGAGCCTGCTGGCCTATTCCCAGGAAGAGCAGCCCTAGGCGCGGCTGTGTTTTTTTGTGCGCGAACGCGATGAAAATAGCCGTGTCTGCATTTTTTTCAACGACAGGTCTGAGCCCCGGCGCTGCGGCGCATTGAAAGTTTTCCCATGTCCCAACCTCCCCGTCTCCTGCAATACGGCGCCATGCCGCTGGCCTCGCTGGACCACGATCTGGCCGAACAGTTCGATATCCACCGTCTCGACCGCGAGACCGACCGCGCGGGCTTTCTCGCCGCGCATGGCGCCGAGTTCGTCGGCCTGGTGACCGCGGCCGGCACGGGCGCCAAGGCCGAGCTGGTACGCGCGCTGCCCAATCTGCAGGTCGTGAGCAGCTTTGGCGTGGGCTATGACGCACTCGACGAAGATTCGCTGGTCGCGCAGAAGGTGCGCGTCGGCTACACGCCCGATGTACTCAACGATTGCGTGGCCGATCTGGCCTTCGCGCTGTTGCTCGACGTCTCGCGCGGCGTCAGTGCGGCCGACCGGTTCGTGCGCCGCGGCGACTGGACCCGCGGCCGTTTCGCGCTGCAGACCCGGGCCGCGGGCAAGCGCCTGGGCATTTTCGGCATGGGCCGCATAGGCTCGACCATCGCCCGCCGCGCCTCGGGCTTCGACATGGAAGTCAGCTATCACAATCGCCGCCCCGTAGTCGGCTCGCCCCATGCCTACAAGGACTCGTTGCTGGCCCTGGCCGAATGGGCCGACTACCTCGTGGTCGTCGCCGCGGGCGGCGCCGCGACGCGCCATCTGGTCAATGCCCAGGTGCTGGACGCGCTGGGCCCGCAGGGCTTTCTGGTCAACGTCGCGCGCGGCAGCGTGGTCGACGAAGCGGCGCTGGTGCAGGCCCTGCAGCAAGGCCGCATCGCGGGCGCAGGCCTGGATGTCTTCGAGGACGAGCCCCGCCCCCTGCCCGCGTTGATGGAACTCGACAACGTGGTGCTCGCGCCGCACATGGCCAGCGGCACGCACGAGACCCGCCGCGCGATGGGCGATCTGGTGCTGGAGAACCTGCACCATTTCTTTGCGACCGGCAGGCCCAAGGCGGAAGTGCCCTGGTCGGCGGCGCTCTGAGCCCCGCAACCGGGCTTCAGGGCGGCGTGCCGAACTGATCGCCCAAGCGCGCGTTCAGGTGCGCGCGGATATGGGCGGTGATGGCGCCGGCCTGCTCTTCGCCCAGCTCCTGAACGGCGCTCTGGCGCGCCGTGAAATGCATGATCAGCAGCGCGCGCAGCTTCTCGAACGCATGCGGGTTCTTGTGCCCGCAGACGATGTCGTTGCGATCGATCACCCGCTCGATCACGCCGGGGTCGAGCAGGCGGATGCGACAGATGATTGCCATCTGAGCCATTTCCAGATCGATGCTCTCCAGTATCCTCTCCCAGTGCCTGGGACTTGATGGATCGACAGTCATTTTTCATGTCCAGGTTGGGGTTGCCGCGTCGGCTCAGCCGCAGGAATGCGGTGAACCAGCGCCGCGCCCTGCTCGAAAGCGCTGATGCTGGCAATGGTGGTCTGCATGATCTGGCCTATCGCCTCCTCCGTGAAGAAGGCCTGATGGCCGGTGACGATCACGTTCGGGAACGATACCAGTCGCTGGATCACGTCGTCCGTGATGATGGTGGAGGACAGATCCTGGAAGAACAGGCTGGCTTCCTGCTCATAGACATCGATTGCCAGGCCGCCCAGCTGGGCCGTCTTCAAGGCCTGGATCGCGGCCTCGGTGTCGACCAGTCCGCCGCGGCTGGTATTGACCAGGATGGCGCCGCGCTTGGCGCCCGCCAGGGTCTGCGCGTTCACGATGTGGCGCGTGTCCTCGGTCAGCGGGCAGTGCAGCGAGATCACATCGCTGCGGGCCATCAGCTCCTCCGCGGCCACATAACGGCCGCCTATGGCCGCGAAAACCGGGTTGGGATAGGGATCATGGCCCAGCACCGTACAGCCAAAGCCGCGCATGATGCGCGCGAAGATGGTGCCTATCTTGCCGGTGCCGACCACGCCCACCGTCTTGCCATGCAGGTCGAAACCCATCAGGCCATCGAGCTCGAAATTGCCTTCGCGCGTGCGCACGCTGGCCCGGGCGATCTTGCGGTTGACCGCCAGCAGCAGGCCCACGGCGAACTCCGCCACCGAATGCGGGGAATAGTCGGTCACGCGCACCACTTCTATGCCCAGGCGTGCCGCGGCGCCCGCATCCACATGGTTGTAGCCGGTGGAGCGCGTCGCGACCAGGCGCGTGCCCTGTGCGGCCAGCAGGGACAGCACTTCGGCGTCGACGTTGTCGTTGACGAACACGCACACCGCGGCGCAGCCGGCGGCCAGCGCCGCGGTGTCGCGCGTCAGGCGGTCCTGCAGGAAGACCAGCTCATGGCCGGCTTCGCTGTTGGCCTGCGCCAGCAGGGATTTGTCATAGCGGCGGGTGCTGAAGACGGCGGTTTTCATGCGTACGGTTCTTTTCCAGGAAGTGGCTCAGACCTGAGGACATTAACCCGGATGAATGTCCTACTGGCGCGCTCGCACATCGACAGCCACGGGCTTGCCGGGCAGTCCAGCCATTGGAACCGCTGGCGTCCGTCCGTTACTCACACGAGATGCATCATCCTCACACACTCCCGCCTACCATTTTGGGTCTGTTTGCTCAGGCCCGGTTGCCTGCAATACGGCTCATGATCACACTCGCGGCTGCGACGTCCATCGCGGCATGTGGTGGAGGCGAGGACGTGCATGTCCTCAAGGTCAATGGACAGGTGCTTGGCATCAGCGCCAGCGGTCAGCGCGTTTGTCTGGATACCAACGCGAACGGTCGTTGCGACCAGGGCGAACCGAGTACCCTGGCGAGCGAATCGGGAGAGTTTTCCCTTCAAGGCCCCCAGGCTGATCTGTTGCTGGAGATCTCGGCAACCGCGCCGAAATCCCCGTTGCCTGCGGCGGCAACGCCCTCTGTCGTGCTAAGGGCTCCGTGGCAGGAGCCTGGCGTCATCAGCTTTCATTCCACCTCGATCAAGGCGGTCATGGAGACGCAAGGCGTCGATTTCGCCGCAGCCCGGCAGCAGGTCGCAGCCACGCTCGGCGTGCAGCCTCGCGACTTGTCGCGCGAGTTCAATCAGTCCGGCGATGAGGAAGTCCGCACGGAACTGGCACGCGCCGCGGAAGACGGCCTGGCGCGCATCAAGCGGGCGTTGGCAGGCATCCGTTCAAGCGCTGAAATCATCGCGGCCGTGAATGAAGCCGCACGGGTCGACCGTCACTACCAGACCAAGACCATGTACCGGCCGCAGGGAGATTGGAAGGCGCACGAGGCCCCTCCTGCCGGGTATGAACCGGTGTACACACAGCTTGTGGCACGCCACGGGTCCCGGGGGCTCTCCAGCATGAAGTCCGACCTGGCGGTTTACAACATGTGGCTGCAGGCACAGGCCGACGGCGGGCTGACGCCGCTCGGAGAGCAGCTGGGACCAGACCTCCTGAAATACATGAAGGCCCACTTCCTGCTGGGGTACGGCATCCCAGGCATCACCAAACCTGGCTACGGCAACGAAACCCAGGTGGGGATGCGTGAACACCGGCAGTTGGCGTCAAGGATGCTGCAACGCCTGACTACGCATTGGCAGGCCGTCGAAAAGCAAGGAAGCCGGAAGATCGTCGTGGCGTCTTCCGGCAAGGGGCGGGCAGTGGACAGCGCAGGTTTCTTTGTGGAGGGGATCAAAACCGCACGCCCTGGGCTGGTCTCGGCACTGAACTCTCCCGTCGCCGAGGTAGATCGATTTGCCCTGTATTTCCACAAGCTGGATGCCAGCTCCGATCCGACGAACGCCCCGGGTCGCGCCCAGGTTCTCAGCGACAGCCAGGGCTACCGGCACTACCTCAAGAAAGATGCTGAACTGCGCGCTGCGCTCGCGCAGTTGAAGCAAGCGCCGGAAATCAAGGCGGCAGCGCGCGTGGTGCTCCGCCGATTGTTCAAGGATGAATTCGTCGACAGACTGGAGCGCCATGGCTATAGCTTCACCAACTCCGGCACTCTGACCTTTTCCAGTGATGACGGCGCATTCACGTCCACATTGACTGGCAACCAGAAGGCCAGCATAGAAAGTGCGGTCGACGCGGCGCACGCCATCTACGACCTGTACGCCATCGCGCCGGCCTTGCGCAATGAGATCGCCGTGGATTTCATCCCGTACATGCCTGCGAGCCAGGCCGCCGTGTTTGCCGGACTGAACGACGCAGTGAATTTCTACAAGAAAGGTCCGGGTATCGCCGAGAAAGGGAAAGTCACCTTCGCCATGGCGCAGCTGCTGGCCGATGACTTCTTCGCGGAAGTGGATGCGATTGCCAAGGGCGACTACCGTCATGCGGCGAAATTGCGTTTCGCCCATGCGGAGACGGTCATCCCCCTGGTTTCACTGCTGCAACTCAAAGGCATGTCCGATCAGCAGCCGCTCTCCACGCTCTACAGCTATGCCGGCAATTCCTGGCGCGGAGAAGTGGTGAGTCCCATGGCGTCAAACATGCAATGGGATGTTTATCAAAACAGCGCCGGTCGCCTGATCGTGAAGTTGCTCTTCAACGAGAAAGAGGCGGATTTCAAGACGGAATGCGACCGGGCCAAGCTGAGCGGAACCCAGTCTTTCTACGATTTTCAGGGCCTGAAGGCGTGCTACGCCAAGCCATAGGCGGGGCTTGGCGCAGAGCGCGGCCGGATCAGGCCAGATTCGGCGCCAGCAGACTGCGCAACTCGGCTTCGTCCATACCCCGGCGCTTGGCCATGTCGATCAACTGATCGTCGCCGATCTGGCCCACGTTGAAGTAGGCCGCATCGGGGTGGCCCAGGTAGAAGCCGCTGACGCTGGATGCGGGCATCATCGCCAGGCTTTCGGTCAGGGTCATGCCGATGTCGGGACACTGCAGCGTCTCGAACAGCGCGATCTTGGCGCTGTGGTCGGGGCAGGCCGGGTAGCCTGGCGCGGGGCGTATGCCCAGGTACTTTTCCTTGATCAGCTCGGCGTTGCTCAAGGCTTCACCCGGCGCATAGCCCCAGAGGTCGGTGCGCACGCGCAGGTGCAGGCACTCGGCAAAAGCCTCGGCCAGTCGGTCGGCCAGTGACTTGAACAAAATGCCCGAGTAGTCGTCGAGCTGGTCGATGAACTCCTGCTCCTTCTTCTCCATGCCCAGGCCCGCCGTGACGGCGAACAGACCCGCGTAATCCTTGATGCCGCTGTCCTTGGGCGCGACGAAGTCCGACAGGCAGCGGCTGGGGCGCATCACGCCGTCCACGGCCTGCTTTTCGGTCTGCTGGCGCATGCCATACCAGGTCAGCAGCACTTCGCTGCGGCTGTCGTCGGTGTAGAACTCGATGTCGTCGCCTACGCTGTTGGCCGGGTACAAGCCGATCACGCCGTTGGCCGAGAGCCAGCGTCCGCTGATGATCTTCTGCAGCATGGCCTGGCCGTCGGCCATGACCTTGCGCGCTTCCTCGCCGACGATGGCGTCGTTGAGAATCGCCGGATAGGGGCCGGCCAGATCCCAGGTCTGGAAGAACGGGCCCCAGTCAATGAAACGCGCGATCTCGTTCAGATCGAAGTTCCTGAACACGCGCCGGCCCAGCGCCCGGGGCGCAGCCGGCACGCGCGTGAAATCGAGCTTGGCGGCATTGGCGCGCACCTTGGCCAGCGGCCACATCGGCACCTGCTTGCGGTTGGCATGCTGCTGGCGCACCTTGTCGTAGTCGGCTTGCAGCGTGTCCAGGTACTCCTGCAGACCGTCGCCCAGCAGGCTTTGCGCCACGCCCACGCTGCGCGAAGCGTCGGGCACGTAGATCACCGGGCCGTCGTACTTGGGCGCGATCTTCACCGCCGTGTGCACGCGCGAGCAGGTCGCGCCGCCGATCAGCAGCGGCATCTGGCGGTCGCGGAAGTACGGGTCCTTCTGCATTTCGCCGGCCACGTACTGCATCTCCTCGAGGCTGGGCGTGATCAGGCCCGACAGGCCGATGATGTCCGCGCCCTCTTCCTTGGCCTTGGCCAGGATTTCATGGCAGGGCACCATCACGCCCATGTTGACCACTTCGAAGTTGTTGCACTGCAAGACCACGGTGACGATGTTCTTGCCGATGTCGTGCACGTCGCCCTTGACGGTGGCGATGACGATCTTGCCCTTGGAGCGAACGTCCTGGCCCGCGGCCTGCTGCTGGCGTTTCTCTTCCTCGATGTAGGGCACGAGGTGGGCCACGGCCTGCTTCATCACGCGCGCCGACTTGACCACCTGGGGCAGGAACATCTTGCCCGCGCCGAACAGGTCGCCGACCACGTTCATGCCGGCCATCAGCGGGCCTTCGATCACGTGCAGCGGACGGCCGCCGCGCGCCAGCACTTCCTGGTAGGCCTCTTCGGTGTCGACGGTGATGAAGTCGGTGATGCCGTGCACCAGCGAATGCGCCAGGCGCTGGGCCACGGTCACGGGGTGGTCGGGCGTGCCGCGCCATTCGAGGCGCTTGCTTTCGTCCTTGGCGCCGCTGCGCGCGGTTTCGGCGATCTCCACCAGGCGCTCGCCGGCGTCGGGGCGACGGTTGAGCACCACGTCCTCGACGCGCTCGCGCAGGATGGGCTCGATGTCGTCATAGACGCCGACCATGCCGGCGTTGACGATGCCCATGTCCATGCCCGCCTGGATGGCGTGGTACAGGAACACGGTGTGTATGGCTTCGCGCACCGGATCGTTGCCGCGGAAGGAGAAGGACACGTTGGACACGCCGCCCGAGACCTTGGCACCGGGCAGGTTCTGCTTGATCCAGCGCACGGCTTCGATGAAGTCGACGGCGTAGTTGTTGTGCTCTTCGATGCCGGTCGCCACGGCAAAGATGTTGGGATCGAAAATGATGTCTTCGGGCGGGAAACCGACTTCGTCGACCAGGATGCGGTAGGCGCGCTCGCAGATCTCGGTCTTGCGCGCGAAGGTATCGGCCTGGCCTTTTTCGTCAAACGCCATGACCACGGCGGCGGCGCCGTAGCGCTTGACCAGCTTGGCCTGCTGCTTGAACTGCTCCACGCCCTCTTTCATCGAGATGGAGTTGACGATGCCCTTGCCCTGGATGCAGCGCAGGCCGGCTTCGATCACGGCCCACTTGGACGAGTCGACCATGATGGGCACGCGGGCGATGTCGGGCTCGGAGGCGATCAGGTTCAGGAAACGCACCATCGCCGCCTGGCTGTCGAGCATGGCTTCGTCCATGTTGACGTCGATCACCTGGGCGCCGTTTTCCACCTGCTGGCGCGCGACGGCCAGCGCATCCTCGAACTGGCCGTTGAGGATCAGGCGCGCAAAGGCCTTGGAGCCGGTGACATTGGTGCGCTCGCCGATATTGACGAACAGCGTGTCCTCTCCGACAAACACGGGCTCGAGGCCCGACAGACGCATGGGGGGAAGAGAAACTTCAGACGACATACAGCTCACCTGCTCAAAACTAGGGCAATCAGGTGAGCGTCGTTGCGGGAAAGAGGACACCAAGCCTGACGACAAGACCGGCCCAAGGGCCGGCCCCGTCGCTGCAACGCTCCTTGGGGTCAGGCGGGCATTTTAACGGTGCCGCGCGCCGCTTGCACCCATGCCCCTTGCGCAGGTGTTTTACTTCGCTGTCGGCATGACGAATTCAGCGCCCTTGCCTATGCTTTCGGGCCAGCGCTGCATGATGCTCTTTTGCTTGGTGTAGAAGCGCACGCCTTCCTCGCCGTAGGCATGCATGTCGCCGAACAGGCTCTTCTTCCAGCCGCCAAAACCCTGCCAGGCCATGGGCACGGGAATCGGCACGTTGATGCCGACCATGCCCACCTGGATGCGGCGGCCGAACTCGCGCGCCACGTTGCCGTCGCGTGTGAAACAGGCCACGCCGTTGCCGAACTCATGGGCGTTGACCAGGTCCACGGCCTGGACGAAGTCGGGCACGCGCACGCAGGCCAGCACCGGACCGAAGATCTCTTCCTTGTAGATGCGCATCTCGGGCGTCACATGGTCGAACAGCGTGCCGCCCAGCCAGAAGCCCTGGTCGCAGCCCGCGCCCGCCTTGGCACCGTCGAAGCCCCGGCCGTCGACCAGCAGGTGCGCGCCTTCCTGCTCGCCGGAAGCGATGTAGCCGGCAATGCGTTCCAGCGCCGCACGCGACACGATGGGGCCCATTTCGGCGTCCAGGTTCTCGCCATCGAGCACCTTGAGCGTCTTCGTGCGCTCGACCAGCTTGGCCACGACCTTGTCGGCCACGTCGCCGACCAGCACGGCCACGCTGATCGCCATGCAGCGCTCGCCGGCCGAGCCGTAGCCCGCGCCGATCAGCGCGTCGACCACCTGGTCGATGTCGGCATCGGGCATGACCACCATGTGGTTCTTGGCACCGCCCAGGGCCTGCACGCGCTTGCCCAGACGGGCGCCGGTTTCGTAGATGTAGTTGGCGATGGGCGTGGAGCCGACGAAGCTCACAGCCTTGACGTCGGGGTGCTCGATCAGCGCGTCCACGGCTTCCTTGTCGCCCTGGACCACGTTGAACACGCCGTCGGGCAGGCCGGCCTTCTTCAGCAGCTCGGCCATCATCAGCGACGCGGTCGGGTCGGTGGGGCTGGGCTTGAGCACGAAAGTATTGCCCGCGGCGATCGCCACCGGGAACATCCACATCGGCACCATCACCGGGAAGTTGAACGGCGTGATGCCGGCCACGACGCCCAGGGGCTGGCGCAGCGTCCAGTTGTCCATGCCCGTCGACACCTGTTCGGTGAAGTCACCCTTGAGCAGCTGGGGAATGCCGCAGGCGAATTCGATGATGTCGATGCCGCGTGCGACTTCGCCCTGGGCGTCGGTGAACACCTTGCCGTGCTCGGCGGTGATGGCGTGCGCGAGTTCGTCCTTGTGCTGGTTGACCAGCTCCAGGAACTTGAACATCACGCGGGCCCGGCGGATCGGCGGCGTATCGGCCCAGGCGGGAAAGGCGGCAGCGGCCGAGGCCACGGCGGCATCCACATCAGCGCGGTTGGCCAGCGCCACGGCACCGGTCACGGCACCGGTTGCGGGGTTGGTCACAGGCTGCGTGCGCAGGCTGTTGCCGGCCACGCGCTGGCCGTGGATGAAGTGGGCGATGGAGGCCGTGGAGATGGCTGCGTTCATGGAAGGAATCCTTGGGTCGTCGGTGAACAATGGCCAAAGTGTAGGCAAGGCCCTGCGCGCTGCCCAGTCCTCTGGGATGAATTGATTGTTTAAATTAGTGAACAATGGCGCCATGAATTCCAACGATGCACTGAAAACCGAACAGCTCTGGTCGCACCTCTGGTGGCTGGTGGTGCTGGAGCAGCAGGGCAGCTTCACGGCCGCGGCCGCGCGCCTGGGCGTGAGCAAGGCTGCGGTGAGCCAGCACATCGCGGGGCTGGAGCGCGCGGCCGGCGTGCCGCTGGTGCGGCGCACCACGCGCTCCATGCTGCTGACCGACGCGGGCCGCCACCTGGTGCAGGACACGCGCGACGCCTTTGCCCAGATTGCCGGCAGCTTTTCCCAGGTGCGCGACCTGGCCGATGCGCCACGCGGCAGCCTGCGCGTCACGGCGCCCGTGGCGCTGGCGCGCCAGCACCTGGTGCCGCGGCTGCCGGATTTTCTCGACCGCTACCCCGACATCCAGCTCGAACTCGATCTGTCCGACCAGTTGCGCCCGCTGTCGCAGGACGGCCTGGACCTGGCCATACGCCACACCAGCACGCCGCCCGACAACCATGTGGCCTGGGCGCTGTGCAGCAGCCATTCATTGCTGGTCGCGAGCCAGGCCTACCTGGAGCGCCACGGCCCCACGCCCAGCACCCCCGAGGACCTGCGCCAGCACCGCTGCCTGCACTACCCACGCGGCCACGAAGCCGCGGCCTGGACCTTGCAACGCCTGGGCCGGGGCGCACGCGCCAGCACCACCGTGCCCGTCAGCGGCCCGTTGGTGGCCAACAACAGCGAAGCCCTGCGCGACGCGGCCATCGCCGGCCTGGGGATTGCGCTGGTGCCCGATTTCAGCGCCCAGGCGGCGCTCGCCTCGGGCCAGCTGGTGCAGGTGCTGCCGCAGTGGCGCCCCGTGGGCGCGTTCAGCCCGACGATCTACGCCATGCGCCCCTATTCAGCCCATGTGCCGCGCGCCGTGGCGGTGTTCGTGGAGTGGCTGCGCGCGGAGTTCGCAAAGGGATTTGCGCCAGGCGCACCCACCTCAAACAGCCTTTGAAACTGGCGTGCCCCAACTCAGGGGCACCGAGCAAGGGCCGCCCCGCAGCGAAGGTGCCGTCCCCCTCGAGGGGGAAGCCGCGGAAGCGGCTCAGGGGGTGCCTACATGTTCAGGCTTTGATACCCAGCTTGTTCACCAGCTGCTTGAACGTTGCGTTGTCGCGCGCAATCACTTCGAGGAAGGCCGGCTGGTCCAGATAGCCTTCGCCCATGTTCTGCTTGGCCATGGTGGCGCGCAGCTCGGGCTCCTGCAGCGTGCGCGCCATGACGGTGCGCAGCTGCTGGATGATTTCGGGCGGCGTGTTCTTCGGCGCCGCCAGACCGCGCCAGCCGCCGATCACCAGGTCGATGCCGCGCTCCTTGAGCGTGGGCACCTGCTCCCAGCCCGCCTGGATGCGCTTGTCGCCCATGATGGCCAGGGCCCGGATCTTGCCCGCGGCCACGTAGGTCGCGACTTCCACCGGCGTCACCGCCACGGCTTCGATGTGGCCGCCCAGCAGATCCAGCACGGCCGGATTGGCGCCGCGGTAAGGCAGGTGGTTGAATTGCACGCCGGCCTTGTCTTCGAGCGCCGCCGCCGCCAGATGGCCCAGCGAGCCCGGGCCGGCATTGCCTATGCGCACGCCGCCCGGGTTCTTCTTCGCCGCGGCGAGAAAATCTTCCACGGTCTTGAACGGCGAATCCGCGCGCACGGCAATCGCTGCCGGGTCGGCGTTCAGGCGCGCAATCGGCTGCACGTCGTCCGAAGTGATCTTGGTCACGCCCATGTGCGGAATCATGGTCATTTCCACGGTGATGATGGCCAGCTTGTAGCCATCGGGCTTGGCGGCCGCGAGCTCGGACCAGCCGACGGCGCCGCTCGCCCCCGCGCGGTTCATCACGATCACGCTCTGCGGAAAATGCTTGCGCATGGTTTCGCCCATGGCGCGTGCCAGCACGTCGGTGCCGCCTCCGGCCGCAAACGGCACGATCAGTTCGACGGGGCGCTGGGGATAGGACGCGGTTTGCGCCCAGGCGGGCAGGCTGGAAGCGGCAGCCAGGGCGGCCAGATGGCGGCCGAAGCCGCGGCGGTGCATGGAATGGGTCATGTCTCTTTCCTCTTCTTCTCGGCAGCGCGTCAGTCCAGCTGGATGCCGGCCGAGCGGATGACTTCGCTCCACAGCTTTTGCTCGCTGCGCACGAAGTCGCCGAACTCACGCGGCGTCATGGCCATGGGCTGGATGCCGATCTCCTCGAACTTGGCGCGCAGCGCAGGCTGGGCCAGGGCCGCGTTCAAATCCTTGTTGAGCCGCTGCACCACGGGCGCGGGCAGCTTGGCCGGGCCGACGAAGCCCTGCCAGGCATAGGCCTCGAAGCCGGGCACGCCGGCCTCGGCCATGGTCGGCACATCGGGCAGGATGGCCATGCGCAGCGGCGTGGCCACGGCCAGCACGCGCAGCTTGCCGGCCTTGATCATCGACAGGCTGGGCGGCAGATCGACGAACATGGTCTGCACCTGGCCGGCCATCAAGTCCTGCAGCGCGGGCGCCGAGCCCTTGTAGGGCACGTGCAGCAGGTTGCTGCCGGTGCGCTGCTTGAACAGCTCCAGCGCCACATGCAGCGGCGAGCCCGGGCCCGACGAGCCCGAAGTCACCTGGCCCGGATGGCTGCGCACATGGGCCAGGAACTCGCGCATGTTCTTTGCCGGAAAGTCGGGGTGCACGGCCAGCACCAGCGGCATGCGGCCCAGGCCGCCGATGAAGCTGAAGTCCTTTTGCGCGTCGTAGCTGAGGCTGCGGTACATGGCCGGGTTGAAGGCCAGCGTGCCCGAATCGGCCGTACCCACGGTATAGCCATCGGCGGGCGAGCGCACGATTTGCGTGGCGCCGATGATGGTCGCCGCGCCGGGCTTGTTCTCCACCACCACGGTCTGGCCCAGCTCCTTGGACATGCCGATCGCGAGGTTGCGCGCGATCACGTCGGTGGTGCCGCCCGGGGCATAGGGCACGACCCATTTGACGGCCTGCTGGGCCGGAAAAGCCGTCTGGGCCTGCGCCATGCCCGTGGTCATCAGGGCCGCGCCGAGTACTGCGATGAATTGCCGTTTTTGCATGTCTTGTCTCCTTGGTTTATGTTTTTTTCCCGCCCCTGCGGGTTGGTCCAGCTATCCGTCTATCGAATTGGCATGCCCCAGCGTAGGGGCAGCGAGCAAGGGCCGCCCCGCAGCGACGCTGCCGCCCCTAGCCGGGCGCCCCCCTCCACCGAAGGATGAGAGGGGGAAGACGGGGCGGCCCATGCCGCGCAGCGGCTCAGGGGGTGCTTCACATTCCTAGCATCCATTCATGCGCAGGATCGTTGCGGAATGCCCAGCGGCGCTCCGGTCCGGCCATGGTGTTGAGGTAGTACAGGTCGTAGCCGTGCGGCGCCACGCAGGGGTGGTAGCCGCGCGGCACCATCACCGTGTCGCGGTGCTCGACGGCCATGGTTTCGTCCAGCGAGCGGTCGTCGGTGTAGACGCGCTGGAAGGCAAAGCCCTGCTGCGGATTGATCTGGTGGTAGTAGGTTTCCTCGAGCACGGTCTCGGCGTTCGGCTGGGCCGGATCGCTGCTGTCGTGCTTGTGCGGGGGATAGCTCGACGAGTTGCCCGCGGGCGTGATCACTTCGACCACGAGCAGGCTTTCGGCGGGCTCGGATTCCGGCAGGATGTCGCAGACAAAGCGCGTGTTGCTGCCCTTGCCGCGCACGCTGCGCTTCATCTGTTCGGGCGCGATCACGCGCTCGGGCAGCAGGCCCTTGGCGGGCGCAAGGCTCAGCGCGACTTCGGCCTCGGCCGAGGCGCTGATGTGCACGCCGCGGCCCGGCGGCACGTACAGCGCCGCGGGCGCGCGCTCCTCGAACACCGAGGCGCGGTTGCCCAGCGCGCTGTACAGCACGCCGCCCACGCGTACATCGACGCTGCCCGCGAGCACCGTGAGGCACAGCTCGAGCCCGCCGGTGTGCAGCGCCTCTTCCTCGCCGGCCCGCAGGCGCAGCACCTTGAAACTGATGTGGCGCCAGCCCGCCGACGCGGGCGTGATGTCGGTGACGATGCGGCCCGGCTGGGCCTTGACGAGAAGACTCATGCCATGGCTCCTGCGCGCACTGCGCCTTGTTCCGCGCCGGCCGGCGTGCGGCTCGCGCGCCAGCCCGCGATCAGCGCGCGGAAATTGGCCGCGACCTGGGCATGCAGGCCTGCGTCGTCGATCTCGCCGCGCAGCCAGGCCAGGGCCGGCGCCGACCAGACGCTGCGGCCGATCATGAAACCCTTGACCAGCGAAGCCGGTGCCTGGGCGAATGCCGCGATCAGTTGGTCCACGGGCTGCGACAGCCCGAGGATCACCGCGCCGCGGCAGTAGGGATCGCGCTCCTGCACCAGCGCTTCCAGCGCCAGCCACTGGGCGCGCGACATCGCGCCGACCTTCCACCACTCGGGCTTGAAGCCCAGGTCGTAGAAACGTTCAATGGTCTGCACCACGCATTCGCCGCTGTCGCCGGCCGCGATCTGCTCCTTGGGCGGAATCACTTCCAGCAGCAGCTCATGGCCGCTGGCGCGCGTCGCTTCCCAGACCTGCTGCAGCCACTCTTCCTGCTCGGCGCGCAGCGCGGCCGAGTCCTGCGGGTGGTAGAACACCAGGCATTTGACGGTCTGCTCGCGCGGCCAGTGCTGCAGCTGCGAAGCCAGCGAATGCGTGCCGTCGAAACGCAGCGGGCGCGAGCCCGGACGCTCGATGGGCCGGCCCACCCACCAGCCACGGCCGGTGGCGTCGTGCAGCGCGGCTTCGCCGATGCGACCGTCGATCAGCACGCCCATGCGGCCCTTGCAGCCCGGGTCGTTCTCGACGTCCTCGACAACGCGGTTGATCAGGCGCTTGAGGCCGGGCAGGCGCGCGCGGTCGACGCCGGCCTGGTCGGCCAGGTCCTCGAATTGCGAGCGGTGGTCATAGGCCAGCACGCACAGCTCGGGCCAGGCCGGGCGCGCGGCCGTCACGCGGTGCAGATGGGCCAGTTGCGGGTCCTGGTCGGGACGCACATGACGCCGGCCCGAGAACCAGTGCGCGAGTTCGGCCGGCGTGGGCATGGCGGGCGCGCAGCCGTGGCGCGAGACCACGATGGCGCCGCAGGCGTTGGCCATGGCCGCGGAATCGGCGAACGACTTGCCGCGCAGCAGACCGGCCATCAGGCCCGAGGCGAACGCGTCGCCCGCGCCCAGCACGTTGAGCACTTCGATACGTTCACCCAGCACGGTCAGCGCGTCGTCTATGGCCGCGGGAATCGCGCCGTCGATGATCGAGCAGCCCAGCGGGCCGCGCTTGACGACGAACACCGCCGCCGTGCATTCGCGGGCGCGCCGCAGGCTGGCCATCAGGTCGCCTTCGGCGCCGCCCGCGATCATCCATTCCTCTTCCGTGCCTATGATCAGCTCGAACAGGCCCAGCTGCTGCTGCAGGTGCGCGCTGACCTGGTCGTTGCCGATATAGCGGGTCTCGCCGTCGCCCTTGCCCGTGAGGCCCCACAGCACGGGGCGGTAGTCGATGTCGAGCACGCGCACCAGGCCGTGGCGGCCGCCGATTTCCAGCGCCTTGCGGCTCGCGGCGAGCACGCCAGGCGTGCTCAGATGGGTGCCGGTGATCACCAGGCTGCGACACTGGGCCAGGAAGTCTTCGTGGATGTCGTCGGCGCAAAGCGCCATGTCGGCGCAGTTCTCGCGCGCAAACAGCAGCGGGAACGTATCCTGGTCCTTGATGCCCAGCAGCACCATGGCCGTGAGGCGTTCGGCGTCGACCTTCACCTGGCTCACGTCACAGCCTTCGCGCTGCAGCGTGGTGCGGAGGAAGCGGCCGTTCTGCTCGTTGCCCACGCGCGAGATCATGGCCGATCGCATGCCCAGGCGGGCCGTGCCGAAAGCGATGTTCGCGGACGATCCGCCGAGGTACTTGGAAAAACTGCTCGCCGCCTCGAGGCTGCAGCCGATTTGCTGGGCGTAGAGGTCGACGGCCAGGCGGCCGAGGCAGGCCACATCGAAAGGACGGTCGGCGGGGAAAGACAGCGTGCTCATGGTTTCCTTGTTGGTCACACCGGCAGCGCGCAGGCCCCACCGGATAATCTTCGCGAACGGATGATAATCCGATATAGAAAATATTTTCTAAATTTATGAAAAATAGAATAAAGCCACAGGAAGAACCAGCGGTTCCTGCATCCCCTGCGGGGTTTGTGGATACCCAGGCCTTTCTGGTGGAAGTGCAAGCGCAGTTCGACGGTCTGAGCCGCCAGCTCAAGGCCATTGCACGCCATGTGGAAATGCACCGCGACCGGCTGGTGCTCGACGGCGTGCAGACCACGGCCGAAGCCTGTGGCGTGCAGCCGTCGGCCGTGGTGCGCTTTGCCAAGCATTTCGGCTTTTCGGGCTACTCCGAGTTGCAGGCGCTGTTCCGCGCCGACGCCGAACGCCAGCTCGCGCCCAATCGCGGCTACCAGGAGCGCATCCGCGACCTGATCGTGCCCGGCGCCCAGACCCTGGCCGCGGGCCAGCTGGCGCGCGAAGTGATCGCGCGCAGCGTGGACAGCCTGCAGGCCTTGCAGCGCCAGCTGCCAGACGACCGCTTCGAAGCCGGCGTGGACCTGATGGTGCAGGCGCCCGCGATCTGGCTGGCGGCGTCCCGGCGCGCGTTCCCGGTCGGCGCCTATCTGGCCTACGCACTGCAGCACACGGGCAAGGCCGTGCACTGGCTCAACGGCCTGGGCGCGATGCAGCAGCTGGAGCTGCGCGCGCTGCGCCCGGGCGATGTGATGCTGGCGATTTCGTTCGCGCCCTATGCCCAGGAAACGCTGGATCTGGCCCAGGCGGCCGTGGCCCGGGGCGCGAAGCTGCTGGCCATCACCGACAGCCAGCTGAGCCCGCTGGCAGCCCAGGCCAGCGTGGTGCTGGTCGCGCAGGACGGCGCCACTTTCGGCTTTCGCTCGCTGACCAGCACGCTGGCGCTGGCCCAGTCGCTGTTCCTCGGCCTGGCCTACCGGCTGGAGCTGGCCTACGAAGCGCCCGCGGCCGACACGCCCTGAAATCGGCTCCGTCTTGATGCTTTCTTGATACCTGCCGGGTCCTTCTTGTCGATGACTTGATACCCCCCTGCCTAGCATGGGGCCATGTCAACGGGAGGAATCCATGGACTTCGTTTTTATCGCGCTCGGCGGGCTGATCTGGCTCGTCGCGTATGGGCTGGCGCAAGCGTGCGCGCGCCTGCTGGCTCCAGAGGCCCAATCATGAGCGGCTGGAGCATTCTGGCCGCCATCCTGGCCGCGGGCCTGCTGGTCTACCTCGTAGCAGTGCTGCTGCACCCGGAGGACTTTTCATGACCAACGGCGCATGGATACAACTGACGGCCTTCCTGGTCGTGCTGCTGGGCCTGGCCTGGCCATTGGCGCGTGCGATGGAGGCCGTGGTCGATGGCCGCTTCGCGCTGGGCCGGCGACTGGAAGCCCCGCTGTGGCGGCTGGCTGGCGTGCGCCCCGAGGAGGAAACCGGCTGGCTGCGCTACACCCTGGGCCTGCTGGTCTTCAACGGCCTGGGGCTGATCGCGGTCTACGCACTGCAGCGGCTGCAGAGCGCCCTGCCGCTCAACCCCCAGGGCTTTGGCGCGGTCTCGCCGGACTCGGCGTTCAACACCGCCATCAGCTTTGTCGCCAACACCAACTGGCAGGGCTATGGCGGCGAATCCACCATGGGCTATCTGGTGCAGATGCTGGCGCTCACGGTGCAGAACTTCCTGTCGGCGGCCACGGGCATCGTGGTCCTGCTGGCACTGGTGCGCGGCTTTGCGCGCCACTCCTCCAAGGTCATAGGCAATGTCTGGGTCGACCTCACGCGGGTCACGCTGTGGGTGCTGCTGCCCTTGTCGCTGGTGTTCGCGCTGGCGTTTGCCAGCCAGGGCGTGATCCAGAACCTGTCGCCCTATGTGCAAGCGCAGACGCTGGAGTCCCAGCAATGGCAGGCGCCCCGTCTGGATCCGCAAGGCCAGCCGCTGCTCGACGCCACGGGCCAGCCCCTGATGGAGCAGGCCAGCAGCGCCACCCAGACCCTGGCCATGGGGCCGGTCGCCTCGCAGCAGGCCATCAAGCTGCTGGGCACGAATGGCGGCGGCTTCTTCAATGCCAACTCGTCCCACCCCTACGAAAACCCGACGCCGCTGAGCAACTTCCTGCAGATGCTGGCGATCTTTCTGATCCCCGCGGCGCTGTGCTTCGTGTTCGGCCGACAGGTCGGTGACGCGCGCCAGGGCTTGGCGATTCTGGCGGCCATGACGCTGCTGTTCGTGGCCTTCGCCATACCGGCCACACTGGCCGAGCAACAGGGCAACCCGGCGCTCACCGCGCTGGGTGTGGACCAGATCGCCAGCAGCACGCAATCCGGCGGCAACATGGAAGGCAAGGAGGCACGTTTCGGCATCAACGCCAGCACGCTGTTTGCCGTTGTGACCACGGCGGCCAGCTGCGGCGCCGTCAACAGCATGCACGACAGCTATACGCCGCTGGGCGGCATGGTGCCGCTGGTGCTGATGCAGCTGGGCGAAGTGGTCTTCGGCGGCGTAGGCACGGGCCTGTACTCGATGCTGGTGTTCGCCCTGCTGGCGGTGTTCATCGCCGGCCTGATGATAGGCCGCACGCCCGAGTACCTGGGCAAGAAGATCGAGGCCCGCGAGATGAAGCTGGTGGCGATCGCCATCCTGGTCACGCCGCTGCTGGTGCTGCTGGGCACGGCCACGGCCGTGATGAGCGAAGCCGGCCGCGCCGGCATTCTGAACCCGGGTCCGCACGGCTTCTCCGAAGTGCTGTACGCACTGACCTCGGCGGCCAACAACAACGGCAGCGCCTTCGCCGGCCTGTCGGCCAACACGCCCTTCTACAACACGCTGCTGGGCCTGTCCATGTGGTTCGGACGCTTCGGCGTCATCGTTCCGGTGCTGGCCCTGGCCGGTGCGCTCGCGGCCAAGAAACGCCTGGCGGTCACCGAGGGCACGCTGCCCACGCACGGCCCGCTGTTTGTCGCGCTGCTGATGGGCACGGTGCTGCTGGTCGGCCTGCTGAACTACGTGCCCGCGCTGGCCCTGGGCCCGATTTCCGAACATTTGCTGCTGTGGCAGTCCACCAGGAGCCTGCCATGAGCCGCCCCACCCTCCACCTCTTCGATCCGGCGCTGGTCAAGCCCGCCCTGATCGCGGCCTTCGCCAAACTCGACCCGCGCGTGCAATGGCGCAACCCCGTGATGTTCGTCGTCTACGTGGGCAGCCTGTTCACCACGGCGCTGGCCATTGCCCAGCCCCAGGAATTCACGGCGGCCGTGACCCTGTGGCTGTGGTTCACCGTGCTGTTCGCCAACTTCGCCGAAGCCCTGGCCGAAGGCCGCAGCCAGGCGCAGGCCGCGGCGCTGCGCAGCCTCAAGAAGCAGACCTGGGCCAAGAAGCTGCGCGGCAGCTATGAGCGCAACTCGTCGCAGGACCCGCTGGCCTGGCTGCCCCTGGAAGCCGACCTGCTGCGCAAGGGCGATGTGGTGCTGATCGAGGCCGGCGACATCGTGCCGGCCGACGCTGAAGTCATCGACGGCGTGGCCTCGGTCGACGAGAGCGCCATCACCGGCGAATCGGCGCCCGTGATCCGCGAATCCGGCGGCGATTTCTCGGCCATCACCGGCGGCACCCGCGTGCTGTCCGACTGGCTGGTGGCGCGCGTTTCGGTCAATCCCGGCGAGACGTTTGTCGACCGCATGATTGCCATGGTCGAGAACGCCAAACGGCAGAAAACGCCCAACGAGATCGCGCTGACCATCCTGCTGGTGGCACTGACCCTGGTGTTCCTGGGCGTGGTGGTGACGCTGCTGCCGTTCTCGGTGTTCAGCGTCGCGGCCAATGGCAGCGGCGAGCCCGTGGGCCTGGTGGTGCTGGTCGCGCTGCTGGTGTGCCTGATCCCGACCACCATCGCCGGCCTGCTCAGCGCCATCGGCGTGGCCGGCATGAGCCGCATGATGCAGGCCAACGTGATCGCCACCTCGGGCCGCGCGGTGGAAGCCGCGGGCGACGTGGACGTGCTGCTGCTGGACAAGACCGGCACCATCACGCTGGGCAACCGCCAGGCCAGCGCCTTCATTCCCGCGCCCGGCGTGACGCAGGCCGAGCTGGCCGACGCCGCGCAACTGGCCTCGCTGGCCGACGAAACGCCCGAAGGCCGCAGCATCGTGGTGCTGGCCAAGCAGTTGTTCAATCTGCGCGAACGCGACGTCGCCGCCCTGGGCGCGCAGTTCGTGCACTTCACGGCCCAGACCCGCATGAGCGGCGTGGACCTGGACGGCGGACGCCAGTTGCGCAAGGGCGCGGCGGATGCCATCCGCAAGCATGTCGCGGCCCTGGGCGGCAGCTTTCCTTCAGCCCTGCAAAAGTCTGTCGAAGAAGTCGCGCGCCGCGGCAGCACGCCGCTGGTGGTCGCGGACGGTGTGCGCGTGCTGGGCGTGGTCGAGCTCAAGGACGTGGTCAAGGGCGGCATCAAGGAGCGCTTTGCCGAGCTGCGCCGCATGGGCATCAAGACCGTGATGGTGACCGGGGACAACCGCCTCACGGCCGCCGCCATCGCCGCCGAAGCCGGGGTCGACGACTTCCTGGCCGAAGCCACGCCCGAGGACAAGCTCGCGCTGATCCGCTCCCACCAGGCCGCGGGCCGGCTGGTGGCCATGACGGGCGACGGCACCAACGACGCTCCCGCGCTGGCCCAGGCCGACGTGGCCGTGGCCATGAACTCCGGCACCCAGGCCGCCAAGGAGGCCGGCAACATGGTGGACCTGGACAGCAACCCGACCAAGCTCATCGAGATCGTGGAAACCGGCAAGCAGATGCTGATGACGCGCGGGTCTCTCACCACGTTCAGCATCGCCAACGACCTGGCCAAGTATTTCGCCATCGTGCCCGCGGCCTTCGTCAGCACCTACCCCCAGCTGTCCGCGCTCAACGTGATGCAGCTGACCAGCCCGGCCTCGGCCATCCTCTCGGCGGTGGTCTTCAACGCGCTGATCATCGTCTTCCTGATCCCGCTGGCGCTCAAGGGCGTGCGCTACCGCGCCGTCGGCGCCGCCGCGCTGCTGCGCCGCAACCTGGCCCTCTACGGCCTGGGCGGCGTGATCGTCCCCTTCATCGGCATCAAGCTCATCGACATGGCCATCGCCGCGCTCGGCCTGGCCTGAAGTCCCACTGCAATCGGAGCATCCCATGGTGAATTCTTCTTCCTCTCCCCAGCCGGCCACGCCAGCGCCCACAGGCAGCATCCTGCGCCCGGCGCTGACGCTGTTCGCCGTGCTCTCGCTGGCCTGCGGCCTGCTCTACCCCCTGGCCGTCACCGGCCTGGCCCAGGCGGTGTTTCCGCACGAGGCCCAGGGCAGCCTGGTGGTCCGTGGCGGCCAGGTCATGGGCTCGACGCTGATCGGCCAGTCGTTCACCGATCCCAAGCACTTCTGGGGCCGGCCTTCGGCCACCGCCCCCATGGCCTACAACGCCGCGGCCTCGGGCGGCTCCAACCTGGGTCCGTCCCACCCGGCGCTGGCCGACGCGGTGCAGGCGCGGATCGCGGCCCTGCGCGCGGCCGATCCGGGCAATACCGCGCCCGTGCCCGTGGACCTGGTCACGGCCTCGAGCAGCGGGCTGGACCCCGACATCAGCCGCGCGGGCGCCGACTACCAGGTGGCCCGCGTGGCCCGCGCCCGCGGCCTGCCGCAGGCACAGGTCCAGGCCCTGGTCGAACGCCATACCGAAACGCCCTGGATGGGTTTTCTGGGCGAGCCACGGGTGCATGTGTTGCCGCTCAACCTCGCGCTGGACCAGCTGGCCCAGCCCGCCACCCGGCCGTGATAATCCAGTCTTGACACCTCCGCGAAAAGGGCGAGCCCCATGTTGATTCCCGGCGATTCCGTGCGCCCCGACCCCGACGCGCTGCTGGCGCGCATGCGCGCGCAGGAAGCCCAGGCGCGGCGCGGGCGCTTGAAGATTTTCTTTGGCGCTTCGGCCGGCGTGGGCAAGACCTGCGCCATGCTGATGGCGGCGCAAGCCGCCCAGGAGCAGGGCACGGCGCTGATCGTGGGCGTGGTCGAGACCCACGGCCGCGCGGACACCGAAGCCATGGCGCGCGAACTGGCGCAACTGCCGCCGCGCATGCTGCCCTACAAGGACCGCATGCTGCCCGAGTTCGACCTCGACGCCGCGCTGGCCTTCGGCGCCCAGCATCCTGGCGCGCTGATACTGGTGGACGAGCTGGCGCACAGCAACGTCGCCGGCTCGCGCCACCCCAAGCGCTGGCAGGATGTCGAGGAGCTGCTGGACACCGGCCTGGATGTCTGGACGACCATGAACGTCCAGCACCTCGAAAGCCTCAACGACATCGTCAGCGGCATCACCGGCATACGGGTCTGGGAGACCGTTCCCGATCACCTGTTCGACAACGCCGACGAAGTGGTGGTCGTGGACCTGCCGCCCGACGAACTGCTCACGCGCCTCAAGGAAGGCAAGGTCTATCTGCGCCCACAGGCCGAGCGCGCGGCCGGTCATTTCTTCCGCAAAGGCAATCTGCTGGCACTGCGCGAGCTTGCCTTGCGCCGCACCGCCGACCGCGTGGACGACGAAATGCGCGCCTACCGCCGGGCCGGCGCCATCCAGCCGATCTGGGCCAATCGCGAAGCCCTGCTGGCCTGCATAGGCCCGGGTGCGCACGCCGAAAAAGTGGTGCGCACCTGCGCGCGGCTCGCGGCCCAGCTGAGCGTGCCCTGGCATGCGGTGCATGTGGAAACGCCGGCGACGCTGCAGCTTCCCGCCGCGCGCTACGACCACGCCTTGCGCGTGCTCAAGCTGGCCCAGGAACTGGGCGCGACCACGGCCACGCTGTCCGCGCCCGATGCGGCGACGGCCCTGGTGCGCTATGCGCGCGAAAACAACCTGGCGCGACTGGTGCTGGGCCGGCGCGCCCGCCCGCGCTGGTTCTGGCAGCAGTCGCTGACCGAACGCATCGCGCACGCCGCCGACGACCTGGACGTGCTGCAGGTGGCGCTGCCGGCCGCCACGCGCGCCGCGGCACCCACGCCCCCGCCCCATGCCGGACAGACGCCAACGTGGCCCTGGCAGGGCTATGCCGCCGCCGTACTGGCCTGCTTGGCCATGACCGTTCTGGCCGCACCGCTCAACGAGCTGCTGGAGCTGAGCAACATCGTCCTGCTGTACCTGCTGGTGGTGGTCGGCGTGGGACTGTATTTCGGGCGCGGCCCGGCCGTGCTCGCGGCATTTCTAGGCGTCGGGCTGTTTGATTTCTACTTCGTCGTGCCGCGCTTTTCCTTCGCCGTCAGCGATGTGCAATACCTGCTGACGTTCAGCGTGATGCTGGTCGTGGCCCTGGTCGTGGGCCAGCTGACGGCGGGTCTCAAAGTGCAGGCCGAAGCCGCCACCCAGCGCGAGCACCGGGTGCGCAGCCTCTACGACATGTCACGCGACCTTTCTGCCGCCCTGCTGCCCGAGCAGGTGGCCGCCATAGGCGCACGCTTTCTGCTGGCCGAATTCGGCGCGCAGTCCACGCTGCTGGCGGCCGACGACAACGACCACCTGCAAGCCCTGCCCGGCGGGCGCGCGGCGGTGGACATGGGCGTGGCGCAATGGGCTTACGACCGCGGCGAAGCGGCCGGCCATGGCACCCATACCCTGCCCTCGAGCCCCTGCCTGGTGGTGCCGCTCAAGGCCCCCATGCGCCTGCGCGGCGTGCTGGCGCTGCAGCCCAGCGACACCCGGCCCTGGGGCCCCGAGCAGCGCCGCCTGCTCGACACCTGCGCCTCCCTGCTGGCGATCTCGCTGGAGCGCATCCACTACATCGACGTCGCGCGGGTCAGCACGGTGCAGATCGAATCCGAGCGCCTGCGCAACTCCCTGCTGTCGACCATTTCCCACGATCTGCGCACGCCGCTGGCCTCGCTGGTCGGCCTGGCCGAAACGCTGGACCTGACCCCGCCCGCGCTCAGTGACGCGCAGCGCGAAGTGACCGAAGCCATCAAGGCCTCGGCCCTGCGCATGAATGCCCTGGTGAACAAGCTGCTGGACATGGCGCGGCTGCAATCGGGCGTGGTGCAGTTGCACCGCGCCTGGCAGCCGCTGGAAGAAGTCGTGGGCAGCGCGCTGGCCGCCTGCGCACCGTCGCTCGCGGGGCGCGACATCCGCACGGCCCTGCCGCATGACCTGCCGCTGCTGCACCTCGATGCCGTGCTGATGGAGCGGGTGCTGGTCAACCTGCTGGAAAATGCCGCGAAATTCACGCCCCCGGGCAGCGCCATCGTCATCGGCGCGCAAGCGCGCAGCAACGACGTGCTGATCACCGTGGACGACCACGGCCCCGGTCTGCCCAACGGACGCGAAGAGCGGATTTTCGAGAAATTCGAGCGCGGCCAGCGCGAAAGCGCCACCCCGGGTGTAGGCCTGGGACTGGCCATCTGTCGCGCCATTGTGCTGGCCCATGGCGGGCGTATTTACGGCGAAAATCGGATCCAGGACGGTCAGACCTGCGGCGCACGCTTTGCCATGGTGCTGCCGCGCGGCGAGCCGCCCACTGACGACGGCACCGAACCCCGAGAACCCGCATGAATGCTCCTGGCCGACACATCCTCATCGTGGAAGACGAGGCGGATATCCGCCGCTTTGTCCGCCTGACGCTCAGCGCCGAAGGCCACACCGTGCATGAGGCCGACACGCTGCAGCGCGGGCTGATAGAAGCCGGCACGCGCCGCCCCGACCTGGTGGTGCTGGACCTGGGCCTGCCGGATGGCGATGGCGTGGACCTGATCCGCGACCTGCGCCAATGGTCCTCGATGCCGGTGATCGTGCTGTCGGCGCGCAGCGCCGAAGCCGACAAGATCGCGGCCCTCGATGCAGGCGCCGACGACTACCTGGTCAAGCCGTTTGGCGCGGGGGAATTGATGGCGCGCGTGCGCGCCCAGCTGCGCCGGCATTTGCAACAGGGCGAAGGCGGCGTGCCGCAGATTCTGTTCGGGGAAGTGTGCATAGACCTGGTGCGCCGCAACGTGGAGCGCGCGGGCCAGGCCTTGCACCTGACGCCCATCGAATACAAGCTGCTGACCCATCTGGCCTCACAGCCCGATCGCGTGATCACCCACCAGCAATTGCTCAAGACCGTGTGGGGACCGGGCCACGCCGAAGACACGCACTACGTGCGCGTGCACATGGCCAACCTGCGCAAGAAGATCGAGCACAACCCGTCCATGCCGCGACACCTGGTCACCGAAGCCGGCATTGGCTACCGTTTTGTACCCTGAATGGGTTCGTCCGGTCAGTGGATGGCGCTCGCGCCGGCCGCACCCCATGCAACTGGCGCGGCCCAGCAAGGGGGCAGCGAGCAAGCGCCGTCGCGCAGCGAGGCTGCCGCCCCCCTCCACCGAAGGATGAGAGGGGGGAGCGGCGTAAGCCGCTCAGGGGGTGTCTCTGACCACTTGCGCCGAGGCCGGCAGGCCGAAGATCTGGTCGAACGCCCAGTTGAAGACGAAGGTGTAGACCAGGAAGAACAGCAGCAGCCCCACATCCATGAGGAAGGCCTGCCACAGACTCACCTTGAACCACCAGGCGAACAGCGGCACCAGCATCACCACCAGGCCGCCCTCCATGCCCAGCGCATGGGCGATGCGTCGCCACACGCTGCGCCCGCGCTGGGCCTGGCGCGCTTCCCAGCGCTCGAACAGGCCGTTCCAGACCACGTTCCAGCCCACGGCGATGGCCGAAGTCACGACGGCGATGAAGCTCGAATGGGCGGCGCTTTCGCCCGTCATGGCCGCGAGGCCGAAAGAGGTCGCCACAATGGCCAGCAGCTCGAAGAGACCGACATAGACCACGCGGCGCCAAGGCCCTTGCAGCTGGAATTTGGAAGAGGAAACAATCGTAGACATGCTGCGAATGTATATGGATTTATCTGACACTAAAAGTTAGGTTGTTTCAGTTTTACTGACAGATAGCTTGCTCAGGCCGTGACCTGCACCGCTTGCAGCTGGGCCGATGCCGGCAGGCCGAAAATGCGGTCAAAAGTCCAGTTGAAGACGAAGGTATAGCCCAGGAAGAACAGCAGCAGCCACAGGTCCATGATGAAGGCCTGCCACAGGCTGACTTCGAACCACCAGGCGAACAAGGGCACGAGGATCAGCACCAGGCCGCCTTCCATGCCCAGTGCATGGGCGATGCGCCGCCACACGCTGCGCCCGCGCTGGGCCTGGCGTGCTTCCCAGCGCTCGAACAAGTGGTTCCAGATCACGTTCCAGGCCACGGCGATGGCCGCCGTCACCATGGCGATGAGGCTGGAGTGGGCCGCGCTCTCGCCCGTCATGGCCGAGAGGCCGAAGGAAGTCGCCATCACGGCAAACAGTTCGTACAGCGAGACATAGACCACGCGGCGCCATGGCCCTTGGAGCCGCAATTTGGAAGAAGAAATCGTCAAAGGCATAGAGTTCATTTATATTTATTTGATATTTAGATTTAAGTTATTTCAGTTTTTTTGATAGATCAAGCCATGGCTTTTTCCTCCGACAACGTTCACGTATTCCTTGCCGTGCTCGATCACGGTTCTTTCTCTGCTGCGGCACGCGCGCTGTCGCGCGTGCCTTCGGCCGTCAGCATGGCCATCGCCCACCTCGAGGCTGAGCTGCAACTCCATCTTTTCGACCGCACGGGGCGCGAGCCGCAACCCACGGCCAGCGCGCGTGCGCTGGAGCCCCAGGCCCGCCTGCTCGCCGCTCAGCTGCAGCAGCTCAACGGCCAGGCGCTGGCACTGACCCAGGGGCTGGAGCAACGGCTGAGCATCGCCATCGCGCCCGAGCTATTGGCTTCGCGTTGGACGGCCGCGCTGGCCGCCCTGGCCCAGGCCCATCCATTGCTGGAAGTCGAAGTGCTGGCCGCGCCCCAGGAGGACGCGCTGGCCATGCTGCACACCGGCCGCGCGCAGCTGGCACTGGTATTCGAGCGCCCCAGCCTCGACGGCCGCGAAGGCTTTCAGGAAGTCGGCAGCGACACGCTGATCGCCGTCATGGCGCCCAGCCACCCCGTGCTCGAAGCCGCGCGGGCGCAGGCGGCCACGCAGCAGCCGACCGGCCAGGCTTTGCCCGCCCTGTCGTTGAGCGAAGAACATTTGAAAACAACACGCCAGATCGTGGTCGCGAGCCGCGACCTGGGCCAGACCGATGCGCGCTTCGTTTATGCGCGCCACATCTGGCGTACCGACAACCACTTGGCCGCGCTGGGCTTGATCGAAGCCGGACTGGGCTGGGGCTGGCAGCCGCGCTCGTTGGTCGAGCCGCGGATTCAAGCGGGTACGCTGGTGGAAATGCCGTTTTCCAACCTCAGCAACGGCGTGCGCCTGTGGGTCGATGTGGTCTGGTCCAAGCAGCGCCCCATGGGCCTGGGTGCGCAGCTGTTTGTGCAATCCATGGCACAGCAGATAGCCGTGCCCTGATCTGGTCAGCCTTCGATCATAAATTGGCCGGTCTTTCGACGCCGAGCCAAGGTCTTACAGCTGCAGCCAGACCTCGCCAATGCCGTCGAAGCTGACATGCACCAGCTCGCCGGCCTGGGCCCGGGCCAGTCCCGCCCAGCTGCCCGTGGTGACCAGGGTTCCCGCGGGCACCGTGCCCCATTGCGCCGTCGCATGGCGCAGCCAGTCGGCCAGCAGCCAGGCCGGGTCGCCCAGCGAATGGGTGCCGGTATGCACACTGGTCTCGCCTGCGCCCATGCGCAGACGGCAGACCTGCTGGCGCCAGTCGGGCGCGGAGCGCGACAGATCGCAGGCCTGCCATTCACCCACCACCAGCGCGCCATGGCACAGCTGGTCGGCCATGGTCAGCAGCGGCGGGGCCGCGAACTGCTGCAGCCAGCGCGACTCCACCACTTCGATGCTCACGGCCATGGCGTCGACCAGGTGCGCGGCCTCGCCCGCGACCAACTGCTGCGCCTGCTCGGACGTGACGTCCTGGCCCAGGCGCAGCGCGATTTCAGCCTCGATGCCGCGGGTATGCAAAGGCCAGGCACCCGCGTTCGCCGGGCTGGGCCAGACGCCGGCCGGCGGCAGCGGCGCATGGGTCAGCACCGCGCCGCGCGCCGCCCCGCCCGACTTCCAGGCCCGGGGCGCGGCATCCGCAAACCAGCCCAGTTGCCGGGCCACGGCCTGCTGCACGGCATAGGCTTCGCCAGGACTGGCCAGACTCGTGGCCAGTGGCAGGGCATCGGCCAGGCGGGCCTGCTGGCGCGCCTGCACCAGGGTTGCGGAAACAGCTTGTACGGACATGGACTTCCTTGGCAGAAAAAATGCAACGAGATGCAGCATTTTGCGCAGAAAAATGCACCCTGGCGCAGGCCATCCCGCAGGAAGAAGCATGGTTATGCGTAAAAAACATAGCAAGCAAAGCAAGCGGCGTTGGACAAGCTGCGCCGGCAGGAATAAGCTGAAAAACGGTCATCCATTTGTTGACCACCGCTTCAAACGCTTTGGAATATTCCATGCAAAACACTCCTGCATCCCCTTCGACCAGCCCTCTGCCGGTCCATGCCCTGCCCTCCTACCTGCAAGCCGACAAGCTCGGCCCCTGGGGCATTTACCTGCAGCAAATCGACCGCGTCACGCCCTATCTGGGCCACCTGGCCCGCTGGGTCGAAACGCTCAAGCGCCCCAAACGCGCGCTGATCGTTGACGTACCCATCGAACTGGACAACGGCACCATCGCCCACTTCGAAGGCTACCGCGTACAGCACAACACCAGCCGCGGCCCAGGCAAGGGCGGCGTGCGTTTTCACCAGGACGTGACGCTGTCCGAAGTGATGGCCTTGTCGGCCTGGATGTCGATCAAGAACGCGGCCGTGAACGTGCCCTACGGCGGTGCCAAGGGTGGCGTCCGCGTCGATCCCAAGACGCTGTCCAAGGGTGAACTCGAACGCCTCACACGACGCTACACCAGCGAAATCGGCATCATCATCGGCCCCAACAAGGACATCCCTGCTCCCGACGTCAACACGAACGAGCAGATCATGGCCTGGATGATGGACACCTACTCCATGAACACCGGCTCCACGGCCACGGGTGTGGTCACGGGCAAGCCCGTGGACCTGGGCGGCTCGCTGGGCCGGCGCGAAGCCACGGGCCGCGGCGTGTTCACCGTCGGCGTCGAAGCGGCACGCCACACCGGCTTGCGCATTGAAGGCGCGCGCCTGGCCGTGCAAGGCTTCGGCAATGTCGGCGGCACCGCCGCCAAGCTGTTCTGCGAAGCCGGCGCCAAGCTGGTGGCCGTGCAGGACCACAGCGGCACCATCCACAACGATCTGGGTATCGATGTGCCGGCGCTGCTGCGCCACGTGCAGCTCAGCGGCGGCGTGGGCGGTTTCGCCGGTGCCGACGTGATGGCCAAGGACGAGTTCTGGGGCGTCAATTGCGACATCCTGATCCCCGCCGCGCTCGAAGGCCAGATCCACCTGGCCAACGCCGGCCAGATCAAGGCCAAGATGGTCATCGAAGGCGCCAACGGCCCGACCACGCCCGAAGCCGACGACATCCTGCACAACAACGGCGTGCTGGTGCTGCCCGACGTGATCGCCAATGCCGGCGGCGTCACCGTGAGCTACTTCGAATGGGTGCAGGATTTCTCCAGCTTCTTCTGGAGCGAAGACGAAATCAATGCCCGCCTGGTGCGCATCATGCAGGACGCTTTTGCCGGCGTCTGGCAGGTGGCCCAGGACCACAAGGTCAGCCTGCGCACCGCGACCTTCATCATCGCCTGCCAGCGCATCCTGCATGCGCGCGAAATGCGCGGTTTGTACCCTTAATCTGCGTGCTCCCCTTGCGCTGCGCCGCAGGGGGCTGATGCCCACGGGCCCGTGGTTCATACCGAACCGCGGGCCCGATTTTTTTGCGCGGCAGAACTCCTGTGCTGGCGCAGCGTCTTCAGGCAGATGCGGGGGCGGAGAAATAGCAGTCGTAGTTTTTTCACTGTCAGTTCGAAAGGAAGTAATCCTATAGACTCAATGACATCGATAGCATATAACTATTATGTCTTTTCAAACTATTCCACTTTTGAACACCATGAAAAAATTCATCAACAAGATCACCGCACTGCACGGCTACAACGAGTTCAAAGCTTCTATCAAGCAAAAGATCAACGCCGAAGTAGGCCGGGTAGCGAAGCGCTACAACGAAAAACAACAGGCTCAGCAGCCACAGGAAACCGAGGACGGAGCACAAGGCATGTGCAACGATCAACCGCAATTCAAGGCCCTTCCAACGACTGGCACCGATACGCCAACGTCCGCCGACACCAAGCTTGTCGCATCGCCGGGCGACCTTCCACAAGTGCCCCCCTCGGATACGCTGGTGCTGCACACCACTTCCCCATTGCCGCGGGAAACCGAAGTGGACACCGCCGATGTGCCGGCAAATCAGGTCGAGAGCACTCTCGCGAACACCCCCGACGCGCCGCCAGCCACCGACTTCGGCGACTCGTCCAATTTCAATGCCGATCCGGTCGTCACGGTCGGCACCCCGCAGGTGGAACACAGCTAAATCCGCGCCGCGGTGGCGCGCGCAATCAGGTCCCCGTCGGACCTATGCGCACGGACGCCCAGACGCGGTTCATTTCGGCACAGAACGGCTGGGCACAGCTGGCCTTGCCACGGTAAGGGCAACCCAGTTGCGTGCACAGGCCGGTGCGGCGTTCGGGCAGGCGCTGGTCTTCGCGCGGCTGCTGCCCGCTGGCCTGCAAGGCCGCCATCTGCAGCCAGGGATCGTTCTTGGCCTGCAGCGCCGCCTGGCCCTGCTGGGCCGCCTGCGCGGCCTGAGCGACTGCTGCACCGCCGGGCAACAAGCCCGTCCAGGCCGTCTGCGCGCTCTGCACCGCGGAAGGCAAGGGCTGGAAGTCCAGGCGCAGCAGCGCGCTGGTCAACAGCTTCTCTCCCGCCGGGCCTGTGCCCTGCATCACCAGCGCCAGCGTGCCCGATTCGAGCTGCTGCGGCGACGCCGCAAACGGCAGTTGCAGCCGTGCCAAGCCCGCGCCGGCCCCCGGGGTGAAAGGCGCGGCCGGCAGGGCCGTGGCGGCCTGCAGCTGGGCCCAGGCCTGGGGCACCTGCAAACTCAATGAAAAACTGCGCTCGCCTTGCGGCGTCTGCACCACGCCTTGCTGCACCAGCCAGTTCTGCAACGGCGGCAAGATCGGACGCGGCGCGGCCTCGGCCCCAACGGCTGCGGCACCTGTGCCCGTACCCGCCAAGGGGGCTGCGGCCGTGGCCGGGTTGGTCAACAGCACATTCAGCAAGGCCTTGGGCCAGGCCTGCACCGACACCAGTTGCTGGGGCCGCGGCAAGCTGGCCGTGGCCTGCTCCAGCAGGGCCGCGAGCATGGCCCGCAAGGCCGGGGCCACGCCTGCGGTCGGCCACTGGGGCGCGGCCGCCTGCGGACCCGACTGGACCTGGGTCACGAGCTGGGCGATCAGCGTCTGGAAAACCTGCAAGCGCAAGGCCTGCTGCGCCTGGGCCGACAGGCTCAACGCAGGCGTGACCGGCAGCGCGGGGACCACTGCCGGCGCCGCCGCCACGGGCGCCGCTGCGGCTGCGGGCAACACAGGGGATACGGTAGACGGCCCCCCAGCCGGCGGCAAGGGCAAATTCATGGCCCAGCGCTGCAGTTATCCATGGCGCTTGCACCACCCACGGCCCATGAAACTGGCGTGGCCCAGCTCAGAGGCAGCGAGGAAGGGCCGCCCCGCACCGAGGCTGCCGTCCCCCTCCACCGCAGGTTGAGAGGGGGAAGCGGCGCAGCCGCTCAGGGGGTGCTCCATTTCAAGCCTGGGCCGGGTAGAACAACGGCCGCGTAGGCGTGGTCCGCACGGCCTGGGCAATCGCGCCGATGTGCTCGGGCGTCGTGCCACAGCAGCCGCCGAGGATGTTGACCAGGCCTTCGGCCGCGAACTCGTGCACCAGGCGGCTGGTGACTTCGGGCGTTTCGTCAAAGCCGGTGTCGCTCATCGGGTTGGGCAGGCCAGCATTGGGGTAGCAGCTGATGAAGGTGTCGGGCGCGGCCTTGTGCAGCTCCTGGATGTAGGGGCGCATCAGCGCCGCGCCCAGCGCGCAGTTCAGGCCGATGGCCAGCGGGTTCGCGTGGCGCACGCTGTGCCAGAAAGCCGTCACGGTCTGGCCGCTCAGGATGCGGCCCGAGGCGTCGGTGACCGTGCCGCTGATCAGGATGGGCAGGCATTCGCCGCTCTGCTCGAACGCTTCGTCCACGGCGAACAGCGCGGCCTTGGCGTTGAGCGTGTCGAAAATGGTTTCGACCAGGATCACGTCGGCGCCGCCTTCGATCAGCGCCAGCGTCTGCTCGAGGTAGGCGCGGCGCAGCGTCTCGAAGTCGACGTTGCGTGCACCCGGGTCGTTGACGTCGGGGCTGATGCTGGCCGTCTTGGGCGTGGGGCCCAGGGCACCGGCCACATAGCGCGGATGGTCGGGCGTGCTGTACTTGTCGCAGGCCGCGCGCGCCAGTTGGGCCGAGCGCAGGTTCATTTCGCGCGCCAGATGGCCCAGCAGGTAGTCGTCCTGGGCCACGGTGGTGGCGCCAAAGGTATTGGTTTCGATCAGGTCGGCGCCCGCGGCCAGGTAGCGTTCGTGGATGTCGCGGATCACGTCGGGGCGGGTCAGGCTCAGCAATTCATTGTTGCCCTTGACGTCGCGCGGCAGATCCGCAAAGCGGTCGCCCACGGCATCGGGCCCCGTATAGCCTGCGCCACGGTACTGCGCTTCGCCCAGCTTGAAACGCTGGATCATGGTGCCCATGGCGCCATCGAGGATGGCGATGCGGCGGGCAAGGGTGGCGGGCAGGTCTTTGGCGCGGGTGTAGTGGGGCAGGCTCATGCCGCCGATTGTAGGAAATTGGATGCTGTCCCGTCGCTGGCCGCGGCTTTCCCTCAACCGCCGAGGCGAATCCGCCGCCGCCGGGCCGCCCCAAGGCGGCGGACGGCCCCCCTCGGGGGGCAGCGGCTACGCGAAGCGAGCAAGCGTGGGGGCCATGTACAGCGCTCGCGCCATGCGAAACGTGAGGTTCCAGCGCTCGGAACCGAGCAGTGGGTGGAGACCGTCCTTGAGCGGACTGACACCGTGGAAGGTCATGCGCGACGCGCCGCCCCAGACCAGCACGTCGCCATGTTCGAGCTGCATGCGGCGCACGCGGTCGCTGCGCTGCAGGCCGCCCCAGAGGAAAGTCGCCGGCAGGCCCAGCGAGATGGAGACGATGGGCGCGCTGGCGTCGCGCTCGTCCGCGTCGCGGTGCAGCGACATCCTGGCGCCGGGCGCGTAGCGGTTGATCAGGCAGGCATCGGGCACAAAGCCCGGGTAGCCCGCGGCGGCGGCCGCCGCACCGGCCTGGTCGCTGAGCCAGCCGGGCATGGCCGGCCAGGGCTGGCCGCTGAGCGGATCGGTGGCGCGGTAGGCGTAGCCGCTGGCATCCGACACCCAGCCCCAGTCGCCGCAATTGCTGGTGGCCACCGACATGCTGGCGCCGCCGGGCGTGCGCATCACGCGCCACGGCGCCTGGGCCACCACGGCCTGCACGCACTGCACCCAGCGCGTGGCCTCGGCCGCGGCCCAGCCGGGCAGCAGCAACGCGCCAGCGTCCAGCGGGATGGGCGGATCGTCGGCCGGACCGAACAGCCGCAGGCCGTCGGCCAGGGGAGCAGAAGAGGGTGGGGACATGGGTCCAGCAGCAACAGACGTAAGAGAGCATTGTAGGAAGGCCCGCGCCAACCCCTGGTGTATTGAGGGGAGCGCACAATAAGCACTTCCCTGGCCCCTGCCATCTCCGGTTGCACGCATGCGTTTGAACCAGGATGGATGGTCGCTTTCAGCCATCTTTTCGAGAGTTTTCGCTTGTCCACCGCGCAGTCCGTATTGCAAGAAGTTTTTGGCTACGACCAGTTCCGTGGCCCGCAGGCGGCGATCGTCAGCCATGTGATTGCCGGCGGCGACGCGCTGGTGCTGATGCCCACGGGCGGGGGCAAGAGCCTGTGCTACCAGGTGCCGGCCATCGTGCGCCAGCAGCAGGGGCTGGGCGTGACCATCGTGGTCTCGCCACTGATCGCGCTGATGCACGACCAGGTGGGTGCGCTGCACGAAGCCGGCGTGGACGCGGCTTTTCTCAACTCCACGCTGTCGTACGAGCAGACGCAGGAAGTCGAGCTGCGCATGCAGACCGGCGACATCACCTTGCTGTACGCCGCGCCCGAGCGGCTCAACACGCCGCGTTTTCTGGGCCTGCTCGATGGCCTGTACGAAGCCGGCCAGCTGTCGATGTTCGCCATCGACGAAGCGCATTGCGTGAGCCAGTGGGGCCATGATTTCCGGCCCGAATACCGTGCGCTCACGGTGCTGCACGAACGCTATGCCGGCGTGCCGCGCATCGCCCTCACGGCCACGGCCGATGCGCTCACGCGCGCCGACATCGTCGAGCGCCTGCAACTGGAAGAAGCCGGCCAGTTCGTCAGCAGCTTCGACCGCCCCAACATCCGCTACACCATCGTCGAGAAGAAAGACGCCACGGCCCAGCTGCAGCGCTTCATCCAGACCGAGCACCAGGGCGACGCGGGCGTGGTCTATTGCCAGTCGCGCAAGCGCGTCGAGGAGCTGGCCCAGACGCTGCAGAACGCCGGCCTCTCGGCCCTGCCCTACCACGCAGGCCTGCCCGTGGAAACGCGCCAGCGCCACCAGGACCGCTTCCTGCGCGAGGAAGGCATCGTGATGTGCGCGACCATCGCTTTCGGCATGGGCATAGACAAGCCCGACGTGCGCTTCGTGGCCCATGTCGACATGCCCAAGAACATCGAAGGCTACTACCAGGAAACCGGCCGCGCGGGCCGCGACGGTCTGCCAGCCCACGCCTGGATGGCCTACGGCCTCAACGACGTGGTCAACCAGCGGCGCATGATCGACGAAAGCCCGGCCGAGGAAACCTTCAAGCAGGTGATGCGCGGCAAGCTCGACGCGCTGCTCGCGCTGGCCGAAGCCACCGATTGCCGCCGCCAGCGCCTGCTGGGCTATTTCGGCGAAGACTCCACGCCCTGCGGCAACTGCGACAACTGCCTGAACCCGCCCGCGGTCTGGGACGGCACGGACGCCGCGCGCAAGCTGCTGTCGACCATTTACCGCGTGCACGAAGCCTGCCAGCTGACGTTCGGCACGGGCCACATCATGGACGTGCTGCGCGGCAAGGACACCGAGAAAGTGCGCCAATACGGCCACCAGAGCCTGTCGACCTTCGGCCTCGGCGCCCAGTACTCCGAAGCGCAATTGCGCGGCGTGCTGCGCCAGCTGCTGGCCACGGGCGCTTTAGGCCTGCACAAGGTCACCAGCGACAGCGGCCACAGCTTCGACACCCTGGCGCTGACGCCGGGCTCGCGCGCCGTGCTGCGCGGCGACGCCCAGGTGATGCTGCGCGAAGCCACGGCCAGCGCCGCCAAGCGCACGCGCAAGGCGCCGCAGGCCAACGTCGCGGCGCTCAACCTCGGGCCCGATGCCCAGGTGCGCTTCATCAACCTCAAGGCCTGGCGCGCCGAAGTGGCCCGCGAGCACAACCTGCCGGCCTATGTGATCTTCCACGACGCCACGCTGGCCGCCATCGCCGAGCGCCACCCGGCCAGCCTGGACGACCTGCACGGCATCCCCGGCATGGGCGCCAAGAAGCTCGAAGCCTACGGCGCCGAAGTGCTGCGCGTGAGCCAGTCGGGCAGCTGAGGCAAAACGCGCCCATGGATGTCATGGGGGGCTTCGCCCCCCAGCGCGGCTACGCGCAGCGAGCAAGCGTGGGGGCCATATCCACTTTCTCCACAATTCGCACACAAAGGCTCGACAGGCCATCAAGGTTGACCCAGCAGACTGCCACAGCTGAATAACGGAGCCTTTCGCTGTGATCAATACCACCCAATTGCTGGCCGACGAGGCCAAGTACTGCTCGTTCGGGGACACTGTCCATTACGTCAACCCCCCGAAGATTTTCACAGGCTGCGATGGCAGCTACATGTACGACGACAAAGGCACGGCCTACCTCGATCTGCAGATGTGGTACTCGGCCGTGAACTTCGGCTACAAGAACAAGCGTCTGGAACAGACCATGATCGAGCAGCTGCAGACGCTGCCCCAGGTCGCCAGCCAGTACCTGCACCCGACCAAGATCGAACTGGCCAAGTTCATCGCCGAGGATGCCAAGAAGAAATGGGGCAGCGACGGCCGCGTGCACTTCAACGTGGGCGGCGCCCAGGCGATTGAAGACTCGCTCAAGGTCGTGCGCAATGCCAGCGGCGGCAAAAGCCTGATGTTCGCCTTTGAAGGCGGCTACCACGGCCGTACGCTGGGCGCTTCGAGCATCACCTCCAGCTACCGCTACCGTCGCCGCTTCGGCCACTTCAGCGACCGTGCGCAGTTCATCCCCTTCCCCTACCCTTTCCGCCGCCCCAAGGGCATGACGTCGGAAGAGTATGCGGACTCCATCGTGCGTGAATTCGCGCGCAAGTTCGAGAACGAATACCACGCGGTCTGGGACCCCAAGACCAACCAGTGCGAATACGCGGCCTTCTACATCGAGCCCATCCAGGGCACGGGCGGCTACGTCATTCCACCGGCGAATTTCTTCACCGGCCTGAAGAAGGTGCTGGACGACCACGGCGTGCTGCTGGTGGTCGATGAAATCCAGATGGGCTTCTGGCGCACCGGCACCCTGTGGTCGGTGGAAAACTTCGGCATCAAGCCCGATGTGCTGGTCTTTGCCAAGGCGCTGACCAACGGCCTGAACGCGCTGTCGGGTCTGTGGGCCCGCGAAGAGCTGATCAACCCCACGGTCTTCCCACCGGGCTCGACCCACTCCACCTTCGCCGCCAACCCGCTGGGCACGGCCCTGGGCCTGGAAGTGATGAAGATGACGCACGAAATGGACTTCGGTCGCCAGGTGCGCGAATCCGGCGCCTACTTCCTCGAAGGCCTCAAGGAACTGCAAAAGCGCCACAAGGAAATCGGCGATGTCGACGGCATGGGCCTGGCGCTGCGCGCCGAGATCTGCACCGACGACGGCTTCACGCCCAACAAGGCCTTGCTCGACAAGATGGTCGACATCGGCCTGGAAGGCGGACTCGAGTACCAGGGCCAGCAACGCGGTCTGGTGCTGGACGTGGGCGGCTACTACAAGAACGTGATCACCTTCGCTCCGTCGCTGATGATTTCGCGTGCGGAAATCGACGAAGCCATGTCCCTGCTGGACCAGTTGCTGACCCGCGC
The DNA here is from genome assembly GCF_025421555.1 of Acidovorax bellezanensis. Classification (NCBI taxonomy): domain Bacteria; kingdom Pseudomonadati; phylum Pseudomonadota; class Betaproteobacteria; order Burkholderiales; family Comamonadaceae; genus Acidovorax; species Acidovorax bellezanensis. The sequence goes on from NZ_JAODYH010000005.1 coordinate 171,780, forward strand.
CAAGAAGGCCTGATCGGCGGGTGGCTCAGTACAACCAGCTCGAACCCGACGCCCTGCTGCAGCAGTTCGCGCAACACCCTCCCGAGGGTTTTGCGCTGCTGCCGCACGCGCAGCTGTCGGCCTTCAGGGCCCCGTTCGATCTGCTGACCACGGCCGAACCCCAGCTCAAGGCCCGCTTGCAGGCCTTGCCCGGCGGCGGCTGGCTGTCGCGGCGCCTGCGCCTGTCGACGGACTTCGTCGGCACCACGGTCACCGAATACACGCCGCTGCCGCGCCAGCTGGCGCCCGAGGCGCTGGCGCGGGCGATGCGGGCGCTGGCCGGCCGCAGGCAGCTGACGATTCTCAAGGACCTGCCCCAGGCCTCGCCCCTGCTGTCGGACGCCGACAATGCCCATGCCGCAGCCACGCTGCGCGCGCTCGAAGGCCAAGGCTTTGTGCTGGTCGAAGGCCAGGCCCTGGCCTATGTGCCCATCGATTTCGCCAGCCTGGACGACTACCTGGCGCGCCTGTCCACCAGCCGGCGCAAGAACCTCAAGCGCAAGCTCAAGAGCCGCGATGCGCTGTGCATTGCGCGCATTCCCACGGGTGCGGCCTTTGCCGACGATGCGCTGGTCGATGCCTACTACGCGCTGTTCGACGCCGTGTATGCGCAAAGCGAAATCCACTTCGACAAACTCACGCGCGACTTTGTCGCTGCCCTGCTGCGCGACAGCGCCAGCACGCCCAACCACGGCCTGGTGTTCGAATACCGCCAGCGCAATGACGACGGCACGCCCGGCGCGCTGCTGGGCTGGAATCTGTGCTTCGAGCACGCTGGCAAACTGCTGGACAAATACATAGGCCTGTCCTACCCGGCCGCCCGCGCGGCGAACCTGTATTTCGTCAGCTGGATGGTCAATCTGGAATACGCGCTGGCGCGCGGCCTGACGCACTACGTGGCCGGCTGGACCGACCCCGAAGTCAAGGCCCAGCTGGGCGCGCAATTCACCTTCACGCGCCATGCGGTGTTCGTGCGCAACCCGCTGCTGCGCGCCATCGGCCGGCGCTTTGCCGGACATTTTGAAAGCGATCGCCAATGGAGCGAACAACCATGACGCAGCCCGTGGTGCTGGATGTGGACGGCTCCGTCGGCCCGCTGGCCGGTGAGCTGCGCCTGCCGCTGACCGACTGGCAGGAGCGCGTGCGCTTCGGCTGCACGCTGCGCCAGTTCCAGGCCTTTCGCGAGGTGCTCGCGCAGCGCCTGCCGCCGGCCGCTGAACACGGCACGGTGCTCATGGGCAGCGGCGATTTTCACCACCTGAGCTGGCCGCTGATCGAGCGCAGCATCGCCGCGCATGGCTTTGACGCCGCGGCGCCGCTGCGCGTGGTGGTGCTCGACAACCATCCGGACAATATGCGCTTTCCCTGGGGCGTGCATTGCGGCTCCTGGGTGCGGCGCGTGGCCCTGCATCCGGCCGTGTCCCATGTGCATGTGGTGGGCATCACCTCCAGCGACATCGGCGGCGGCCATGCCTGGGAAAACTACCTGACCCCGCTGCAGCGCGGCCGCCTGAGCTACTGGAGCTGCGGCGTGGACACCGGCTGGAGCCGGCGTCTGGGCCTGCAGTCGGCGTTTCACCATTTCGCCAGCCTGGAAGCACTGACGGCCGCCCTGTCGCATCAGCTGCGACAGCAGCCCCAGCCCACTTATCTGAGCATAGACAAGGATGTGTTTGCCACCTCCGTCGTGCGCACCAACTGGGACCAGGGCCAGATGCTGGAGGAGCAGGCCCAGCGCATCATTGCCGCGCTGTCCGGCCAGATCGTGGGCAGCGACATCACCGGCGATGTCTCGTCCTACCGCTACCGCAGCTGGTGGAAGCGCTGGCTCAGCGCCCAGGACGGGCAGGACACCGACCTGGACGCCGCCGCGCCGCTGAGCGCATGGCAGGCCGGCCAGCATGCCCTCAACACCCGCCTGGTGGCCCAGATCGGCCGCCATTCCACGCCCTGAATTCGCAGTTCACCGCCGCCGAGAGGCCCATCACCCGAGGAAAGCACATCGATGATCGACCGACTGACAGAACAACTGCTGCAACGCGCTTTCACGCCCCTGGTGCGGCGCGGTCATCTGGAAATTCTCCTGCCTTCGGGGCGCTCGCTGGTGTTTGGCGACGACACGGTGCCGCGGGTGCACCTGCGCTTCACCGACCGGCGCGCCGTCTGGGCCCTGCTGCGCGACCCGGATCTGAACCTGGGCGAGATGTTCATGCAGGAGCGTCTGCGCGTCGAGCAGGGCACGGTGTACGACCTGCTCGAACTGGTGCTGCGTGACGCCCGCGACACGCAGCCCAGCTGGGTGGTGCGCCTGATCGATGCCTGGCGCATGCGTTTGCGGCCCCTGCTGCAGAACAACCGGCGCCAGCAATCGCGCGCCAATGTCGCCCACCACTATGACCTGGACGACAGGCTCTACCAGCTGTTTCTCGATACCGAACGCCAATACTCCTGCGCTTACTTCGAGCACGGCGACGAAGACCTGGAAGCCGCCCAACTGGCCAAGAAACGCCATATCGCCGCCAAGCTGCTGCTGGAGCCCGGCCACAAGGTGCTGGACATAGGCTGTGGCTGGGGCGGCCTGTCGCGCTACCTGGCCGAAGTGGCCGGAGCCGGCCATGTCACCGGCATCACGCTGTCGACCGAGCAGCTCGCAGGCGCCTCCCAGCGCGCGGCGGCCTCGCCCTGCCGGGAGCAGCTGAGCTACCGGCTGGAAGACTACCGAGACACCGTCGGGCCCTTCGATCGCATCGTCTCGGTGGGCATGTTCGAACATGTGGGCACGGGCTTTCACGACGCCTTTTTCCGCCAGTGCCGCGACCTGCTGGCCGACGACGGCGTGATGCTGCTGCACTTCATCGGCAACAGCGATGTGCCGGACTTCAACAACCCGTGGATAGAGAAGTACATCTTCCCCGGCGGCCATATCCCGTCCATGTCCGAGTTCACGCCGGCCATAGAACGCTCGGGCCTGGTGATCACCGACATCGAAGTACTGCGCCTGCACTACGCGCGCACGCTGCGGCTGTGGCGCGAGCGCTTCATGGCGCGGCGCAGCGAGGCCCTGGCGCTGTATGACGCGCGCTTTTGCCGCATGTGGGAGTTCTACCTGTCCATGTCGGAAGCCGCGTTCCGCTACCAGGACATCGCCATCTTCCAGGTGCAGCTGGCGCGCCGCCAGGAGGCCGTGCCGCTGACGCGCGACTACATCGCCGAGCGCGAAGCCGCCCTGCGCCAGCGGGAAGCCGCCGCGCAGTAAAGCCCTCAGTGCCGCGGCTCGGCCGCCAGCAGGTGCGCGGCGCTGGCCGTGGCCGAGCCGGCCCCGGGATTGCCGCCGGCGTTGTCCGCCACGGCGTCGTGCAACTGCGCTTCGGCGGTTTCGCTGAACGCCAGGCACACAATGCCGGCAATGATGAAGGCCGCGCCCAGGATCTGCGGCCAGCCCACGGTTTCGTTGAACAGCCAGACCGACAGGATCAGCACCGAAACGATTTCCAGATACGACGCCGCGAATGCCGGCCCTATGGGCGCATGCCTGAGCAGCGTCATCCAGCTGAAGAACGAGCCTATGTAGCCGATGATGGCGCCGTAGATCCAGGGCTGACCGAACACCCGCGCCAGCCAGGCACCCGACAGCTCCAGCGGCAGGGCCGAGTCGCCGGCCATCTTGAAACTCAGCTGGGCCAGGGTGTCGAAAGCCATCAGCAGCAGGAAACCAACCAGATAGAAACGCTTCATGCCTTGAACCCCGCAATGGCCACGCCGATGGACACCAGCAGGATGCCGGTCACGCGCATGGGCGAAAGTCTTTCCGCGAACAGCACGCGTCCGGCCAGCATCACGGCCACGATATTGATCGAGCCCAGCAGCACGCCGTCGGACAGCGGCACCAGCGACAAAAAGGCCAGCCACAACAGGAATTCGACCAGGTAGCAGGCAATGCCGACCCACATCCAGGGCCGGCGCGCCATGAATTTCCAGCGCTCCAGGCCATCGCCGGCGCGCGGGTCCATGGCCGCGGCCTTGAAGGCCAGCTGGCCGCCGCAGTCGACCATCACGTTCAGCACCCACAGCGTGATGACCAGGGGGGTGAGTTCACTGCCCATGGGGCACGGCCTTTTGCGCAATGCCGGCGACGAAGTCGGCCATGCGGGAGATCACCGTGCGCCGCTCGCGGTCGATGGTGATCATGTGATAACAGTTGTCCAGCAGCACCAGCTCCACCGGCGCGCGCTGCACGCCGCGCACGATGTCCTGGGCGTTCGAGATGGCGGAGATATCGTCTTCACGCGCATGGACCACCAGGCATGGCGCCTGGACCTGGCCCAGGCGGGGCAGCACATGGGCCGACAGGCGCCGCATTTCGATGATGGACCACCAGGGGTTGCCCGGCAGGCCGGCCTCGGCACTGTTGCCGCCCTGCATCTGCGCCACGATGCGCGCGCGCAGCGCATCGTCCTTGATGCCATAGGGTGGTGCCTCCATGAACACGCTGCTGCGGCCTATGCCCAGCAGGCGAAACAGCGGCAGCAGGAAGGCCAGGCGGGTATAGACCGGAATGCTCCAGCCGTCATAACGGAAGGTGGTGGACAGCGCACACACGCCCGCCACCTGTTGCGGGCGGCGCTGCGCCACGGCCAGCGCCAGCACGGCACCCATCGACAGTCCGCCGACCACCACGCGGTCGACATGCGCCGCCAGCCTGTCCAGCCCCGCCTCGACGCTGGCCAGCCAGTCGCCCCAGCGCGTGGCGACCAGGTCCTGCATCGTGCCGCAATGGCCCGCCAGCTGCACCGCATACACCGTGAAGCCTTGCTTGTTCAAGCCCTTGGCCAGCAGCCGCATTTCATTGGGCGTACCCGTCATGCCGTGCACCAGCAGCACGCCCGTGCGCGCCTGCGGCCCCTGGCCCGGCAGCAGAAATTCATGCTCCGTCACGCAGATGCTCCGCGCCGCAAGCTCCAGCGCCTGCACTTCGCTGGCGAGGTCTTCACCAGGACTTTCCAAACTCATTCCATCGTCTCCACAAGCTGGGGTGCGGGCACGCCGCGCACCACCTCGTTCAGCAGGCGGGTGGCCTGCGCAAAATTCTCAAACGGTGCATGGGGTATTGCCTGCGCCTCGCAATGGGCAATCAGCTTGTACTTGGCGAGCACAAAATCGGCCTTGCCCGAGACACAGAAATCCGAAGTGCTGTCGCCCACGTACAGCACGCGTCCGTGCAGCGCCTGCTGCTCGGCCAGGCGCTCGCACTTGCAGTTGCCGCTGGCCCGCGCGCAATGCGCGCTGGCCCAGGGCGACTCCAGCCGCCAGCGGCGTTCGCCGGCCGGCACCAGCCGATTGGCAATCACTTCCAGATGTCCCAGACCGTGGCGCGTCAGCACATGGCGGATGGCGTAATCGATGCCGTCGCTGACCACCTGCACTTTCACTCCCTGGGCCTGGGCCGCCGCCACGAAGGCCACGAAATCCGGGTCGATGGCGATGCCGTCGAGATGGGCACGCAGCTCGGCCTCGCTCATGTCCAGCAAGGCCACCTGGCCCTTCATGCATTCGCGTGAACCGATGTCGCCGCGCTCCCAGGCCTCTTCCAGCGCCTGCCACCCCGGCATGCCAAAGCGGTTGAGCAGGGTATCGGTCACGTCCAGCACGCTGATCGTGCCGTCGAAATCACTTTGCACCATCCAGCCCGCGGCTGCGGCGGTCAACGGTATGCGCTTATTCATGGAAAGTCACCCTTACGTTCTGGCCCACGCGGGCCACAGGCGGCTGGTCAAACACCAGCACGCATTCGATCACCCGCACCGGACCGCGCTGCGTGTCCTCCTGCAGCTGCCCCACCCCGAACACCGGGCTGATGCGCAGCACCTTGGCCGCCGGCAGACGCTGGGCCGCACCCGCATCGCCGTCGATCACCACCGTCGCCGGCATGCCTTCGCGCACCGCGGAGGCAAAGGATTCATTGAGTTCGGCGCGCACGATCAAGGCCCGCTCGGGCAGTAGCACCACCGTCGGCGTGCCGGGCGCGACATGGGCGCCCACATGGCTTTGCACGCGCACCACGGTGCCGGCCTCGGGAGCACGCAGCTCCTGGCGAGTGAGCAGCGCGCGCAGCTGGGCCTGCTTGCGCTGGGCCACCTGCACTTCGGCCTTGGCAATCGCCTGTTCCGACTGCGCATCGCGCAGCGCCTGTGCGGCCTCTTCCACCTGCTGCCCATCGGCAGCGCCCTGCTTGGCCGCGGTCTGCCAGCGCGTCAAGGTTTGCTGCAGCACCGGCAGGCGCGCCGTCCGGGCGGCGAGCCGCGCCTGTGCCAGCTGCTCCTCCGATTCGGCCACCGCGACATCGGCCTGGGCCGCGGCATCGCCCAGACGCAGCAGGACCTGACCGGCCTGCACGCGCTGGCCATCTTTCACCTTCAGCTGCTGGACCACGCCTTCGGCGCCGGCCGGCAGCACCAGCAGGCCGCCTTCCACATCCACCTTGCCGCGGGCCAGCGCCAGCGCACGCGGTGCCTTGGGGCTGGCCTGCACCGGCTCGGCTGAGGCCTCGCGGCCCGAAGGGCTGCAAGCCGACAGCCAGACACAGGCCAGCATGGCGGCACCCAGGCCCCAGCGCGGTGCGGCAGGCTGCGCCAGGCGCAGGGCGAAGTTCTTCACTGAAAAAGTCATGCAATCATTCCTTGGGGGCTCGCGGGCTGACGCCATTCATTGCGGATCACTCCGTCTTCCATGGACAGCACGCGATCGGCGTGCCGCACCAGGCGCGGGTCATGGCTCACGCACAGCACCGTCGTCCCATGGACTCTGGCGGTCGCATGCAGGATGTCGATCACCCGCTGGCCGCTTTCCGCATCCAGGGCACTGGTGGGCTCGTCGGCAAACAGCAGTTGTGGCGCCTTGGCCATGGCGCGGGCGATGGCCACGCGCTGTTTTTCGCCACCCGACAGCTGTGCCGGGCGCATGTGGGCGCGGTGGGACATGCCCACCTCGTCCAGGGCATCCTGCGCGCGGCGCAGGCTGCTCTTGGCATCCATGCCCATATAGCCCAGGACCAGCTGGACCTGCTCCAGCGCCGTCAGGGCCGGAAACAAATTGAAGCCCTGGAACACAAAGCCGGTATAGCGCAGACGGAATTTCTCCAGCGCCCGCACGCTCAGCCGGCTCAGGTCTTCGCCCAGGGCCAGGGCCTGACCGCTGTCGGGCTGCTGCAGGCCCGACAGCAGGGACAGCAGCGTGCTTTTGCCGCAGCCCGAGGGGCCCGAAATCAGGCTCAGCTCACCGGGGTAGAGGCTGATGGACAGCCCTTGCAACACCTGCACGCTGACCACGCCCGAACAGAAAGAGCGGGACAGGCGCACGGCCTCCAGACTGGGCTCCGAGCGCGGGACAGCCAGCGTGGGCGTCAAGGAAGAATGCATGGTCATGGCGGTCTCTTTCTCAACGCAACAAGGCCGCGGGATCTGCCCGCAGCAGGCTGCGCACCGCACCCAGACCGGACAGCAAGGCCAGCACCACCAGCAGCAAGGCGCAAGCCAGCACGGCCGTGCCATTCATGGCCACCGGTACGCGGTAGGCCGTGGCCACGGCCAGCAGCAGCGCACTGGCGCCGACGGCCACCACAAAGCCCAGTCCGCCAATCCAGCAGGCCTGCTCGATCACCACCCGGCTGAGCGCGCCCCGGCTCACGCCCAGGGCATTGAGCGTGGCGTATTCGCGCGCCGAACCCAGCACCACGGTCTTGAGCGACTGGCTGGTCACCACGGCCCCCACCAGACACACGATGATGGCCATGAACAGCACGCCGGCGCCCGCGCCGGTGTCCAGCATCCAGTACCGCTGCGACTGGCGTGAAAAGGCCTGCGCCGTCCAGACTTCAAAGGGCCCGAAGCTGCTGCCGTTGTCGCGCAGGCGTTGCTGGACTTCGGCGGCCGAGGCGTTCGGCGCCAGCTTGGCCAGAAAATACGTGCTGCCATGGGCTGCGTCCGGGCCGGCGATCTCCCGCGCCGTCGCCAGCGAGGCCAGCACATTCACCCCGCCCAGGCCGCGCAAGCCGTCGATGGCCGCCACCACCCGCACCGGATGGTGGTTGATCCAGGCCCGGTCGCCCGGACCGACGCCCAGCGTCGCCAGGTCGGCGCGGTCCACAATCACCGCGCCCGGCTCGCGCAGGCGCAGGCGGTGCCGGGGCTGCAGCAGCTGCGAAAACATCATGGCCTGGGCATCCGTGGAAATGCCGGACAGATACACCGACAGGCCCGACTTGTTCGCCGTCTGCCGCCCACGCCAGTCGCCATCCACCCAGACATAGGGCTCGACGGCCGCCACATCCGGGTCCATGCGCAGATGCATCTCCACATCCTCGCCCAGCATGCGGCCAAAGTTCACGCTTTGCGTGCCGGGATAGGTCACCCACAGATCGGCGGAAGATGCCGTGACGTAAATCGCGGCCGAACTGAAAATTCCCAGCACCAGCGCCGCCTGCATGGCCAGCAGCACGCCGGAAAAACCCACGGCAAAGATGGACGGCACAAAGCGCCGCCACTCATGCACCAGGGTCTTGCGCGCCAAGGCGATCATGACCGGCCTTCCTGGTCTTGCAGCGCCGGCACGGGGGCTCCGCCCAGGGCCTTGTACAAGGCCACATAGGCCAGGGCGTGCGCGGCCTGGGCCGTGATCTCCGCGGACTGGTTGATCAGCGCGTCGCGCTGCGTCGTCAAGCCGGTGTATTCGCTGGACAGACCCAGTTGCTGGCGCTTGCCATCGGCCACCGCGCGCGCCTGCAACAGGCCTTGCACCTGGGACAGCAAGGCATGGCGTGTCTGCTGGGCCGTCAAGGCCGCCAGCGCCGACTCGACTTCGGCCACCGCCTCCACCACGGTCTTGCGGTACGCCAGCGTCGCCGCCTGCAGCGCCTCCTGGCTGGCATCCGCCTGGGCCTTGCGGCGGCCCCAGTCAAACAGCGGAATATCGATCAGCGGCCCGAACACCGGCAGGCTGCCCGACGCCACGCGGCGGTTGCCCGTGATGTTGTAGGAATACAGCAAGGAGCCTTGCAGCACAAAGCGCGGATACAGCGCCGAACGCGCCAAGCCGGCTTCGCCCCCGGCCCGAGCCACCTGGGCTTCGGCCTGCTGGATGTCGGGACGTGTGCGCAGCAGATCGGCCGGCATCTGGCTAAACGGCAGGGCGGCCACCGCCGGCAGCGGCGCCGGACCGTCCACGGCCAGCCACTGCGGCGCCGGGCGGTCGCGCCCCAGCAGCACGGCCAGTCCATGCGCCGCCTGGGCCTGGGCCTGCTGCAGCTCGGCCTGCTGGACCTGGGCTTGCGCCGCCTGGATGCGCAGCTGCACCGTCGCTTCGGAGCCGCCCAGGCGCTGCTGCTCGCGCACCTGGGCCAGTTGCACGGCACGCTGGTCCAGCGTAGCGAGCTGGGCCAGCAGCTGACGCTGGCGCCGGGCCATCTGGATATCGAGATAGCGGTGGACCACATCGGCCACGATGGCCACGCGCACGGCCTGCAACCGGGCCTGCGCATCCAGCTGCTCGGCAGCGCTGATCTGGCTCTGGGACTCGGTGGCGCCAAACAGCCCCAGATCCCAGCCCATGTCTATGCTGGCGTGAAAGTAGGAGTCCGTCGCCGCCACATCCTGCAAGGTGCGGATGTTGCCTTTGAACTCCGGCAGGTAGGCCTTGTCGGCCGCGCCAGACAGCAGGCGCTGCTGGCGCAGACGGTGCTCGGCCTGGCCCAGGTCCAGGTTCGTGGCCATGGCCTCATCGACCAGGGCATTCAACGCCGCATCGTTCCAGACCTGCCACCAGGCCCGCAGCTGCGGGGCCGCCCCCTGGGGTGCGGCCTGGGTCCAGGCGGAGGGGGTGCGCGAGTCCAGCGCCACGGGCTCAGGCGCCGCGCACCCGGCCAGCAGCCCGGCTGCAGGCAGCAGGCAGGCACAGAGGCGGAACATCGCAGTCGGAGTAGTATTCACGCAAGAATGAGTTAAGACAGTCGACACCGGATCGACAGGGATGGTGCAAAAATGGGCACAAGGCGTAGTCCATTGCGCCACAACAAGCTTGCGCAACATTGCAGGATTTATGGAGACAATATGGAGAGCGTTGTGCGGCCAGCGGGCCCGGCGGTAGCAATGAAGAAGCCCATGGCCCTCATCGTGGAAGATGAGCCCCATATCGCCAGCATCCTCACGGCCTATCTGGAACGCGATGGTCTGCGCGCGCAGATCGCACAGGATGGGACGCAGGCCCTGCAGTTGTTTCGCCAGTTGCGCCCGGATATCGTCCTGCTCGACATCAGCCTGCCCGGCATGGATGGACTGGATGTGCTGCGGTCCATCCGCGACGAGGGGCAGACCCCCGTGATCATGGTCTCGGCCATGGTCGATGATGTGGACAAGCTGCTGGCCTTGCGCCTGGGTGCGGATGACTACGTCTCCAAACCTTTCAACCCACCCGAAGTGGTGGCCAGAATTCGCGCCGTGCTGCGACGCACGCAGGTACAGAACGGCAAAGCCCAGGATGCCCCGATCCGGGTCGGCCAGATCGAGATCGACCCCCAGGCACACAGCGCCATCGTCTATGACACCGCGGGCCATCCCGTGCTGCTGTCGCTGACCCTCACCGAGTTCCGGTTGCTGGCCTGCCTCGCGTCCCAACCCCGGCGCTGTTTTTCCCGCACCCACCTGATCGACAACTGCCTGCCCGAAAGCGATGCGCTGGAGCGGGTGATCGACTCCCACCTATCCAAGCTGCGGCGCAAGCTGCAGTTGGCCGGACAGGAGGGGATGATAGAAACCGTGCGCGGCATCGGCTATCGTCTATGGCCAGGCAACTAGACCGCATCTGGGTCCGCTTCGGCGTTTGGATGTCAGCGGCCCTGCTGGCAACCATTGCCATCATGGCCGCGGGCGTGATTCTTTTTGCCGAATGGCAGTACAAGAGTTTCTACGACAACCTGCCGCAACCCCTGCGCTCCGAGCTCGACGTCCTTGAAGCCAAGGACCTTGGCAACAGCTCGCGGGCCATGGAAATCTACAACCAGTACTGGCGCAACGACCTGCTGTTCGGCGAGCGCTGGTCCCTGACCATAGGCCTGCTGATCTGCCTGCCTTTCGGCCTGGGCATAGGGTTCTGGATTTCGCGGCTGATCACCCGCCCGCTGGCCTCCATGGCCGAAGTGGCCGTGCGCGTGGAGCAAGGGGATTTCAGCGCCCGGGCCACCATCGGCGCCGCACATGGCGAAATGGCCGACATGGTGACCACCTTCAACCGCATGGTCGACGCGCTGGAAGGCCTGGAGTACGAGCGACGGGCCACGGCAGCGTCCGTCTCGCACGAACTGCGCACGCCCATCACGGTGCTGCAGGCCCGCCTGCACGCCATCTGCGACGGCGTGATCACCGCCGACAAGGCGGAGTTCTCCACCCTGCTGCACCAGGTGCAGCACCTGGGCCGCCTGGTCGGCGATCTTCACACCCTGTCCATGGCCGATGCCGACCAGCTGTCGCTGGTCAAGCGGCGGGTGGACATGATCGCGCTGGTCAGCGACATCATTCCCCACTACCAGCCACAGCTGGACGCCAACCAGATGGTGCTGGAACTGGACCTCCCCACGCTGGATGAAGATGCGTCCGAACAGGATTGGGCGGACATCAAGGCCGACCCGGACCGGATGCGCCAGATCATCTCCAACCTGATCAGCAACGCGGTGCGCCATGCCAGTCAGGGCGGCTGGCTGGGCATGCAGCTGCGCCGCGAGAATCCCGAAAACGGCCCGGACAGCGTGGTGCTGCGCATCAGCGATGCCGGGCCCGGCCTGCCGGCGGAGTTGCAGCAGTTTCCCTTTCAGCGCTTTTCCCAGCTCCCGGGCAAGCGGCGCAGCGAAGGCTCGGGCCTGGGCCTGTCCATCGTCAAGGCGCTCACCATCGCCCAAGGCGGCGCAGTCGCCGTGACGAGCTCGGCGCGTGGCGGAACCTGTTTTACGTTGCGGTTTCCGGTGGCTTGAAATGGAGCACCCCCTGAGCGGCTGACGCCGCTTCCCCCTCTCAACCTTCGGTGGAGGGGGACGACACCATCGCTGCGGGGCGGCCCTTGCTTGGTGTCCCCTTGTTGGGGCGCGCCAGTTGCGTGGGCAGTGGGCGATGCGAGCGCTGGAAAATGCCTCCCCTCGTCGGCGATCGCGGCGTTGCCCTTGCGCCCTCTGCAACGGCAAAGCCTGCGCGCCTGTCCAGGTTTTCCCCGCGGCCTCGCGCATACGGCCATCTCTGGCCACAATCGCACATGCTCAGCCTTCACGACATCCAGCGCGCCGCCCAGCGCATCCAGGGCCACATCCTGGAGACCCCTTGCGTGGAATCGCGCACGCTTTCGCAAATCGTCGGCGCGCAGGTCTTTCTCAAGTTCGAGAACCTGCAGTTCACGGCCTCGTTCAAGGAGCGCGGCGCCTGCAACAAGCTGGCCCAGCTCACGCCCGAGGAACGCGCGCGCGGCGTGATCGCCATGAGCGCCGGCAACCATGCCCAGGGCGTGGCCTACCATGCGCAGCGGCTGGGTCTGCGCGCGGTGATCGTCATGCCGCGCTTCACGCCGGACGTGAAAGTCGAGCGCACCCGCGGCTTTGGGGCCGAGGTCGTGCTGCACGGCGACACGCTGGACGAAGCCCGCGCCCATGCGCGTGAACTCGCCCAGCTCCAGAGCCTGGTGTTTGTCCACCCCTACGACGACGAAGCCGTGGCCGCGGGCCAGGGCACGCTGGCCCTGGAAATGCTGCAGGCCCAGCCCGATCTGGACATGCTGGTGGTGGCCATCGGCGGCGGCGGGCTGATCGCCGGCGTGGCCACGGCCGCCAAGGCCATCAAACCCGACATAGAAATCATCGGCGTGCAGACCCAGCGCTTTCCGTCGATGGTCAACGCCATCCAGGGCAGCGATCTGCCCATGGGCCAGTCGACCATTGCCGAAGGCATTGCCGTGGCCACGCCCGGTGTGTTGACCGAGCCCGTGGTGCGCGCCCTGGTCGACGACCTGCTGCTGGTGGACGAAGGCGATATCGAGCAAGCCGTGCTGATGCTGCTGGAAATCGAGAAAACCCTGGTCGAAGGCGCGGGCGCCGCGGGCCTGGCGGCCATGCTGCGCTACGCCCCGCGCTTTGCCGGCAAGAAAGTCGGCCTGGTGCTGTCGGGCGGCAACATCGACCCCCTGCTGCTGGCCGCCATCATCGAGCGCGGCATGGTGCGCTCGGGCCGGCTGGCGCGCATCCGCGTCAGCGCACGCGACGTGCCCGGCGTGCTGGCGCGCATCACCGCCACCGTGGCCGACGCCGGTGCCAACATCGAGGAAGTGCACCACCAGCGTGCATTCACCATGCTGGCCGCGCAGAATGTGGAAATCGAATGCGTGCTGCAAACCCGCAACCAGCCGCATGTGGAGCAGGTGCTGGCCAGCCTGCGCGCGCAGGGCATGGAAGCCCAACGCGTGTGAAATGGAGCACCCCCTGAGCCGCTGGCGCGCCGCCCCTTTGCTGGGGCACGCCAGTTTCATAGACAGCAGGCGTTGCGAGCGCCACGGAACCTTGAGACTCCTATCGCTTACCCCAGGGCCGATTCAGACCCCAATTGCCTAAAATAATGGCATTGCCGACCTCTTGATCCATTCACGGGAGCTTTTGCGCCATGTCCTCTTCCCCTACGCCACCCGCTGTCGATGAGCACCCCCTGGACTCGACCGAGGCGGTCCTCCCCTACATTCCAGTCGTGCTGCCGCTTGTCGGCGCCGTGCTGATGTTCCTGCTGGCCTTCATTGCCGTGACCCTGGCCTAGCCGGCCGCGCCTAGCCAGCCACGCCCAGCCGGCCGCGCCTGGCCGCTCTCTGGCAGCCGCCCAAAGCCCCGCATGCGGGGCTTTTTTTTGCCTGTTTTTTATGCAAATCAATTACACAAGATGCATGTGGCGATACATATATTGCATAGTTTTTTGGCTGTTGCTTGACACAAAGCCACGTCATCTCCCTAGAATGGCGGCTCCCAGTCGGTTTGGCATGACGCCGACCGCCAGGTCAGCCTGCTTGCTGCGCTGCCTTCAGACTGTGAAAAAACCCGTTTTCTCAAAGGCTGCCATGCCGCTTGCGCGGCGCTGCACTGTCTTTGAAAAAACCGTTTTTTCAATTCAAGAAAGCTCCGCGATGAACGCCCCTGCCCTGCACGGCCTGACTCTCCAGGCCCCCGCTTACGTCAAGAACGCCCGCCTCATTGCCTGGGTCGGCGAAATGGCTGCCCTGTGCAAGCCCGCCAGCATCCACTGGTGCGACGGCTCGCAAGAAGAGTACGACGCGCTGTGCCAGAAGCTGGTGGAAGCCGGCACCTTCAAGCCGCTGAACCCCGCCAAGCGCCCGGGCAGCTACCTGGCCTGGTCCGATCCGTCGGACGTGGCGCGCGTGGAAGACCGCACCTACATCTGCAGCGAACAAAAGGCCGACGCCGGCGCGACCAATAACTGGATGGCCCCGGCCGAAATGCGCAACACGCTGCAGCCGCTGTTCGACGGCTGCATGGCCGGTCGCACCATGTACGTCGTGCCGTTCTCCATGGGCCCGCTGGGCTCGCCCATCGCCCATGTCGGCGTGGAACTCTCCGACAGCGCCTATGTGGCCGTCAACATGAAGATCATGACGCGCATGGGCAAGGCCGTGTACGACGTCATCGGCGCCGATGGCGACTTCGTGCCCTGCATGCACACCGTGGGCGCGCCCCTGGCCGCCGGCGAGAAGGACACCACCAGCTGGCCTTGCAGCAAAACCAAGTACATCGTGCATTACCCCGAAACGCGCGAAATCTGGTCCTACGGCTCGGGCTACGGCGGCAACGCCCTGCTGGGCAAGAAGTGCTTTGCGCTGCGCATCGCTTCGACCATGGGCCGCGACCAGGGCTGGCTGGCCGAACACATGCTGATCCTGGGCGTGGCCAAGCCCGACGGCACCAAGTACCACGTGGCAGCCGCCTTCCCCTCGGCCTGCGGCAAGACCAATTTCTCCATGCTGGTGCCACCTCCGGCCTTCGAAGGCTGGAAAGTCACCACCATCGGCGACGACATCGCCTGGATCAAGCCCCAGGCCGACGGCTCGCTGCGCGCCATCAACCCCGAAGCCGGCTACTTCGGCGTGGCTCCGGGCACCAACTATCACACCAACCCGAACTGCATGGCCAGCCTCGACAAGAACGTGATCTTCACGAACGTCGCGCTGACCGATGACGGCGACGTCTGGTGGGAAGGCATGGAAAAGGACAGCGGCAAGCTGCCCGATCACCTGATCGACTGGCAAGGCAAGGACTGGACGCCGCAGATCGCGCGCGAAACCGGCGCCAAGGCCGCCCACCCCAATGCCCGCTTCACCGTGGCCGCCACCAACAACCCGGCACTCGATCCCGCCTGGGACGACCCGGCCGGCGTGAAGATCGATGCCTTCATGTTCGGCGGCCGCCGCTCGACTACCGTGCCCCTGGTGACCGAAGCGCGCAACTGGACCGAAGGCGTCTACATGGCTGCCACCATGGGCTCGGAAACCACGGCCGCCGCCTTCGGCGCCCAAGGCGTGGTGCGCCGCGATCCCTTCGCCATGCTGCCCTTCATGGGCTACAACATGAGCGAGTACTTCCAGCATTGGCTGAACATGGGTGCCAAGCTGCAGGCCACGGGCGCGCAACTGCCCCGCCTGTACACCACCAACTGGTTCCGCAAGGACGCCGCTGGCAAGTTCGTCTGGCCCGGCTACGGCGAAAACATGCGCGTGCTCAAGTGGATGATCGACCGCATCGAAGGCCAGGCCCAAGGCGTGGACACCCTGCTGGGCGTGGCGCCCAACTACGCGGAAATCAACTGGCAAGGCCTGGACTTCAGCGCCGACCAGTTCGAGACCGTGACCAGCATCGACAAGGCCGCCTGGCAAGACGAGCTGCAATTGCATGACGCCTTGTTCACCCAGTTGGCCGACAAGCTGCCCCAGGAACTGCTGGCCACCCGCGCCGCCCTCGAGAAGCGCCTGAACGACTAAGTTCGCGCGCGCAGGAACGGGCGCGCCCCGTTCCCGCCCCCAAAGCCCTGCACCGCAGGGCTTTTTTTACGCACAAAAAAGCCGCGGCCTTGTGGGCAGCGGCTTGATCGCGATATTTGGAGCCTGCGCAACTGGCGTGTCCCAGCAAGGGGACACCGAGCAAGGGCCGCCCCGCAGCGATGGTGTCGTCCCCCTCGATGAGAGGGGGAAGACGCGAAGCGTCTCAGGGGGTGTTTACCGACCCTGCCCCTGCATGGCGCGGCTCAGTTCCGCCATGATGCGCGCATCCTTGAGTGCGGCGTTCCAGGTACGCTCGTCTTCCACCGCCTGCTTGCGGCTGCTGACCCAGGCGCGGTAGCCGGCGCGCACGGTATCTGCCATGGACTGCAACAGCAGCGCTCCACGGTGCATGCGCACGATGCCGGAATGTTCAAAGGAATGGGTGGAATTAACGAAGCTGGTCATGATATGGAACCCCTGTTACAGACGCTTGTGGCGAAATTGCCGGGCAATGCAGCAATCATAGGGTTTACCCCATGTAACTTCAAATTTATCTTTTGAATTACTATCATTCATATGAGTGATGTATCCCCATGAGTGAAGGACCATGACCCCCCACGGTTTCCACCAGCTCGACCTGAATCTGCTGCGGGTCTTCGACGAAGTCATGGCCGAGCGCAGCCTGACGCGGGCCGCGCACAAGCTGGCCATTACCCAGCCGGCCGTGAGCAATGCCATGCGGCGCCTGCGCGAGGCCCTGGGCGATGAACTGCTGGTGCGCCATGGTCAGGGCGTGCAGCCCACGCCGCGCGCCCTGGCGCTATGGCCTGCGGTGCGCGACGCGCTCGCGCAGCTGCAGCAAACCCTGGCGCCCAACGCGTTCGACCCGGCCAGTGCCACCACGACCTTCGTGCTGGCCATGGCCGATGCCACGGCCTCGACCCTGATCCCTCCGCTGTACGAAATCATCGAGCGCGAAGCGCCCGGGATTTCCGTGCGCGTGCTGCCGCTGACCACGCGCGACCCCCGCCAGCTGCTCGAGGACGGTGAAGCCGACATCGCGGTAGGCTACTTCCCCGCCGTGCTGGCCGACCTGACGGCGCGCGAGCAATCAGGCGACGTCGTAGGTTTCGAAAGCCGCAGGCTGTATGCAAGCGCTTACATCTGCGTGATGCGTGAAGGCCATCCCCTGGCCCATGTACCGCTCACGCTGGACAACTACTGCCAGGCACACCATATGCTGGTGAGCTTTTCCGGGCGCTCGTTCGGCTTCATCGACGAGGCCCTGGCCTCGCTGGGCCGCAAGCGCCAGGTGGTGCTCACGGTGAACCAGTTCTTCACCGCGGGCCGGGTGGTGGTCGGGTCCAACCTGCTGACCATCCTGCCGCGCCACTTCGTGCCCGTGACCGGCATGGCCTCTTCGCTGGCCCTGCGCGAGCTGCCCTTCCACGTGCCGCCCGTGCATGTCGACGCCCTGTGGCGCCACCGCGGCCCGCAAGCGAGTGCCGGCGACTGGCTGCTGCAGGCGCTGTTCCGCGCCGCCCAAAACACTTTCCCCTCCGCGCCATGAAGATCCAGCTGCTTTCCGACCTCCACCTCGAAGTCCACCCCCATTTCCAGCCTGAACCCGCGGCCGGTGCCGATGTACTGGTGCTGGCCGGCGATATCGGCTCCTACCAGGAGGGAGGGATGCTGGCCGACGAGGACTTCGGCCTGGCCCGGTTTTCGCCGCTGCCGCAGTACGCCGGCTGGCCCTGCCCGGTGATCTTCGTGCCCGGCAACCATGAATACGACATGCAGGACTTCGATGCCGCCCATGCACGCCTGCGCGCCACCTGCGACCGCCTGGGGATGATCTGGCTGGAGCGCGAGACGGCCGTGCTGGACGGCGTGCGCTTTGTCGGCACCACGCTGTGGACCGACTTCGATGCCATCGCCCTGCAGGACAGCAAAGTGCAGGTCGGCAATCTGGGCGCGCTGCTGCGCCTGCGCGACAAGGCGTTTCGCGCCGCGAACTTCTACCTGCGCAAGACCGGCGGCACGCGCCACGGCGAAGCGTTTCTGGCCGAGCCCATGCGCGAACAGGCGCTGCTGTGCCAGCAATGGCTGCAGGCGGCGCTGGCTGAGCCCTTCGACGGCCCCACGGTCGCCGTGACCCACTTCGCGCCCAGTCTGCGCAGCGCCGATCCACGCTACGGAATGGTGCCGGGCACGGCAGGTTTTTGCAATGCGCTCGACGACTGGCTGGGACAGGCCCAGCTGTGGCTGCACGGCCATCTGCATTCGCCCAGCGACTACACCGTGCGCGGCGAGTCCGCGGACGGCAAGCCCTGGCAATGCCGTGTCGTCGCCAACCCGCTGGGCTATGCACGCAAGGGCGAGCAGGAATACTTCCAGCCCAGCGCATGCATCGACTTATGATGAACCAACCGCTGGTCGCCCTGGCCCCAGTGGGTTGCCAGTGAACGCCGCTGGAAGCATGATTTACATCAAGGCCGGCAAGCGCTGCTGGCATTAGTCTGGTCACTGAAACATTCGGAGGACTTCATGAAAATATTGCTTGCTGTCGACGGTAGCGTCTATACCCAAAAAATGCTGGATTACCTGGCCTCGCATGTCGAATTGCTGGCCGGCACCCATGAGTACACCGCCGCGAATGTGCAAAGCGCCCTGCCACCGCGCGCGCGCAGCGCACTGGGCAAGGAAATAGTCGACCAGTACTACGCCGAAGAAGGCGACAAGGTATTGACCCCGGTCTGCGACTTCCTCGCCAAGCACAATGTCCAGGCCGCACGCGTGAGCAAGGTCGGCCCCGCGGGCGAGACCATCGCCAAGCTGGCCACGGATGGCAATTTCGATCTGCTGATCATGGGCACCCACGGCCACAGCGCCTTGGGCAATCTGGTCATGGGCTCGGTCAGCACCCAGGTGCTGGCCCACTGCTCCACCCCCGTGCTGCTGGTGCGCTGAGCCCGGGGGCCATGGGAGAATGGCGCATGTCTTCTCCCATCGCCGTCATCGACTTTGAAACCACGGGCATCTCGCCCGGCCAGGGTGCGCGCGCCACCGAAGTGGCCATCGTGCTGCTGGAATCCGGCCAGATCGTGGACCGTTTCCAGAGCCTGATGCGCACCGGCGTGTGGATTCCCTCCTTCATCACCCAGCTCACCGGCATCAGCAATGCCATGGTGGCCGAGGCCCCGGCGGCCGAGGAAGTGATGGGCGAAGCGGCCCGCTTTGTCGGCGCGGCGCCGATGGTGGCGCACAACGCGGCCTTCGACCGCAAGTTCTGGGAGGCCGAACTGGGCCACGCCGGCCTGCCCGCGCCCCAGCCGTTTGCCTGCACCGTACTGCTGTCGCGGCGGCTATACCCTGAAGCCTCCAGCCACAAGCTGGGCAGCATCGTCGACCATCTGGGCCTGCCCCGCGCCGGACGCGCCCACCGGGCCCTGGCCGACGCCGAAATGGCAGCCTCCCTGCTCGCGCGCATGCAGCAGGACCTGCAGCGCCGCTGGGGCATTGCCCAGCCCGGCCATGGCCTGCTGTCCGAGCTCCAGCGCTGCCCCAAGGGCAACATCGCGACCATGCTCGCGCGCCAGGCCCAGGCCTAGGCGGACGGCCCCCATGCGGGGGCGACAGGAATACCGGCAAGCGCAGCCGGCACAATGGGCTCGGACCATAATAGGCAGATCCCTTCCGTGATGGCCCTGCGCCCCGTGCCTGTGAATTCGCCCCTACCCCGCTCTGCCGTGGCCCAGCCGCCCCAATTTTCTTCGCATGATTTCCGTCAGGCGCTTGGTCAGTTCGCCACCGGCGTGACCATCGTCACGGCGCTGAACGCACAGAACCAGCCCGTGGGCGTCACGGTGAGTTCCTTCAATTCGGTGTCGCTGCATCCGCCGCTGGTGCTGTGGAGCATGGCCAACAGCGCGGCCTCGCTGTCGGTCTTCATGGCCTGCACGCACTACGCCGTGCACGTGCTCGGCGCCGAGCAGAAGTCCCTGGCCGAACAGTTCGCGTCCAAAGGCATAGACCGCTGGGCCGGCGTGCTGCACCAGCCCGGCCAGACCGGCGTGCCCTTGCTCGATGGCGCCGTGGCGGCATTTGAATGCTTCAACCGCAGCCGCTACCAGGAAGGCGACCACGTGATCTTTGTCGGCGAAGTGGAGCATTGCAGCCATCAGAACGACGCTGCACCGTTGATCTACCACGCGGGCCGGATGAAATGACGCCCACGCGGGCCCGTTGCGGGCGTTCGTTCTGAACGCCGAGGGTCGAGCTCCAGAGTGAAAAAAAGCGGCCCTCAAGGGGCCGCTTTTGCATGGGTCAGCGCGTGGCTTCCGGTAGCTCGATCTTCACTTCCAGCACTTCCAGATTGTCCTGGCGCTCGAGGTGGACCTTGATGTCGTTCGGGTGGATGGTCACGTACTTGGAGATCACGGCCATCAGTTCGCGCTGCAGCTCGGGCAGGTAGTCGTGCTGGCTGCGGCCGCCGCCGACGCGCTCATGCGCCAGGATGATTTGCAGGCGTTCCTTGGCGACAGACGCGGATTTCTTTTTTTCGCCCAACAGAAAAGACAGCATCGACATGTCTTACCTCCCTCCAAAGATGCGTTTGAAAAAGCCCGGTTTTTGCGCCTCGATGAAGCGCATAGGCTTTTCTTCTCCCAGAAAACGATCGATCACATCCTTGTAGGCTTCGGACACATCGGTGTTCGCCATGTGCACGGCCGGAATGCCCTGGTTGGACGCCTGCAGCACCGTTTCCGATTCGGGGATCACGCCGATCAGCGGAATGCGCAGGATGTCCTGGATGTCTTCCAGCGACAGCATCTGTCCGTCCTCGACCCGGCTCGGGTTGTAGCGGGTGATCAGCAGGTGTTCCTTGATGCCTTCGCCACCGGCGATCGCGCGCTGGGTCTTGGAGCTGAGCATGCCCAGGATGCGGTCGGAATCGCGCACCGACGAGACTTCGGGATTGGTCACTACCAGCGCTTCGTCGGCAAAGTGCATGGCCATCAGCGCACCGCTTTCGATGCCCGCGGGCGAGTCGCAGATGATGAAGTCAAAGCCCATCTCGCCCAGGTCCTTGAGGATCTTCTCGACGCCGTCCTGGGTCAGGGCTTCCTTGTCGCGGGTCTGCGAGGCAGCCAGCACGAACAGGTTGTCGCACTGCTTGTCCTTGATCAAGGCCTGGTTGAGGTTGGCTTCGCCCTGGATCACATTGATCAGGTCATACACCACCCGGCGCTCGCACCCCATGATCAGATCGAGATTGCGCAGACCGACGTCGAAGTCGATGACTGCGGTCTTGTAGCCGCGCAGGGCGAGGCCGGATGCGAAGCTGGCGCTGGTGGTGGTCTTGCCCACTCCACCTTTGCCGGAGGTCACGACGACGATTTTGGCCATGTTTGCACTGTTCCTTAAAAAACAAAGCTGAATTGCATAGAGACGCGGCTCTGAGAGCGATCACGCATCACAAGGGCTCGACGATGATTTTCTCGCCTTCCAGCCGTACCTGGGCCGGCTTGCCGACCACGTCGGGCGGCAACGCCGTCTCGGTGGTGCGGTAGATACCGGCGATGGACAACAGCTGCGGCTCCATGCAGGTGCTGAAGATGCGGGCCGAGGTATTGCCCCGCGCACCCGCAATCGCCCGCCCGCGCAGCGGCGCATAGACATGCACGTTGCCATCCGCGATCACTTCCGCACCATAGCTGACCACGGCCAGAACCACCAGATCGGTTCCCCGGGCATAGACCTGCTGGCCCGAACGCAGCGGCTTGTCGATCACCATGGCATCGGCCAGAGGCGCCGGCACTTCGCGCACCACTTCGACTTCGCGAATGACTTCGTGGATTTCCGGTGGCGCCGGGCGTGCCGTCTGCGCGTCGGGCACCGCGGACAGGCCCGCCGCCAGCGCATCCCGGGTCTGTTCGGGGCTGCCGCCACGCACGGCCACTGGCAGCGTGTGGTGGGCCTTGAGTACCTTGATCAGCGCCGGGAAATCGATGGCTTGTTCAGCCTCTTTCACCTGGCCCAGGTCGATCAGCACCGGGTCGTTGTCGAAAAAATCCGGGTCGTCGGCCAGACGCTGGGCCAGATCGGCGGCCACCAGACTGACGTCGGTGTCCTTGAGCGCAACAGCCACGACGTGCAGCTGGGCGCTCTTGAGGTCAAAACTGGAGCGGGCAACGCCCGTCGAATCAGCAGCCATGGAGTGGAGTGCGAGAGGGAAGATCAGAGACGCATCTCAAAGAAGGCAAAGTGTACCCTGGGGCATGCGCCGCAGCCCGCCTGTGTCCGCACAGATACAGGTCATCACACTTGCGCGACCCGCCGCCTGGGACGCAGCGAGCGGCCACCACCGCTCGCTGCGTCCCCATCAAGCGACGGCCAGGCCGGCCTGGCGCTGCTGCGCCAGGGCCACATACCAGGCCAGGCAGCCCGGGTTGGCCATTGCATCCTGGTTGACCACCTTGTCCAGCGGCTGGCCCAGCAGCAGCTTCTTGATCGGCAGCTCCTGTTTCTTGCCGCTGAGCGTGCGCGGCACTTCGGCCACCTGGTAGATGTCGTCGGGCACGAAGCGCGGCGACAAGGCGCTGCGGATGGCGCCGTTGATGCGCGCGCGCAGCGCCGCGTCGAGTTCCAGCCCAGGGCGCAGCACCACGAACAGCGGCATATAGCTCTCGCGCCCCAGGTACTCGAGATCGACCACCAGGCTGTCGAGCACTTCGGGCAGGGCTTCGACGGCGCTGTAGATTTCGCTGGTGCCCATGCGCAGGCCGTGGCGGTTGATGGTCGCGTCGCTGCGACCGTAGATCACGCAGCCGCCGTCGCTGGCGATGCTGATCCAGTCGCCGTGGCGCCAGACCGCGCCCGCCTCCACGCCGGCATCGCCACCGCCGGGCCGCCGGCCGTGTCCGGGCGCGAAGCTGTCGAAATAGCTGGAGTGATAGCGCGCGCCGCTGTCGTCGCCCCAGAGGTAAAGCGGCATGGACGGAATCGGCTGGGTGCAGACCAGCTCGCCGACGGCGCCGGTGACGGGCTGGCCCTGCTCGTTCCAGGCCTCGACGGCCGCGCCCAGCTGGCGACACTGCATCACGCCCGGCACCAGCGGCAGCTCGCGGTTACCGCCCAGGAAAGCGCCGCAGAAATCGGTGCCGCCGGAAATGTTGTTCCACCAGATGTCTTGCGCGGACGGCAAGCCGGGTCGGCCGCGGGCCTCGGCCTGCGCCCGCAGCGCGCGAAATTGCGCCGTGCCCCAGGCCTGTACTTCGGCCGACAGCGGCGAGCCCGTCGAGCCCAGGCTGCGCACGCGCGACAGATCGCCGCAGGTCGACAAGTCCACGCCGGCCTTCATGCAGTTGGCATAGAAGGCCGCGCCCGAGCCAAAGCAGGTGACGCCGGTTTCGGCCGCGAAACGCCACAGCACGCCCCAGTCGGGCTGCTCCTTGCTGCCGCCCGGGCTGCCATCGAAGATCACGCAGGTCGTGCCGCCCAGCAGGCCCGAGACCTGGGCATTCCACATCACCCAGCCGGTGGAGCTGTACCAATGGAAGCGCTCGCCCCAGCTGTTCGGGTCCCAGCTGCAACCCACGTCGTTGTGCAAGGACTTGAGCTGCAAGGCCACCAGCACCATGCCGCCATGGCCGTGGACGATGGGCTTGGGCAGGCCCGTGGTGCCGCTCGAATAGACAATCCACAGCGGGTGGTCGAACGGCAGCCACAGCGGCTCGAAGGCCTGCGTGGCGGCATCGTCGCGCGCTACGATGCGCGCCCAGTTGGCGGTATCGGCCAGGTCGATGGACAGGTCCAGGTTGTTCACCAGCACCACCTGCTGCAGGCTGGGCAGGCCGGCGCGCAATTCGGCCAGCACCCCCAGGCGGTCGATGTCGCGGCCCGCGTAGTGCACGCCGTCCACGGCGATCAGCACCTTGGGCGCGATCTGGCGCAAGCGGTCCAGCACGGCATGCGTACCCATGTCGGGCGCGCAAATGCTCCAGACCGCGCCAATGCTCACGCAGGCCAGCAGCGCCACCATGGCTTCGGGAATATTGGGCAGGTAGGCGGCGACGCAGTCGCCGGGCTGCACGCCCTGGGCCTGCAGGTGCAAGGCCAGGGCCGCGACCTGGCGGCGCAGCGTAGGCCAGTCCATCTCGCGGTGCCGGCCCTGCTCGTTGCGACTGATGATGGCCGGCATGCCCGCCGCGGCGGCGGCGGCAGTGTGGCGCAGCACCTGCTGGGCGAAGTTCACCTGCGCGCCCGGGAACCACTGGGCGCCCGGCATCACGTTGCGCGCCAGCACCGCCGTGTGCGGCGTCGGCGACTGCAGGTCGCAAAACTCCCACACGCTTTGCCAGAAAGCTTCCAGGTCGGTGACCGACCAGCGCCACAGCGCGTCGTAGTCGGCAAACGTGAGGCCATGGCGCTGCGCCAGCCAATCCTGGTAGCGGCGAATCTGGGGAATGTAGGCAGGGAGTGTGGACATAGTCCCCAGACGTTAAGCCGAGGCGCGCCCAGACGTTTCAGGGTTACCCCGCGAACTGCTGCGTGGGCGACAGTGGAAATTAAGCACCCCCTGAGCCGCTATCGCGGCTTGGGCCGCCCCGGCTTCCCCCTCGCATCCTGCGGTGGAGGGGGGCGCCCGGCTAGGGACGGCACCATCGCTGCGGGACGGCCCTTGCTCGGTGCCCTGGCCTGGGGGCTGTGCGTAGTGCGGGCGCCAAGGTTCAAGTTGCTGGCGTTCTGTGCCTACAACGTTCTTCGATTCTGTCTCCCATCACGCGCCGAATGTCTCTAACATCGCGCCAGTTTTCACAGGAGAGAAGCGATGGGAATATTCCACTGGACTGAGAAGTCCTCCGATGTGCTGCATTCGGGCGGCGTGATAGGCCCCGACGAGCGCCTGCCCTGGCCGCAAACCGGCCTGATGGGCATACAGCACGTGATTGCCATGTTCGGCTCGACCGTACTGGCCCCCATCCTCATGGGGTTCGACCCGAATCTGGCGGTGCTGATGAGCGGCATAGGCACGCTGATCTTCTTTCTGATCACCGGCGGCAAGGTGCCCAGCTACCTGGGCTCGTCGTTTGCCTTCATCGGCGTGGTGATCGCCGCCACGGGCTATGCGGGCCAGGGCGCGAACGCCAACATCGGCGTCGCGCTGGGCGGCATCATCGCCTGCGGTGCGATCTACACGCTGATCGGCGTGATCGTGCAATGGCTGGGAACGGGCTGGATCGAGCGCTTCATGCCGCCCGTGGTGACCGGTGCGGTGGTGGCCGTGATCGGCCTGAACCTGGCGGGCATCCCGATCAAGAACATGGCGGCGAGCAACTTCGACAGCTGGATGCAGGCCCTGACTTTCGTCAGCGTCGGTCTGGTCGCCGTGTTCACGCGCGGCATGGTGCAGCGCCTGCTGATCCTGGTCGGCCTGATCGTGTCGAGCATCTTCTACGCACTGCTGACCAATGTCGCCGGCCTGGGCAAGCCGCTGGACCTGTCGGGCGTGATCAACGCCGCCTGGTTCGGCCTGCCGCAACTGCATGCGCCGGTGTTCAGCGCCCCGGCCATGCTGCTGATCGCTCCCGTGGTCATCATCCTGGTGGCGGAGAACCTGGGCCACATCAAGGCCGTGACGGCCATGACCGGCAAGAACCTCGACCAGTACATGGGCCGGGCCTTCATCGGCGACGGCGTGGCGACCATGGTCAGCGGCGCGGGCGGCGGCACGGGCGTGACCACCTATGCCGAGAACATCGGCGTCATGGCCGCGACCCGCATCTACTCCACGGCCGTGTTCCTGTGCGCGGCCCTGCTGGCCGTGCTGCTGGGCTTCAGCCCCAAGTTCGGCGCGCTGATCCAGGCCATCCCGTTGCCGGTGATGGGCGGCGTGTCCATCGTGGTGTTCGGCCTGATCGCCGTCGCCGGCGCCAACATCTGGGTGCGCAACCACGTCGACTTCTCGCAGAACAAGAACCTGATCGTGGCGGCCATCACCCTGATCCTGGGCACGGGCGACTTCACGCTCAAGTTCGGCGACTTCGCGCTGGGCGGCATCGGGACCGCGACCTTCGGCGCCATCATCCTCTACGCCCTGCTCAACCGCGACAAGCGCTGATCCAGTGGCTCAGGGCGCCTGCCCTGGCTGTTCCGGGGGCCGCAAGGCCCCCTTTTTTTGCAGAAAAGTGGCCGCATACATCGCCCAGACGCACGCCCACACCCCGGAAATGGGACTAAGGGAAATCCATAGGTTGACGAAAAAACACTGCTACCATTCCCCCCGCAAACCACCGCACCCCTACTTCTGGAGACAAGCGGTGGTGTTTTTTTGCGGAGTTTTTGATGTCATTGATTGACCGCGTACGGTATAGCGATTTCCATCCTTTGATCATGAGCGCGGAGGCTGCGGCACAGCTGGTCCCTGCGGGCGCCAACGTCGGCATGAGCGGGTTCACCGGCGCGGGCTACCCCAAGCTTTTGCCCCAGGCCCTGGCCGCACGCGCCAAGGCCGAGCATGACGCCGGCCGGCCGTTCAAGATCAGCGTCTGGACGGGCGCGTCCACCGCCCCCGAGATGGACGGCACGCTGGCCGCGGCCGACGCGTTCGAGAAGCGCCTGCCTTTCCAGACCGACCCGATCTGCCGCGCCAAGATCAATGCCGGCGAAATGCACTTCGTCGACATGCACCTGTCCCACGTCGCCCAGCACGCCTGGTTCGGCTTTCTGGGCGAGATGAAGGTCGCGGTGATCGAAGTGCTGGGCGTGCTGCCCGACGGCCGCCTGATCCCGTCGACGGCCGTGGGCAACAACAAGACCTGGCTGGAGATCGCCGACAAGGTGATTCTTGAAGTCAACACCAAGCCCCCGCTGGCCATCGAGGGCATGCACGACATCTACTACGGCACGGCCATCCCGCCGCGCCGCACGCCGATCAACATGACGCACGCCGCCGAGCGCATCGGCGAGCCCTATCTGCATGTCGATCCCGCCAAGGTGATCGCCGTGGTCGAAACCCACCAGAGCGACCGCAACTCGGGTTTTGCCAAGCCCGACGCCGTGTCCAGCCAGATCGCCAGCCACATCATCGACTTCCTGGCCCACGAGATGAAGCAGGGGCGCCTGCCCCAGGAAATGCTGCCCATCCAGTCGGGCGTGGGCAATGTGGCCAACGCCGTGCTCGCCGGCCTGCTCACGGGCCCGTTCGAGAACCTGCTGGGCTTCACCGAAGTGCTGCAGGACGGCATGCTGGACCTGCTGCGCGCGGGCAAGATGAGCCAGGCTTCGGCGACCTCGATTTCGCTGAGCAACAGCGCCTATGAGGACTTCGTCGACAACATCGACTTCTACCGCGAACGCATCATCCTGCGTCCCCAGGAGATCAGCAACCACCCCGAGCTGGTGCGCCGCCTGGGCATCATCGCCATGAACTCCATGATCGAGGCCGACATCTACGGCAACATCAACTCCACCCACATCATGGGCTCGGGAATGATGAACGGCATCGGCGGCTCGGGCGACTTCGCGCGCAACGGCTACCTGTCGTTCTTCGTCACGCCGTCGGTGGCCAAGGACGGCAAGATCAGCTGCATCGTGCCCATGTGCTCGCATGTCGACCACACCGAGCACGACACCCAGATCATCGTCACCGAGCAAGGCCTGGCCGATCTGCGCGGCCTGTCGCCGCGCGAGCGCGCCCAGGTCATCATCGACAAGTGCGCCCACCCCGACTTCCGTCCCATGCTGCAGGACTACTTCGACCGCGCGCGCCAGAAGGGCGCACAGCACACGCCGCACATCCTGCGCGAAGCGCTGAGCTGGCACGAGCGCTTCCTGGAAACCGGAAATATGCACAGCACCCCCTGAGCCGCTTCGCGCTAGGCGCGCCCCGTCTTCCCCCTCTCATCCTGCGGTGGAGGGGGACGGCAGCCTCGGTGCGGGGCGGCCCTTCCTCGCTGCCCCCTTGCTGGGCCGCGCCAGTTTCCGCGGATGTGGGCAGTGCGAGCGGTGAAAAGAAACAGCCTTTGAGCGGCTGTCGCGTGTTTTGTGCATGCCGCTTCGGCTGCGGGCATGATGCAAAGCTTGCATTCACTATCCCAATACCCCATGTCGATCTGGAAAAAACCCATCACCCTGGAACTCGTCAACCCGCGCAACGCGCGCACGGCGGTCGGCCACCTGGGCATTGAAATCACCGAAATCGGCGATGACTTCCTGGTGGGCCGGGTGCCGGTGGACGAGCGCACCGTCCAGCCTTTCGGGTTGCTGCACGGCGGCGTCAGCGTGGTGCTGGCCGAAACCCTGGGCTCGGTCGGCGCGTACTACTCCAGCCCCGAAGGCCACACCGCGGTGGGCCTGGACATCAACGCCAACCACCTGCGCTCGGCGCGCAGCGGCTGGGTCACCGCCACCGCCAAGCCCGTGCACATCGGTCGCACCACCCAGGTCTGGCAGATCGACATGGTCAATGACGAAGGCCTGCCGACCTGCACTTCGCGCATCACCATGGCCATCCTGGCGCCGCGCTGAGTCGGATCAGGGCGCGTCGCCAGCCTGCGCGGCCAGACGTTCGCTTTTCCAGTAGACATCGTCGCCGCCATCCACGCGGTTGAGCACGCGGGCCAGCACGAACAGCAGGTCCGACAGGCGGTTCAGGTACTGGCGCGGCGCGGGCCGCATGGCTTCGCTCTGCTCCAGCGCCACCACCATGCGCTCGGCGCGGCGGGCCACCGTGCGGCAGACATGGGCCTGGGCCGCGGCGCGCGTGCCCGCGGGCAGGATGAACTCCTGCAGGCGCGGCAGCTGGGCGTTGTAATGCGCCAGGGCGTTGTCGAGCTGCAGCAGGCCTTCATCCTTGAGCAGTTCATAGCCGGGAATCGACAGCTCGCCGCCCAGATTGAACAGCTGGTGCTGGACATCGACCAGCAGCGCGCGCACGTCCTGCGGCAGGTCCTCGCACAGCAGCAAGCCGAGGTGCGAATTGAGTTCGTCCACGTCGCCCATGGCGTGGGGCCGCCCGCTGTTCTTGGACACCCGGCTGTTGTCTCCCAGGCCGGTGGTTCCATCGTCGCCGGTGCGGGTGGCGATCTGTGTCAAACGGTTGCCCATGGCAAGCTCCTTGCGTAATAAAAGCCCCCACGCTTGCTCTCTTCGTCCTGAGCCGGCCGAAGGGCTGCGCTGCCCCCCGAGGGGGCCGTCACCGCCTTGGGGCGGCCCGGCGGCGGCGTGCAGTGCACAAAATACCATTGTGCGTTACAGCGCGCAGGCAAATGTTGGTCCAGGCAACAGCAAGCAAAAATGCTAGCAAACCAGGCCGATGTACGGTGCAATGCACGGGTGTTTCACTGAATCGGAGTTGTCGCCCATGAAGGCCAATCCCCCCCGCACCATCGGCGCATTCGAAGCGCGCAGCCTGATCCTGTTTGCCAGCCTGGCACTGGGTGGCGCTGCCAGCAGCATGGCCCAGCCAGTGAGAGAACCCACGGCCCGCAGCGTGTCGGTCTCCACCGCCGAAAAGGCCGCTTTTGACCGCGCCGACCGCAACCAGGACGGCCAGCTCAGCGCCGCCGAAGCCGAGTCCCTGCCCGTGATCGCCAGCCGCCTGCGCGAGCTCGACACCGACGGCAACGGCAGCCTGTCGCGCGCCGAGTTCCACCGGGGCGCGCAGCAGTAAGCTGTCGCCAGACAAGAATTCGGAGGGCCATGGTGCGGCATGCCGCACCATGGCTTTTTTCGTTGGCGCGGGTGGTATTCTTTTGGTCTGATTCGAGAGGACCCCCAATGAATGCACCCGCCGCTGCCCAGCACCTGCTGCCCATCATCCAGCCACGCCCTGTACCCACCGCGTTCCTGGACGCCCTGGTCGCACGCTTTGGCGCCCAGTGCTCGCAAGCCCTGGCCGTGCGCGAGCAGCATGGCCGCGATGAAGGCGCGCTGATCGCGCCGCCGCCGAGCGCCGTAGTGTTCGCCGAAAGCACCCAGGACGTGGCCGACGCGGTGAAGCTGGCCAGCGACTACGAGGTGCCCATCATTGCCTATGGCGCGGGCTCGTCGATCGAAGGCCACCTGCTGGCCGTCCAGGGCGGCATCAGCCTCGACGTGAGCCGCATGAACCGCGTGCTCAGCGTCAACGCCGACGACCTCACGGTCACCGTGCAGCCCGGCCTGTCGCGCAAGCAGCTCAACGAAGCCATTCGCGACACCGGCCTGTTCTTCCCCATAGACCCCGGCGCCGATGCCAGCCTGGGCGGCATGACCGCGACGCGCGCCAGCGGCACCAACGCCGTGCGCTACGGCACCATGCGCGAGAACGTGCTCGCCCTCGAAGTCGTCACCGCCAGCGGTGAAGTGATTCACACGGGCACGCGCGCCAAGAAGAGCAGCGCCGGCTACGACCTCACGCGCCTGATGGTCGGCAGCGAAGGCACGCTGGGCATCGTCACCGAAGTCACGGTGCGCCTGTTCCCGCTGCCTGAAGCCGTCTCGGCCGCGGTCTGCTCCTTCCCCAGCATCGAAGCCGCGGTGCGCACCGTGATCCAGACCATTCAGCTGGGCGTGCCGATCGCGCGCGTCGAGCTGCTCGATGCGAACTCCGTGCGCATGGTCAACAACTACAGCAAGACCACGCTGCGCGAAGAACCGATGCTGCTGATGGAATTCCACGGCACGCCCGCGAGCGTCAAGGAGCAGGCTGAAACGGTGCAGGACATCGCCAACGAGTTCGGCGGCCAGGCCTTCGAATGGGCCAGCACGCCCGAGGACCGCACGCGCCTTTGGACCGCGCGCCACAACGCCTACTTCGCGGCCGTGAGCTCCGTTCCCGGCTGCCGCGCGATCAGCACCGACACCTGCGTGCCCATCAGCCGCCTGGCCGACTGCCTGCTCGACTCCATCACCGAAGCCGATGCCAGCGGCCTGCCCTACTTCCTCGTGGGCCATGTGGGCGACGGCAACTTCCACTTCGGCTACCTGCTCGACCCCAACCAGCCCGAGCAGTTCGAAAAGGCCGAGGAATTGAACCATCAACTGGTCGCCCGCGCGCTGCGCCTGGGCGGCACCTGCACCGGCGAACACGGCGTGGGCATCCACAAGATGGGCTTTCTGGTCGACGAGACCGGCGCCGGCGCGGTGGACATGATGCGCGCCATCAAGCGCGCGCTGGATCCGAAGAACATCCTCAATCCAGGCAAAATTTTCACGCTCTGAGCCCTACCCCTGCCCGGCACCCGCCGAGGCGCTAAAAAGGCCGTTTCCGCCCCGGGAACGGCCTTTTTTCATGACGCTGCCAGTGCCACAGAGTGTCCGGAAGGAATCACACTCGCCGCCGCCGGGCCGCAGCCCCTGGGAGGCATCGGATGGCCCCAATGCAAAAATGCATCTGGGGGGCTCCGCCCCCCAGCGCGGCTACGCGCAGCGAGCAAGCGTGGGGGCCCAATTTCACGCCCTGGCGAACTTGGCCGCGGCCACCTTCTGGCCCACAAAGGCGGCCGACACCACGCTCAGCGCCAGTGCCGTCGCCGAGCCAAGAAACACGCTGCCGTGCATCTGGGCGTCAAGCATGGCGCCAAACACCGGCGCGGCCAGGCAAAAGCCCAGATCCAGGCCCGAATACACCGTGCCATAGACCCGGCCGGTCGCGCCCGCGGGGGCCGCCTGCTTGATCAGCATGTCGCGGGAAGGACCGGCAATGCCTGTGCCCAGGCCGGCCACGGCAGCCACGGCCATGGCCACATAGCCCGACAGCAGGCCCGTGCCCACCAGGGCCAGCAGCAGGGCCGAAGCCAGCAGACTGATGGCGATCAGCTTTTCCAGCCGCTGCACCCGGCCCACCAGGAAGCCACCCAGCAGCATGCCCGTGGCGCCGCACAGCATATAGCCCGTGGCCACCAGGGCCGTGAGGCTCAGCGGCAGGCCGTACATGGCCTGCAGGGCCGGACTGGCAAAGCTCTGGATGGCGCTGAGCGCGCAGGTGCTCCAGAAGAAGAAGGAGAAGCACAGCCAGACCGAAGGCAGGCGCAGGAAAGCCATCGCATGCTCGGGCTGGGCATGGACTGCGGCCGCGGGCTTGGCCGCCACAGCCGGCTGGGCCACGGGCTTGCGGTCGTCCAGCGCGTCGCGGTTGAGCACCATGATCAGCAGCACCACGGCGGCCAGGGCCGAGCCGCACAGGCAGGCGATGCGCCAGGAACCCGTGGCCGCGGTGATACCGGCCATGAACACCGGCGCCAACGCCCAGCCCAGATTGCCCGAAATACCGTGCACCGAGAACGCATGGCCTATGCGCTTGGCCGACACCCGCTTGTTGAGGATGGTGAAGTCCACCGGGTGGAAAGGCGCATTGCCCAGGCCGGCAAACACCGAGGCCAGCAGCAGCGTGGCGTAGCCCTGGGCCGAGCTGGCGATCACGCCGGCGACGATGAAGCTGGTCAGCGAGGCGAACAGAATGGGCCGCGCACCCAGCCGGTCCACCACAAAGCCGGCCAGCGCCTGGCCCACGCCCGAGACGATGAAAAACACCGACAGCAGCACGCTGAGCTCGGAGTAGCTGTAGCCGAAGTCGGCAATCAGCCAGGGGAACAGCGGCGGCAGCAGCAGGTGAAAAAAGTGCGAGGAACCATGGGCCAGGCCGATGAGGCCTATGGTGCGCGCATCCTGGCGCAGCGGTATGGAGTCCTGCCCGTTGGCAGAGGATGACGATGAAGCATTCATGCGGCCATCTTAGGCAAGAGGGGCGCGGCATGTATGCGATAGACTGCCAAAAACTATCGCCAACATGCCAAAACCCTCTGCCACCGTGCTTCCACCGCCCGCTGTGCGCAAGCTGCCGCGGCTGCTGTCCTATGTGCCCACGCTGAATCCGCACCTCTACGAGCCCCGTGCGCAGCGGCCGGTGCGCGCCAAGATGCGCGAGCTGCAACGCGATACCCAGGTCATGCCACACAGCCACCCCTGGGCCCAGATGGCGATTTCCACCGGCGGCGTCATCCGCCTGACGACAGACCACGCCACCTACATCGTGCCGCCCAGCCGGGCCGTATGGGTGCCTCCGGGTCTGCCCCATGCCGTGACCATGGTGGAGACCGCGCGGCTCTACACGCTGTACTTTCTGCCGGCGCGCGACGGCGGCGGCGCGCAGGCCGAATGGATGGACCAGCCGGCCTGGCAGCAGTGCCGGGTACTCCAGGCCTCGGAGCTGCTGCGCGCGCTGGTGCAGGAGTTGTCCACCGACAGCGATGCCGGCCCGCCGCTGTCGCCCCAGGCCTTGCAGCGCGAGCACCACCTGAGCGCGCTGGTCTGCGATGAGCTGCGCCGCGCCCAGGTGATGCGTCTGGGCATAGGCCTGCCCCGGGACAAGCGGCTGCAGCACCTGTGCGAAGCCGTGCTCGATGCGCCCACGCGCCATGCGAGCCTGGAGGAATGGGCGCTGGACACGGGCGCCAGCCTGCGTACCGTGGCCCGGCTGTTTCGCAGCGAGCTGGGCTGCACTTTCACCCAGTGGCGCCAGCAGGTGGTGCTGGCCCATGCCGTGGCCCTGGCCGCGCGCCAGATGCCGATTGCCCACATCGCCGCCGAGCTGAACTACACGCCCAGCGCCTTCAGCGCCATGGTGCGGCGCAGCGTGGGCATGACGGCCGCCGCCTTCCTCGGCCAGCACCGGCTGGCCCCCGACACGGCCTGAAATCCGGTCGTGCCGCAAACAAAAAAGGGCTTCCGAAGAAGCCCTTGTTTCACGTGAAACAGGTGGCCGCGCGTCAGCCGCGCAGGCGCTCGATCAAGCCGTTGAGCTCTTCCAGCGAACCAAACTGTATGGACACTTCGCCCATGTCCTGCACCTTGCCGTGGCGGCGCACGCGCTTCTTGACGCGCACTTCGACCTGGGCCATCAGCAGATCCGACAGCTCTTCCTCGATGCGCTTGATGTCGCGCGACTTGTCGTGCTTGACGGTTTGCGGCTTGAGGCTGAAGTCCTCGCCCATCTTCTTGACCAGCGACTCGGCTTCGCGCACCGACAGATTGCGCGCGGCGATCTGGTTGCCGGCCGTGATCTGCGTGGCGCGCTCGAGCGTGAGCAGCGCGCGCGCATGGCCCATGTCGATGTCGCCGGCCATCAGCATCACCTGCACCGGCTCGGCCAGGTTCAGCAGGCGCAACAGGTTAGAGGCGGCCGAACGCGAACGGCCCACGGACTGCGCGGCCTGCTCGTGCGTCAGGCCGAACTCCTTGACCAGGCGCGACAGGCCTTGCGCCTCTTCCAGCGGATTGAGGTCTTCGCGCTGGATGTTTTCGATCAGCGCCATGGCCGCGGCAGCCTCGTCGGCCACATCGCGCACCAGCACCGGCACGCTGTCCAGACCGGCGATGCGCGCCGCGCGAAAACGCCGCTCACCGGCGATGATTTCGTACTTGCCGGCGTGGTGGCCGGCGGCCAGGCGGCGCACCAGAATCGGCTGCATGATGCCCTGGGCCTTGATGCTTTCAGCCAGCTCGTAGAGCGCGCCTTCGTCCATGCGCGTGCGTGGCTGGTACTGGCCGGCCACCATCTCTTCGAGCTGCAGGCTGTGGGGCAAGCCCGCAGCATCGGCCACCTGCTCCTCGACCTTGGGGCCGAGCAATGCTTCCAGGCCGCGGCCCAAGCCCTTGGGTTTCTTTGTCACCATGGAATCAGTCTTTCAAAAAAGTTTGCAGCAGCGCATGGCCCGCGCCCCAGTCACCCGAGAAGCCATCGACAACGTCGTCCAGCGCAACGCATTCCGAACCCCAGGCCTGGGCCAGGGCGGGTGCGTGGCCGACCAGAATGCTGGGAAAAGGCAGGCGCTGCCGGGCCATCGGCGACCACCCCGGCAACTGCTCGCGCAGCCCGGGCTGCTCCACGTCGGCAGGGGCCACCAGCAAGGCACCGCGCACCTTGGCGGCGGCCGGAGAATGCGCGGCCCACCAGGCCGTGAGCAGGCAGCCCAGGCCGCTGGCCACCAGCACCACCGGGCCAGGCGCATCGACCAGCGTCTCCTGCAGGCGCGCGCTCCAGTCGCCGCGCAGCGGCCGCTGCCAGTCGTGCTGTTCCAGCCGCGCATAACCGTGGGCGGCTTCCCAGCGCGCCATCCAGGGGACGGCCCGGGCCTGCGGCCCGCCGTCGGGCAACAGCCAGACCTGTGGCTGCGCAGTCGATACAAAAGGCATGGCAGTAGCTACGCTCATCACATCTGCTTGATGCGCTCGACCATTTCCCGCGCGAACTCGACAAAGGCCTTGCTGCCCTTGGCCGACGGGTCGAACACCACGCCGGGAACGCCATAGCTGGGGGCTTCGGCCAGACGCACATTGCGCGGGATCACGGTGTTGAACACCTTGTCGCCGAAATGGTCCTTGAGCTGGTCGCTGACCTGCTGTTGCAGCGTGGTGCGCGTATCGAACATCACGCGCAGCAGGCCGATGATCTGCAAGTCCTTGTTGAGGTTGGCATGCACCTGCTTGATGGTGTTGACCAGGTCCGTCAGGCCTTCGAGCGCGAAGTATTCGCACTGCATGGGCACGACCACGCCGTTGGCCGCGCACAGGCCGTTGAGCGTGAGCATGGACAGGCTGGGCGGGCAGTCGATCAGCACGAAGTCGTAATCGGCGTCCACGGCCGCGAGCGCGCCCTTGATGCGCTTGTCGCGGCGCTCCAGGCCCACCAGCTCGATTTCGGCGCCCGTGAGCTCACGGTTCGCGCCCAGCACGTGGTAGCCGACCTTCTCGGAAAACACCGCGGCCTCCTTGACCGACGCATTTTCCAGCAGCACGTCATACACCGTGAGCTCCAGGCTGCGCTTGTCCACGCCCGAACCCATGGTGGCATTGCCCTGGGGGTCCATGTCGATGAGCAGCACGCGCTGGCCGATCTTGGCCAGGCCCGCCGCCAGGTTCACGCAAGTGGTGGTTTTGCCGACACCACCTTTTTGATTGGCAATACAAAAAATCTTGGCCATAGGACTTTCGGATAACTTATTTGGAAATGGCCAGCTTGATGCCAAAGCCGATGAGGAAGGTTCCCGCCGTCTTTTCGAGCATCTGCACGATGCGCGGATTGGCGCGCAGGCGGTCGGCCAGATAGCGCGTCAGCAGCACCACGCTCAGGCTGTACAAGAGCGTGAGTGCGGCCACGGTGGCCGCCATCACCGCAAAAGTCGGCAGGCCCTGGTGCGTCGCGGGATCGACAAACAGCGGGAAAAAAGCCATGTAGAACACGATGGCCTTGGGGTTGAGCAAGGTGATCAGCGCGCCCTGGCGGAAGTAGTGATGCGGCTGCATTTGCAGCACCGGCGCGGCGCCAGGCTTGGCCAGCAGCATCTTGCCGCCCAGCCAGGCCAGATAGGCCGCGCCCAGCCACTGCAGCGCCTGGAAAGCCGTGGGATGGGCCGCCAGCAGGGCTGCCATGCCGGCCACGGCCAGCCACATCAGCACCTGATCGGCGGCAATGACGCCGCAGCAGGCAGCCATGCCGGAGCGGATGCCGCCCTGGCCGGTCGACGTGATCAAGGCGAGATTGCCGGGGCCGGGAATCAGCAAGAACAAGATGATGGCCGCGACAAACGCGCCGTAATCAGCAACGCCAAACATGATTTTCCCGGCAACAAAAGCCCGAGTTTATGCGAGGCGCGGGCAAAACGCTGTCATCAGCCCCCAACCCCAAGGATTAGAGCGCCCGCATCCAGACGATGCAACGCTCGGCATCGAGCGCCGGCACCTGCAACTGTTCCACGTGAAACACTTGCACATCCGCCGGCAGGGCCGCGATTTCTTCCGCGGGGTGCTTGCCCTTCATGGCCAGCCAGACACCGTTTTCCGCCAGGGCCGAACGCGACCAGGTGGTGAAGTCCAGCAGCGAAGCAAACGCGCGGCAGCTGACCACTGCATAGGGCTTGGTGAGACTTTCGACGCGTGCATGGATGCCGCGCAGATTGCGCAGCCGCAGGCTGGCCGCCGCCTGCTGAATGAACGCCGCCTTCTTGGCCACGGTGTCCACGCAGCTGACATCGACTTCGGGGCAGCAGATGGCGAACACCACGCCCGGCAGTCCGCCGCCCGAGCCGACGTCGAGCAGCGGCGTCAACGCGCCCTCTTCCCGCGGCAGGCTGCGCACATGCTTTTGCAGCGGCGCCACGGCGGCCAGGCTGTCGAGCAGGTGGTGGGTCAGCATTTCCTGCGGATCACGCACCGCCGTCAGGTTGTAGACCTTGTTCCACTTCTGCAGCAGCGCGAGGAACTCCAGCAGCAAATCCACCTGGGCTGCGGACAGCTCCAGGCCCAGCGTGGCAATGCCCTGCTCCAGGGCGGGTCGCAAAGCCGCGCTCATGCTGCTTCTCCCTTGGCGGCATCGACAGGCGCCGTGCCGGGCGCGAAGCCGCGGAAACCGCCCTTCTTCAGGTGCACCATCAGCAGCGAAATCGCCGCCGGCGTAATGCCCGAAATGCGCGAGGCCTGGCCCAGGGTTTCGGGACGGTGTTTCTGCAGCGTCTGGCGGGCCTCGAACGACAAGGCCTTGACCTGCAGGTAGTCGAGGTCGGCCGGCAGGCGCTGGTGCTCCAGGTGGGCCGCGCGTTCGACTTCATCCTTCTGGCGGTCGATGTAGCCCGCGTACTTGGCTGCGATCTCGACCTGCTCGATCACCGACGCACTCAGATCGCCCAAGGTTTCACGTGAAACATCGTTCGACACGTACTTGCCGCCATTCATGCCCGTGAGCTGTGGATAACTTACATCGGGGCGGCGCAGCAGCTCGAACAGGCTGTACTCGTGCTCGATGGCCTTGCCCAGCACGCGCGCCGATTCTTCGGCCGGCAGGTTGCGCGGGCTGACCCAGGTGGACTTGAGCCGCTGGGTCTCGCGCTCCACGGCCTCGCGCTTGCGGCTGAATGCTTCCCAGCGCGCATCGTCGACCAGGCCCAGGCGGCGGCCGGTTTCGGTCAGGCGCATGTCGGCGTTGTCTTCGCGCAGCTGCAGGCGGAATTCCGCGCGGCTGGTGAACATGCGGTAGGGCTCGGTCACGCCCTTGGTGATCAGGTCGTCGACCAGCACGCCCAGATAGGCTTCGTCGCGCCCTGGCGTCCAGGGTGCTTCGCCGCGTGCCTGCAGCGCCGCGTTCAGGCCAGCGAACAGGCCCTGGGCCGCGGCTTCTTCGTAGCCCGTCGTGCCGTTGATCTGGCCCGCAAAGAACAGGCCCTGGATCTGCTTGGTCTCGAAGCTGGCCTTGAGCGAGCGTGGATCGAAGTAGTCGTACTCGATGGCGTAGCCGGGCCGCAGGATGTGGGCGTTCTCCAGCCCCTTCATCGAGCGCACCAGTTCGTACTGGATGTCGAACGGCAGGCTGGTCGAAATACCGTTGGGGTAGTACTCGTGGGTGGTCAGGCCTTCGGGCTCGAGAAAGATCTGATGGCTGTCCTTGTCGGCAAAGCGGTTGATCTTGTCTTCGACGCTGGGGCAATAGCGCGGGCCCACGCCTTCGATCTTGCCGGTGAACATCGGGCTGCGGTCAAAACCCGAGCGGATGATGTCGTGCGTGCGCTCGTTGGTGTGCGTGACCCAGCAAGGCATTTGCTGCGGGTGCATGCTGGCCTTGCCCATGTAGCTGAACACGGGCACGTCGCCCTCGTTCACGCCGCCGGGCATGCCGTCGCCGGGCTGCTCTTCGCATTGCGAGAAATCGATGCTGCGGCCGTCGATGCGCGGCGGCGTGCCGGTCTTGAGCCGGCCCTGGGGCAGCTTCAGTTCCTTGAGCCGCGCCGACAGGCTCACCGCTGGCGGATCGCCCGCGCGGCCGGCCGCGTAGTTGTTCAGTCCCACGTGGATCTTGCCGTCGAGGAAGGTGCCGGCCGTGAGCACCACGGTACGCGCACGGAAGCGGATGCCGACCTGGGTGACCGCGCCGACCACGCGGTCGCCTTCGACCATCAAGTCGTCGACCGCCTGCTGGAACAGCCACAGATTGGGCTGGTTCTCCAGCATGCGGCGGATCGCCGCCTTGTAGAGAATGCGGTCGGCCTGGGCGCGCGTGGCGCGCACGGCCGGACCCTTGGAGCTGTTGAGGATGCGGAACTGTATGCCGCCCTCGTCCGTGGCCAGCGCCATGGCGCCGCCCAGCGCATCGACTTCCTTGACCAGATGGCCCTTGCCAATGCCGCCGATCGACGGATTGCAGCTCATCTGGCCCAGCGTCTCGATGTTGTGGGTCAGCAGCAGCGTCTTGCTGCCCATGCGGGCAGCCGCCAGCGCCGCCTCGGTGCCGGCGTGGCCTCCGCCGACGACGATGACATCAAATTCTTGGGGATACAACATGCAAAAGCTCCGCGGGCCAATGTTTGTTCATCGGCCCTAATCTGTTCGCAGCGCGCCTGCGCCGGCCCGCGCCACGGATGGCCCCTGTAGCCATCCCTGCGGGAGAACCGTGGATTTTCCCACTATTGCGTGTTTTTCGCCGCGCTCTCGCCGGCCACCACGCCGCAAGGCAGGAAACTGGGCATGCCACAAGCCCTCATTTCATGCACCTGCAAAGCCTCGGCAGCGGTAGCATGGAGGCGTTACCACTTCACTTTTTCCCGACCATGAAGCTCTACTACAGCCCCGGCGCCTGCTCCCTGTCGCCACAAATCGTCCTGCAGGAATCCGGTCTGGCCTACGAACCCGTGCTCGCCAGCACCAAGACCCACCAGCTGCAAGACGGCACTGATTTCTACACCATCAACCCCCTGGGCTATGTGCCCGTGCTGGAACTCGACAACGGCACACGCCTGCGCGAAGGCGTGGCCATCGTGCAATACATTGCCGACCAGGTGCCGGACAAGAAGCTCGCGCCCGCAAATGGCAGCTTCGAACGCTACCAGCTGCAGGAATGGCTGAACTTCATCGCCACCGAAGTGCACAAGGGCTTTGGCCCGCTGTTCCGGCCCACCACGCCGGAAAACTACAAGCCCATCGCCCAGGCCGCGCTGACCCAGCGCCTGCAGTGGATGGACTCGCAGCTGGCCAGCAAGGACTATCTGATGGGCACGCAGTTCAGCGTGGCCGATGCCTACTTCTTCACCGTCTCGCGCTGGTGCGGCTTTGTCGGCCTGGACCTGTCGGCACTGAAGAACATCCAGGCCTTCCAGCAGCGCATGGCGCAGCGTCCTGCCGTGCAGGCTGCGCTGAAGATCGAAGGCCAGTCCTGAGTCTTCGCGCAACGGATGCGCTGCGCGGCCGGGGCCTTGTTTCACGTGAAACAGGGCCCCGGCTTTTTTCATTGTCGGGCCGAGCGCCCCTCGGGGCAGCGACCACCGTGGGCAGCATGG
Organism: Acidovorax bellezanensis; assembly: GCF_025421555.1. Taxonomy (NCBI): domain Bacteria; kingdom Pseudomonadati; phylum Pseudomonadota; class Betaproteobacteria; order Burkholderiales; family Comamonadaceae; genus Acidovorax; species Acidovorax bellezanensis. The sequence goes on from NZ_JAODYH010000005.1 coordinate 212,177, forward strand.
GGGCCATTCTTCCCGCCCTGGAAATACGGCAAAAGGCAGACAAGGCCGATCAGGTCTGATAAGGTTTTCCTGTCGTGAACGCCTGAAAGCATCCCATGCCTACATTGTTCGATCCCGTGCGCGCCGGCAAGCTGCATCTGCCCAATCGCGTGGCCATGGCTCCGCTGACGCGCAATCGCGCGCCCGACGCCATCCCCACGGCCCTGATGGCCACCTACTACGCCCAGCGCGCCAGCGCCGGGCTGCTGATCGGCGAAGCCACCGCGATCAGCCACCAGGGCCAGGGCTACGCCGATGTGCCTGGCCTGTACGGCTCGGAGCAGCTCGAAGGCTGGAAGCGGGTCACCGACGCCGTCCACGACGCCGGCGGGCGCATCGTGACCCAGCTGTGGCACGTGGGCCGCATCTCGCACGAATTGCTGCAGCCAGGCCACCATGCGCCCGTCGCGCCTTCGGCGATCACGGCCAAGGCCAAGACTTTCCTGATCGACCCCGCCACCGGCAAGGGCCGCTTCGTACCCACGTCGGCGCCACGCGCCCTGCTGTCCTCGGAGATTCCGCAAATTGTCCACAGCTTCGTCGCCGCGGCCCGCAATGCCGTTCAAGGCGCCGGCTTCGACGGCATTGAAATCCATGCCTCCAACGGCTACCTGCTCGACCAGTTTCTCAAGACCAGCACCAACCGGCGTACCGACGACTATGGCGGCAGCATCGTCAACCGCTCCCGCCTGCTGCTCGAAGTGACCCGGGCCATTGCCGATGCGATTGGCGGCGACCGGGTCGGCGTACGCCTGTCGCCCGTGACGCCGGCCAATGACGTCGACGATGCCGCGCCCCAGCCGCTGTTCGAGCATGTGGTGCGCAAGCTCGCGCCCATGCATCTGGCCTACGTCCACATCATCGAAGGCTCGACCGGCGGCCCGCGCGTTCTGCCCGACCGCCCTTTCGACTATCCAGCGCTGCAAACGGCCTACCGCATGGCGGGCGGCGAGGGGGCCTGGATGGTCAACAACGGCTACGACCGCGCGAGCGCCATGCAGGCCGTGGCCAGTGGCTACGCCGACATCGTCGCCTTCGGCAAACCCTTCATCTCCAACCCGGATCTGGTGCGCCGACTGCACGACAACCTGCCGCTCGCGCCTTGGGATCAAAGCCAGTTCTATGGCGGCGATGCGCATGGCTATACCGACTATCCCCGCTATAAATGACCCCCACGCTTGCTCGCTGCGCGTAGCTGCGCTGCCCCCCAAGGGGGCTGTCCGCCGCCTTGGGGCGGCCCGGCGGCGGCGGGGCAGCCCCCTTCTCTAGTGCCCTGCCAGATCCGCCGACGCCCTCTGCAAAGCGAGCGGCCCAGCACAAAAAAAAGCCCATGGCCTTGCGGCCATGGGCTTTCTTGCTGGCGCCAGGGGCGCTGCGGGATCAGGCGCTGAGCGCTGGCCGGCGCTTGGTCGCAGGGGCCTCCAGGCTCGGCTCGGCCTGCGCTTCCACGCTGCGGCGGCCGCTGTAGCCCACGGCAGCCTGCATCAGGCCGGCGTTGTCGTCCAGACGGAACTGGCTGACCACTTCGGCCAGGCGCGCTGCCTGCTCGCGCAGCGATTGGGCAGCCGCGGCGGACTCTTCCACCAGGGCCGCGTTCTGCTGCGTCATGCGATCGATGTCGCCCACGGCCTGGTTCACCTGGCTGATGCCCGAGGATTGCTCGCTCGAAGCGGCCGTGATCTCGCCGATGATGTCGCCCACGCGCTGCACGCTGTTGACGATTTCCTGCATGGCCTTGCCGGCCTCCTCCACGTGGCGCACGCCGCCGCCCACGGCCTGCTCGCTGCTCTGGATCAGGCTCTTGATTTCACTCGCTGCCTGGGCCGAACGCTGGGCCAGGTTGCGCACTTCGCCCGCCACCACGGCAAAGCCACGGCCCTGCTCGCCCGCGCGTGCGGCTTCCACGGCCGCATTCAAGGCCAGGATGTTGGTCTGGAAAGCGATGGAATCGATCAGGCCGATGATGTCGCCGATCTTGCGGCTGGAGGTCGTGATCTCGTGCATGCTCTGCACCGCCTGCTGCACCACCTGGCCGCCTTGCGTGGCCGTGCCCGAAGCCGAAGCCGAGAGCTGGTTGGCCAGCTGCGACGACGAAGCGGTCTGCTGCACGGTCGAAGTCAGCTGCGACAGCGAAGCCACGGTTTCCTGCAGGTTGCTGGCGGTTTGCTCGGTACGGGCCGACAGGTCCTGGTTGCCCGAAGCAATTTCATGGCTGGCCGTGGCGATGTTGCCGCTGGCGTCGCGCACCTGGCGCACCATCGCGCTCAAGCCGTTCTGCATTTCCTCCAGCGCGCGCTGCAGGTCGGCCACTTCATCGCGGCCGTCAATCTCGGCACGCTGCGACAAGTCACCTTGCGCAATCGCCAACGCGCTCTGGCGCGCCCGCTCCAATGGGCGGCAGATAGACACCATGTTCAGCAGCGTCAACGGCACCACCGCCACGATGGCCAGCAGCACGGCCACGGCAAACATCCACTGGGTCTGGGTGGCCACGTTTTTCTCTTCCGTCACCAGCTCGTCCACCTGGGCGTTGAGCAGCTTTTCCAGCTCGACCATCAGCTTGTCGGCTTCGGCAAACTCGGCCATGGCCTTGGCGCCCATGCGATTGGCGATGGTCGCGGTGTCGTAGCCGCCGGCTTCAAGCTGGCGCGCCACGTGCTGGAACTGCTGGCTGTAGCTGTCCAGGCGTTTGACGATGCCGCTGATCAGCACGTTGTCCGCATCGTCCTGACCCGCCAGAAACCGAGCACCAATGCTCTTGGCGGCCTCCAGGCCCTGGTTCCATTCGCCAAACGCCTTGCGCACGGCTTCCGGGCGCTCGTACTGGATGATCATGTCCTTCTCGGACTGGCGCACGCTGCCCATGGCCTGGCGCAGCTCCACCAGGTGCCGCATCTTGGTATGCGACTGGTCAATAAACTGCTGGCTCATGTCATGGATGCGCAGCATCCCCAACATCCCTGCTCCGCCCAAGATGGCCAGCAACGTCAGCACCATCACAATCGCGCCAACCATCCGCGTCCGGATGGTGAACGCCCGCATGAGCTCCAATACATTCATGATTCGTCTTCCTCTTCTCTCACAAGCAAAATGCAAAGAGGCAGTCTGAGCTGCCGGCGCAATATACAAAATGTTGCAGTTTGCCAGAGGTCGAGGGTTTGACCGCAATGATCAAGGCGGGGAAATGGTCTTATCTTCTGCCGCCGGACCGCTCCATGGCAAAAACGCCCCCTGAGGCAACGGCTACGCGAAGCGTGCAAGCAAGGGGGTCATTGCCTTGCCGCCGGGCAGCCCCAGGGCAAGAATAGGACCTGCAGACCACGCCCACGCCCACGGCCAGGCCTGCTGCCCGCATGCCTTCAACCTGTTGGAGCAATCAAGATGTCCAAGCATCGAATTTTCACCACGGCGTTCTCCAAGGTGTATCCGCTGTATGTGCAAAAAGCCGAGCACAAGCACCGCACGCCCGACGAAGTCGACCAACTCATCCGCTGGTTGACCGGCTACAGCCAGGCGGAACTGGAAACACAGATCCGGCAGCAGACGGACTTGAAGACTTTTTTTGCCCAGGCTCCTGCCATCCATCCGGACGCAGCGCTGATCAAGGGCGTGGTCTGCGGCATACGCGTGGAAGAAGTACAAGACCCGCTGATGCAGAAGATACGGCAGCTGGACAAGCTGATCGACGAGCTCGCGAAAGGCCAGCCCATGGAGAAAATTCTGCGGCGCTGAGACGCTCCGATGGACCATCGAACAGCCAATGAATCAACGCCAGACGAGACGTCGCGCCCGGCCGTGGGCGTGGCGCATGTCGTGCTGGAGACGGACTGCATGGCGCCGTCCTGCCAGTTCATGCGCACCATAGGCATGCGCGCCATCTTCGACGGCCCATCAACTTCGGTGTATGAAATGCGTGGCGGCACCCACCTGCTGTTGATGCACAAGGACAGCGTGGTGGCGGGCAAGGCCCCGTTCGACCTGATGGTCGACGATCTTCATGCCACCCACAGGCGCTTCATTTCCACGGGGCTTGATCCGTCCCCCATAAAGGCGCAACCGGCCATAGGGCACGAGAGTTTCACGCTCCGTGCGCCTTCCGGGCATGTCATCACATTCTTTTCCAGCCACGCTTCCGGGAAGCCGGTATGAGGGCTGCACCCTCCGAGCGCCGTGCCTGTTTCACGTGAAACAAGCAAGGAATCAACGCTCCACAGGGATGCGCGCGCCCAGGCCATGCCAAACCTGCAAAACCTGTGGATAACTAATGGCGCTTGACCTTCACACGGTGATAAGGTTCATGATGCAAGCCTGGCTCGGCGTTGTGCCGAAACTTATCCACAGGAGCGAATCACCATGCAACATGTTTTTGAAGTCCAGGGAATGACTTGCGGTCACTGCGAAAAGTCCGTGACCCAGGCCGTGCAGCGCCTCGACCCCCAGGCTGGCGTGCAAATCGAGCGCGCGCAAAATCGGGTGGTGGTCGACAGCAGCGCCGACAAGGCCGCGCTGGCCGCCGCCATCCAGGAAGAAGGCTACGCCGTTCGCTGAGCGGCGCCCGCCGCAGCACACAGCTTTCCCAGTGCTTTTCCACAGTCCCGTAGCAAAGTTATCCCCATGAAATCACCAAACTCCTCCACAGAGCATTGGCCGGTGTCCATTGGCGAAGCCGCGCGCCGCGCCGGGGTGTCGGCGCGCATGCTGCGCCATTACGAAAGCCTGGGCCTGCTGCCGCATGTGGCCCGCACCGACAACGGCTACCGCCAGTACAGCGCCGCCGACGTGCATGTGCTGCGCTTCATCCGCCGCAGCCGTGATCTGGGATTTTCCATGGAGGAAATCACCACCCTGCTGGGCCTGTGGCAAGACCAGGAGCGCACCAGCGCCAGCGTCAAGCAGATCGCCCAGGCCCACATCGAGACCCTGGAGCAGCGCATTGCCGCCATGCAGGCCATGCAGCGCAGCCTGCAGACGCTGGTGCAGTGCTGCCATGGCGACGACCGGCCCGACTGCCCCATCCTCGACGACCTGGCCGCACCGGAATAAGCCCTCTGTTCTGTGCAATGTTTTGTATAAGCTGTGGATAACTAGTGTGACGAAGCCGGTGGGTCGCGCCTGAGCACGCCGCCCAGCAGCGTCTGCAGGCACTGGCTGGCGATCTGCTCGGGCGTGTATTCGCCGCCGGGCTGGTACCAGCGGCCAATCCAGCTGAGCGCGCCGCCGATCACGAAGGCCGTCATTTTCGGGTCGCAAGGCGCGAGGCTGCCCTCTTCCACGCCCTGCGTCACGAGGCGGCGAAACTCATGGTCTATGGCCGCCTTGATGCGCCGCAACTCGCCGCGGTTGTCCGCCGAAACCTGCTCGTCGCCCACACGGATCAGGCACATGCCGAAGTCCTGCGTGACGATGCGCGCATAGACCTGCATGCAGGTCGTGAGTTGGTCCAGTGCCGAGCCGCCGCCGCACCGCGAGTCCTCGATGCCGTCGAGCATCAGCTGCAGCCCCTGGCGCACGCAGCCCAGCAGGATCTCTTCCTTGTTCTTCACGTAGTAGTACAGCGTGGGCTTGCTCACGCCCAGCCGCGCCGCAATGTCGTCGAGCGACGTGGCATGAAAGCCGCGCTCGTTGAACAGCTGCGCGGCCGCCGACAGCACGGCCTGGCGCTTGGCTTCGCGCTGCTGCGCGCGCTGCTGGGGCGGCGGCCAGGGCGAGTCCTCGTCGAGGGGAGCGGACGCGGCGTGCAAAGAAGGTGTGTCAGTGTGGTTCATGCGGGTTTCCAGGGGCGGCGGGAAAGTACCAATGCCGAAGTCTGAGGCTGCCCAACAGAATCCTACTCGGGAGTAAGCAGTCTACGGAGCAGTAGACCCTTGTACGGTTCGCACAAACCCGCAGAAGAAGGCCGATGGAGACACAAACCACCCCCTTGCTGGAGGTCGATGGCATCACGCTGGCCTTTGGCGGCGTGAAAGCGCTCAATGGCGTCGGCTTTGCCGTACAGCCTGGCACCATCACCGCCGTGATCGGCCCCAACGGCGCGGGCAAGACGTCGCTGTTCAACACCATCTCGGGCTTTTACCGCCCCAACCAGGGCCGCATCCTGTTCCAGGGCCGCGATATCAGCCAGGTGCCGGCCCCGCAGCGCGCCAAGCTCGGGCTGGGCCGCAGCTTCCAGAACATCGCCCTGTTCCGCGGCATGACGGTGCTCGACAACATCAAGCTCGGCCGCCATGCCCACCTCAAGACCAACGTGCTCGACGCGCTGTTCTACCTGGGCCGCGCACGGCGCGAAGAAGCGGCTTTGCGCGCCGATATCGAGGAACGCATCATCGATTTCCTGGAGATCGACCATATCCGCCATGCCCCGGTTTCGGCCCTGCCCTACGGGCTGCAAAAACGCGTGGAAATGGCGCGCGCCCTGGCCATGCAGCCGCAGATTCTGATGCTCGACGAACCCGTCGCCGGCATGAACCGCGAGGAGACCGAAGACATGGCGCGCTTCATCCTCGACGTGCGCGCCGAATGGGGCGTGACGGTGCTGATGGTCGAGCACGACATGGGCATGGTGATGGACTTGTCCGACCATGTGGTGGTGCTCAACTTCGGCCAGGTGATCGCCCAGGGCACGCCGGCCCAGGTCCAGGCCAACCCCGAAGTGATTCGTGCCTACCTGGGCTCGGGTGACGTCGGCGACCTGCGCCAGCGCCTGCACGCGGGCCTTCACACCCCAGGAGTCACATGATGGATTGGGCCTACCTGTTCGAAATCAGCCTCACCGGCCTGGCCAGTGGCGGCCTCTACGCGCTCGCCGCGCTGGCCTTTGTGATGGTCTACAAGGCCACCCGCGTGGTGAACATCGCCATCGGCGAAATCCTCATGGTCGGCGCCTACCTGTTCTTCACTTTCTCGGCGAGCTTCGCCCTGCCCTTGTGGCTGGCCATTCCGGCCGCCGTGCTGTGCAGCGGCCTGCTGGGCGCGGTGATCGAGCGCACCATCATCCGCCCGCTGCTAGGCGAGCCGCCGATCTCGGTGTTCATGGTCTGCGTCGGCCTGGCCTCGGTGCTGGTGGGACTGGTGGAAATGATCTGGTCGGCCGACCAGCGCCGCCTGCCCGACTTCATGCCCACCCAGCCCATCATGATCGGCGAGGCTTTTCTCGCGCCCAAGATCTTCTGGGGCGCGGTGATCGCCATGGTGTTCATCGCCGTGGTGCTGCTGGTGTTTCGCTTCTGGCGCGGCGGCGTGGCCTTGCGCGCCACGGCCTCGGACCAGGCCGCGGCCTATTCCATGGGCATCAACGTGCCGCGCGTGTTCTCGCTGGCCTGGGTGGTCTCGGGAATGATTGCCGCGGTCTCGGGAATCATCGTCGGCTCCATCGGCGGCATCTCTTCCTCCATGGGCGTGTTCGGCCTGTCGGTGCTGGTGGTGGTGATCGTCGGCGGCCTGGACAGCGTGCTTGGCGCGCTCATCGGCGGGCTGTTCATCGGCCTGGTCGAAGCCCTGGCCGGGGCTTTCATCGGCGGCGAATACAAGCTGCTGGCGACGTTCATCATGCTGGTCGTGGTACTCATGATCCGCCCCTACGGCCTGTTTGGCACCCGCGAAATCGAGAGGTTGTAGTCCCATGCGAATCGGCACACTCAAGCAAAGCTATGTCGCGGACGCGGCGCTATTCGACTCGCGCACGCAGAAAATCTGGCTGGCCGTGGGCGCCGCGCTGCTGCTCATCTTTCCCTTCATGGCCAGCGACTACTGGCTTTATCTGGCCTGCCTGGTGAGCATCAACGTGGCCAGCGCCACGGGCCTCAACATCCTGACCGGCTATACCGGCCTGCTGAGCCTGGGCCAGGCCGCCTTCATGGGCCTGGGGGCCTACACCGTGGCCATCCTGGAGACGCGCCTGGGCACGCCTTTCCTGCTCAACCTGCTGGCCGGCGGCACCGTCGCCATGCTCGGCGGGCTGGTGGTCGGCATCCCCTCGCTGCGCGTCAAGGGCCTGTACCTGGCGATCGCCACCATCGCGGCCTCGTTCATCGCCCACTTCCTGTTCGCCAACCTGTCGCTGACCGGCGGCACCTCGGGCATTTCCATGCCGCCGGCCAAGTTCTTCGGCCTGCCGCTGGAGACCTCGTTCCGGCTCTACTGGGTGATCCTGCCGATCACGCTGCTGATGCTGCTGGGCGCGGCCAACCTGTTTCGCACGCGCGTCGGCCGGGCCTTCATTGCCATCCGCGACCGCGACATTTCCGCCGAAGTACTGGGCATTCCGCTGCTGCGCTACAAGCTGCTGTCCTTCGGCCTGTCTTCGTTCTATGCGGGCGTGGCCGGCGGCCTCTGGGCCTACTTCTTCCGCGTGGTGACGCCCGAGAGCTTTCCGCTGCTGATGTCCATCTTTTTCCTGGCCGCGATCATCGTCGGCGGCATGGGCAGCATCCTCGGCGGCATCCTCGGCGCCGTATTCATGACCATGGTCCCCGAGCTGCTCAAGCTGGTGGTCGACCTGATGCCCGGCGGCAGCGAACTGACGGTGTTTCTCTCGCCCGTGCGCACCGTCGTCTTTGGTCTGCTGATCATCGGTTTTCTGGTGTTCGAGCCGCATGGGCTCGCAGAAGTGTGGCGGCGCATTCGCCGCTTTTTCCACCTGTGGCCTTTCCGCAATTGAGCGGCGGCGCTGCCGGCCTTGAAGACGTGACAACAACGAGGAATAAAGCATGCAACAGACCCTGACTTCCCAGCGCCGCCGCTCCTTGCTGCTCGCAGCCAGCGCCAGCCTCGCAGCCCCGCTGGCCGCACACGCCCAGACCGGTGGCGACGACATCGTCATCGGCGGCTCCATCCCCATGACGGGCGTGTTTGCCTTCGCCGGCGTGGGCATCAACCTGGCCATTGGCGACTACGTGAAGATGGTCAACGACGCGGGCGGCATCAAGGGCCGCAAGCTGCGCTACGTGCCCGAGGACACGGGCTACAAGGTCGACGTCTCGGTCGCCGCCTACAAGAAGCTCACCAGCCAGAACAAGATCCACCTCTACTACGGCGACTCCACCGGCTTCGCCAAAACCATCAATCCAGAGCTCGACCGCAGCGGCGCCACGCTGATGGCCGGCGCCTCGTTCGCCACCGAGCTCAACGACCCGAAAAAGTACCCGAATCAGTTCCTGGTCGGCCCCGATTACACCGAGATGTTCGGCATTCTTCTCAAGCACATTGCCAAGGAAAAGCCCGGCGCCAAGGTGGCCTTCGTCTACTCCGATTCCGAGTTCGGCCGCGACCCTATCGAGGCCAGCGAAGCCCTGGCCAAGAAGCTGGGCCTGACGGTGCCCGTCAAGCTGATGACGCCCGCCGGCAGCGTCGACGTCTCGACCGAAGTCATCAAGCTGCGCCGCGCCGCGCCCGACTACACCATCTTCCACGGCTACATCCTCGCGCCCATTCCCGAGTTCATCACCCAGGGCCAGCAGATGGGCATGACGTCCAAATGGATGGGCACCTTCTGGACCATGGACAGCTCTACCGTCATGAAGATGGGCCCGGCCGGCGACGGCTTCATGGGCGTGATGCCCTACCGCTACTACTACGACACGTCGGTCCCCTCGCCCACGCTGGACAGGATCCGCAAGCTGCGCCCCGAATACCAGAGCACGGCCTACATGCAGGGCTACCTCGCGGCCATGCTGTTCGTGGAGTCGGCCAAGCGCTGCCTCGATGCTGGCAAGCCGCTCAACGGCCCCAATCTCAAGGCCGCGCTCAACAGCCTCAAGGACTTCGATACCGGCGGCCTGATCGGCGTGCCCATCACCATCCGCGGCAACTCCATCCCCGTAGGCCGCGTCTACAAAGCCGACATGAAGGCCCAGAAAATGGTGCCGGCCTCGGACTGGATCGCCCTCTAAGACCATGGAGCTGCGCATGCCCCAGCAGGCCCCGGACCTGGTCCTCGAAGTCAACAACATCGAGGTCATCTACAACAAGGTGGTGCAGGCCCTGCGCGGCCTGTCGCTGGCCGTTCCACGCGGCCAGATCGTGGCCTTGCTGGGCAGCAACGGCGCGGGCAAATCCACCACGCTCAAAGCCATTTCCGGCCTGCTGGCGCTCGAGGATGGGGCGCTGGCCAGCGGCAGCATCCTCTTCAACGGCAGCCCGCTGACCCAGCTCGCGCCCCAGCAGCTGGTGCGGCGCGGCCTGTCGCACGTGATGGAAGGCCGGCGCGTCTTCGAAGACCTGACGGTGGAAGAAAACCTGGTCGCGGCCACCTACGCACTCACCGGCAGGCCGGGCGCCAAACCCGACTTCGACCTGGTCTACACCTACTTTCCGCGGCTGCACGAGCGCCGCAAGGGGCTGGCCGGCTACCTGTCGGGCGGCGAGCAGCAGATGCTGGCCATAGGCCGGGCGCTGATCGCCCAGCCCGAGCTGATCCTGCTCGACGAGCCTTCGCTGGGACTGTCGCCCAAGCTGGTCGAAGACATCTTCGGCATCATCGCGCGCATCAATGCCGAACGCGGCACTTCCATGCTGCTGGTCGAGCAGAACGCCACCCTGGCCCTGGCGGTCGCGCACCGCGGCTACATCATGGAAAACGGCAAGATCGTGATCGACGGTTCGGCCGAGCACCTGGCCAGCGACCCCGACGTGCGCGAGTTCTATCTCGGCATGGGCGGCTCGGGCGATGCCAAAGGCTTCAAAGATATCAAGCACTACAAGCGCCGCAAACGCTGGCTGTCCTAACCATGCAAGACGCTTTCACACTCCCCGACCGTACCCTGCCCCAGCAGCTGCGCGAACTCGCGCGCAGCCAGCCCACGCGCGTGGCCATACGGCAAAAAGACTTTGGCATCTGGAAGCCCGTGACCTGGGCCAGCTACTACCAGCGCGCAGCCCATTTCGGCCTGGGCCTGCGGTCCCTGGGCCTGCCCAACGGCGGCCATGTGGGCGTGATCGCGGAAAACCGCCTGGAGTGGGTGCTGGCGCAAATGGGCTGCGGCCTGGTCGCCGCCGTCACCGTCGGCGTCTACCCCACCAGCCCCACGCCCGAAGTCGCCTATGTGGTCGCGCACGCCGACATCAGCATCATGGTCTGCGAAGACCAGGAGCAGGTCGACAAGCTGCTGGCCGCGCGCGACAGTTTGCCGCGCCTGGCGCATATCGTGGTCATGGAAACCAAGGGCCTGCGCAGCTTCACCGCCCAGGAGCGGCAGATCATCTCCACCTTTGCCGAAGTCGAGGCGCTGGGCCGCGCGGCCTGGGACCAGGGCCAGCACGCGCTGGTGGACCAGGCCCTGGCCAGCCAGGCCGTGGATGACATCGGCCTGATGATCTACACCTCGGGCTCCACGGGCAAACCCAAGGGCGCGATGATTTCCTGGCGCAACATCCGCGGCGTGGTGCCCGGCATCGTTGAGCGCCTGCAGCTCACATCGGCCACCAGCCACCTGTCCTATCTGCCGCTGTGCCACGTGGCCGAGCAGATGCTGACCACCTTCGTGCCGATTTATCTGGGCACGCAAGTCCATTTCGGCGAGTCCATCCGCACCGTGCAGGAAGACCTGCGCGAAGTCGCGCCGAATATGTTCCTGGGCGTGCCGCGGATCTGGGAAAAGATGCACGCCAGCCTCAGCATCAAGCGCCTGGAAACGGGCCGCTGGCAGCGCGCGCTGATGGACCGCGCCATGGCCGCCTGCGCGCCGCTGGCCGACAAGCCGCGCGCGCAATGGAGCGTCTCCGAGCGGCTCACCTACAGCCTCTGGTACTGGCTGGTGCTGCGCGCGCTGCAGAACTTCCTGGGCCTGCGCTGCGTGCAGGTAGCGCTCACCGGCGCCGCGCCCATCCCGGCCGATGTGGTGCGCTACTTTCGCGTGCTGGGCATTCCGCTGATCGAAGTCTACGGACTGACCGAATCGACCGGCATGGTGCTGGGCCACCGGCTGGACCGGGTCATCCCCGGCACCGTGGGCGAACCCATCACCGGCGTCGAGTGGCGGCTGGCCGACAACGGCGAGCTGCAGATCCGCGGCGACATGGTCTTTGCCGGCTACTACAAGAACCCCGAAGCCACGGCGGCCACCTTGCAGGACGGCTGGCTGCACACCGGCGACGTGGTGCGCCAGGAGCAGGGTCAGCTGAAGATCGTCGACCGCCTCAAGGACATCATGATCACCGCCGGCGGCAAGAACCTCACGCCCACGGAAATCGAGAACACGATGAAGGCCAGTCCTTACATCAAGGAGTGCGTGATCGTCGCCGAAGGCCGCAAGTTCGTCGCCGCCCTGGTGATGCTCAATGCCGAGACCGTGGGCCAGTGGGCGCAGTCGCGGCGCATTCCCTTCACCCATTTCCGCTCGCTGGCCGAGCATGCCGAGGTACTGGCCTTGATCGACCGCGAAATCGCGCACGGCAACCAGCGCCTGGCCCAGGTCTCGCAGATCCGCAAATTCCATTTGCTGACCAAGGAGCTGGACCATGACGACGGCGAAGTCACGGCCACCATGAAAGTGCGCCGCGCCAGCATCTACCAGGCCTACGGCGCGGAAATCGAGGCGCTCTACCGCTAGTACACCATGACCACAGACACCACCTCCTCCGATCCCCTGCGTGTGGAGCGCGACGGCGCCATCGTCACGCTGGTCTTCAACCGCCCCCAGGCCCTCAACGCCATCAATGTGGCCATGGCCCAGGCCTTGCTGGCCGCCTTGCAGGACATCGCCCAGGACGACAGCGTGCGTGCCCTGGTGCTGCGCGGCGAAGGCCGGGCTTTCATGGCCGGCGGCGATCTGGTGACGCTGCAGCGCGACCCGCTGGGCGGCGTGGATGCGCTGCTGGAGCCCTTGAACCAGGCCATGCTGCTGCTGGCCGGCCTGAACGCCCCAGTGATCGCCCAGGTCCAGGGTGTGGCCGCGGGCGCGGGCCTGAGCCTGATGCTGCAGGCCGACTTCGTGCTCGCCTCCGAAGGCTCGAAATTCAACCTCGCCTATATCAATCTCGGCGCCTGCTGCGACGTCGGTGCCTCCTGGGCCCTGCCGCGCTGGGTAGGCCTGCGCCGCGCGCTCGAGATCTCCATGCTGGGCGAGACACTGGACGCGGCCCAGGCCCAGCACATGGGCCTGATCAACCGCGTGCTGCCGGCCGATGCGCTGGCACCGGAAGTCCGGCATCTGGCCCTGCGCCTGGCCAACGGCCCGACCCAGGCCCTGGGCCATATGCGCCGGCTGATGCGCGCCTCGCTGGAGACAGACCTTTCACAGCAGCTTCAAGCAGAATGGCAGGCGTTTCGGGCCTGTGCGCAAACGGATGACCTGCGTGCCGGCATCGATGCATTCTTCCAAAAGCAGCCGGCCCGCTTCACGGGCCGTTGACTGCTCCGTTTTTACAGGCTCAGGAGACAGCAGGCCATGACCACTCGCGACATTTTCGTTGTCAGCAGCGCACGCACCGCCATCGGCACTTTCGGCGGCAGCTTGAAGGACGTTCCCAACACCCAGCTGGCCACCACGGCCGTGAAAGCCGCCATTGCGCGCTCGGGTCTGGACCCGCAGGCCATAGGCCATGTGGTCATGGGCAATGTGATTCCCACCGACACCAAGGACGCCTACCTGAGCCGCGTGGCCGCCGTCGATGCCGGCTGCCCCATAGAAACGCCAGCCTTCAACGTCAACCGCCTGTGCGGCTCCGGCCTGCAGGCGATTGTTTCTGCCGCCCAGGCCATCGCCCTGGGTGACTGCGACGTGGCCGTCGGCGGCGGCTCCGAATCCATGAGCCGCGGCCCGTATTTCGATACCTCCGCGCGCTGGGGCGCACGCATGGGCGATGCCAAGAGCGTCGACTACATGCTGGGCATACTGCACGACCCCTGGCAAAAAATGCACATGGGCGTCACTGCTGAAAACGTCGCCGCGCGCTACAAGATTTCCCGCGAACAACAGGACCAGCTGGCACTGCTGAGCCAGCAGCGCGCGGCCGCGGCGATTGCCGCCGGCTACTTCAAGGAACAGATCGTTGCCGTGGAAATCGCCACGCGCAAAGGCACGGTGCTGTTCGACACCGACGAGCATGTGCGCGCGGCCACCACGCTGGAAACCCTGGCCGGCATGAAGCCCGCGTTCCAGAAGGACGCCGGCACCGTCACGGCCGGCAATGCCTCGGGCCTGAACGACGGCGCCGCGGCCGTGGTGCTGGTCGCCGGCGAACGCCTGGCGGCCTTGGGCGCCAAGCCCCTGGCGCGCCTGGTGGGCTATGCCCACGCCGGCGTGGAGCCCGCCTACATGGGCATAGGCCCCGTACCAGCCACACAGAAAGTGCTGGCCCGCACGGGCCTGAAGATCCAGGACATGGACGTGATCGAAGCCAACGAAGCTTTCGCCGCCCAGGCCTGCGCCGTGATCCAGGAACTGGGCCTGGACCCGGCCAAGGTCAACCCCAACGGCTCCGGCATCTCGCTGGGCCACCCCGTGGGCGCCACCGGCGCCATCATCACCACCAAGGCCATCGCCGAGCTGCACCGCACGGGCGGACGCTACGCGCTGGTGACCATGTGCATAGGCGGCGGCCAGGGCATTGCGGCGATTTTCGAGAGAGTGTGACCCCCACTTCCAAATAAAAAAGAGCCGCATCAAGCGGCTCTTTTTACATGCTGCGGCGTATCAGAACGGCGCCGCATCCGGCTCGGAATCCTCGGGCGCTTCCTTGGGCCCCGTCACGGCCCCGCCCTGCCCCTTGGCCGCCAGGCGCACGGCCAGCACTTCGGCGGCGGGCTTTTGCAGCGCCGCGGGCAAGGCCTCGCCCAGGGCCGTGCGGCCTTCACCGCCCAGCGCCTCGATCAGGTCCGGCAGCAGCCGGCTCAGCTCACCCGTGGCAATCGCCACGTCGGCATCAAAGCCGCCATCGTCCTTGGACTGGCCGTCAAACACGGTTTCCAGGAACGTGATCTTCTTGACCTGCAGGCCTTCGGTCAGCAGCAGCGAGACGCGGTCGTCCCAGGTCAGCGCCAGCTTGGTCGGCAGCTTGCCGGCTTCGATGTGGGCCTTGACCTCGTCGATGTCCAGCGGATGGCGCGCATAGCGCACCACCGACTTGGCTTCATCGGCGCTCTTGAGCTCGCACTCCTGGTCGATGGTGAAGCCCACCGGCGGCTCCTGGCTGGCCAGCCAGTGCGCCATGGCGGCCTGGGCCGAAGTCTGCGTGTCCAGCAAGGCCACGGCAAAGCCTGGCAGGCCGTCGACCAGCAGGGTCACCACTTCGTCCGCGCGCGACTGGCTGCCCGTGTCGAGCACCAGAAAGCGGGCGGCCGTGTCGATCCAGATCCACATCCCGCCCTGCTTGGTGAAAGCCATGGGCAGCAAGTCCAGCTTGGCCTCGTCCTTGAGCTCCTGCTTTTCCTTCTTGCCAGGCTTGCGGCCCGAAGCGCGCTCTATGGCCTCGGCCTTTTCCTGCACCTTGCGGTTGAGCACGCTGGCCGGCAGCATCTTGCTTTCGCTCATGTAGCGCAGTATCCATTGCCCGGCCACCGACTCGGCGAACGGACCTTCGGCTTCGCCGCGCGGCGGCACCCAGCCCACGGAACGCTCTTGCGTCGCCCCGCACTCGATGAAAGGTGTGCGCGCCAGCGCCTCTTCCACCTGCTCCAGTGTGCCCTGCCATTGCTCGGCAATGCGGTACACGATCATGTTCTTGAACATCGACAACCTTTAGTCATGCAGCGGATGGCGCGCAGCGCCCGGCATATGCCGGTCGGAGCCTGCGCGCCAACCACCCCGGCGACGGAAATCCATCGCGCTGGTTAATTTGAATGGAATAGCTTTCAGCGCAAACCATACAGGGCTTTGCCCCCTGGCTGGTTGTAAAAAATGCTTGCACTGACGCGCTGCAGCTTGTCACTACTTTACACAGCATCACCGAGGCCTCACGCCAGCGATACACAGGCGCCGCACACTGACATCCAGCGCACAGTCTTCCGGGCTGCAGCGTGTTCATCCACCGATCCAAAGGACATGCACCATGGCTATTTTCCAACGCACCCTGACCGCCACCGCAGCTGCCGCCACCGTCTTCGCCGCCCTGGCCCTGCCCGTGTGGGCCCAGGCCCCGGCCACGCCAGTCGCCGCAGCCACCACCAGCACAGCCGCCGAACCGGCCCCTGCCAAGGCACAAGCTCAGCATCAGCATCAGCACCGTGGGCACGAATCTCACGGCAAACGCATGGCAGAAAAAGCCGCCAAGCTCCAGGCTGCGCTGCAGCTGACCGACGCCCAGCAAGCCGGCTGGACCACCTTCCGTGAAGCCCTCAAGCCCATGCCGCGCAAGCCCTTCGACCGCGAAAGCTTTGCCAAGCTGACCACACCCGAGCGCATAGACCAGATGCGCCAGATGCGCAGTGAACGCAACGCCCAGGCCGAACGCCGTGCCGAAGCGACCAAGGCGTTCTACGCCACGTTGACGCCGGCGCAGCAAAAAACCTTTGACGCCCAGACCCTGCACCACGGCATGCATTCTGGTGCTCACCATGGCAAACACCATGCGCCAGCCGCCCCAGCCAAGTAACAAGCGTTCCTGAAACCGGCGGCTTGCCGTCGGGGTTCATGCCTGTATCAAAAAGCCAACCCCTCTCTGGAGCGGGTTGGCTTTCTGCATTCTGGACACCGATTGAACGGCGGCGGCGTGGGCATCATCCTCACCACGGGGACGCCAGAACTCTCTACACTTGTTTACAACCATCCCTTCCAGACCTCAGGAGTTGTAAACAATGTCCGTCAAAGCCGCCCTGCTTCGCGCAAGTTCCTGGTGTGGCGCCGCAGGTCTGGGCCTGGTCGCCTTAGGCGCTCAAGCCCAGACTCTGTTCACCGACCACGCCCCTACCTGGTATGCCCAGGCAGCCATCACCGAAAGCAACGGCCATGCCGCCAGTCTGGGCATGACCCTGCCCTGGCAAAAGTGGACTTACAGCCTGGGACCCGGCCAGGTCACTGGCCATTGGGATCTGTTTGCCAGCCGCTGGTCCAGCCAGCAACACCTCGGACGCCAACAGACCACGGTTATCGGCGTCGTGCCTTCGCTGCGCTGGCGTGGCGACCAGGGACGCGCGGCCTGGTTCGCCCAGGCGGGCTCAGGCGTGGTGTTTGCCGACAAGTACTACGGCACGCGCCACAAAGCGTTCAGCACGCGCTACAACTTCGCCACCCATCTCGCTGTCGGCATGAACTTTGGCGAAAACCGCCAGCATGAATGGATGCTGCGCCTGGAGCATGTGTCGAACGCCGGCATCAAAAAGCCCAATCCTGGCGAAAACTTCCTGCAGCTGCGATACGCCCACCGGTTCTGATCGATGCCAGGTTATCCACAAGATTGACGCTGCGCGCTGAAAAATCAGCGCTCCAACCGCCCGCAAGGGCGGTTTTTTTTGCCCAAAACGCTTGTGGATAAGTTTGAGGAAAATTCCAGAATAACTTCACACTTATCCACAAGCATACTGACGAATCAAAAGTTATACCCAATCCTGATGCAGCAGCAGCAGCCCTTGGGACACATGCTTTCAATCAATGCAAGTTGTTGTTTTTATTGATAAATATATAGTTATCCACAAAAAACAGCATGCTCTACTACTAACACTATTTATAAATAGAGATATTAGGAATAACAACAGAGCACAAATTTTGAGCAGTGCTTCAAATCATCCAATCCACGTCGCGATCGCTTCAAAAGCCATGTAGCTCCAAAAAAATAAACACAGCACAAAAAAACTATTTGAATTGCCATGCAAAAAAAGTTATCCACTCCTAAATAGATAGCTAAATAGTGTTGTGTAGCCTAGTTAATTAATCAAAAACCGTCAAAAAAACAACAGCTTCATACCCTGTGGATATCAAAATTAGAACGCCACTGTTATCCACAGGAACTTCATATTTTGAAAAGTTATCCACTTTTGCGATACATCCAGAGCAGGGCTTCACACACAGGCTTTAGAAAAACGGAATGTGTTGATTTCATTGAGAAAACACTAGTTATCCACAGAAGCATCGCCGTTCTACTACTACGACTAATTTCTTATAGTGAAATAAATGAACAACTAGGAGAGTTCCTGGGACAAGCCGCTCAACAGCCGCATCCAGACAAATCCGTCTTGCGAAATCACGGGAAAAAGCGCAAAGTTCAGTCCTGCAATGCACGGTCCACGGCGAATTCCAGGTGAAAGCAGTGCCATGGATGCCAAAACCTGCAGAAAAACCGTCGAAATGTGGATAACCGGTGACTGGAAACCTGAAAACGAAAAGTTATCAACACGTTGTTATCAACAGCTGTGGAGAAAAGTTCTGAATGCTTACGCGGCTCTGCTAAGTCGTTGTTTTTATTGGATATTCAAAAAATTTCAACGCAAAGGTGGCGCCGCCCTGGCGCTGGTAACTCTGGTTACATGGCGCCAGGAACAAGGCTGAGCCGGGTTTGGACGGCTTTGTGCAGGGAGCTGGTGCTGGCTGCACCGGTTGCTGCAGGCTTGGCGGCCCATGCAGCCGCGCATCGAGGCCTGGGCTGGTCTGGGACTTGAAAGCTGGCGCAAGAGCCTGCACAGGGCGTACAAGCGCCGCAAAGCGAGGAACCCGGGGTGTTGGATGCAGGACCGGCGGCACGCCAGGGGAAGGCGGCTGAAGCCGAGTCAGGGGGCAGGGTGCTGCCAGGAAAATGCCCAGGCGAAAATTGGCAGGGCGCGAGGCCCATCTGCCATCTCAGGCCGCCTGGTGCCTGTCGCGATGTCGTCCATAGGTGGACGCCGGACTGCGCGGGTGATGGGGCATCTGCGGAAAATCGGCCAGCCGCCGCGCAGACCCGGCGCGGGCTGGACCCAGCCATACGCCGGACCGTCTCTCGACGCCAGCGTATGGCCTCAGGCGCTTCAGGCCTTCTTCAGGAATACCGACTTGAGCATGAAGCTGCCCTGTTCCGTCTTGCAATCCACATCGTGATCGCCATTGCCGTGGACCAGGCGAATGCTCTTGATCTTGGTGCCCTTTTTGATCACGGTGGACGAGCCTTTGACTTTCAGGTCCTTGATCAGCAGCACGGCATCGCCATCGGCCAGGAGCGTGCCGTTGGCATCGCGGATGCTGCCGTCACCGGCTTCGCTGTCCTCGGAGGCTTCTGCGGCCTGCTGGGGCCATTCAAAAGCGCAGTCGGGGCACAGGTAGTTGCTGCCGTCGGGATAGGTGTTCTCAAGGCCGCATTGGGGGCAAGCTGGGAGGTTTGGGGACATGGATGGCTTTCTCGAAAAATGCAATCAGAAGGCTGCCTGCCGGCACCAGGGGCGGCGGGCGCTCAGCGTCCAGCATAACCAGCCCTTGAGGGGCCACGGAGGCTCGTGCGCCCGCGCAAGGCCGGTTCTCAGCGGGGGGGGCGTTTTTCCAGCGCGAACGGCGGCAGGCCGTTGAGCAGGCGCTGGCCGTAGTTGGTGCGCACCAGGCGCTTGTCGTAGCAATAGACAAAGGCTCTATCTTCCTCGGTGCGAATGGCGCGTCCCACCCATTGCGCCAGGCGTATGGCCGTGGCCGGCACCACCAGTTCGCTGAAAGGGTCGCGCCCGGCGCTGCGCAGCCATTCAGCGCGCGCTTCGCCCACGGGGTCATCGGGTGGCGCAAACGGCAGCTTGGTGATGAACAGTGACTCGCACAGCGCACCAGGCAGATCCAGGCCTTCACCGAACGACTGCATGCCGAAAATGATGGATGACTGACCGGCTGCGACGCGTTCGCGGTGCAAGCTCAGGAGCTGGGCGCGTGGCATGGCGGTTTGCACCAGCACGCTGCTGCGCATGGCCGTGGAAAGGGCGTCGACGGCCTGGCGCATCTGTTCGCGCGAAGTGAACAGCACCAAGGCGCCGGATTCCACGCGGGCCAGGTCGTGCAGCAGCGCGTCCACCATCTCGCTGGTGAACGCGCTGGCCTGGCGCGGGTCGGCATGGGTTTCGGCGGCCACCAGAATGCCTTGGGCCGCGTAATCGAAGGGGCTGGCGACTTCCAGCGTGGTCACCGAAGGATCGCCGTGCAGGCCGGATTCACGCAGGAAGAAATCAAATTGTCCACAGCTGGTGAGCGTTGCCGATGTCAGCACCGCACCGCGCACTTGCGACCACAGATGCTGGCGCAAAGTGGCGCCTGGCAGCAGGGGGCTGGCGTGGGCCTTGACCACGATGAATTCACCATCTGTCTCCAACGTAAACCATTTTGCGTTGGGAACGTACTGACTGTCGTCATCCTGCGCGGGCTGCTGCAGCAGCAACTGGGCCGTGTCATAGACCGACTCCAGGCGTGGAGCCAGTGCGCCAACCTGTGCATACATTGTGGACAACCTGCGAGCTTCCTCTGGATTGTCGCGGATCTCCACACGCAGGGCCTTGGACACGGCGCGCAAGACATCGAGGAAGCCATTGGCGTGGTGGGCGGCCTGCGCCAGGGGTTCGAGCAAGGCCTCGGGCAGCACTCCGCGGGGCGCGCGCACGCGCGCCGGTCCCCAACTGTCCTTTTGCGATTTGAGGTCGTCGCCGTAAAAATCCATCACCAGTTTGGCCAGGTCTTGCAAGGTCTGGCGCAGCTGGCTGGAGTGGGTGGGCACATCGGCCACTTCCTCGACTTCGATCAGTGTGCCCACGCGCAGCGCGCGGCTGGCCAGCTTGTCGATCCAGCCCAGCCGGCTCAAATCGAGCGCACAGGCGAACTGGGACAGGGCCGTGGCCGGCAGATGGTGGGCTTCGTCGAGCACCAGCAGACAGTTGTCCAGGTCGGGCAACAGGCGAGCGCCCAGTGAAGACAGCAGCAAATCATGGTTGGCCACGATGACCTGGGCGGCCACCATGGACTTGCGGCGCTCGTAATAAGTACAGCCGTCAAAAGCCGGGCAATGCTTGCCGGTGCAAGAGCTCGATTCGGCCGCGACCGGGCTCCAGACTTCGGGCTCGGGCGGCGTGGCCAACGAGTCGCGGTCGCCATCCCAGACGTTGGTGGCCAGGGCATCGGCCATGCTGGCATAGAACTGCATGCGTGCTTCGCGTTCCTGTGCGGGGCGCGCATTGCGGGTCGCGGCTTCTTCTTCGGCAAACAAGTCGTCGGCCTCGTCGTGCGATTCGCCGGTGCCTGCCAGGCGTTCGAGCTTGAGCTTGCAGACAAAACGTCCGCGCCCCTTGGCCAGGGCAAATTTGAAAGGTTGCTCCAGTTGCGCGGCCAGGGCGGGCAAATCCTTGTTTACCAACTGTTCCTGCAATGCCACGGTGGCCGTGGAGATCAGCACCCGGGTGCCGCGCGCCAACGCCAGCGCGATGGCGGGAGCGCTGTAAGCCAGCGATTTGCCCACACCCGTACCCGCTTGCACCACGGCGATGGCGCGTTCTGGAGCGGGGGCATCGTCATCGACCTTGCCGAGCTGGGCGGTACTGAAAGTCTGGGCGACCTGGCTCGCCATGAGCCGCTGCCCTTCGCGGCTGCGGAAGCCCGGGATGGACGCGACGACATCATCGAACGATTCAAGGCCCAACTGGGCCCACTTTTGCTGGGACATTAAGAGCTTGCTGCGTCGGCCAAACAGGCATCAGCCGTAATAGATAAAGAATAAAACATAGATATGTAATGAATAAGATGTTAAATCTTATGTTTTTTGCACTACATAAGGTGCTTTGCAGTACATGTGGCATGTGCTGCCTGCGTATTTTTGCCAGCCACTGGGTGGGCGATGGTCTATTTTCGCAGGACTGGGGATTCTGTGGATAAGCGAGGATAAGTTTTTTGCTGCCTCCTGGAGGGAATACTTATCCACAGACTCATCCCCTGGAATACTTCTGCGCATGCTGTGCATATCCATGGGGGTAAGTCTGCTGGCTTCCTGTTTTAAAATTTAACAAATTTGTTTTAAATCAATGGTTTATGTTTGTTGTGCACAGGTTGTTCTGAATTTTCGATGTTTTCAGGGAGAGGCAACAGTGAGACTGGCGGAGATTTATCCACAGAGGCGATGGATGGAGGCAGCGGTCTCTTGTGCACAGAGGCGCTGGAGCAGGGCGCGAATTTTCGCGGAACAGGGCATCGCCTGGACCGTTCCCTTGTTGGACGCAGAATTGCCTAAAAATGAGGCAAAAAAAGTGGAAAACAGAGGGAAAACGCCAGGGAGTGCAGGCGGTCTCATGATTTTTCACCGTCTATTGCTCTGCTATTGATAGCTTAAAAATGAGTCAATAACAGATGAAATGGGTGATTCAAGGGAAAATTGAAGCCAGGAACACCTGGTAGCCGGCTGATCTTGCTTTGATCGTTTTGTAATTTTTCATATCTTCCACCGCCGCTCGTACGTGTGGCCATGCAGCGCATGAAGTGCGCGCAGGGCTTACAAACTGACACCAGGGTGACAAAACACAGTTTTTGTGTGACATTTTGAAAATAATCGGAGCATTCCTCCGTCCGCAGGTACCGGCTTTCCTATGCGCTCCTCGCCACTGAACACGTCTGCGTTGGACAACCCCTCACGGCTCTATCGGCGTGAGCTGCAAGGTCGTTTCCTGGGGTTGCGCTTTGGCGCCGCCGTCGAGGACGAGTTCGTGAGTTTCTTGCGCGAAACCCAGACCCGCAATGTGCGGTTCTGCATCTGGATCGGTCTCATCCTGTGGATGGGCGTGGCCTGTTGGGATGTGGCGCGCTATGTACAGAACATTCAGGGGACGGCCAATGAAGCGCAGTTTCTGAAGCTGCTGCTGCCCGCGCGACTGGCGGGCCTGCTGGCGCTGACCGGGCTGCTGATCGGTATGCACCGCCGTTTATGGGGGCGCTGGCAGCATGTCGCCTGTCTGGTGACGGTATCGGTGTACTGCATCACCGGCTTTCTGACCGGCTATCTCTACATGGAAATGGGCATGGGCAATGCCATGGCGGGATCGATTCTGATCCTGATGGCGGTGTTTTTGCCATGCGGTCTGACGTTTCGCGAAACGATGCCGACAACGGCTGCATTGCTGGTCGCTTACCTGCTGGCGGGGTGGTGGATCCTGTCGCCGGCGGAATGGTCGGAGTTCTGGGCCATCGCCAGCCTGTTGGTGCTGTGCATGATGATGATGGCGTTCAGCAGCTACCTGCGCGAGCGCGGCACGCGGGAGCAGTTTGTGCTGCGCCGGCTGCTCGATTGGGAGGCCGGCCACGATCCGCTCACCGGTCTGGCCAACCGCCGCAGCTTTCAAAAGCATTTCGAGATTTGCCTGGCCCAGGCGAGGCGCGATGACAAAACCCTGCTGTTGGTGATCCTGGATCTGGACCATTTCAAGCTCTACAACGACCATTACGGCCACAAGGCAGGCGACCGGGCCTTGCAGCAGGTGGCCCTGGTGCTGGAGCATTACGCCGCCCGCCCCATGGACCTGGCAATCCGTCTGGGTGGCGAGGAATTCGGCCTGCTGAGTTATGCCGACGATGCAAAGGCCTTGAAGCTGCGCATGCAGCATCTGCTGCAGCAGTTGCAGGGGCTGCAGATCAGCCATGAGTTTTCGCCAACGGCGACCTGTCTTACGGCCAGCATTGGCATCGCCCAGGCCGAGGCCACATGCACCACCGACAGCCTGTTCCAGCAGGCCGATGCCCAGCTGTACCGCGCCAAGAACGCAGGCCGTAATCAGGTCTGCGGACCGGACATGGACATGTGTGCCGAAGGGCCTGAATTGCAGGTTATGGCGTGATGCCAAGCCTGGACAGATCTGGATGAAGAAAACCGCCACAGGGCGTGCCGGTGGCGGTTCCTGGGTCCATCTTCTCAGAGCTTGGCGATGGAAACCTCGGTGGATTTGATGAGTGCCACGACCTCCGAGCCGATGACCAGTTTCAGGTCGTCGACCGAACGGGTGGTGATCACCGAAGTCACGACTCCCCAGGGAGTCTCCACATCTACTTCCGAGACGACATCGCCGCGGATGATTTCCCGCACTTTGCCCTTGAACTGATTGCGAACGTTGATGGCTTGAATGGTCATGATGTTGATGGCGTTGGAGCGGTTGAAGAAAGGGTTCAGGTGGAAAGTTGAACTTCGTGGAATGCCACGGATGCAAAACTGCCCGTGGCCGGCAGTGCGGAGGATTGCAAGGAGTCGATGGCAGAGGAAAGCCGCGTGGCCAAGTCGGGCGCAAGCATGTATCCGCCTTCAGGCAGGCGCGTGATCTGCGCGTCGGTTGCGTAGACTCCGGGAAGGATGTCGTTGGCCCCCAGCGCATGCAGCACGGGGCGTAGCGCATAGTCGAGCGCCAGCATGTGGTGCGGACTGCCTCCGGTGGCCAGAGGCAGCACCGACTTGCCACGCAGCGCCGTCTGCGGCAGCAGATCGAGAAAGATCTTCAGCAGACCGCTGTACGCCGCCTTGTAGATGGGCGTTGCGATGATCACGCCCTTGGCCTGCTCCAGCTGTTGCGTTGCGCGGGTGATCGACGGGTGGGAAAAATCGGCCAGGACCAGCGCCTGGCTGTCCAGGGCGCGAATATCCAGCTGCGTCACGTGGTGCTGCGCCCGTGCGAGTTGGAGTGATGCTTGCTTGAGCAGCGTGGCCGAACGTGATGGCTGTGTGGGGCTGCCGGCAATCAGTAGAAAACTCATGTCTGTATCCATTCCTTGACGCGCTATCAGGCAAAGATTTCCGGCTCCGGCCTGGCTTTAGCACGCGCCAGCGCCGCCGGATGCTGGGGCCGTGCCAGGCCCAGGTGCTCACGCAAGGTGCGACCCTCGTATTCGGTGCGAAACAGGCCGCGGCGGCGCAGCTCGGGTAGCACCAGTGCTATGAAATCGTCGAGGCCGCCGGGGAACCATGGGCCCATGATGTTGAAGCCGTCGGCGCCGCCTTCCTCGAACCATTGCTGCAGCTGATCGGCGATGGTCCTTGGCGTGCCGACGATCTGCTGGTGGCCGCGCGCGCCGGCGATCTTCAGGTACAGCTGGCGAATCGTCAGGCCGTCGCGGCGCGCCAGATCGATCAGCAGGCGCTGGCGGCTTTGCGGGCCTTCGGTGGGCGGCAATTCGGGCAGTGGGCCGTTGACCGGGTAGCCCGACAGGTCCACGCCGCCCGAAATGCCCGCGAGCAGCGACAGGCCTACGACGGGGTCGATCAACGACTGCAGCTGCTCGAACTTGGCCTCTGCTTCCTCCTGCGTGCGGCCCACGATGGGAAAGATGCCGGGCATGATCTTCACGTCATCGGGATGGCGGCCGTAGTGCTGCACGCGGCCCTTGATGTCGGCGTAGAAGCTTTGCGCTTCGGCAAAAGTCTGGTGCGCAACAAAGATGACTTCGGCCGTGCGCGCCGCGAGTTCGCGTCCGTCTTCGGAAGCCCCGGCCTGCACCACTACGGGCCGGCCTTGCGGCGAGCGCGCGACATTGAGCGGACCGCGCACCTGGAAGTGCGTGCCCTTGTGGTTCAGCGCGTGCAGCTTGTCGGCATTGAGGTAGTTGCCGCTGTGCTTGTCGCGCGGGAAAGCGTCGTCTTCCCAGCTGTCCCACAGGCCGGTCACGACATCGTGGAATTCGGCCGCGCGCTGATAGCGGTCGGCGTGCGCGAACTGGTCGCTGCGGTTGAAGTTCAGTGCCTCGGCCTTGGTCGCCGAAGTCACGAGGTTCCAGCCTGCGCGCCCGCCCGAGATCTGGTCGAGCGAGGCGAACTTGCGCGCCAGGTTGTAGGGCTCGTGGTAGCTGGTGGAGGCGGTCGCGATCAGGCCTATGCGGTCGGTCACGGCGGCCAGTGCCGACAGCAGCGTCAGCGGCTCGAACTGGTCGCTGCGCGCGGTGCGCGCCAGTGCCTCGATGTTCTCGGAGCGCACGGCCACGCCGTCGGCCAGGAACACTGCGTCGAACTTCGCGGCTTCGGCTTTCTTGGCCAGCTCGACGTAGTGGCGGAAATTGACGCCCGCATCTTCCTGCGCGTCGGGGTGGCGCCAGCCCGCGATGTGGTGGCCTGTCTGCATCAGAAATGCGCCGAGCTTGATCTGCTTTTTTGTGGTCACGGAGTGCTTTCGGTGGAAGTGGAACGGACGCTTACCAGGCGAAGCGCAGGCGCTCGCTGGAGAAACCAATGGAGGCGACGGGCTGCGCGGGCGGCGGCACGTCGCTGGGGCCACGCCGGTCCGGAGCCAGGAAGTCGGCGAGCACGTCGTCGCGGATGCGGATGAACTCCGGGTCGCTGCGGTTGCGCGGGTGGGGCAGATGGACCGGCACGATGCGGCGAATGCGCCCCGGGTGTGGCTGCATCACCACCACGCGATCGCCCAGAAACACCGCTTCCTCGACGTCGTGCGTGACCAGCAACATGGTGATGCGCTCCTTCTGCCAGATGCGCTGCAGCTCGCCTTGCAGGCGTGCGCGCGTGAGTGCATCGAGCGCACCGAAAGGCTCGTCGAGCAGCAGCACGCGCGGGCGGTTGACCAGGCCGCGCGCGATCGCCACGCGCTGCGCCATGCCGCCGGAAATCTGGTGCGGGAAGGACTTCTCGAAGCCCTCGAGGCCGACCAGCGCCACATGCTCGGCGATCAGATTGCGCTTTTGCTGGGCGTTGAACGTCGCGTTGCGCAGGCCCACGGCGATGTTCTGCTCGACCGTGAGCCAGGGGAACAGCCGGTGGTCCTGGAACACGATGCCGCGCTCCAGGCCCGGGCCGGTGATGGCTTCGCCGCCGAGCGTGATGGCGCCGTCGTATGCGGTGTCCAGGCCCAGCACCAGGCGCAGCAGCGTGGATTTGCCGCAGCCGCTGGCGCCGACGATGCTGACGAATTCGCCAGCGGGCAGTTGCAGATCGATGTCCTGCAGCACCTGCAGGCTGCCGTCGGTGGATTGGGTGCTGTCGAACTGCTTGGAGGCGACGTGGATGTGCAGATCATCCGTGGTGACGGTGGTTGTCATGGGGGGTGTGCCTTCGCAAAGAAGAGGGGGATTTCAGCGGCCCAGCCGCCGGGCCAGTGCGCGCTCCAGCGTGCGGGCGCCGGCATTCATGAGCCAGCCGACGAGGCCTATGCTGACCATGCCGAACAGCACCAGATCCATGCGGAAATGCTCGCTGCCTTCGATCAGCAGATTGCCCACGCCGCGCCCCGACACCAGCAGGTATTCGGCGCCAATGGTGGCCAGCCACGAATACACCAGCGCCAGATAGACGCCCGTGAAGATCGCCGGCGCGGCCGAAGGCAGCACCACATGCCAGATGGTCTGGGCACGCGTGTAGCCATAGACGCGCGCGACTTCGAGCAGCGTGGCGGGGGTGCTGCGAATGCCGTCGGCGGTGTTGACCACGACAGGCACCAGCGCGGCCAGCGACAGGAACACCACCTTGGCCACATCGCCCAGGCCGAACCAGACCGAGATCAGCGGAATCCAGGCGAACAGCGAGATCTGCTTGAAGGTGTTGAAACTCGGGCCGACGATGCGGTTGAAACGCGGCCACAGGCCCAGCAGTCCGCCCAGCACCAGGCCGCTGCTGGTGCCGATGACGAAGCCGGTCAGCTCGCGTGCCAGGCTGGCGCGCAGGTTGAGCCACAGCAGGCCGCTGCGGATCAGCTCCCAGCCGGTTTCCAGCACCTTGGCCGGCGAGACCAGCAGCGCCGAATTCACCAGATCGAGCCTGGACACCAGGGCCCACA
Source organism: Acidovorax bellezanensis (assembly GCF_025421555.1). NCBI lineage: Bacteria > Pseudomonadati > Pseudomonadota > Betaproteobacteria > Burkholderiales > Comamonadaceae > Acidovorax > Acidovorax bellezanensis. The sequence continues at coordinate 239,820 of NZ_JAODYH010000005.1, forward strand.
GCACGACGGCCGCAAAGGGCACGACCAGGCCGCGCCAGCGCGCGGGCGAGGGGGAGAGGGGGGTGGTACTCACAGCAGGCCTTTCGGAGTGGGACGGGCGCCATGGCGCGCGGCGACGCGTGCTTCGGCGAAGTCCAGCAGGCGGTCGATTGCATAGCCCAATGCGCCGACGACGATCACCGCCGCCATCACCAGATCCAGCTGGAACAGCTGGCGCCCATAGACGATCAGATAGCCCAGGCCTTCGCTGGATGCGACCAACTCCACCACCACCAGCGACAGCCAGGCCTTGGTGAAGCCCAGGCGCAGCCCGGTGAACAGCGTGGGCACGGCCGTGGGCAGGACGATCTCCAGCACCTGCTGGCGCCGCGAGTAGCCGTAGACATTGCCGACTTCGAGCAGCGTCGCCGGGGTCTGGCGAAAGCCCTGCAGCGTGGCCAGCGTCACCGGCACCAGCGCGGCCTTGGCGATCAGGATGTACTTGAGCGGCTCGCCAATGCCCACCAGCAGCAGCACGAACGGCAGCCAGCCCAGCACGGGGATCTGCACCAGCGCGTTGAACGTGGGCAGCAGATAGGCCTCCACGGTCTTCGACAGCCCCATGGCCGCGCCCAGCAGCAGGCCCAGCGCGCTGCCGACGACAAAGCCCACGAGCACGCGCTGCAGGCTGGCCTGGGCATGCAGCCACAGGTCGCCGCTGGTGGCGAGTTCGCTCAAGGTGTCCCAGACGAATTGCGGCGAAGGCAGTACCTGGGCCGAGATCCAGCCCTGGGCCGCGCCCACGGCCCACAGCGCGAACAGCGCGATGGGCAGCAGGAAAGGTTCGGCGCTGTGCACCACGCCCTGCAGGCGCTGGCGGCCGGTCACGGTGATCGCTGGCGCGGGATAGGAGAGGGTATTTGCCATGCTGATCAGCGCTGCGCGACCGGAGTGCCTGCGGCCGCTTTGGCCACGCCTTTGGCGTCAAACGACTGCCAGCGCTTTTCCAGTCCCTGCTGCTTGAGTGCGGTCTGCAGATAGCGCGGCTCGAACCAGCCGTCGACGCTGATCGCGCGGCGGATCAGCTTGAGCTTGAGCGCATCGCTGGCCACGGCCTTGTAGCGGCCGACGATGAATTCGTCGAGCAGCGGCGAGTTGCGCAGCGCGAGCTCCTGCTTGTCGAATTCCGCCTCCCACGAGGCCTGGGGCGTGCCGCTGCGCGCCCAGATCTGGAACAGTTCGGCGCGGTTTTTCTCGTCGGAAGACCAGTGGGCCGCGCGCACGAATTGGTCGACGACTTTCTGCACCTGCGCCGGGTGCTCCTTCTCGAAATCCTCGCGCACCAGCAGCGAGGCCTGGCGCGTCAGCGCCGGGTCCTTGCCCTGCGTCGAATAGATCACTTTGGCCAGCCCCTTGTCGCGCACCTTGAACCATTCATAGCCGCCAAAGGCCGCATCGACGCCGCTGGACACCAAGGCCGCCTGCGCGCTGCCGGTATCGAGGTTCACGGCCTTCAGGTCGCGTTCGGCCAGCCCCACGCTCTCCAGAGCATTGATGGCCACCAGATGGCCGTTGGTGCCGCGAAACAGCGAGACCTTGCGGCCCTTGAGGTCCTGCAGGCCCTTGATGTCGGACTGCGGCGGCGTCACCACGTAGAGGTTGTTGCGCGCGCCGCTGGCCAGCAGCAATTTGGTCTTGAGGCCGTTGGCGCGGCCGACGATGGAGGGCAGGTCGCCCTGGTAGGCGAAGTCGATCTGCTTGTTCGACAGCGCCTCGTTCACGGCCGGGCCAGCGCCCTTGAAGAACAGCCATTCGACGCTGATGCCGTCGGCCTTGAAGGCGTCTTCCAGCGCCTGGTTGGCGCGCAGCACGCCGCCCGGCGAGCCGCCCCAGGTCACGGGCTCGCCGCCGCCTGCCGTGGCCACGCCGATGCGAATGGTCTGTGGTGGCGCGGCCTGGGCCGTGGCGCCGAAAAACAGGCCCAGGGCCAGCAAGGTGGCGCGTCGGCGGAAAGTGAAGGCGTAGGTCATCTCGATTCCTTTGGAAAAAAGAAGGGCCGGGCGCCGCGCGTTGACGGCGCGGCACCAGAGAAAAAAGGGGCGAAGAAAGGGGGGAAGGTCAGCGCTTGCCGAGCTTGTGTTCGATGTCGGTGCCGGCGAAGAATTCGGGATCGGCCTCGGTGTAGAAGCGGTACGGGTTCTCGAACACCAGCGCGCGGAAGTCGTCGGCGCTGATCACGCCTTGTTCCACCAGATCCCAGCTTTCGGCCAGCGGCTCGGTCAGGTCGGGAACGTCCCAGTGGCCTATGTCCGAAGACCAGATCGCATTGATCTTGCTGCCCAGCGGGTTCACCTTGGTGTTGAACGCCGCGGCCACCGTGCGGTCGTCGGCCTCGGCGCCGAAGTAGAACGGCTTGACCCAGCGCTCGCGAATGTCTTCGGCGCTTTCTATGCCCGCGGCGAGGAAGTCATCGAGCTCATCGCCTTGGGGCTCGCGGCTGTGCGGCAGCGCCGAAATGCCCAGGCTGTCGCGCAGCAGCGTTTCCTTGTTCACGGGCTTGCCCTTGGTGAGCTCGGCGCCGTATTGCTCGAACAGCCCGGCCAGCAGTTCGATGTCGGCATGGGCCGGGTTGTAGTTCTGCACCGCCTGGCGGTTGCGCTTCTCGAAGCGGTCGACCAGGTGGGTGTAGACATGCGAGCCCCAGTCGGCGCCGCCTTCGAGCAGGGCCACGCGCAGGCCTGGAAAGCGCCGCGTCACGCCGCCGAAGAACAGCGCCTTGGCGAAGGCCTGCGAGCCGTCGGCGAAGTGGCCGATGTGGTTGAACATGTAGTTGCTGATCGACTGGCGGCCGGTCCAGCCCTGGCTGCCGTAGTGCGTGGTGACGGGCACGCCCAGCTCGACCACCTTGGCCCAGAACGGGTCGTAGTCGTGCGGGCTGTCGATGCCGTAGAAGTCGGTATAGCTCGCATGCCGCGCCACGTCGGGGTGCTCGGCCTTGGGGTATTTGGCGGCGATCGCTGGAATGGGCCGGCGCACGCCGCCGGCGATGTTGATGACCTTGAGCCCCAGCGTTTTCACCGCGAATTCCAGCTCCTCAATGCCTTCCTGCGGCGTGTTCAGCGGAATGCCCGCGACGGGCGTGAGCCGGCGCGCGTGCTTGCGGTACAGGTCGGCGTGGAAGTGGTTGATCGCACGGTGCAGCGGCTGGCGGAACTCGTCCGAAGCCGCCGCTGGCGCCAGCACATCGTTGGGAAACAGCACCGAGTAGTCAGCGCCCTGTTCCTCGAGACGTTCGGCCAGCAGATCGGGCAGCGTGTAGGTGGCCAGATCGAGCGTGTTGCGCGTCACGCGCGCCCACCAGGGGGCGCGCAGGGTGCGGTGCTGCTGGCGCTCCTCGGGCGTCTGCTGGTACCAGTCCTTGCCGCCCGCGGAGCGCGTGGCGAAGCGCCCGCCCAGCGACTTGCGCAGCGCATCGACCAGCGCGCTGCCGCCGTAGTGCTGGACGTAATCCTCCAGCGCGGGCGTGTAGTCGTTGACATGCACATCGGTGTCTATCACCGGGAAATCCAGCCGCGATTTGACGGCGGCGGAGCGCGATGATTCCTTGCTCGAAAGTCTCTTCGTCATGGCTTCTATCCTTCATGCAGTGGTTGACGAAGGTTAAGAAGACATGGCGCTTGAAGGAACGAAGGAAAGAAATCTTCGATATCTGATTTTTGGCGATGCTGCATTGCCTGGGTGGAGGCAAGCAGTTGTTTTGATTGGATGGATATGCGGTTTTTATGGGTTCTCGGCTGGGCGCCGCGGCCAGCGATCGCTGCCGCGTTCCAGCCCGCGGATTACGCCAGGACCGCCATCGCATCGTGCGCCGCTGCGGGCTGGGGCTGATGCACTCCGGACCAGATTCCGCAGGCGTAGGCGTTTTCGAGCTGCGCGACGTAGGGCGCTATGTCGTAGCCTGAGGACTCCAGCCATGCGTCGCTGTAGTAGGTGTTGGTGTAGCGGTCGCCAGCATCGCAGGCCAGGGTGACGATGGAGCCCGCCTCGTTGCGCTTGGACATCTCACACGCCAGTTGCATGGCAACGTAGAAGTCGGTGCCGGTCGAGCCACCATAGCGACGCCCGACCAGGCGTTCCAGAAAGCGCATGGCTGCGTACGACGCCGCATTGGGCACTTGCACCATGCGATCGATCACATCGGGAACAAACGACGGCTCTACCCGCGGGCGGCCTATCCCCTCGATGTCCGAGCCGCGGTCACTGGTGATGGCCGCATCGCGGTGGTGGAAGTAGTCGTAGAAAACGGAGTGCTCGGGATCCACGACGCACAGTTGCGTGGCATAGCCTTGGTAGCGTATGTAGCGTCCGATGGTGGCGGAGGTCCCGCCGGTCCCCGCTCCGACAATCACCCAAGACGGCACCGGGTGAGGTTCACCGCGCATTTGCTGGAAGATGGATTCTGCGATGTTGTTGTTGCCGCGCCAGTCGGTGGCGCGCTCCGCATAGGTGAACTGGTCCATGTAGTGGCCATTGCATTCGCGTGCGACCCGTTCGGCTTCTGCATAGAGAAGCGCTGAACTGCTGACGAAGTGGCAGCGGCCGCCGTAGAACTCGATTTGCGCTATTTTTGCGGGCGATGTGCTGCGGGGCATCACGGCAATGAAAGGCAGGCCCAGAAGGCGCGCGAAATAGGCTTCGGACACCGCCGTGCTGCCTGAGGAGGCCTCCACCACGGTCGTGCCTTCCCGGATCCAGCCATTGCACAGTCCATAGAGAAACAGCGATCGTGCGAGCCTGTGCTTGAGGCTGCCGGTGGGATGGGTCGATTCATCCTTGAGGTAAAGCCTCACCTGCGCAGTGAAGGGAAGTTCCACCTGCAGCAGGTGGGTGTCGGATGAACGCTGGGCGTCACGCTCTATGCGACGCACTGCTTCAAGAACCCAGGTGCGATTCATCATTCAGATCTCCTTGTTTGCCGGTGAGGCTGCGAGTGAAAGAACGGCATCGGCTTCGATGAGCGCGCCACGCGGCAGGGCGGCGACAGCCACGGAGGTCCGTGCGGGGTAGGGCTGGAAAAAGTACTCGCCCATCAGCGCATTGACCCGGGAAAAATGCTCTGGATCGGTCAGGTAGACCGTGACTTTGACGGCCTGGGCGAGCGATGCACCCGCTGCACGGCTCACGGCGTCGAGGTTGCGAAAAACGCGGTGAATTTGCGCATCTATCCCTGTTTCCAGCTGCATGCTGGCGGGATCAAGTGGAAGCTGGCCGGCGAGGTAAACCGTCTCTCCGGCTCGAATGGCTTGTGAATAAATGCCGCTGGCGCTGGGGGCGTCGGCGGTAGAAATGGCGTGGATGGATGGCATTTCCCGTTATTCCTTTGGAGTGGTTCATGGGCACATCCCTGTCTAGGGAATGCAGGAATTGTTCCGGTGGCGGGGGTGAAGTACAAACGGGCTTTTTCACATCCAGCATTTGTTAAATGCAAAAGCTATGCACTACAGCCTGGTCGACATCAAGCTCTTCGTTGCCATCGCGGATGCGGGCAATGTGTCACGCGGGGCTGCACATTGCTTTCTCGCCCCCTCATCGGCCAGCTTGCGCATCAAGCAGCTGGAAGAAAGCCTGGGAACCCGGTTGTTTTCACGCGAGGCCCGCGGCGTATCCTTGACCCGCGCGGGACAGGTGATGCTGGAGCATTGCCGTCGCTGCCTGGCCGAACTCGAGCAGATGCATGCCAATCTGGCGCCCTATGCGCAGGGCGTGAAGAGCCATCTCACGCTGTTCGCCAACAGTACGGCGATCGCGTCCTATTTGCCGGAAGACCTTTCGACTTTCTTGCTCGCATACCCCGCGGTGCGCGTGTCTTTGGAGGAGCGGCTCAGCCACGAGATTGTCGCGGCCGTCGCTGAAGGCAGAGCGGACATCGGCGTCGTCACCTGGGGAGAAGAGCATCCCGATGTGACATTCTGGCCTTATCACGAAGATGAACTCATCATCGTGGCGCCTGTGGCCACGGAGCTTGGACAGGGTGGCAAGGTGCGGTTTGTCGAGTGCCTCGCCCACCCCATCATTTCCCTGACCCGCGGCACGGCGATCCACACTTTTCTCGTCGGCAAGGCCGCGGCCCTTGGCTATCCGATCGATGTTCGCATTCAGGTAGCGGGTTTCTCCGCTGTCATTGCGCTCGTCTGCTCGGGCGCGGGGATCGCTATCGTGCCGCGCTCGGTGATGCGCAGTTTGCAGAACGAGCGGGTAAAAACACTGTCCCTGCAGGAGCCCTGGGCCGTGCGGCATCTGACGGTGTGTGCCAGAAGCGATGAGAAACGGCTGTCGATTCACGCACAGGCCTTGCTGCACCAGTTGCGGGACTCGTCGGTCGGTTTCGACGCCGTTTGAAGAACACCCACGGCGCGGTCATCGTTGGCAAGCTTTTGTCTTTGACAAAGCGAGCTGTTGAATTAACCCGTTTGTCCTGGCTGGTGCCCCATGAAAAACTGACTGCATCTCAACCCCGTTCAAGAACTGTTGGAGCCAGCCGCCCTGCGCGGATCCTTCAGTTTGGCGACAAAAACCAAAGAGACAGCTATGCAGTCAATGAACCACTGGCAACGCATCGAAGCAGCGATGAATGGCGAACTGACGGATCGTCCGCCGGTCGCCCTGTGGCGCCATTTCCCGGATGATGACCAGTATTCCGACAAGCTGGTGGCCCACACTCTGGCGTGGCAGAAGAAATGGCAGTTCGATCTCGTGAAATTCATGCCTTCGGGAACCTATGGTGTCGAGGACTGGGGCGCGATCAGTGGGTACAGGGGGGCGGCCAATGGTGCGCGTGAAGTGATACAGCCGGCCGTGGTGCGCACCGAAGATTGGCGGCGCATCGTGCCGCTCGATGTACGCCGCGGAGCCTATGGCCGGCAAAACGAAGCGCTGGCTGCCGCGGCCAAGGAATTGAAGGGGCAGGTACCGTTGCTGCAGACAGTTTTCAGCCCGCTGACGACTGCCCGGAAGATGTCCACCGAAAAAATGTTTGCCGACCTGCGGCGCTTTCCAGAGGAGCTGGAACGCGCGCTGATGGTCATCACCGATGTCACGATCCGCTTTGCGCTGGATGCGCTGGCCCAGGGCGCCCATGGCGTGTTTTTCGCAACGCAATTGGCATCGCATCGTTTGTTGACGACGTCAGAATATGAGCGCTTTGGCAAACGCTACGACTTGATGGTTTTCCAGGCGCTGCGTGGCAAATCACGACTCAATATGCTGCATGCGCATGGTGACGACATCATGTTCGATCTGCTCTCGGACTATCCGACAGAGATGTTCAACTGGCATGACCGCTTGACCGATCCGACGATTGCCCAGGCCGCGGAGTGTTTTCCACAGCTGCTCGTGGGCGGCATCAATGAGCATGGCACCTTGATGCATGGCAGCGAGCAGGAAATCGAAGACCAGGTGCATGAAGCACTCTCGCAGACTGGCGGTCGTCGCCTGATGATCGGTCCCGGCTGCGTGCTGCCGGTGGCGGCCAAGGAGTCGAGCATCCGAGCCGTGGTGCGTGCCGCTCACCAATTCAAGGAAAGCCCGGTGTGCATCTGAGCTTGCGCGAGTGATACTGAAAATTATTCAAAGAGGCAAACCATGCGAGATTCTCTTTCTTCGTTGGCATTGGTCGGCATGCTTTCGTCGGCCTTGGCGGCACCCGCCTTGGCGGCACCCGCCTTGGCGGCGGAATGGCCTGCGGCCGACAAACCCATACAAATCATTGTTCCCGCACCTGGCGGTGGTGGCACGGGTGATTCGATTGCGCGCTTGATTGCCGATCGCCTGGGCAAAAAGCTCAAGACAGCGGTGATTGTGGACAACAAAGGTGGAGCCAACGGCAACATTGGCGCGGCGGCCGCGGCGGCGGCTCCCGCCGACGGATACAAGTTGCTGTTCTCCTGGGCCGGAACCCTCGCTGTCAGCCCCAACCTTTTTCGCCACCTGTCTTTCGACCCGCAGAAAAGCTTTGCACCCATTGCCTTGGTGGCCGATGTGCCGAACATCCTGGTCGTCAACAATGCGCTGCCCGTGCAGGGCCTGAAAGAGTTTGTCGATTTCGCCAAGAGCCATCCTGGCAGCTTGAATTTCGGATCCTCGGGCAACGGCAGTTCCATGCATTTGGCAGGGGAGCTTTTCAAGCGGGAAACGGGTACGCAATTGGTTCATGTTCCCTATGCAGCGCCTGGGCAAGCCGTCACGAATCTGATGGCCAATGACATACAGGCCATGTTCCAGCTCGTGCCAGGCGTGGTGGGACAGGTGAAGGCCGGGAAGCTGCGGGCCTTGGCGGTCATGTCGTCATCGCGCTCTCAAGCGCTGGCGGATGTGCCTACCACCACGGAATTGGGGTATCCCAAATTGCAGTCGTCGACATGGTTCGCCTTGCTTGCCCCCAAGGGAACACCAGCCGCCATCCTTGATCGCCTCAATCTGGAAATCAACGACATCCTGCTAGAGCCCGATGTGAAGAAAAGTCTGACCACCATGGGGGCCATGCCCCTTGGGGGCACACGCCTGGCCCTTGCCGATCATCTTTCGGTCGAGATCTCCAAGTGGGGTCGTGTGATCAAGGAGAGCGGTATCCAGAATCAGTAGGCTGAGCGGCCGACGTGGTGCGCAACCACATCACCGGCCTGCCCAGCCCGCCGCGGCCACCAGCGCAGCCGCTGCGCCCATGTGCTGGCCGCGCTGCAGCGCGTCCACCTCCCAAGCAGCGACCCGAAAGCAGCGCTCAGCGAGCACCGCAATCGCCCTGTGGCATGGGGGAGGGGGTCAATCGACGATGAACAGCTTGGCCCCGCCGACCGAGCGCGAACGGTGCGGCTCGGCATGGTCCGCCACCTGGTAGCTCATGCCCGCTTTCAAGGTGAACTTGCGGCCGTCTTCCAGCTCCGTTTCCATCTCGCCTTCCAGGCACAGCAGCACATGTCCCTTGCTGCACCAGTGGTCTGACACATAGCCCGGCGTGTACTCGACCATGCGCACCCGGATGCCACCAAAGTTCTGCGTTTGCCAGAAGGCCTGGCCCGCTTCGGCCGAGTGCTCGGTGCGGGGGATGGCGGACCAGTCGGTGGTGCCGAAGGGGATGTTTTCCATTTTCATGAGGAGTCCTTGTGGAGATGGCGCCGATGGTGCGCCCCAGGTGCGCACGGCCATGGCCAGCACCACATGCAGAGCCCGTGGTCGGGGCCGGGTCGAAAGTGTAGACCGGCCGGCTGCTGCTGGACGGCTGGCGCATGCGCCGGTGAGGACCGAGCGTTCACCGGTGGCGGTTTATTGGTTGGGGAAATTGGTAGTACCAATTGACGGAAATTGTGTGTTTTGGATACGAACTAGTATTTACCCTGTGTGTAAATGCTGCAAAAAACTAAAAGATCGCACATCTTGCGGCGGAGATTTGGTTTTTAGTGAAATTGGTATTACCAATTCATGAGGGGCCCACCCTGACCCGCTGAAAAAGTAAACAGCGCCTTCTGCTCAGCCAGACAGCACGGCTTGAGACCCTGAAATGGCGCAAGAAGCAAACGCAAGGGCTGGCTGCGCCCTTTCAATAAACCTAGAGACACCGCCATGCAAACCATCTGGCAACAGAATTACGACCCTGCCGGGAACATCTGGATCTCGGCGCTGGTGGCGCTGATTCCCATCATCTTTTTCTTTCTCGCACTGACAAAGTTCAGACTCAAGGGCTACCAGGCCGGCACCGGGACCGTGGTGCTGGCCATGGGCGTGGCCTTGCTGTTCTACAAGATGCCGGTGAGCGCCGCGCTGGCGTCGGCCGTGTACGGCTTCTTCTATGGTCTGTGGCCCATCGCCTGGATCATCGTGGCGGCGGTGTTTCTCTACAAGATCTCGGTCAAGACCGGGCAGTTCGACGTCATTCGCTCCTCCATCCTGGCGGTCACGCCCGACCAGCGGCTGCAGCTGATCCTGGTGGGCTTTTGCTTTGGCGCCTTCCTCGAGGGCGCTGCCGGCTTTGGCGCGCCCGTGGCGATCACGGCCGCGCTGTTGGTGGGCATGGGCTTCAAGCCGCTGTACGCGGCCGGCCTGTGCCTGATCGCCAACACCGCGCCCGTGGCCTTTGGCGCCATGGGCATTCCCATCATCGTCGCCGGACAGGTCTCGGGCGTGGACACGTTCGCCATCAGCCAGATGGCCGGCCGCCAGCTGCCGTTCATGACCGTGATCGTGCTGTTCTGGCTGATGGCCATCATGGATGGCTGGCGCGGCGTCAAGGAAACCTGGCCTGCGGTGCTGGTCGGTGGCGGCACGTTCGCGGTGGTGCAGTTCCTCACGGCGAACTACATCGGCCCCGAGCTGCCCGACATCACCTCGGCCATCGTTTCGCTGGTGGTGTTGACGGCCTTTCTCAAGGTCTGGCAGCCCAAGCGCATTTTCCGTTTTGCGCCCGAGGCGGGCAGTGCCGACGCGCCCGCGCTGGCGGTATCGGGCACCTCGTTGACCTTGGGCGCCATCGTCAAGGCCTGGTCGCCGTTCCTCATTCTCACGCTCATGGTGACGATCTGGAGCATCAAGCCCTTCAAGGCATTGTTCGCCACAGGCGGCGCGCTGGCGTCCTCGGTGATCAACATTCCCGTGCCTTTCCTGCACAACCTGGTCGAGAAGATGCCGCCCGTCGTCGCGGCGGCCGCCCCCTATGGCGCAACCTACACGTTCAATTGGCTGCTGGCCACGGGCACGGCCATCCTGATCGCGGCGCTGATCAACGTCGTGTTCACGGGTCTGTCGCCGGCCAAGGCCGTGGCCACGCTGGGTGAGACCCTCAAGGAGCTGGCGGTACCGATCTATTCCATCGGCATGGTGCTGGCCTTCGCGTTCATCGCCAACTACTCGGGTCTGTCGGCCACTCTTGCGCTGGCGCTGGCGCACACGGGCCAGGCGTTCACCTTCTTCTCGCCTTTCCTGGGCTGGATAGGCGTGTTCCTGACGGGCTCGGACACCTCGGCCAACGCGCTGTTCGGCGCGTTGCAGGCCACGACCGCGCAGCAGCTGGGCCTGCCCCCGGTGCTCACCGTGACGGCCAATACCACGGGCGGAGTGACCGGCAAGATGATCTCGCCCCAGTCGATTGCCATTGCCTGCGCCGCGGTGGGCCTGGCCGGGCGCGAGTCCGACCTGTTCCGCTTCACGGTCAAGCACAGCCTGGTTTTCGCCACCCTCATCGGAGTGATCACCACGCTGCAAGCCTATGTGTTTACGTGGATGATTCCAGGTCATTGAAAAACCGAAACGTCCCACATGCGCCTTGCAGATCATGTCGTCGAAAAACTGCTTGCCCTGGTGCAGGCCCGCGGAGTGCAGCCCGGCCAACGGCTGCCGGCCGAAAGGCTGCTGGCCGCTGAACTGGGCGTGTCGCGCACCTCGGTGCGCGAGGCCATACAGAAGCTGACCAGCCAGGGCGTGCTCGCTACGCGGCGCGGCGACGGCACCTATGTGCAATCCAACATGCCCGCCGAGTGGCTGCAGGAGGCCATGGGCCCGCTGGCGCGCCTGATCGATTCCGACCAGCACTACCGTTATGACGTGCTGGAGACGCGCCACGCGCTGGAGTCCAGCACTGCCTGGCTGGCGGCCCAGCGCGCCACACCCGAGGACAAGCTGCATATCAAGCGCTGCTTCGACGTGATGGTCCAGCACCAGCAGGACGGCCACTCCGAACTGGCCGCGCGTGCCGACGCGCAATTCCATCTGGCCATCGCCGAGGCCTCGCACAATCTTGTGCTGGTGCAGGTGATGCAGAGCCTGTTCAACGTCGTGCTGTCCACGGTGGCGCACAACCGCCACGTCATGTTCCGGCTCAGCGCGCCGCGAACCGTGCAGGAGCTGACCCTGCAGCACCAAAGCCTGATGCAGGCCATTCTCGACGGCGACCCGCAACGCGCGCGCGAATGCATAGGCGAGCACCTGGAACATGTGCGCGCGACCATCCAGCAGCTCGACGAAGACCAGGCCCGGCGGGAGCGCTCCATGCGGCTGCCGCCCTCGGATCTGGCATGAGGCTGCATGGACAGCGCAGTGCCATGAACCACTGACATGAAAGTTCTTTGACCATGATCATCTCTTCGACTGCCGACTATCGCGCGGCCGCGCAAAAGCGTCTGCCGCCTTTTCTCTTCCACTACATCGACGGCGGCGCCTATGCCGAGCAGACCCTGCGCCGCAATGTCGACGACCTGGCCGCCGTGGCGCTGCGCCAGCGCGTGCTCAAGGACATGAGCCGGCTCGACACCAGCATCGAGCTGTTCGGCGAGAAGCTGTCGATTCCCGTGGCACTGTCGCCCGTGGGGCTGACGGGCATGTACCGCCGCCGCGGCGAAGTGCAGGCCGCGCGCGCGGCGGATACGCATGGCATTCCCTTCACCATGTCCACGGTCTCGGTCTGCCCCATCGAGGAGGTGGCTCCCGAGATCAAGCGGCCCATGTGGTTCCAGCTCTACGTGCTCAAGGACCGCGGCTTCATGCGCAACGCGCTCGAGCGCGCCCAGGCCGCGGGTTGCACGACCCTGGTCTTCACCGTCGACATGCCCGTACCCGGCGCGCGCTACCGCGACGCCCATTCCGGCATGAGCGGCCCGAACGCCGCGCTGCGCCGCTACTGGCAGTCGGTGCTGCACCCCCGCTGGGCCCTGGACGTGGGTCTGCTGGGCCGGCCGCACGATCTGGGCAATATCTCGGCCTATCGCGGCAGCCCCACCGGATTGCAGGACTACATGGGCTGGCTGGGCTCCAACTTCGACGCCTCCATTTCCTGGAAGGACCTGGAGTGGATACGCGCGTTCTGGAAGGGCCCGATGGTCATCAAGGGCATTCTCGACCCCGAGGACGCCAAGGACGCCGTGCGCTTCGGTGCCGACGGCATCATCGTCTCCAACCATGGCGGCCGCCAGCTCGACGGCGTGCTGTCCTCGGCGCGCGCCCTGCCGGCCATCGCCGATGCGGTCAAGGGCCAGATCAAGATCCTGGCCGACTCCGGCATACGCAACGGCCTGGACGTGGTGCGCACCATCGCGCTGGGCGCCGACGCAGCGATGATCGGCCGGGCCTACATCTACGCGCTGGCCGCGGCCGGCGAGGCGGGCGTCAAGCACCTGCTGGAACTGCTGGAAAAGGAAATGCGCGTGGCCATGACGCTGACCAGCGTGAGCAAGGTCAGTGACATCACCGGGGATCTGTTGGTGCGGGAAGCCAAGGGCTGATGGCGCGAAGGGGCTGGCGCTACACTGCGCGCCATGTCCACACTCACGCTTCCCCAGGATAGACCGCTGACCGAGGTCCGCAACGGCCTGCTGTGCATGGGCCTGCTGCAAGGTCTGCTGGCGCTGGCCCTGGTGCATTCCGGACTGGAGCGCGACTGGCAGACGCTGGGCCTGCTGCTGATCCTGCAGCCGCCGCTGTTCATGGCAATGACCGTCACGCGCTGGCGCGATGCCCGGCTGTGGGCCGGCGGCGCCGTGATGGCGGCCGTGGTCGGCTTGATGGCGGGCGGCATGCTCTGGGGCCTGCGCCATTCGCCTTGGGAAGACAACCAGCTCTTCGTCTATCTGGGCGTGGCCTTGTCGCTCTGGTGGTTTGTCGCCTTGCCCTGGTTCCAGGCCTTCATGGCCCATGGCCGCTGGCGCGTGCCCTATGCCGCGCTGTTCGTGCTGGCCTGGAACAACGCGCTGGTGCTGGCGCTGGCCGCGTTGTGCCTGCAACTGGTGTGGGGCGTGCTGTGGTTGTGGGCCGGGCTGTTCGCGCTGGTCAAGGTCGAGTTCTTTGTCACGCTGTTTTCCGCGCAATGGTTCGTCTTCACGGTGACCGGCCTGCTGGGCGGCCTGGGCCTGTGGCTGGCGCGCACCCAGCAGCGGCCCATCCAGGTGATGCGCCAGACCCTGCTGGCGCTGGGACGCCTGCTGCTGCCCTTGCTCGCCTGGGTGCTGGTGTTCTTTGTGCTGGCGCTGGTCTTCACCGGCGTCCAAGGCCTGTGGGCCACGCGCTTTGCCGCCGCGCTGCTGATGGGCGTGTTGATCCTGCAGATCTGGGTCGTGAACGCCGTCTACCAGGACGGCGCGGCCGCCCAGGCCCCTTGTCCCCGCGTGCTGCGCTGGCTGGTCGATGCCAGCCTGCTCGCCATGCCCGTGCTGGCCACCCTGGCCTGCGTGGCCATAGGCCTGCGCGTGCAGCAATACGGCTGGACGCTGGAGCGGGTCTGGGCCGCCGCCGCGGCCGGCGTGCTGTGGCTTTATGCCCTGGGCTATGCCTGCGCCGCGGCCCACAGCATGCGCCAGGGCACGGCACGCCCTTGGCTGCAGTGGCTCGCGCCCGTCAACCAGGCGTTGTCGCTGCTGGTGCTGGCCCTGCTGCTGGCGCTGCAGACGCCGGTGCTCGACGGCCAGCGCATCAGCGCCGCCAGCCAGCGCGAGCGCCTGCGCGCCGACCCCACGGAAGCGACGCTGGAGCGCCTGGTCGATCTGAAATGGCGCCACGGCCCTTATGGCATCGATGCGCTGGAAGCACTCGCCCAGGACCCCGGCTTCCAGGCCGGCGATGCGCGCCAGCGGCTGGATGTTGCCCGCGCTTCCACCACACGCTATGTTGCGTCCTCGGAGACCGAGCAAAGTGCAAGCTTCGACCTGGGTGCTGCCCAGGAGCGCATCAGTACCCCCGCGGGAATGACGCGCCCCCAGCCCGATTGGTGGGACTGGTGGCAGCAGCAGGCAAAGGACGAATACTGGGCCCGGCAATGCCTGTTGCCCAGCGCCGACTGCGTGCTGCTGTCAGGCGACTGGGACCAGGACCAGCAGACCGATCACCTGCTGTGCAAGCTCGAGGACCGCGGCGACCGCAGATGCCGCCTCAGCGCGCGCAATGCCGATGGCCAATGGCAGGACCAGGGCACGGTGGTCTGGACCGATACCCATACCGCCAAGGAAAACCGCCTGACGCGCGATCTGCTGCGTGAAGGGCGCATCACCACCGAACGTTCGCGCTGGCCCGATTGGCAACTGCCCCATCAGAATGCACAGGGCAATGCGCAGCCGTTCACGGGGCGCCTGCAGTCGCCCGACTGAGCCGCCACCGCAGCGCGCCGCCTGTCGTGGCGATACCAGTGCGCCGCTCGCCAGCCCGACAAAGAAAAACGCCCGGCTTGCCGGGCGTTTTTGCTATCAGTCTCTGTCGGATGTTTTCACGATCTGTGCCATCCGACCAGCTGCCTCAGACGTCAATATTCCCCGCCCGCAACGCATTGTTCTCAATGAAGTGGCGGCGTGGCTCGACTTCGTCGCCCATCAGCATCGTGAATACGCGGTCGGCTTCGATGGCGTCGTTGACCTGCACCTGCAGCAAGCTGCGCACGTTCGGGTCCATGGTGGTTTCCCACAGCTGGGCCGGGTTCATTTCGCCCAGACCCTTGTAGCGCTGGCGGCTGGTCGTGCGTTCGGCTTCGGACAGCAGCCATTGCATGGCCTGGCGGAAGTCGGTGACTTTTTCCGACTTGGCCTTGTCGCCTTCGCCGCGCATCGCCTTCGCGCCTTCGGACAGCAGGCCGTTGAAGTGCTGGGCTTCGTCCGCGAGGGCGGCGTAGTCGTGGCTGCGCACGAAGTCCTGGGTCAGGATGGAGCTCTTGATGTTGCCGTGGTGGTGGCGGCTGATGCGCAGCACCGGGTTGTCGGTCTGCGGGTCGATTTCGCCGGTCACTTCGGCGGGCACGCCCGTGGCAGTGAGTTCGCGCAGCTTGGCTTCCAGGATGGGAGCGCAGGCCTGGGCTTCCTCGATGGTGTCGAGCTTGATCTGCACGCCGTCGGCGATGGCGCGCAGGGCTTCCGCGTCCATGAAGTTCGACAGGCGCTCGATGACCATTTCGGCGGCCAGGTGCATGTTGGCCAGCTTGGCCAGCTCTTCGCCTTCCAGCGTGCGCGGGTTGGCGCCGCCGGTGGTGACGCTGGCGTGGTTCAACGCGATGCGCAGCAGGTAGGTGTTGAGCGCCGCGCCGTCCTTGAGGTAGAGCTCTTCCTTGCCGCTCTTGACCTTGTACAGCGGTGGCTGGGCGATGTAGATGTGGCCGCGTTCGACCAGCTCAGGCATCTGGCGGTAGAAGAAGGTCAGCAGCAGGGTGCGGATGTGCGCACCGTCCACGTCCGCGTCGGTCATGATGATGATGCGGTGGTAGCGCAGCTTGGTCGGATCGAAGTCGTCGCTGCTGCTCTTGCCCGATTCCGCGCTGGCCTTGCCGATGCCCGTGCCCAGGGCCGTGATCAGCGTGATGATTTCCTGGCTGGCCAGCAGCTTTTCGTAGCGGGCTTTTTCCACGTTCAGGATCTTGCCGCGCAGCGGCAGGATGGCCTGGAATTTGCGGTCTCGGCCTTGCTTGGCCGAGCCGCCGGCGGAGTCGCCCTCGACGATGTAGATTTCGCACAGCGCCGGGTCTTTTTCCTGGCAGTCGGCCAGCTTGCCGGGCAGGCCCATGCCGTCGAGCACGCCCTTGCGGCGCGTCATTTCACGCGCCTTGCGCGCGGCTTCGCGGGCACGCGCGGCTTCGATGATCTTGCCGCAGAGGATCTTGGCGTCGATGGGGCGTTCCTGCAGGAAGTCGGACAGGGTCTTGGCGACGATGTCTTCCACGGGAGCGCGCACTTCGCTGGACACCAGCTTGTCCTTGGTCTGGCTGGAGAACTTGGGCTCAGGCACCTTGACGCTCAGCACGCAGCACAGGCCTTCGCGCATGTCGTCGCCGGTGACTTCGACCTTGGCCTTCTTGGCCAGCTCGTTCTGCTCGATGTACTTGCCGATCACCCGGGTCATGGCCGCGCGCAGACCCGTCAGGTGGGTGCCACCGTCACGCTGGGGAATGTTGTTGGTGAAGCACAGCACCTGCTCGCTGTAGCCGTCGTTCCACTGCATGGCCACTTCGACACCGATTTCGGTGCCGGGGATGCCGCCGTAGGACTCGGCAGGGCGCGTGCCCGTGGCGTAGAAGGCCGTGGGGTGCAGCACCTTCTTGGTGGCGTTGATGAAGCTCACGAAGCCGCGCACGCCGCCCGCGCCCGAGAAGTCGTCTTCGCGGCCCGAGCGTTCGTCCTTGAGGCGGATGCGCACGCCGTTGTTCAGGAAGGACAGCTCGCGCAGGCGCTTGGCCAGGATGTCGTAGTGGAAGTCGTGGTTCTGCGTGAAGATCTCGGTGTCGGGCAGAAAGTGCACCTTGGTGCCGCGCTTGTCGGTGTCGCCGATGACGCGCATGGGTGAGACTTCAATGCCGTTGACGATTTCCAGCGGGCGGTTTTGCACAAAGCCGCGCGCGAAGTCGATTTCGTAGGCCTTGCCTTCGCGGCGCACGGTGAGCTTGAGCCAGGCGGACAGCGCGTTCACGCAGGACACGCCCACGCCGTGCAGACCGCCCGAGACCTTGTAGCTGTTCTGGTTGAACTTGCCGCCGGCGTGCAGTTCGGTCAGCGCGATTTCGGCAGCCGAGCGCTTGGGCTCGTGCTTGTCGTCCATCTTCACGCCGGTGGGGATGCCGCGGCCGTTGTCGATCACCGACAGCGAGTCGTCGGCGTGGATGGTGACCAGAATGTCGTCGCAGTGGCCGGCCAGGGCTTCGTCGATGGAGTTGTCCACGACTTCGAAGACCAGGTGGTGCAGGCCTGTGCCGTCGGACGTATCGCCGATGTACATGCCGGGGCGCTTGCGCACGGCTTCCAGGCCTTCAAGGATCTGGATCGCGCCTTCGCCGTAGCCTTCGCTGGCGCCGGCCTGCTGGGCGTCGATCTTGTGGGTCGGCTCGATCGAGTCGCCTTGGGGTTCGGGCAGCGTAGTGTCAGCGGTCATTGGGAAAAGCCTTGCGATCCGGTGGAAACAAAGTTTCCAAAATATTCAATAGGGGTAGAAATGGCGGCAAGCACTGGGGGGCAGGCGCTTGCCGCGATCAATCAAGCAGCAGGTGGCAGGCTCAAATGCGCATGGGCATGACGACGTACTTGAAGTTCTCGTTGCCTGGAATGGTCAGCAGCGCGGAGCTGTTGCCGTCGGCCAGGTCGATCTTCACCATGTCCTGGCCCATGTTGGTCAGTGCGTCGATCAGGTAGGTCACGTTGAAGCCGATTTCAATCGTGTCGCCGCCGTAGTCGATGTCGAGCTCGTCCACCGCCTCTTCCTGCTCGGCGTTGTTGGACGCCACACGCAGGGTGCCGGGCTCGAGCGTCAGGCGCACGCCCTTGAACTTGTCGCTGGTCATGATGGCCGTGCGCTGCAGGCTGGCCAGCAGGGGCGCGCGGCCCAGGGTCACGCTGTTGCTGTGGGCCTTGGGAATCACGCGGTTGTAGTCGGGGAACTTGCCTTCGACCAGCTTGGTCACGAACTCCATGCCGCCAAAAGTGAACTTGGCCTGGTTGTTGGCGAACTGCATTTCGATGTGGGGCTGGTTGTCACCGCCCACGTCCGACAGCAGGCGCTGCAGTTCCAGCACGGTCTTGCGCGGCAGGATGACTTCCTGCTTGGGCACTTCGACGTCCAGCGTGGCGCTGGAAAACGCCAGGCGGTGGCCGTCGGTGGCGACCAGGCTCAAGGTATTGCCTTCGGCCACGAACAGGATGCCGTTGAGGTAGTAACGGATGTCCTGCACGGCCATGGCGAACGACACCTGGCCCAGCAAGTCCTTCAAGACCTTTTGCGGCACGCTGAACGACGGGCCGAAAGAGGCCGCTTCCTGCACCAGCGGGAAGTCCTCGGCGGGCAGGGTCTGCAGCGTGAAGCGGCTCTTGCCGCCCTTGAGGATGATCTTGCTCTGGCTGGTTTCCAGGCCCACGGTCTGGTCGCCGGGCATGGTCTTGAGAATGTCGATCAGCTTGCGGGCGCCCACCGTGGTGGTGAAGTCGCCGGTGTCGCCGCCGAGTTCGGCGGTGGTGCGGATCTGGATTTCGAGATCGCTGGTGGTGAGTTGCAGGGCGTTGCCTGTCTTGCGGATCAGCACATTGGCCAGGATGGGCAGTGTGTGGCGGCGTTCGACAATGCCGGACACCGACTGCAGAACTGCGAGAACCTTGTCTTGTGTTGCCTTCAGGACGATCATGTCAACCTTTAGTAAATAGGGGTACGGTCGCTGCTACTGTGCGATTTATAGGGGTTGGGCCCTCGCGCCACCCCACCGCATATTTTGCCTTGTCGCGTGGCATTTCTGGGCGTGGATAGCGCGGGCGTTGTGCCCTAGCCTTTGAGCGTTTGCTCCAGCACGTGCAGCTGTTGGTTCAGTTCCGTGAGCTGCTGGCGTTCGGCGGCAATCTTGCGCACCGCATGCAGCACCGTGGTGTGGTCGCGGCCACCGAACAATTCGCCGATTTCGGGCAGACTTTTTTGCGTCAGCTCCTTGGCCAGGTACATCGCAATCTGGCGCGGCCGCGCAATGCTGGCCGGGCGCTTCTTGCTGTACATGTCGGCGACTTTGATCTTGTAGTAATCCGCGACCGTCTTCTGGATATTTTCCACCGAAATCTGGCGGTTCTGGATAGACAGCAGGTCGCGCAGCGCTTCGCGGGCCAGCTGGATCGACACTTCCTTCTGGTTGAAGCGCGAATAGGCCAGGATCTTGCGCAGCGCGCCTTCGAGCTCGCGCACGTTGGAGCGCACGTTCTTGGCCACGAAGAAGGCGACTTCCTCGGGCATGTCGGCGTTCTCGGCGCGGGCCTTGTTGATCAGAATGGCGACGCGCATCTCGAGCTCGGGCGGCTCTATGGCCACCGTGAGGCCCGAATCGAAGCGTGACACCAGGCGCTCGTGGATGTTGGCCAGACCCTTGGGATAGGTGTCGCTGGTCATCACGATGTGGCTCTTCTTGGCCAGCAGCGCTTCGAAGGCGTTGAAGAACTCTTCCTGCGTGCGGTCCTTGTTGGCGAAGAACTGAACGTCGTCAATCAACAACAGATCGAGCGAGTGGTAGCGCTCCTTGAACTCGTCGAAAGTGCGCCGTTGGTAGGCTTTGACCACATCCGAGACGAATTGCTCGGCATGGATGTAGAGAACTTTGGCGTCCGGCTTGTCGGCCAGCAGCTGGTTGCCCACCGCATGCATCAAATGGGTCTTGCCCAGGCCCACGCCGCCGTAGATGAACAGCGGGTTGTACAGATGACCGGGTGAGCCCGCCACATGCATCGCGGCCGATCGGGCCATGCGGTTGGCCGTACCTTCAACCAGGGTGTCGAAAGTCAGGGCCGCATTCAGGCGGGTGCGGAACACCGGCGCCGCAGGCTCTTCCTGGACGGAGCTGGTGGTGATCTGGTGGGTTTCCTGCTGCCCAGGACGATCGGCTGAAAATGGGCGCACGTAAGTGCGCGTCACCGATTCTCGGTGAGCGAGTGCTAACTCCAGTGTGACAGGCTGGCCGTAAAGGGCTTCGAGCATGGCCGAAATCCGCCCGGCGTATTGGGCGCGAATCCAGTCGAGCTTGAAGCGGTTGGCCACGTATACCGTGACCTTTGAAAAGTCGGCCGCCACCTGGGCGGTCAGTGGCTTGATCCACGTGTTGAACTGCTGTTCGGGCAGATCCTGCCCCAGCTGCTCCACGCAGACTTGCCACAGGCCTTGGCCAGCGTCGTTGTTAGGTTCCTCGGTCATCGTCAGTGTCTTGTTGTGGATAGAGGAACAGTTGCGGGGCACCGATTGTAGCTTTTCAAGGACTTATCCACAAAATATCAGGTGGTTGTCCTCAACTTGTGTGCAGACAAGCGGCTGACCCGTGATGAGAAAGGTCATTGCAACATGGAACGAATGTGGAGATAATCGCGGGTTTCCCTGAATGTGTTCAGGGTGATATGGCCCGGCCTGCTGTTTTTTGCGGTTGGCGGGTGTTGCCGGGAGGGCGGCTTTTTGGCCTTTTGCCTGCCCGGTGCGAATCTGACCCTCCTCAAGGAACAACATCATGAAACGTACTTACCAACCTTCCAAGACACGTCGCGCCCGTACCCACGGTTTCCTGGTCCGCATGAAGACCAAGGGCGGCCGCGCTGTGATCAACGCTCGTCGCGCCAAGGGCCGCAAGCGCCTGGCTGTCTAAGGCCATTCTTGGCGCCTGCCCATCGGTTCACCCCGTGGGCTCCTCTACGGAGGTGCCACGTATGCAACGGCTGAAAACGCGTCCGCAGTTTCAAGCTGCCATGGCGGGAGGCATAGTCTCCCGTACCGCGCACTTTGCCTTGCATAGGCTGGTACTCGACGTGGATGTGCCTGTAATGCCTTCTTCAGGGCCCGGTAACTTGCCTCTTGTGCAAGCACCGCAGGCCCTGTTTGGCGTGGCGCACGCGCTGCCCGCTTCCTGGCTGGGTGCCATGGCACCCAAACGCTGGGCCAAGCGGTCGGTCACGCGCCACACCATCCAGCGACAGGTCTACACGCTGGGCGATGAATACGCTTCGCAGCTGGTCTGCGCCGCGTACGTCGTTCGCCTGCGCGCGACTTTCGACCGCAAACAGTTCATCAGCGCGACGTCCGAGCCCTTGAAGCAGGCGATTCGCGAGGAACTGCATCAGCTTTTCGCCTATGCCGTGCGCCGACAGGTGCGGCCGGCGGAGGGCGGGCCAGACCGCAAGGCGGCCCCGTGATACGCGGTCTGCTCATGGCCCTGGTGCGGGGCTATCGCCTGACCTTGAGCCCATGGATTGGCTCGGCTTGCCGTTTTGAGCCCACCTGCTCCGCCTATGCGCTCGAAGCCCTCGAGCAGCATGGGGCGGCGGCGGGCAGCTATTTGACCTTGCGCCGGCTGGCGCGCTGCCATCCATGGTGTGATGGCGGTCATGATCCGGTTCCATCGCAAACGCCCCGGCTGTTTGCCTGCTGCCAGCCTTCTTCTTCGACCACCCAACCTTCCTCAAAGAAGTCTTCATGAACGACATTCGCCGCACCATCCTGTGGGTGATATTTGGCTTTTCCATGGTCTTGCTATGGGATAAGTGGCAAGTTCACAACGGCAAACAGGCCACTTTCTTCCCTTCGCCAGTGACCACGCCGGTCGCCGCGGGCCCCGCCCCGGTCGCGCCAGGCGCTGCCTCCGTGCCTTCGTCTGTGGCCGCACCCGCGGACAGCAGCCAGGTGCCCGGTAGCGCCCCGGCTACGGCTTCTGCCGTGGCACGGGAAAGCATCCAGGTCACGACCGATGTGCTGGCACTGACGTTCGACGGCGAGGGCGGCACGCTCAAGCACGCCGAAATGCTCAAGTACGCGGATACGGCCGACAAGTCCAAGCACTTCGTGCTGTTCGACGAAAGCGCGCACCGTGTCTACATGGCCCAGTCCGGCCTGATCGGTGGCGAGTTCCCGAACCACAAGACGGTGATGCAGTTCGTGCCAGGCCCCAAGGCGCTGCAGGACGGCCAGAACGAGTTGCAGATCCGCTTCGAGTCGCCTGAAATGGCTGGCGTGAAGCTGGTCAAGACCTGGACCCTCAAGCGTGGCTCCTATGACATGGTGGTCAAGCACGAAGTGATCAACACCGGCAGCACGGCGCTCAAGCCCCAGCTGTACGTGCAGTTGGTGCGTGACGGCAATGCGCCTCCCGGCGAGTCCAGCATGTACTCGACCTTCACTGGCCCGGCCGTCTACACCGACGCCAAGAAGTACCAGAAGGTTGAATTCAAGAACATTGACAAAGACAAGGCCGACTACGAGAAGGTCTCGACCAACGGCTATGTGGCCATGGTCCAGCACTACTTTGCGAGCGCCTGGCTGCTGGCTGACGGCATACAGCGCGATATTTTCGCGCGCAAGGTCAGCGACAACCTGTATGCCGTGGGCATGATCACTTCCCTGGGCACGGTCGAGCCTGGCCAGACCAAGAGCCTGGACGCGACGCTGTTTGCCGGCCCTCAGCTGGAAAAGACGCTGGAAAGCCTGGCTCCCGGCCTGGAACTAGTCAAGGACTATGGCTGGCTGACCATCATGGCCAAGCCCCTGTACTGGCTGCTGGACAAGATCCACAGCGTGCTGGGCAACTGGGGCTGGTCCATCGTCGGCCTGGTGCTGGTGCTGAAGATCATGTTCTACTGGTTGAACGCCAAGGCCTACTCGAGCATGGCCAAGATGAAGGCCATCAACCCCAAGATCATGGAGATGCGCGAGCGCCTCAAGGACAAGCCGCAGCAGATGCAGCAGGAGATGATGCGCATCTACCGCGAGGAGAAGGTCAACCCCATGGGTGGTTGCCTGCCCATCATCATCCAGATTCCGGTGTTCATTGCGCTGTACTGGGTGCTGCTGTCGAGCGTGGAAATGCGCAATGCGCCCTGGATTGGCTGGATCACCGACCTGTCGTCGCCTGACCCTTACTTCATCCTGCCGGTGCTGATGACCCTGAGCTCGCTGCTGCAGACCGCGCTCAACCCCGCGCCACCAGACCCGATGCAGGCCAAGATGATGTGGATCATGCCGCTGATGTTCAGCGTGATGTTCTTCTTCTTCCCCGCCGGCCTGGTGATGTACTGGCTGACGAACAACATCTTGTCGATCGCCCAGCAATGGCTGATCAATACCCGCATGGGTGTTCCTCCCCAGTTCAATCTGCCGAAGTTCCGCTGATTGACCACACGGCCCACAAGGTGGGTCGTGGCTTCCCGACAACCACGGCCGCGCTTGCGGCCGTGGTTGTTTCTGCATGGCGTGCGAAAGTTATCCACATGTTGTGCCAGCCCCTGGATGCTTGGCCCGACTATCATCCCCGCCACCTGCCTATGTTTTGCCTGAGAGAGTCCTGCCATGCTGCCCCGCCACGCTGATCCCATTGCCGCCATTGCCACAGCCCCCGGTCGCGGAGCGGTGGGCATCGTGCGCGTTTCCGGCAAGGGCCTGGCGCCGCTGGTGCAGCGCCTGTGCGGACGCGCGCTCAAGCCCCGCGAAGCGACTTACCTGCCGCTGCGCGATGCCAAGGGCCAGCCCATAGACCACGGCCTGGCGCTGTTCTTCCCCGGGCCGCACAGCTATACGGGCGAAGACGTGCTGGAGCTGCAGGCCCATGGCGGCACGGTGGTGCTGCAATTGCTGCTGGCGCGCTGCCTGGAAGCGGCGGCCGAAACCGCGGACGGCCAGACCTGCCTGCCGGGCCTGCGCCTGGCCCAGCCCGGCGAGTTCACCGAGCGGGCCTTTCTCAACGACAAGATCGATCTGGCCCAGGCCGAAGCGATTGCCGACCTGATCGACGCCAGCACCGAAGCGGCGGCGCGCAGCGCCAGCCGCTCGCTGTCGGGCGCGTTCTCGCAGGAGATCCACACGCTGCGCGACGCGCTGGTGCGCCTGCGCATGCTGGTCGAAGCCACACTGGACTTTCCCGAAGAGGACATCGACTTCCTGCAGCAGGCCGATGCCAGCGGCCAGTTGCTGCGCCTGCAGCAGTCGCTCGATGAGGTGCTGGCCCGGGCCCACCAGGGCGCGCTGCTGCGCGAAGGCATCAAGGTGGTGATCGCCGGCCAGCCCAATGCCGGCAAGAGCTCGCTGCTCAATGCCCTGGCGGGCGCCGAGCTGGCCATCGTCACCGAGATCGCGGGCACGACGCGCGACAAGGTGCAGCAGACCATTCAGATCGAAGGCGTGCCCCTGCACGTGATCGACACGGCCGGTCTGCGCGAGAGCGAGGACACGGTCGAGCGCATCGGCATCTCGCGCGCCTGGGAGGAAATCGCCGCCGCCGATGCCGTGCTGTTCCTGCACGACCTGACGCGCCAGGACCAGTCCGATTACCGCGCGGGCGACGACTCCATCCGCGCCACGCTGGCCGAGCGCCTGCCGGCCCAGGTGCCGGTGATCGACGTCTGGAACAAGACCGATTCGGCCAGCGCTGACATGCTGGCCCAGGCCGAAGGCTTGCGCCTGTCGGCCCGCACCGGCGACGGCCTGGACGCACTGCGCCGGCGCCTGCTGGAAGTCGCGGGCTGGCAGTCGGCACCCGAAGGCCTGTACCTGGCGCGCGCACGCCACGTCGAGGCCTTGCAGGCCGTGGGTGCCCACCTGGAGCAGGCGACGCTGCAACTGCACGCCGCGGGCCATCTGGACCTGCTGGCCGAAGAGCTGCGCCTGGCGCAGAACGCGCTCAATGCCATCACCGGCGAGTTCACGTCGGACGATTTGCTGGGCGTGATCTTTTCCAGCTTTTGCATCGGCAAGTAGTTTTCCGCCGCGCGATTCAGTCCGGCTCCGCCCGGTGCAGTAATTCCAGAAACATCTGCGCCGGCAGGCTCATGGGCCGGTCCCGGCGCACCAGGCTGCCGTAGGACTCCAGCCGGTGGCGCAGGACGTAGGGGACGATGCGCAGCATGCCGTGCGCGTCATTGAGCGCGCCCACCGTCAGCGGAATGACGCCCACCATGTCGGAGTTGCGCACCAGGTTGATGGTGGTCAGGATGGAGCCGGTCTCGATCAGGCCGCGGGGCAGGGGCGTGCAGTGTTCGCGAAACTCCTGCTCGATCACGGTGCGCATGGGGCTGCCCGCGGGCTGCAGCACCCAGCCATAGCGCTGCAGGTCGGCGAACGCCACCTGGCGCAAGGCCAGCAAAGGATGGTCGTTGCGCACGATGAAGGCCAGGCTCTCGTCCTCGATGGGGCGGAAACTGCATTCCGCGGTGGACGCCGTGGCCATGCGGCCCACGACCACTTCCAGCACGCCTTCCTGCAGCTGGGCCAGCAGGCGATCGCTGGTGTCCACGGCCACTTCCATTTCCAGCAAAGGCAGTTGCTGCTTGAGATCCAGCAAGGCCTGGGTCAGGCGGCCGGGCGAGGCCGCCATGATGCTGCCCACGGCCAGGCGCCCGGCGCTGCCCTGGCGCAACTCCCCCAGTTCGCGGTTGAGCGCTTCCATGCTGCCGCGCATGGCGCGAAAGTAATCGAACACCCGGTCGCCCGCGGCATTGCGCTTGAGTTTTCGTCCCACGCGGTCGAACAAAGGCTGGCCCAGGGCATCTTCGAGCTCGTGCAGCATCTTGGTCGCCGCCGGCTGGGTCAGCCCCAGCTGGGCCGCCGCTCCGCGCAGGGTTTGCTGCTCCTCTATAGCCAGTATCAAGGCCACCTGGCGCATGCGCAGCCGGTTGAGCAGTTGCGGCGTGTTGTCGCGCTTGTCTATCGATCCCATGGAGGCCTCGCTGATTACTTCAGGTGATCAATTTATCAAAAACATTCAGTTTACGCATATCAGTGCCTTGCCTAGGATGCAGTCACTAGATCAATAAGGAGACAACGATGCAAAGACGTCATTTGCTGGCCGCCGCAGCGGTCATGGGAAGCAGTCTGCTGCCCTGGCAGGTTCAGGCGCAGGACGCGGCCAGTTGGCCGAGCAAACCTGTGCGCATGCTCGTGGGCTCGGCCCCTGGCGGCGGCACCGACGCCATGGCGCGTGCCGTGGCCGACCGGCTGGCGCCTTTGCTCAAGCAGCCGGTGCTGGTGGAAAACCGTCCCGGCGTCTCCAACACCATGGCCGTGGACGTCACGGCCAAGTCCACCGACGGCCACACCATGGTCATGGGCGTGGTCACGGCCCATGCGATCGCGCCCCATTTGCTCAAGCTGGGCTACGACAACAACAAGGATCTGGTGCCCGTGGCCTTCGTCGGCTCCGTGCCCAACGTGCTGGTCGTGGGCAATTCGGTCCAGGCCAATACGGTCGCCGAACTCGTCGCCATGGCCAAGAAGAACCCCGGCCGGATCAACTTCGCCAGCAGCGGCACGGGCAGCACCCAGCACATCGCCGCCGAAGTGTTCAAGGATGCCGCCGGCATAGAGCTCACCCATGTGCCTTACAAGGGCAGCTCGGCCGCGCTGGTGGATCTGGTCAGCGGCCAGGTGCAGATGAGCTTCGACACCATGCCTTCGGTGATCGGTCAGATCAAGGGCGGCAAGCTGCGCGCCCTGGCGGTGACCTCACCCCAGCGCAACGCCCAGTTGCCCCAGGTGCCGTCCATGGCCGAATCCGGCCTGCCCGGCGTGGAAATCAGCGCCTGGTACGGCATTTACATGCCGGCTTCCACGCCCAAGGCGGTGCAGCAGAAAGTGCATGACGAAGTCAACAAGGTCATCGCCATGGCCGAGACCCGCACCCGCCTGGAAGCCGTGGGCGCCGACCTGCGCCCCATGAGCCAGGCCGACTTTGCCGCCTTCCATCTGGCCGAGTACAAGCGCTTCGGCGACATCATTCGCAAGAACAACATCAAACTGGACTGAGCCATGTTGACCGCATCCCTACCCGTCGTTGCCCTGACCCTGGGCGACCCTGCCGGCATCGGCGCTGAACTGATCGCCCGGCTGCTGGCCAAGCCCGAAGCCTGCGCGCAGGCCAATCTGGTGCTGATCGGCGATCCCTGGCTGTGGGCGCAGGGCCAGCGCATTGCCGGCGTGCAGGTGGCCACGGCGCCGCTGGCCGATCTGGCGCAGGTCCGCGCGCGGACCGACACGCGGCTGCCGGCCTTTGTGGCGGTGGACAGCATCGCGCAGGCCGAGGTGCAGACCGGCCAGGTCGGGGCGGCGGGAGGGCGGTCGGTGCTGCAGGTGCTGGACCAGTGCATGGATGCGGCCCTGGCGGGCGACATCGATGCCATCTGCTTCGCGCCATTGAACAAGCAGGCCATGAAGCTGGGCGGCCTGCGCCATGAGGACGAGCTGCACCACTTCGCCGAGTACCTGGGCGTGCAGGGCTACTTCTGCGAGTTCAACACCCTGGGCAATCTCTGGACCTCGCGCATTTCCTCGCATGTGCCGCTCAAGGATGTGGCCAGCTATCTGAGCCAGGAGCGCATCGCCCAGGCGGCGGAACTGATCTACAACGCCTTGCGCGCCAGCGGTGTCGCCCAGCCCAAGGTGGCGATCGCGGGCTTCAACCCGCACAACGGCGACGGCGGCACCTGCGGGCGCGAAGAGATAGACATCATCGCGCCGGCCGTGCAAGCCTTGCAGGCCCGCGACTGGCCCAGCGATGCGCCGTTCCACGGGCCGTTCCCGGCCGACACGATTTTCCTCAAGGCCCAGGCCGGCGAGTACCAGGCCATCGTGACCATGTACCACGACCAGGGCCAGATCGCGATCAAGCTGCTGGGCTTCTCGCGCGGCGTGACGGTGCAGGGCGGCCTGCCGATCCCGATCACCACGCCGGCCCACGGCACGGCCTATGACATCGCCGGCCAGGGCCGGGCGAGCGTCGAAGCCACCTGGCAGGCCTTGCAGATCGCCAGCCGCATGGGCATTGCCCACCGCGCCGCGCAGGCCACGGCCGCGCTCTGATGCCACGGGCGGCCCATGCCGCCCCATTGATTCCCCCCATTTTCCTGAGAGGTCTGTATGAAGATCAAGTCCGTGCGCGCCCGTGTTTTCCAATGGAAGGGCAAGACCGTTCCGCCCCAGGGCAACTTCTGCTCCAACGCCATGGATCTGGTGTACTCCAACACCGAGAGCATGAGCACTTTTCGCTTCCATTCGTGGACGGTGGTCGAGATCGAGACCGATGACGGCATCGTCGGTATAGGCAACGTGGCGCTGGCCCCCGCCATCGCCAAGGCCATCATCGACCAGTACCTGACGCCGCTGGTGGTGGGCCAGGACCCCTGGGACTACGAATACCTGTGGCAGCGCATGTACCGCGCCACCCACGCCTGGGGCCGCAAGGGCGTGACCATGGCCGCGATTTCGGCCATCGACCTGGCCATCTGGGACATCCTGGGCAAGAGCGTCAACAAGCCGGTGTTCAAGCTGCTGGGCGGGCGCACCAAGGAAAAGATTCCCTGCTACTACTCCAAGCTCTACCGCGGCGACCTCAAGGAAATGCAGGACGAAGCGCAGAAGTTCATGGACCAGGGCTTCACCGCCTTCAAGATGCGCTTTGGCTACGGCCCGGCCCATCTGCAGCATGGCGTGAAGGAGAACCTGAAATCGGTCGAGGCCATCCGCGAAGTGATCGGCTACGACAACGACTTGATGCTTGAGTGCTACATGGGCTGGAACCTCGAATACGCCAAGCGCATGCTGCCCAAGCTCGCCAAGTACGAGCCGCGCTGGCTGGAAGAGCCGGTGATCGCCGACGACATCGACGGCTACGCCGAACTCAACGCCATGAACATCATCCCGATCTCGGGCGGCGAGCACGAGTTCAGCCTCTACGGCTTCAAGCAGCTGCTCGACAAGAAGGCCGTGAGCGTGGTGCAGTACGACACCAACCGCGTCGGCGGCATCACGGCCGCGCACAAGATCAACGCGCTGTGCGAGGCCTATTCGGTGCCCGTCATCCCGCATGCCGGCCAGATGCACAACTACCACCTGACCATGAGCACGCTGGCCTCGCCCATGGCCGAGTACTTCCCCATCTTCGACGTGGAAGTGGGCAACGAGCTGTTCTGGTACATCTTCGACGGCGAGCCCATTGCCGACAACGGTTTCCTGCAACTCCGGGACGATGTTCCCGGTCTGGGCCTGACGCTCAAGACCGAGTACCTCGACCAATTCGACATCATTGAGTAAGGAGCCGCACCATGCCTGGACTTTCCAACCCCCGTTACCGCGGCATCTTCCCGGTCGTTCCCACCACCTTCCACGCAGACGGCACGCTGGACCTGGCCAGCCAGAAGCGCTGCGTCGACTTCATGATCGATTCCGGCGTCGACGGCCTGTGCATTCTGGCCAACTACTCCGAGCAGTTCCTGCTGGCCGACGACGAGCGCGAAACGCTGACCCGTCTGGTGCTCGAGCATGTGGCCGGCCGCGTGCCGGTCATCGTCACCACCACGCATACCAGCACCGCCATCTGCGCCGCGCGCAGCCGCCGGGCCCAGGACATGGGCGCGGCCATGGTGATGGTCATGCCGCCCTACCACGGTGCGACGTTCCGCTTCGGTGAAGAGCAGGTCCATCGCTTCTTCGCGGGCGTGTCCGATGCCATAGCCATTCCCATCATGATCCAGGACGCGCCGGCCGCCGGCACGCCTTTGTCGCCGGCCTTCCTGGCGCGCATGGCCAAGGAGATCGAACAGGTCAGCTACTTCAAGATGGAAACCGCGGGCGCGGCCAACAAGCTGCGCGAACTGATCGCCCTGGGTGGCGAAGCCATCGAAGGCCCCTGGGATGGCGAAGAAGGCATCACCCTGCTGGCCGACCTCGAAGCCGGCGCCACGGGCGCGATGACCGGCGGCGGCTTTGCCGACGGCATACGTCCCATCATCGAAGCCCACCGCAAGGGCGACAAGGACGCGGCCTTCGCCCAGTACCAGCGCTGGCTGCCGCTGATCAACCACGAGAACCGCCAGGCCGGCTTTCTGGCCGCCAAGGCGCTGATGCATGCCGGTGGCGTGATCGCCTGCGATGCACCGCGCTCGCCCTGGCCTGCGCTGCACCCCGAAGTGCGTCGCCAGTTGCTCGATATTGCCCGCCGTCTGGACCCGCTGGTGCTGCGCTGGGCGCGCTGAAAGAAGAGCCATGTCCCGCTACGACAACCTCATCAACGGCCAGTGGACTGTCGGCAAGAGCAACAGCCCCAACGTCAACCCCAGCGACCTGTCCGATCAGATTGGCGAGTACGCCCAGGGCGATGCCAGCGACGTCAATGCCGCGGTCGCGGCCGCCACGGCCGCCTTTCCTGCCTGGAGCGTTTCCGGCATCCAGGCCCGCCACGATGCGCTGGCCAGGATAGGCGCCGAAATCCTGGCGCGCAAGGAAGAGCTGGGCGATCTACTGGCGCGCGAGGAAGGCAAGACCCGGCCCGAAGCCATGGGCGAAGTCGTGCGCGCGGGCCAGATCTTCCAGTTCTTCGCGGGCGAATGCCTGCGCCTGTCGGGCGAGACCCTGCCTTCGGTGCGCCCTGGCGTCGGCGTGGAAATCACGCGCGAGCCCATAGGCGTGGTCGGCCTGATCACGCCCTGGAACTTCCCCATCGCCATTCCCGCCTGGAAGATCGCGCCGGCCCTGGCCTTTGGCAATTGCGTGGTCCTGAAGCCCGCCGATCTGGTGCCGGGCAGCGCCTGGGCGCTGGCCGACATCATCCACCGCAGCGGCATTCCGGCCGGCGTGTTCAACCTGGTCATGGGTCGGGGCCGCGTGATCGGCGAAGCCCTGGTGCAGCATGCCGATGTGGCGGCGATCAGCTTCACGGGTTCGGTGGACGTGGGCCGGGGCATTGCCGCCGCCTGCGTGCAAAGCGGCAAGAAAGTGCAGCTGGAAATGGGCGGCAAGAACCCGCAGCTGGTGCTCGATGATGCCGATCTGAACCAGGCCGTGGAGCTGTCGGCGCAAAGCTGTTTTTACTCCACCGGCCAGCGCTGCACGGCGTCCAGCCGGCTGATCGTCACCGACAAGATCTACCCGGCCTTCATCGAGGCCCTGCAGGCCCGCATGGCAAAGATCAAGGTCGGCGATGCGCGCGCCGCGGGCACCGACATCGGCCCCGTGGTCAGCCAGGCGCAGCTGGAGCAGGACCTGAGCTACGTGGAAATCGCCCAGGCCGAAGGGGCCCGGCTGGCCGCGGGCGGCGCGCGGGTGAACTGCCACACGGGCAGCGACAACAAGGGCTTCTTCATGCAGCCCGCGCTGTTCGTCGACACCGAGGCCGGCATGCGCATCAACCGCGAGGAAGTCTTCGGCCCCGTGGCCAGCGTGATCCGCGTCAAGGACTACGAAGAGGCACTGGCCGTGGCCAACGACACGCCGTTCGGCCTGTCGGCGGGCATTGCCACGACCAGCCTGAAATACGCCAGCCACTTCAAGCGCCACAGCCAGGCCGGCATGGTGATGGTCAACCTGCCGACGGCGGGAGTCGACTACCACGTGCCGTTTGGCGGGCGCAAGGGATCGAGCTACGGCCCGCGCGAGCAGGGCCGCTATGCCCAGGAGTTCTACACCACGGTGAAGACGGCGTACACGCTGGCCTGAGGGGGCTTCAAGGCGCGGCGTTGCGCAGCAGTTGCGTGTGCAGGATGCGGCGGATTTCGACGATGGCCTTGGGGTGTTCCTGCACGCTGTGGCCCGACACAATCACCAGCTCCGACTCCGCGCCGCTCAGGTGGGCGCTGGAGTAAGGCACGACACCATCGCTGGACTCGGCCAGCGGCACGCCGGGCTCGGCATTGCCGATGATGGAGTGGTAGCGCAGCCCGGGCGCCAGGGGCAGGCGCGAGGACAGGCGCACGAACGGGTCCTGGTCGCTGAGGTTGTCGATGCTGTTGGGAATGCGCAGCAAGCCCTGCTTGCCCGGCCGGGGCTTGAGCTGGGCCAGGGTGCGGGTCACGTCACCGACCTGTTCCAGCATGGCAAACGGCAGGGTGATCAGGTTGGAGATCCAGCGCGCGATGCGGTGGTTGGCCACGGGGGTGCCGCGGTGGGGCGCAGCGATGAAGATGGCGTCGGTGACCGAAGGCAGGGGCTCGAAGTCCAGCAGTTCGCCCATGCGCTGCCGCAACCAGTCCTGCTGGTCGGCTGGCACCTGGTAGTCCGCGAGCAGGCGCTCTCCGAGATTGTCGCCGGTCGATGAGACCATGAGCCGCGAAAGCACGCCGCCCATGCTGTGACCGATCAAGGTGGTCTGCTGCGAAGCCGCGGCCAGGCCTTTGGGGTCGAAGTGCGAAAAAGTGGTCTGCAGCGCTTCGCGGATGGCGCGGTTGTTCAGCGCCAGCGGTGCATTGGTCGGGTAGTAGACCTGCCAGATCTGGTAGTTCTGGCGCAGGGTCTCGTCGCCCAGCACTTCGTTGGCGACGTTGATCCAGGCTTCGGGGCTGCTGGCCAGGCCGTGCAGCATGACGATGACGCGCCGGCTCGGGTCGTAGGGCTGCATCAAGTAGATCTTGGGGCGCAGCAGACCGTTGTCGGCGCCCAGCAGCGAGCGCAGGGCCTGGGTGGAAAAGCCCGAGCGCGCCAGCCACAGGCCGTAGCCCGAAGTGAAATTGGCCGCCAGCGGCACCTCTTCGCCCGCCAGTTGCACGTTGTTGAAGCGGTAGGGGTCGTACATCTGTATATGGATGTCGCGCGTGCGCAGCACTTCGGCCAGGGTAGAGCCTTCGAAGCGCAGCAGCGCCGTGATCGCCGGGTAGGGTGCTTCCTGGAAGGCCGCGTCGGGCGCTTTGCGGGACTGGGAGGCGAGCGCAGGCTCGTCGGTGGGGAACACCGCCACCAGTTCGGCGCCCAGGCCGTCGCGCCGGTAGACGTTGCGCAGACCGGAGAACGTCAGCGACGAAGCGGGAATCAGCTCGCGCGGCATGCGCACGTCGCGTGGCAGCCAGATGCCCGACAGGTCGGTGTGCAGGGTCCAGCCGTTCCAGGGCAGCACCGAGGATTCCAGGGCCTCGACATGGCTGGCCTGGCTGTGGTGGAACAGCCCGGTGATGGCTTGCTGCACCGCATAGTTGTAGTAGTCACGCACCTGGGTCTGGCGGTCTTCCAGCACCCGTTCGCTCGACTTGCGCGAGGAAAAGAACAGGTAGGCGTAGGCATGGCGCGCGGCTTCCATCCAGGCGTCGATTTCATCGCTGCCGTGGCTGTTGGGCGCGTTGCGCTGGGACTGCATGGCGGCCTGGGTCCACAGCTCGGCCAGGGAGGACAGGCGCCTCTCGTCGGTCAGGCCTGGCGTGCTGGCAATGGTCTGGCGGCATTCGGCCGGGCGGGCTTCGCAGGCCTTGAGCTCCAGGCCTATCACCCGCAGGCTTTCCTGCGTGGCGGCGCTCAGTTCGCCTTCGGTCAGGATGTCGGAGCGCTTTTGCGACAGGTAGTCCGACGGTTGTATGGAGCTGACCTTGACGCCGGCGCAGCCGGTGAGCAGGACGGCGACGCACAGCGGCAGCCAGGGCGTTGCCGCCTGGCGCCAGGCACGAGCAAGAATTGGGCGAAAAAGGGTCAGCAAGGACATGGTTCCATCAAGGGCAGGGGCTGGCTCAGCGGGCCAGCACGGGCAGGCCTTGCCGTATGGCCGCGGAAAAATCGGCGCCCGGTGGCAGCTGCAATATGCGGTCAGTGATGCGGCCCCGGGCCTGCAATTCCTGCAGCGAATAGCCGGGCGTGAGCGCGCCGGCGTCCTCCACGTACGAAGGCAGGTAGCCCGACAGCAGCAGGCGCCAGTCCAGGGGCAGGCCCGTGACGATGCGCTCCATCATGGCGTAGACGATGGTGGTGCAGTTGGCGGTGAGCGTGTTGTAAAAGCGCGGCGCGGCGCGCAGTGCCTCGGCTTCGTCCAGGTACTGCTCGAACAGGGCGCGTATGGACTCAGGCGACATGTGCACCCGGTAGAGGTAGAGGTCTTCGCCGCGCACGCGGGCGCGCACGCCCAGGATGTCGCGCTCGTCGGCGGCGACCAGCGCCAGTTCATAGCGCTTGAAGAAGCCGGCCACGGTCGAATACTGCTCGCCGCGTTCCTTGCGGACTTCCACTGAAAACACCAGTTGGCGGCCGTCGGCGAAGCCGAAGGACACCAGGGTGTGGGCAATGGCCGGCCCCATCCAGTAGGACAAGGCCATGTCGACCGAGCGCAGGCTGTCGAGGTCGTAGCGCCGGCTTTCCCAGCGGGCGGTGTAGTCGTCGTCGCTGCGCCAGTCGAAATTGCGCACGTTGTGCAGCACCAGCTGCGAGCCCTTGCGTTCCACGCGCAGCGAGCGCGAGACATCGGAGGTCCAGTTGCGCTGGTTGGAAGGTGTGATCGAAGTCCACCACAGGCCCAGCAGCAGGCAGCCTACGGCCAGCAATCCCCAGGCCAGCGGCGAGCGCGGATCGGAGCTGGCCAGCAGGCCGGTGGTGACGACCCAGGTCACCCACAGCCCGGCCAGCGCCGCGGCTGCCAATGGCCCGCCAGGGGCCTGGCTCCACAGCGCCAGAGCGCCAAAACCCGCGAGCACCAGGGCCAGCAGAGTGCCGATGACGCGCCCGCAGCCGGACCAGCCGACCCAGGGGTGGGATGGCTGCTTGGCAGAGGTGAGGGCGGGGTGCAGGGGCATGGAACGGGGCGATCAAAAACGGGGCGACCGGGAAGCAGGTCGTCAACGCAGGGTTTGCGCGGCCGGTGAGTGTGTCACACCGCCGTGCGAGGGGTACAGGGACAAAGACCTGGGGTTTTTGGGGGGCGCACAGGCCCCCGGCGTTCAGTGCCCGGCGAAGTCAACCAGGGTAAACAGTGGCAGACCGCTGTCGCGCAGGTGTTGCGAACCGCCAAGTTCGGGCAGGTCCACGATGGCCGCGCCTTCGATCACCTGCGCGCCCAGCTTCTCCAGCAATTTCTTGCCCGCCATCATGGTGCCGCCCGTGGCGATCAGGTCATCGATCAGCAGCACCCGGTCGCCGGCCTTGACGGCATCGGCGTGCAATTCCACGGTGGCGCTGCCGTACTCCAGCTCATAGGTTTCTTCCACCGTGGTGAACGGCAGCTTGCCTTTCTTGCGGATGGGCACGAAGCCCACGTTGAGCTCGTAGGCCACCACCGCTCCCAGGATGAAGCCGCGCGCGTCCAGGCCTGCGACCACGTCGGGGCGCAGGGCCGGGTCCATGTAGCGGTGGACGAAAGCGTCGATCAGCACGCGAAAGACCTTGGGGTTTTGCAGCAGGGGCGTGATGTCGCGGAACTGCACGCCCGGCGCGGGCCAGTCGGCCACGGTGCGGATGTATTGCCGAAGGTAGTCGTTGATGGTGAGTGTGAGCATGGCGAAGGCGATGTGGGGGCGGGCAGGGCGCTGGCGCGCGGCAGTGGAGCAGTGTAAACAGCCCGGCGCCAAGGTCAATGCCGCCGACCTGGGGGTGCCAGCGGGGTACTGGCCGGCGGGGACTAAAATCCGTGCATGAAATCTGCTGCTGCCGCCGTGCGCCCTTTTGATGGCCCACGGGCCCTGGAACTGGCCCGTGAGACCCTCGGTATCGAGGCCCAGGCCCTCCAGGCCCTGTCCGACCGCCTGTCCCCTGCGTTTGCGCAGGTCGTTGAACGCATTCTTGCCCTGCGCGGCAGGGTGGTGGTGATGGGCATGGGCAAAAGCGGCCATGTGGGCCGCAAGATCGCGGCGACGCTGGCGTCCACCGGGACGCCGGCCTTTTTTGTGCATCCGGGCGAGGCCAGCCATGGCGACCTGGGCATGGTCACCGAAGCCGATCTGGTGCTGGCGCTGTCCAACAGCGGCGAGAGCGATGAAATCGCCGCCCTGCTGCCGGCACTGCGCCGCCAGGGCGTGCCCTTGGTGGGCATGACGGGCGGGGCCGAGTCGACGCTGGCCCGGCATGCGGACTGGGTGCTCGATACTCGTGTGGAACGCGAAGCCTGCCCGTTGAACCTGGCGCCTACGGCCAGCACCACGGCCCAATTGGCCATGGGCGATGCGCTGGCGGTGGCGCTGCTGGACGCCCGCGGCTTTCGGGCCGAGGACTTTGCACGCTCCCACCCCGGCGGTGCGCTGGGCCGCAAGCTGTTGACCCATGTGGGCGACGTCATGCGCTCGGGCGAGGACATTCCCCGAGTACCGGCCGAGGCCTCCTTCTTGGAGTTGATGCGCGAGATGAGCGCCAAGGGCCTGGGCGCCTCGGCCATCGTCGGCCCGCAGGGCGAATTGCGCGGCATCTTCACCGATGGGGACTTGCGCCGGCGCATCGAGGCCGGTGACGATTTGCTCAGCACCACGGCCGGCGCCGTCATGCACCCTCAGCCGCGCACCATTCGCGTCGACGCGCTGGCCGTTGATGCCGCGCGACTGATGGAGCAGCACGGCATCACTTCGGTGCTGGTGGTGGAGGGGGCCGACCAGCTGGTCGGCGTGGTACATATTCGCGACCTGCTGCGCGCCAAGGTGATCTGATGGAACATTCTGCTGTGTCTCCCGCGCTGCACTTCGACCCCCAACTGCTGCTCAAGGCCCAGGGGGTGCGCGTGGTCTTTTTTGACGTCGACGGCGTGCTCACCGACGGCGGGCTGTATTTCAGCCAGGAAGGGGAAGAGCTCAAGCGCTTCAGCACGCTCGACGGCCACGGCCTGAAGCTGCTGCAAAAGGCCGGCATCACGCCGGTGGTGGTGACCGGCCGGGATTCGGCGGCGCTGCGTTTGCGCCTGAAGAACCTGGGCGTGGAACATGCGCGCTTCGGCACCGAGGACAAGCTGCCGGCGGCCGAGGAGTTCTTGCGCCTGCTGGGACTGGACTGGAGCCAGGCCGCCGCCATGGGGGATGACTGGCCTGACCTGCCGGTGATGCGCCGCGCGGCCATCGCCTGTGCGCCGGCCAACGCCCATGCCGAAGCGCTGGCCGTGGCGGACTACGTCACCGCGCGCCAGGGGGGCTATGGCGCGGCCCGCGAATTCAGTGATCTGTTGCTGGTGGCGTCCGGACGCTACGCAGCCCTGCTTGAAAGCTATGCATGACGCGCAATCGCTGGCACCGCAGTTGGGACAGCTTCACGATCTATCTGCCGGTGGTGCTGATGGGTCTGATGGCGCTGGCCAGCTGGTGGTTGGTGCGCAATGCACCCACGGCCCAGCCGGCAGCGTCGGCCCGGGCTCCGGTGCATGAGGCGGACTATTTCATGAAGGATTTTGCGGTGCAGAGCTTCGACGCCGCAGGCCACATGAGCAGTCAGCTCCAGGGCGTGGTGGCACACCATTACCCCGATACCGATACGCTGGAAATCGACGGCGTGAAGATGCAGTCGACGGCTCCCGATGGTCGCCGCACCCTGGTGGTGGCCAAGCGCGGCCTGAGCAACGGCGACGGCTCAGAAATCCAGTTGTTTGGCGATGCCCGGGTCACGCGCGAAGCCATGGTGCTGCCCGATGGCAAGCGTTCTCCCGAGCTGCGTTTCGAAGGCGAATTCCTGCATGCCTGGGTGAATGAGGAAAAAGTCAGCTCGAACCAGCCCGTGGTGCTGTGGCGCGGCAGCGACCGTTTCACGGCCGACAGCCTGGACTACGAGAACCTGGACCAGGTGCTGCAACTCAAGGGCCGGGTCCGTGGTGTGCTGCAGCCTGGCCCTGCCAAATGAGCCTGCCCACGCCCACCACCCGGCCGCTGGCCTTCATCACCGGTGCTTCCAGCGGCATAGGCCAGGCTCTGGCCGGGCGCTTTTATGCCCAAGGCCATGATCTGGCCCTGGTGGCCCGCAACACGCAGGCCATGCACGACTGGGCCCAGGGCCAGGGGCTGGATCCTGCGCGCTACGCGGTGTATGGGGCCGATGTATCGGTGGCCGACAGCATTGTCGAGGCCGGCCAGCAGTGCCTGGCACGCCAGGGTCTGCCGCAGGTGGTGGTGGCAAGCGCCGGCGTGAGCTGGGGCGTGGACTCGGCCGAGCGCGCCGACCTGGAGGTCATGGCCCAGCTGTGGGCCACCAACAACCTGGGCATGGCCGCGACTTTTCATCCCTTTATCCGCCCCATGCGGGAGCGGGGATCGGGCACGCTGGTCGGGATTGCCAGTGTGGCCGCGATCCGCGGCCTGCCCGGCCACGGCGCCTATTGCGCCAGCAAGGCCGGCGTGGTCAGCTACTGCGAGAGCCTGCGCGGCGAATTGCGCGCGAGCGGCGTGCGCGTGGTGACCCTGCTGCCCGGCTATGTCGCGACGCCGCTTACGCGCAATAACCGCTACGCCATGCCTTTCTTGCTGACGGCCGATGCATTCGCCGTCCGGGCCTTGCGGGCCATCCTGCGGCAAACCAGTTATTGCGTGATTCCCTGGCAGATGGGCGTGGTGGCCAAGCTGCTGCGCATTCTGCCCAATGGCGTATTTGACCGCCTGCTTCAAGGTCGACAAACAAAACACCGGCATATCGAGAAATAATCAGATGACTGATTATTTTTCCGTATGAAACGCACAGCCAGGCTGTGGAATGGCTGCAGTATCTTGATTTCTACCCGTGGGTATGGGCGTAAAAAAAGGCTTCAATTGAAGCCTTTTGTTTTGCGGTGATTAATTACTCGCCGTGGTTGTTGCCATAACCGCCGCGGCCACCACCGCCGCCGCCACCGCGGGGGCCGGAACCATAGGGGCTGCGAAAGCCGCCGTCGTTGCGACTGCCGCCGTAGCCGCCGCCGCCTTCACGGCCGCCACCACCGTAGCCACCGCCTTCGCGGCCACCACCGCCGTAGCCGCCGCCGCCTTCACGACCGCCGCCGCCATAGCCGCCGCCACCACCGTAGCCGCCGCCTTCACGGCCGCCACCACCACCACCATAGCCGCCACCGCCGCCGCCACCATAGCCACCGCTGCGTGGTGGGCGAGGCTCCATCGGACGGGCTTCGTTGACGACCAGACTGCGGCCACCGAGCGATTGTCCGTTCATGCCTTCGATCGCTGCCTGCGCTTCTTGATCGCTGCCCATCTCGACGAAACCAAACCCCTTGGAGCGACCGGTGTCGCGCTCCATCATGACCTTGGCACTTGTCACTGAACCATACTGGCCGAATGCCTGCTCAAGATCGTTGTCGCGCACTCCATAAGGGAGATTGCCAACATACAGCTTGTTGCCCATTAGAGAACTCCTCAAACTCTCACGTACACAATTGCTGTGGTGCTCACATGTTGCCAGCGATCCATTGAAAGAAAACCTGCGCACGCATTGCAAATCACCTGCACTGATATCGGTAATGCCGACATCAAATTATGAGGTAAAAGAAATGCAAAAAAAAAGCCGGCATATGTCGGTTTAGCGCGAAACAGACGAAAAAAAAGGGCCCGAAGGCCCTTTTTTTGACAATGAGTTTCGAAAAACTCGGAGTCAGTGCTTAGTAGCTGCTACGGCCACCGCCGAAACCGCCACCGCCGCCGCCGCTACGGCCACCGCCGAAACCGCCGCCGCCATTGCCGCCGCCGAAGCCGCCGCCGCCGAAGCCGCCACCGCTACGGGGTGGGCGGGGTTCCATAGGACGGGCTTCGTTGACAACGAGGTCACGGCCGCCTTGGTTTTGGCCGTGCAGGCCTTCGATAGCAGCTTGCGCTTCGGCATCGCTGCTCATTTCGACAAAGCCGAAGCCCTTCGAACGACCGGTGTCACGTTCCATCATGACCTTGGCGCTGTTGACGTTGCCGAATTCGCTGAACGCTTGCTCGAGGTCTTGGTCGCGGAAAGAGTACGGCAGGTTGCCGACGTAAAGTTTGTTGCCCATGGAGGACTCCTGAAAAAACACTTGAAAACGCGATGGAGCCCTATGCAGTCAACTACCAGTGACAACTTTAGAGACGCAAACGCACCTGCCCAACTACTCATTGCTTTGCGGAAAGGCTTGGACATTATGAGTCATATATACCCTTATTGCTGCCTCAAGGTTCATTTTTCGCTGTGACTACAACACTTTCAGTGTCG
Source organism: Acidovorax bellezanensis (assembly GCF_025421555.1). Taxonomy (NCBI): domain Bacteria; kingdom Pseudomonadati; phylum Pseudomonadota; class Betaproteobacteria; order Burkholderiales; family Comamonadaceae; genus Acidovorax; species Acidovorax bellezanensis. The sequence continues at coordinate 280,077 of NZ_JAODYH010000005.1, forward strand.
GTAATTACCCGGTACCCTCGGCTTGTGTCGGCGATCTGACTACAATTGCGGCTTGTCTTTGGGGAGTAGCCGTTCGGTGTGCAAGGCACCGAAAGCATGTATCAACAGACTTGGGTTCTCACAACCTATGGTGCATGCGGTTCCAGGCATCCGTTCTACGGAGGCCGAGCTGGGCGAGACCATTGACTGCGCGCCGATCCACATGGCCGGAGTCGGTGCGCAGTCAATGCGTTCGTGTCGTCCGGCCTGTTTACCCAAAGTACCCCCACATGGAAGCCTTTTTTGTTTCAACGGCCATCGTCGCCATCGCCGAGATGGGCGACAAGACGCAACTGCTGGCGCTCGTTCTTGCCGCGCGTTTTCGCAAGCCCTGGCCTATCGTGCTGGGCATTCTGGTGGCCACGCTCGCCAACCATGCACTGGCTGGCGCTGCCGGCGCCTGGGTCACCACCTTTCTCGGCCCGCAGACTCTGCGCTGGGTGCTGGGCGCGTGCTTCGTCGCCATGGCGGTGTGGATGCTGATTCCCGACAAGCTCGACGAGGAAGAAACTTCTGGCGTTTCGCGCTGGGGCGTCTTCGGCACGACGCTGGTGGCCTTTTTCCTGGCCGAGATGGGCGACAAGACGCAAATCGCCACCGTGGTGCTGGCCGCCAAGTACAACGCCTTCCTGTGGGTGGTGGCCGGAACGACGCTGGGCATGATGCTGGCCAATGCGCCCGTGGTCTGGCTGGGTGAGCGCATCACGCGCCTGGTGCCGCTGCCCATCGTGCACAAGGTGTCGGCCTCGATTTTCCTGGTACTGGGCCTGCTGGCCTGGTGGGCCCCGGGCGTCGACGTTTTGGCATAATAGAAGTTACACGCGCCGATTTGCCATAGCTTGCGGGCGCTTTATAAATCCAGCTAAAGACCCGTCCGACGACATCTCGACCCGGCCTCGTTTTTAGCGATGCCGGGTTTTTTTATGTCCTTCATCGCCACTCCTTTGTTCATGCATTTCGAGGACGTCCTGCCGCTGCAGGGCGGGGCCTCGATCCACCACTACGACCTCGCCTACGAGACCTACGGACAGCTCAATGCCGACCGCTCGAACGCCGTACTGGTATGCCATGCCCTGAATGCTTCGCACCATGTGGCCGGGGTGTATGCCGACCAGCCCAAAAGCGAGGGCTGGTGGGACAACATGATCGGCCCGGGCAAGCCGGTCGACACCAACCGTTTCTTCGTGATCGGTGTCAACAACCTGGGCTCTTGCTTCGGCTCCACCGGCCCCATGCACAGCAACCCCGATACGGGGGAGATCTACGGCTCCGATTTCCCGGTGATCACGGTGGAAGACTGGGTGGATGCCCAGGCGCGCCTGCTGGACCAACTGGGCATTTCCCGGCTCGCGGCGGTGCTCGGCGGCAGCCTGGGCGGCATGCAGGCGCTGTGCTGGTCGCTGCGCTATCCCGAGCGCGTGGCCCACGCCGTGGTCGTGGCCAGCGCGCCCAACCTCAACGCCGAGAACATTGCGTTCAATGAAGTCGCGCGCCGGGCCATCGTCACCGACCCGGACTTCCATGGCGGCAACTTCTATGCCCACGGCGCCGTGCCCCGGCGCGGCCTGCGCATCGCCCGCATGATCGGCCACATCACCTATCTCAGCGACGATGTGATGAATCAGAAGTTCGGCCGCCAGCTGCGCGACGGGCTGGACCTCAAGTACAGCACCCAGGACATCGAGTTCGAGATCGAAAGCTATCTGCGCTACCAGGGCGACAAGTTCAGCGATTATTTCGACGCCAACACCTATTTGCTGATCACCCGCGCGCTGGACTACTTCGATCCGGCGCGCGCCCATGCGGGCAATCTGACCCAGGCGCTGGCGGCCAGCCAGGCCCAGTACCTGCTGGTGAGCTTCACCACCGACTGGCGCTTTGCGCCCGCGCGCAGCCGTGAAATCGTCAAGTCGCTGCTGGAGAACCAGCGCCGCGTGAGCTACGCCGAAATCGACGCGCCCCACGGTCACGATGCATTCTTGCTCGATGACCCGCGCTACATGGGCGTCATGCGCTCTTATTTTGAAAGCATCGCGAAGGAGATCGCATGACCGAAAAATCCACCATGGAGGCGATTGCACGCCTGGTGCCCAAAGGCGCACGCGTGCTGGATCTGGGCTGTGGCGATGGCGGGCTGCTGTCGCACCTGCAACGCGAGCGCGGCTGCACCGGCTATGGCGTGGAGCTGGACGACGCCAATGTGCTGGCCTGCGTGCGCCGCGGCGTGGACGTGCTGCAGCTGAACCTGGAAGACGGCCTGGCGATGTTCGGCGACAACAGCTTCGACGTGGTGCTGCAGATCGACACGCTGCAGCATCTGCGCAATGCCGAAGTGATGCTGCGCGAGACGGCCCGCATCGGCCGCATGGGCATCGTCGCCTTTCCCAATTTCGCGCACTGGCCCAACCGTCTGTCGGTGCTGCGCGGGCGCATGCCGGTCACGCGCCGCCTGCCTTACCAGTGGTACGACACGCCCAACATCCGCGTGGGCACGTTCAAGGACTTCGAAGTGCTGGCGCACAAGAACCGGCTGAGCGTGCGCGACGCTTTTGGCCTGCAGGACGGCGAGACCGTGCGCTTCATGCCCAATCTGCGCGCCGGAACGGCCGTGTTCTGCCTGGAAAATGAATGAAGAAGCACCCCCTGAGCGGCTTACGCGGCAGGGGCCGTCCCCCGCTTCCCCCTCTCATCCTTCGGTGGAGGGGGACGGCAGCCTCGCTGCGGGGCGGCCCTTGCTCGCTGCCCCTGAGCTGGGTCATGCCGGTTTCAAAGGTTGCGTGCGGTACGATGACTTTGTCTCAATGTGAAGCAAAGGTAGATCATGGTTTTGCTGCGGTCATGCAAGAAAACGGTGCTGGCCAGTGCGCTGGCGTGGATGGCCCTCGCGGGGTCTGCCCAGGCCCAGCCGGTGGCGGCGCAGGCCCAGGCCTGGCCGCCCAAACCCGCGCTGATCGCGCACCGCGGCGCTTCGGCGCTGCGCCCCGAGCACACGCTCGCGGCCTACCAGAAGGCGATTGACGACGGGGCCGACCTGATAGAGCCAGACCTGGTCATCACGCGCGACGGCGTGCTGGTGGCGCGCCATGAAAACGCCATCGCCATCCTCAAGGCCGACGGCACGATCCAGGAGGCGACCACGGATGTGGCCGACCACCCGGAATTCGCGGCCCGGCGCACCACCAAGACCATAGACGGCAAGCCCATCACCGGCTGGTTTGTCGAAGATTTCACACTGGCCGAACTCAAGACGCTGCGCGCGCGCGAACGCATTCCGCAGCTGCGTCCGGCCAATGCGGCCTACGACGGGCAGTTCGAAGTGCCCACGCTGCAGGAAGTGATCGCCCTGGCACGCAGCCAGAGCGAGCGCACCGGCCGCACCATCGGCCTGTACGTCGAGACCAAGCACCCCAGCTATTTCCAGTCCATAGGCCAGCCGCTGGAAACGCCCCTGCTCGAGATCCTGGCGAAAAACGGCCTCAACCGCGCGGATGCGCCGGTCTTCATCCAGTCGTTTGAAGTCGACAACCTGCGCGCGCTGCACCAGCAGACGCCGGTGCGCCTGGTGCAGCTGCTGACGCCCAAGGGCAGTCCGTTCGACCAGAGCTTGCGCCACGGCGCCCAGGCCAGGACTTACGCGCAGATGAGCACGCCCGCGGGCCTGGCCGATATCGCGACCTATGCCCAGGCCGTGGGGCCGAGCAAGACCATGGTGATTCCGAATGTCGACGGCGGCCATGGCCAGCCCACCGCGTTGGTCCGGGATGCCCATGCCGCGGGCCTGCAGGTGCATGTCTGGACCCTGCGCCCGGAAAACGCCTTCCTGCCCGAGCGCCTCAAGGGCCAGCCGGTGGCGCAAGCCTCCCAGCGCGGTGACGCCCGGGCCGATATGGACGCTTTCCTGCGCACCGGCATCGACGGCGTGTTCACCGATGATCCGGCCGTCGGTCGCGCGGCCATCACGGCGCTGAAATGAACACCCCCTGAGCGGCTTACGCCGCTCCCCCCTCTCATCCTTCGGTGGAGGGGGGCGACAGCCTCGCTGCGCGGCGGCGCTTGCTCGCTGTCTCCTTGCTGGGGCACGCCAGTTTCATAAGCTGCGGGACAATAGGGCATCGCTTTAGGAGCTTTTGCCATGAATGCACGCATCCCCGCCACCGTTCTGGACCCGGCCCTCGCACTGGAGCGCGTCAGCGCCCAGTGGGACCGGGACATCGTCGGTCAGCTGACCGAGTACATCGCCATTCCCGCCAAGTCGCCGATGTTTGCGCCCGACTGGGAGCAGCAGGGGCATCTCGAGACCGTGCTGCGCAATGCGGCGGCCTGGGTCGAGGCGCAGAAAGTCGCCGGCCTGACGCTGGAAATCGTGCGCCTGCCGGGCCGCACGCCGGTGCTGTTCTTCGAAGTCGCGGCGACCCAGTCCAAGGCGCAGGGCAGCGTGCTGATGTACGGCCACCTCGACAAGCAGCCCGAATTCGAAGGTTGGCGCAGTGATCTGGGTCCGTGGACGCCCAAGTACGAAGACGGCAAGCTCTACGGCCGCGGCGGCGCCGACGACGGCTATGCGGTCTACGCCAGCATCGCCGCGGTGCAGGAGCTCAAGCGCCAGAACGTGCCGCATCCGCGCATCTGCGGATTGATAGAGACTTGCGAGGAAAGCGGCTCGCGCGACCTGCTGCCCTATGTCGATGCGCTGCGCCCACGCCTGGGCGAAGTGGCCCTGGTGATCTGCCTGGACAGCGGTGCGGGCAACTATGACCAGCTGTGGCTCACCACCAGCCTGCGCGGCATGGCCAGCGGCACGCTCAAGGTGGAAATCCTCACCGAAGGCGTGCACTCGGGCGATGCTTCTGGCGTCGTGCCCTCGTCGTTTCGCATCATGCGCCAGGTGCTGGACCGGCTCGAAGACAGCGCCACCGGCCGCCTGCTGCCGGCGAGCTTTCACTGCGAAGTGCCGGCCGACCGGCTGGCCCAGGCGCGGGCCACGGCGGCCATCCTGGGCGACGAGGTCACCAAGCGATTTCCCTGGGCGCATTACGACTGCGGCGGTGCGACCACGTTCGCGTTGCCGACCACGACCGACCCGGTCGAATCGCTGCTCAAGCGCACCTGGGAGCCCACGCTGAGCGTGACCGGTGCCGAAGGCTTTCCTTCGATGCAGAACGCGGGCAATGTGCTGCGTCCTTACACGGCGTTCAAGTTGAGCCTGCGCCTGCCGCCGCTGGTCGACGCCGCATCCTGCGTGCAGGAGATGAAGGCCTTGCTCGAAGACAACGCGCCCTACCAGGCCAAGGTGACCTGGGAGGGCTTGAGCTCTTCCAGCGGCTGGAATGCCCCGGCCATGGATTCCTGGTTCGAGCAGGCCCTGCACAGCGCCAGCCGCGCGCATTTCGGCGCATCCTGCGGCTACATCGGCCAGGGCGGCACGATTCCGCTGATGAATCTGCTGAGCCAGGGCTTTCCCAAGGCGCAGATGATGGTTTGCGGCGTGCTCGGCCCGAAGAGCAATGCCCATGGACCCAATGAGTTCCTGCATGTGCCCTATGCCAAGAAGCTCACGGCCGCGGTGGCGCAGGTGATAGCTAGTCTTCCAATCACCCCCTGAGCCGCTTACGCGGCATGGGCCGCCCCGTCTCCCCCCTCTCAACCTTCGGTGGAGGGGGGCGCCCGGCCAGGGACGGCAGCCTCGCTGCGGGACGGCCCTTGCTCGCTGCCCCCTTGCTGGAGCGCGCCAGTTGCATGGGGCGTGGGTACTTTTTTAATCCTGCGTCAGTGTCGCCAATGCCGCCAGGGGCGCGGTTTCGGCGCGCAGCACGCGTGCGCCCAGGCTGACCGGCGCAAAGCCCGCCGCGCGCGCCAGGGCCTCTTCCTTGGGGCTCAGGCCGCCTTCGGGGCCGGACAGAAAGACCACCGATTGCTGTGCGGGCGCATGCTGGGCCGCGGCTGCGCGCAAGGGCTGGGTGCCTTCGCCCAGCGACAGCAGCAGCCTTGCCTGCAGGGCTGCGGGGGGCGCGCTTTTGAGCCAGTCTTCCAGGTCGATCGCGGGGTGGATCAGCGGCACGCGGTTGCGCCCGGATTGCTCGCAGGCAGCCACGGCAACGGCCTGCCAGTGGGCGCGCTTTTTCTCGCCGCGCTCGCCCTTGAGCTTGAGCACGCTGCGCTCGGCGAGCAGCGGCGTGAGGCTGGTGGCGCCCAGTTCGGTGGCTTTTTCCACCAGCCAGTCCATGCGTTCGTTGGCGGTGATGCCGGCGAGCAAATGGACTTCGCGCGCGGTCTCACGCTCCACGGGCCGGTGCGCGCCGACCTGTACCTGCACGTCGCTGCGGCCCATGCGCAGCACGGTGGCATCGAACTCGCCGCCGGCAAAGCCTTCACCCGCCTGGCCTTCGAACAAGGTGATGCTGTCGCCAGGTTGCAGGCGCAGCACCTGCACATGGCGAGCGGCTCCGGCTGGCAGATCCAGCGTGTCGCCGGTGTGCAGCGGAATGGGGCAGTGGAATCGGGGCATGGGCAGTGGGAAAGAGGGAAGGAAAGGGGGCCAGGCCCCCTTTTTTGTATTGAACGGCAAGAGCAGCAAGCAAATGCTGCTCCCGGCTTACATGCGCCCGTAGGCGTAGCCCTCGACGGCCTGGATGTTCTCGATCTCGTCGATCACTTTCAGCATGGGCCCCAGCAGGCGGTAGCGGTTGGCCGTGGCGCGAATGTAATGGATGAAGCGCGGCGTATCGGCCAGGTATTTGGGCTTGCCGTCGCGCAGCGTCAGGCGCGCGAAGATGCCGGCCACCTTGAGGTGGCGCTGCAGTCCCATCCATTCGACGGCGCGGTAGAACTCGCCGAAATCGTCACCCCAGCCCGTGGCGCTGGTCGCGCCCACCAGGCCGGCCTTGCGCGCCTTTTCCCAGTAGCGCACGGTGATATCGATGATGAAATCTTCGTCCCAGCTGATGAAGGCGTCGCGCAGCAGGCTGGCGATGTCGTAGGTGATGGGGCCGTAGACCGCGTCCTGGAAGTCGAGCACGCCCAGGGGGGCGCCCGGGGTGCGCGGCAGCATCAGGTTGCGCGTCATGAAGTCGCGGTGCACATAGGCGCTGGGGGCGGCCAGGTTGTGCGCGACGATGGCGTCAAAGGCCTTGGACAGCGTGGCCTGCTGCTTGTCGTTGAGGGTCACGTTCCTGTGCTGGGCCACATACCAGTCGGGGAACAGGGCCATTTCACGGCGCAGCAGGGCTTCGTCATAGACGGGTAGCACGCCGGGGCGCGAAGCCTGTTGCCAGATCAGCAACTGGTCGCAGGCCTCGCGGTACCAGGGCTCGGCGTCGCGTGGTTTGGCCGGGTCCAGGCGTTCGATCAGGGTCTGGTTGCCCAGGTCGCTGAGCAGCATGAAGCCCTGGGCCTGGTCCCAGGCAAGAATGTCGGGTACTGTCAGGCCGGCGGCCGCAAGCAGGGCCTGCACCTTGACGAAGGGCGCGCAGTCTTCCTTGTCGGGCGGCGCGTCCATCACGATGAGGCTGTCGCCGTTCACGCAGTCCAGGCGCAAATAGCGGCGAAAGCTCGCGTCGGCCGAGGCCGGACGCAGGCTGTCAGGCAGCAATTGGTGCGAAATGACGAGGGGGGCGAGCCAGGCCGCAAAGGCGGCTTGGCGATCGGCATTGGGCCATATAACGCTGGCAGTGGGGGAGATTGGGTGGCTCATGGATAATCGGATTCTACAAAGACGCCTGTTGGTCCGCGCGCAAGCGCAGGACTGTGCCCCTCAGCTTTCCACCCATTCGCCCAACGTGCCCTTTCGCCAGCACCCTATTGCATTGCCCACGCCCTGCCCGCTGCCCCGGCGGCGGCAGCCGTCCGGTCTGCCGGCCGTCCGCCCCCTGGCGTGGTGCATGGCCCTGGCCTGGGCCGGTTTGGCCCAGGCGCAGGAAGCCCCTCTGGAGCCCTTGCCCGCTCCGGTGCTGCGCGCCAGCCCCATGCTGAAGGAAACGATTACCGATGCGACGCGTTCGCTGCAGCCGGTGTATGTGCGCGGGGATTCCATCCTCGGCCAGACCGATGTGCACACGGTGATCGACGGCCATGCCGAGCTGCGCCGCAGCGACACCATCGTGCGTGCCGACCGCATGGAATACACCGTGGCCGACGACCGGGTGCAGGCCGAAGGCCAGGTGCACATCAACCGCGCCGGCAACGTCTATGACGGCAGCCGGCTGGATCTGGAAGTCGATGCCTTTCGCGGCTATTTCGCGGACGCCAACTACCGCTTCCTGGTCACCCAGGCGCATGGCGATGCGTCAAAAATAGATTTTCTGGACCACGAGCGTTCGGTGGTCCATGACGCCACCTACACCACCTGCCAGCGCGACAACGAAGCCAGCTGGGAGCCGGACTGGGTGCTCAAGGCCAAGGTGATTCGCCTGGACCAGGGCGAACAGGTCGGCGTGGCCGAAGGCGCATCGCTGCAGTTCAAGGGCCGGACGCTGCTGCCCATTCCCAAGATGAGCTTTCCGCTGTCGGACAAGCGCAAGTCGGGTCTGCTGCCGCTGACCATTGGCCTGGACAGCATCAGCGGTGTGGAATACGTCCAGCCGTATTACTGGAACATCGCGCCCAACCGCGACGCGACGCTGACGAGCACGGTGATGACCAAGCGTGGGGTGAACCTGGGGACGGAGTTCCGCTACCTCGAACCCAACTACAAAGGTCAGTTGCGGTTCGATTACATGCCAAGCGACAAGCTGCGCGACCGGGACCGCTGGTCCTACGGCTTGAAGCACCAGGGCCTGGTGGCCTCGCCCTGGGGAACGTTGTCCTTGGACATGAACCTCAACCGGGTGAGTGACAACAATTACTGGCGCGATTTCACACGCAACAACAGCGGCGCCAACCGCGTGCTCAACACGCGCCTGCTGCCCAGCGATGCGAGCCTGAGCTGGTTCGGTCCGGACATGACGCTGCAACTGCGCACGCTCAAGTGGCAGACCTTGCAGGATGTGGCCTCGCCCATTGTTCCGCCGTATGACCGCATGCCGCAATTGCAGTGGCGCTATACGCCGCTGAACCTCGACCATGGGCTGGATCTCACGGTGGAAGCGGACACCACCCGCTTCGAAGCCGATCCGCTGCGGACCCGCCAGACCAACGCCCAGCGCAGTTATGTGATGGCGGAACTCAGCCGGCCTTTCCTGGCGCCTGGTGGCTTCTTCACGCCCAAGCTCAAGCTGCATGCAAGCCATTACCAGTTTGACGACCGCCTGAGCAACGGCATGGGCGCGACTTCGCGCACCCTGCCCACGCTGAGCCTGGACAGCGGCCTGGTGTTCGAGCGCGAGACCAAGCTGTTCGGCCGCAACCTGCTGCAGACGCTGGAGCCGCGCGCTTTCTACACCTACACGCCGTATCGCAATCAAAGCATGCTGCCGGTGTATGACACGGCGCTCAACGATTTCAACCTGGCGACGATTTACAGCGACAACAACTACAGCGGCCAGGACCGTATTGCCGACAACAATCTGCTGACCCTGGGCGTGACCACGCGCTTCATCGACGCCGACACCGGTGCCGAGTCGGCGCGGCTGGGCGTGGCCCAGCGGGTGCGCTTTTCCGACCAACGCGTGACGCTGCCGGGCGAAGTGCCGGCGACCGACCGTCTGTCGGATATCCTGTTCGGTGCCTCGATCAACTGGACGCCCAAGTGGGCGCTGGATGGCGCGGTGCAGTACAACCGCGAAACCGGCCATTCCGAGCGGACCACCATTGGTGCGCGCTACAGCCCCGGCAGCTACCGCACGGTGAGCGCCGCCTACCGTCTGCAGCGCGGCACCAGCGAGCAGGTCGATGTGGGTTGGCAATGGCCTATCCGCAATCCCTGGGCGGCCGAGGACAAAGGCCGCAACGGCGGGCGCTGGTACTCTGTGGGACGGTTGAACTACAGCATCCAGGACCGCAAGCTGGTGGACACGGTGGTGGGTTTTGAATACGACAGCTGCTGCTGGGTCGGGCGCGTCGTGCTCGAGCGCCTGCAAAGCAGTATCACCACCGCGAATACCCGGTTGTTGTTCCAGATCGAGTTCGTTGGCTTTTCGCGGCTGAGCCTGGGGGCCAACCCCTTGCAAAGCCTGAAAGACAATATTCCGCGTTACCAGGCCCTGCGCCAGCCCGGCGCGGCGCCCAGCCGCTTCAGCAATTACGATTAAACAAAGCACCTGCTCCATGCGTTTCACCTCTTTGACCCCTCGCACTTTTGCCATGGGCCTCGTATGCCTGGCCTCTTTTGTCGCCGTGGGCGCACAGGCCCAGGGCCTGCGTCTGTCCGACGGGCCGAACGCGTCCTTGTCACGGGCCCTGGACGGCAGCGCCCGTGCCGTGCCGGGCAATACCGGCGTGCGCTCGGCGGATTTCATCGTGGCCGTGGTCAATTCCGAACCGGTGACGAACAACGAAGTGCGCGACCGCATGAGCCGTGTCGCCCAGTCCATCGCTGCCCAGGGGGGGCAGGTGCCGTCCAAGGACGTGCTGGCACGCGAAGTGCTCGAGCGCCTCATCCTTGAAAAGGCGCAGCTGCAAAGCGCACGTGAGCAGGGCATCAAGGTCGACGACTATGCAGTCGACCAGGCTGCGCAGAACGTGGCCCGCCAGAACAGCCTGACGCTGGAGCAGATGCAGGCGCGACTGTCCGCCGACGGCATCAGTCCCACGCGTTTTCGCGAAGAACTGCGCAACCAGATGCTGCTGCAGCGCCTGCGTGAGCGCGAAGTGGACGGCCGCGTGCGCGTGAGCGAACTCGATATCGACCAGTACCTGCAGGAGCAGCGCAAGACCGGCGACGTGGCCAGCATGACGCTGAACCTGGGCCATGTCTTCATCGCCGTGCCGGAAAACGCCTCGCCCGCCGTGGTGGCCCAGCGTGAAGCCCGTGCGCGCGAAGCGCTGGAAAAAATACGCGGCGGTCAGGATTTCAGCGCCGTGGTGCGTGACTATTCGGATGCGGCCGAGGCCAAGGACGGCGGCGCGCTGGGCCTGCGTTCGGCGGACCGTTACCCTGAGCTGTTTGTGCGCGCCGTGGCGTCCACGCCGCAAAACGGCGTAGTCGGACCGCTGCGCTCGGGCGCGGGCTTTCACGTGCTGAAAGTGCTGGAGAAGTCACAGCTGGGTGCGGCCACCGTGGTCACGCAGAACCATGCGCGCCACATCCTGCTGCGCCCTTCCGATCAACTCACGGAAGGCAAGGCCGCGGCGCTGCTGGCGGATTACCGCCGCCGCGTGCAGACTGGACAAGCCCGCTTTGAAGACCTGGCACGCGAGCACTCGCAGGACGGCAGCGCCAAGGAAGGCGGCGACCTGGGTTGGGCCGGTCCCGGCGCTTTTGTTCCCGAATTTGAAGAAGTCCTGCGCCAGCTCAAGCCTGGCGAGGTCAGTGAACCTGTGGTGTCCCGATTTGGCGTGCACCTGATCCAGCTGATCGATCGCCGTCAAGCGACGCTGACGCCGCGTGAACAGCGTGAGTCGCTGCGCAACGTGGTGCGTGAGCAAAAGCTGGAAAAAGCCTACAACACCTGGATTCAGGAAGTGCGTGGGCGCGCCTATGTGGAATACCGCGATCCCCCGCAATAAGGTTTTGGTTTGAAACACATTCCCCGCAAACGCTTCGGTCAGAATTTCCTGACCGATGGCGCCATCATCGATTCCATCGTCCAGGCCATTGGCCCCCAGGCCGGCGATCCCATGGTGGAGATCGGTCCGGGCCTGATGGCCCTGACCCAGCCGCTGGTCGAGCGCCTTGGCCGGCTCACCGTGATCGAGCTCGACCGCGACCTGGCATTTCGCCTGCGTCTGCGTTCGGAACTCGACGTGATCGAGTCCGACGTGCTCAAGGTCGATTTCGCCGCCGTGGCGCAGAAGCTGCAGACGCAGAAGCTGCGTGTGGTCGGCAACCTGCCCTACAACATCTCCACGCCCATCCTGTTCCACCTGCTGGAATATGTGGACCTGATCCAGGACCAGCATTTCATGCTGCAAAAGGAAGTCATTGACCGCATGGTGGGCTCTCCGTCCACCGCGGCCTATGGCCGCCTGTCGGTGCTGCTGCAATGGCGCTACGCCATGCAGGAAGTGCTGTTCGTGCCGCCCGAGAGCTTTGACCCGCCACCCAAGGTCAACAGCGCCGTGGTGCGCATGGTGCCGCGCGCGGAACCCGCGCCCGTGGACAAGCGCTTGCTCGAAGAGCTGGTGCAGGTGGCTTTCAGCCAGCGCCGCAAGCTGCTGCGCCACACGCTGGGCCGCTGGCTCGAGGAAAAGAAAGCCTACGCCGGGAATTTCGACGTCAAGCGCCGTGCCGAAGAAGTGTCGGTGGACGAATACGTGGCCCTGGCCGCGGAAGTCGGTGCGGCCGGCTAGGTGCCTCGCCCACCGATGGACGTAAAAAAGCCCCGTGAGGGGCTTTTTGCATTTCTGTCGCGCCCGCTGCGGCGCAGCGCTCAGAGGAACGAGTAGAAGCAGCGGAACGAGATCTTGCGCTCGGCCCAGTACTCGGCCGCATCCCGGAAGCTGTCGAGCAACTGCTCGCGCACTTCCTTGTCGAACTTGGTCGTGGTCGGAATCTGGTCGAGCACCAGGATAAAGCCCGGTTGTGGCCCGGCCTTGTGCAGCGGATCGGTCAGGCAGTCGTACAGGGCGTCGAAGTTCTTGCCGAAGTGGGCCGGAAACATGAACTGCGTGGCAATCAGGTCCAGTATGTCCTGCTTGGTTTGGGCATGGGCCAGATTGGCGTAAAGGAAGTGGTTGCCCAGCACCTTGGCGGCATCCTGCAGATCCTGCACGCGATAGGCGCGGATGGACTGCACGATGTTCTGGCGCACATTGCGCAATGGGAGGTCTGGGTTCTTACGAAGTGGCGTTTCCATCTCCGTGGTTCTTTCTTTGACTAGGCTGTCCACAGGCGGTGCAAGAGGGCTGTCGTCCGGTGGCGAAAAATAGGACTCGGAGAAGGGCCCGTCAAGGCACCCTTCGCGGCCAGCGGCGGCGGGTGTCGGTTGCGGCTTCATTCGATGATGTAGTGAAAACTGGCGTAATGGTCGCGGGTGTAATAACAGGCCTGGGGTATCTGGGGCTCAAGACCGCCACACACAATGCGTTGCGCGCCACGGTCGCGCGAACGCGGGGTCTCTACGGTGTATTCCCGGTAATAGCCCCGTTTGCGGCTGGGCAGGATGCGTTCACGGTTACCAAATACGCTGCCGTCCTTGGCGTAGGGAAAGGGCCCGCCTTGGCGGATCAGTCCATACGTTCTGCGACCCTGGGGCGGCAGTTCGGACAGCGCAATGGAGGACAGTTCTGGGGACGTTTGGGCCCCGCGCGCAGACGCCGCAAGCGGCGTAACGGCACAGGCTGTCCCCAAAACGATCGCAAAACCTGTCTGCAAAAACCGGGCGACGACAGCCTTCAGCATCAAAAACACCTTTCAGAAACTCAGGGAAGCCCCGAAATTTCGACCTGCTAGTGTGACGCATCACCCCCCAAAAAGCAAGCGCCTGCCCAAATATTGGGCAGGCGCTTGGCTTTTATCCGCCGCTGATGGCGGCAGATAAGGGTCTGGGGCCGCGCGTTGGGCCCCGGTTTCAGCGCGCGGCGTTGGCGTCGGCGACGGTCAGGGCCGTCATGTTCACCAGGCGGCGCACCGTGGCGCTGGGGGTCAGGATGTGCACCGGCTGGGATGCGCCCAGCAGCACCGGGCCGATGGCAATGCCGCCGCCGGCCGCGGTCTTGAGCAGGTTGTAGGAGATGTTGGCCGCGTCGATGTTGGGCAAGACCAACAGATTGGCGTCACCCACCAGGGTGCTGTGAGGCATCAAGGCGGCACGGGCCTTGCCGTTCAAGGCCACATCGCCGTGCATTTCGCCGTCAACTTCCAGCCAGGGGGCCTGAATGCGCAGCAACTCCAGGGTAGCGCGCATTTTCACTGCGCTTGGCTGCAGGCTGGTGCCAAAGTTCGAATGGCTCAGCAGTGCGACCTTGGGCTTGATGCCGAAGCGCATCATTTCCTCGGCCGCCATGATGGTGATCTCGCACAGCTGCTCGGCCGTGGGGTCGTAGTTCACATGGGTGTCGACCAGGAACACCTGGCGCTCGGGCAGCAGCAGGCCGTTCATGCAGGCATAGGTCTGCACGCCGGCACGCTTGCCCAGCACCTGATCGATGTAGTTCAGGTGGTGGGCGGTCTGGCCCCAGGTGCCGCAGATCAGGCCGTCGACTTCGCCCTTGTGCAGCAGCATGGCGCCGATCAGCGACAGGCGGCGGCGCATTTCGATCTTGGCGATCGGGGCGGTGATGCCCTTGCGCTCGGTCATGCGGTGGTAGGTCTGCCAGAAGTCGCGGTAGCGGTGATCGTCCTCGACGTTGACCACGTCGTAGTCGCGACCGTGTTCCAGGCGCAGACCGAATTTTGCGATGCGCTGGGCGATGATGGCCGGGCGGCCGATCAGCGTGGGGCGGGCAATGCGCTCGTCGACCACGACCTGTGCGGCGCGCAGCACGCGCTCTTCCTCGCCCTCGGCATAGGCCACGCGCTTCTTGGCGGCTTTCTTGGCGGCCATGAAGATGGGCTTCATCGTCGTGCCTGAAGCGTAGACGAAAGTCTGCAGGTGCTCGCGGTAGGCATCCATGTCCTGGATGGGACGCTGGGCCACGCCCGAGTGGGCCGCGGCCTGGGCCACGGCCGGCGCGATCTTCATCATCAGGCGCGGGTCGAAGGGCTTCGGGATAAGGTATTCGGGGCCGAACACCAGCGGCTCGCCGGCATAGGCGGCGGCCACTTCTTCGCTTTGCTCCGCCTGGGCCAGGTCGGCGATGGCATGCACGGCCGCGATTTCCATCTCCAGGGTGATGGTCGTCGCACCGCAATCGAGTGCGCCGCGGAAGATGTAAGGGAAGCACAGGACGTTGTTGACCTGGTTCGGGTAATCCGTGCGTCCCGTCGCCATGATGACGTCATCGCGCACGGTTTTGACATCTTCTGGCGTGATTTCTGGGTTGGGGTTGGCCAGCGCAAAAATGATGGGACGTGCGGCCATGCCGGCCACCATCGCGGGCTTGAGCACGCCGCCGGCCGACAGGCCGAGGAACACATCCGCCCCGACGATCACTTCGGCCAGCTTGCGCATGTCGGTATCGCGCGCGAACTGGGCCTTGTCTTCGTCCATCAGCTCGGTACGGCCGGTATAAACCACGCCGGCGAGGTCGGTCACAAACACGTTCTCGCGCCGCAGACCGACTTTGAGCAACAGGTTCAGACAGGCCAGGGCGGCAGCGCCGGCGCCCGAAGCGACCAGCGTGACTTCCTCGATCTTCTTGTTCGCCACCTTGAGCGCATTGATCATGGCCGCGGCCACGGTGATGGCCGTGCCGTGCTGGTCGTCATGGAAGACGGGAATCTTCAGGCGCTTGCGCAATTCGCGCTCCACGTAGAAGCATTCGGGCGCCTTGATGTCTTCGAGGTTGATGGCGCCGAAGGTCGGCTCCAGCGCGGCGATGACTTCGACCAGCTTCTTGGGGTCCTTTTCGTCAATCTCTATGTCAAAAACGTCCACACCTGCGAACTTCTTGAACAGTACGCCCTTGCCTTCCATCACCGGCTTGGAAGCGAGGGCGCCAATGTCGCCCAGGCCCAGCACGGCCGTGCCGTTGGTGATCACGCCGACCAGGTTGCCCCGGCTGGTGTATTTGAAGGCGGCGTTGGGATCCTTGACGATCTCTTCACAAGGGGCGGCCACGCCAGGCGAGTAGGCCAGGGCCAGGTCGTGCTGGTTGGCCATGGGCTTGGTCGCCGCGATGGCCACTTTGCCGGGCTTGGGAAACTCGTGGTATTCCAATGCCGCGAGGCGCAGCAAAGCACGTTTGTCGATGGGGGTAGGGGGGACCGTATTGTCGGACATCAAGCGTCTCCAGCTCGAGGGTGAATCAATCCGCAGCAACGATGGCTGGCCAGCGGATCGTTTATAGAGCGGCTGATTGTAGGCTCAGTGCTATAAAAAACAGAACGCGTGCGGACGCGGCTGCAAGGTCAAACAGCTGTGACCTGAATGCAATGCTGGTGATGACCGAGGGGGTGCACCAGGCTGGTGCGAAAACCGTGCGCACCGGCACGCTGCAAGCGCTTTATCCATACGAAAAACGCGGTTATGCTCATCGATCGGTAATAACACTAACCCGCATTAAGAGAAATTCATGACGCAGCCCACGATCCGTCTTTCCCTCGCCACCCCAGCCTCCCGCCACATGGCCTTGCGCGCGGCGCTGGGCATTGCCGCGACCACGGCGGCGCTGTTCAGCCCCTGGGCGCAGGCGTCGAGCCCCGCGGCCTATCCGACAAAGACCATCCGCCTGGTCGTGCCCTACTCCGCGGGCGGCTCCACCGACATTCTCGGCCGCCTGCTGGCGCAGAAGATGGGCGAAAACATGAACGCCACCGTGGTGGTGGAAAACAAGCCGGGTGCCAACGGCACGCTGGGCTGCGATCAGGTGGCCAAGGCGCCGGCCGACGGCTACACCATCGTGCTCGGCGATGTAGGCTGCATGGCCATGGCTCCCGCCCTCTATACCAAGCTGCCATACGAGCCCTTGAAGGATTTCACGATGGTCAGCCTGGTGGCGCGCAGCCCGCTGGTGCTCACGGTGGGTGCGCAAAGCCCGTTCAAGTCCATGGCCGAGCTGACGGCCGCCGCGCGCGCCCAGCCGGGCAAGCTCAACTACCCTTCGTCGGGCACGGGCGGCCCGAATCACCTGGGCGGTGAGCTCTACGCCATGCAGGCCAAGGTGAAGATCAGCCACATCCCTTACAAAGGCAGCGCGCCTTCGGTGGTGTCCCTGGTGGCGGGTGAAACCGACTTCGGCTTTCTGACGGCCGTGACCATCGATTCCCAGCTCAAGGCCGGCAAGCTGCGGGCGCTGGCGGTCGCGCACAACGAGCGTCTGGCTTCCCTGCCCGACGTGCCGACCATGAACGAACAAGGCCTCAAGGGCTTCCAGGCCGATGCCTGGTTCATGGCTGCCGTGCCCGCGGGCACGCCCCAGCCCATCGTGGACCGCCTGTATGCTGAAATTGCCAAGGCGCTGCCGGATGCGCAGGTCAAGACCAAGCTGGACGCCATGGGCGTGCTGCCTTCGGCGTTCAAGCCCGCTGCATCGGCCGACTTCCTGAAAGTGGAAGTCGCCAAGTGGCGCGACGTGATCAAGAACGCCAACATCACGCTGGATTGATCAGGCCTGGAGCCCGACCCGGTGCGTGCGTGCCGGGGATGCGCTCAGTGGCTGGGTTCCAGCGCGGGCTGGGATGCCATGGCCTGGGATTTGCGCATTTGTGCGCGGTTCCAGGCTTTTTCGTGAAAGAAGTAGGCAAAAGCCTGCACCGTGGGCTCCAGCAGACTGAGGGTCAGCGAGGCCCAGAAGTTGCGGGTCACGGCATAGGCGACGCAGGCAGCCACCACGATGTGGATCAGGTAGTAGCTGGCCGTCTTCAACAGCGTCGGTTGGTGGGCGCGAAAGATATGGCGAAGACGGGTCATGCGGATTCCTTCTGTATATGTTGCATTGAATGATAGTTATTCTCATTCAATATATCCAGTTAGTTTGGTCGAATGCTTCGATAGCGTTGATCAAAAAGGCGGTGTTTGCCCATCAGGCGCGGCCACCCAAGGGGTGCCGGGCCCGCTGCGATCGCAGCGCTCCGGGATAATTGCGGATTTACGGACGTTTGCTCTCTTCACGTCAGCTGCCCGCCAAGCCATGCCGCCTTTGAATACCCTCTCCTTGGATGACGGCCGCACGTCGCCCTGTGCCGTGCGGCCTTTGCAGCTTGCCGATCTGCCGGCGGTGATGGAGATACAGCGGCTCTGTTATGGCGAGGCTTACGTCGAAGGCCACGAGCTGTTTGCGCGTCGCCTGGCCAGTCCCGCGAACTGCTCGCTGGTGGCGCTGCGCGGCGGCGAAGTGGTGGCCTACCTGGCGGCCTACTGGTCGGCGCGGGGCAAGGTCACGCCCTTGCATGGCGACTTTGACGACTGCGACCAGCCCGATACGCTGTATCTGCACGATATGGCCGTGCACCCCGCCCAGGCCGGCCAGGGCCTGGCCCGTTGCCTGCTGGCGCCGTTGTGGGAGCAGGCCTTGCGCCGTGGCATGCGGTACTCGGCCCTGGTGTCGGTGCAGGGCTCGCAGGACTACTGGTGTCGCCATGGTTACAGCGTGTATTCGCTGCAAGATCCCCTGCAGCAGCAGTGCCTGGGGAGTTATGGGAGCGAAGCGGTTTATATGCTGCGTGCGTTCTCTGATGAGGACGCAGTGTCGGCAGGCGGCGAGTCTGGCGATAATGTGGGATATGCCTAATCGCTGGAAACCCAATGTCACTGTGGCCGCCATCATTGAAAAAGATGGACGGTTTTTGCTGGTGGAAGAAGAAACGGCCGATGGTCTGAAGCTGAATACGCCGGCCGGCCATCTCGACCCTGCGGAGTCGCCCATAGACGCCTGCGCACGCGAGGTGCTGGAAGAAACCGGCTACAGCTTCACGCCCAAGGCCGTGGTGGGCATTTACATGAATCGCTTCACCCGTACGCGTACGGGGGCCGACATCACCTATGTACGCTTTTCTTTCACGGGCGAGCTGGGCACCCACCATCCAGAGCGCGCGCTTGATGACGGCATCGTGCGCACGCTGTGGATGACGCTTGCCGAGCTGCAGTCCAGCGTGGCACGGCACCGCAGCCCGATGGTGCTGCAGTCCGTGCGCGACTATCTCGCGGGCCAGCGCTTTGATCTGAGCCTGGTGCATGTGGACGGCAGCGTCTACGAAGTGCCGGCACCGTCGCCCCGGGCTGCCTGAGCCGGGCCGTGGGGGTGGCTCTCAGTTATCTATCCACGGCGCATGAAACTGGCGTGCTCCAGCCCAGGGGCACCGAGCAAGCGCCGTCGCGCAGCGAGGGTGCCGTCCCCCTCCACCGCAGGTTGAGAGGGGGAAGACGCGAAGCGGCTCAGGGGGTGCTTCCTTGCAGTCGGCGTTCGCGCACCACCTTGCCCCACTGTTCGGATTCCTTCTTCATGAAGGCGCCGAGCTCCTGGCGTGTCGTCGGCTGGGGCGTCAGGCCGTGTTGCTGCAAGGCCTTCTTGACCTCTTCGTCGCCCAGCACTTTGACGATTTCCAGATTCCAGCGGTCCAGGATGGCTGCGGGCGTCTTGGCCGGACCGACGAAGGCATACCAGTTGAGGGCTTCAAAGCCCGGATAGCCGGCTTCGGCCACCGTGGGAATGTGGGGCAGGTAGGCGGGGCGCGTCAGACCGGTGGTCGCCAGTGGAATCAGCTTGCCGGTTTCCACATGGGGCATGGCCGTCGGCGGAGCGGCGAAGTAGCTGGTCACGCGCTCGCCCAGCAGATCCTGCAGGGCCGGTGCGCCGCCCTTGTAGGGAACATGCACCATTTCCACGCCTGCACGCTGGTTGAACAATTCGCCCGCGAGGTGCGAGGCCGAGCCCGCACCCGACGAGGCATAGTCCACGCTGCCGGGCTTCTTCTTGGCCAGGGCGACAAATTCCTTGAGTGTCTTCACGCCCGTGCCCTTGTGCGCGACCAGCACATTCGGGAAGTTCACTCCGCCGGAGATCGGTGCCAGGTCCTTGAACGGATCGTAGGTGAGCTTCATCAGGTGGGGGGCGATGGTCAGCGGCCCGACCGAGCCGAACAGGATCACCGAGCCGTCGGTGGCCGCATTGGCGACCTGGCCGTGGGCGATGTTGCCGCCCGCGCCGCCCTTGTTTTCCACCACCACCGTCTGGCCTATGTTTTCGCCCAGCTTCTTGGCGATCAGGCGCGCGGCCGCATCGGCGGCGCCGCCGGCGGCAAAGCCCACGACCATGGTCACGGCTTTCTTGGGTGGGAAGTCCTGGGCCTGGGACAGGCCGCTGAGTGTCGCGGAGGCGAGCACGGCAGTATGGAGGAGAGTGCGGCGTTTCATGGGGGGCTCCTGGTTGTTGTTGTCGTGGGGTGGCTGCGGCGCTTCAGTCCGCGCCCAGTCCTATGGGGTTGGGCTGGCGTTTTTCGGTGTTGTGGCGCAGCAGCGCCGCGCTGCGGAACACGCCGTGCGCGAACTTGCCGTAGGGCAGGGTGGCGAACAGCGCCATCACCGCGCCCAGGTGCAGGCACAGCAGCAGGGCCAGCGCGGGCGTGCCGCGTCCCAGCCACAGCGCCAGGCCGCTGGCGCTGACCACGAACAGCAGGGCGATGAAGCCCAGGTCCATGGGCTTTTGCCTGGCGTCGCCGTGCTGCGGATGGCGCTTGAAGTTCAGCCGCCACAGGCCGGCCGTGCCCAGCATCAGGCTCACGCCGCCCACGGCGCCCAGGATCTTGGGCAGGCTGGGCAGGTCGTAGGGCGCGGCCCAGCCGAACACGTAGTGGTAGACCGTGGCCAGGCCGGTCGCGGCAAAGCACAGCATGAAGCCGTAGAAGGTCAGGTGGTGGCAGCGGCGGCGCTGCTGGGTGTAGGCGTCGTCCTCGTTGTTGCAGCCCTGGCCGTGGCCGCCGTCGAGGTATTTGAGGCGCAGCACGTCGGATGTCGCTTCGGCGGCCGCGGCGCTGCCGACATCGACGCCGCTGGTCGCGGGCTTGATCTCCGTCCAGAAGCGGCGCACGCCCATGAACAGCGCGAACACCACGAACAGGAACACCGGCGCGAACATGCCCACCAGCAGGTTGTGCGGGAACAGGCGGTAGAAGTTGCCGCCCAGATCGGCGCCCCAGAGCGCGGCCAGGCCATTGCCCTGCAGCACCACGGCCAGCACCAGGAACAGCGTCAACGCCGCGACCAGGGCCAGCGACAGCGTCAGGCCGTTGCGCTGGTAGAGGCTGCCCAGCGCGGGCGGCCAGGCGTAGTCGGCATAGGTCTTGCCGCGCACTTCGGCCATGGCCTTGGGGATGTTGACCGCGAACTCATGCGGCGGCGCGTATTGGCAGGCGTGCAGGCAGGCGCCGCAGTTGTGGCACAGGTTGGCGAGGTAGTGCACGTCGGCCGTGCCGAACTCGAGCCGGCGCGTCATTGCCGGAAACACCGCGCAAAAGCCTTCGCAGTAGCGGCAGGCATTGCAGATCTGCAGCGCGCGCGCGACTTCGTCTTTGGCGGAGATCACCTGGATGGGAATGACCTTGGCGGGCGACCTGGCGGCGGCCACGGGCAGGCCGTTGGCCAGGGCCTTGGCGTCTTCGGTCAGGGATTGCAGGGTTTGCATGGAACGGTTTCCTAGTCGTTGACGGCGCCAGCGACGGCTGGCAGGCCTTGTGCGGCCAGGGCCGCGTTGCGTCCGGCGATGCGGCCGAAGGCCGTGCCTATGGACATGCCTACACCGGCCGTGTAGCCCTTGCCCAGCACGTTGCCGGCCATCATTTCGCCGGCGACGAACAGGTTGCTGCTGGCCTGGCCCGCGAAGCGCACGGCGGCGGTGTCGTCGACCTTGAGGCCCAGGTAGGTGAAGGTCACGCCGGGGCGCAGCGCATAGCCGTAGAACGGCGCGGTGTCTATGGGCCTGGCCCAGTGGGTCTTGGCGGGCGCGACGCCTTCGGTGTGGCAGTCGTCGAGGGCCGTGTGGTCGAACTGGCCCACGCGGCAGGCCGTGTTGTAGGCCGCGAGCGTGCTGGTGAACGTCGCGGCGTCCAGGCCCAGCTTTTCGGCGAGCTCGGGCAGGCTGTTGGCCGTGATGCCCGGGAACACCGGCGGCATGAAGCGGCCTATGGCCTTGGCGTCGATGATCGAATAGGCGACCTGGCCCGGTTGCTGGGCCACGAGCCGACCCCAGATCGCATAGCGCTTGGGCCAGAAGTCCTCGCCTTCGTCGTAGAAACGTTCGGCGTCGCGGTTGACGACCACGCCCAGCGAGACGCAGTCGATGCGCGTGCAGATGCCGCCGTCGTACAGCGGCGCGCGCGCGTCGATAGCCACCATGTGGGCCTGGGTCGGGTCGCCGATGCGGTCGGCCTGCTGCTCGTCGAGCAAGTGCTTGAGCAGCACGCCCTTGTTGTAGGCCGTGCCGCGGATCAGGAAGTTGTCCGCAGGCCATTCGCCGCGCGCGTTCTGGCCCCAGGCCTCGCGCAGCCATTCGCGGTTGGATTCGAAGCCGCCGGCCGCGAGCACGCAGCTCTTGGCGGTGATGCGCTGGCCGCAGCTCCAGGCGGCAACGAAGCGGCCGTTGTCGATTTCCAGCCTGTCCACGGGCGCTTCGTAGCGGATTTCCACGCCCAGCGCCTCGGCGCTGCGGAAATAGGCGTTGACCAGGGCCTTGCCGCCGCCCATGAAGAAGGCGTTGGTACGCGCGACATGCAGCGCGCCCGACAGCGGCGGCTGGAAGTGCACGCCATGGCGGCGCATCCAGTCGCGGCAGGTCGAGGAAGCGCGTATCACCAGGCGCGCGAGGTGTTCGTCGGTGATGCCGCCCGTGACCTTGAGCAGGTCCTGCCAGAACTCTTCTTCGGGGTAGGCTTCGACGAGCACGTCCTGCGGCGCATCGTGCATGCAGCGCAGATTGCGGGTGTGGGCGGAGTTGCCGCCGCGCCATTCGCGGGGTGCGGACTCCAGCAGCAGCACGCGCGCACCTGCTTCGCGCGCCATCAGGGCGGCGCAAAGGGCAGCGTTGCCACCACCGATGACCAGAACATCGGTGTCCATGGGAATTCTCCTTGCAGTCTCTCTCGGGGGGAGCTCAACTGTAGGAATCAACCCGCCCCCGGTGCAGGGGGCTCAGTGCATGGGGGTATCAGTGATCGTGATGGATGGCTTCGGTGCCGCTCCAGGCGCCAGACTGCACGAGTTCGCGCACGCAGTCGACCAGCACCACGCGCGCGGCCAGCGCGGCGGGCGACAGCTCGTCCTCGGACAGGCTGCACAGTAGGTTGGTGCGCTGCGCGTCCTTGTCGGTGATCAGCGCCGACTCGAAGCGCTGGGCTGCGTCCTCGAAGCGGCCCATGGCCGCCCAGGGCTGCAGTGACGAACCCAGGCCTGCATCGACGGCCGCCATGACCATGGACAGCGAATCGACTTCAAGCACCACATGCGGCGTGAAGCGCGCCTGGGCGAACGCGGTGTCCAGCGTGCTGCGCAGGCCGTGCTGGCCCGTGGGCAGGATCAAGGGCTCGAGCGCGAGGTCGGCCAGCGCCATGGACGCGGGCAGCGGGCTGGCGTGCGGGTGGCGGCGCGAGCGGATCAGGAACAGCCGTTCCTCGATCAGCGGGTGCACCTGCCAGCGCCGGCCGCCGGGCCGCGCTTGGCCTGGCCTGGCCGGGCCGGCCTCGCTGCCATGCAGGCGCGAATCGAACAGCACGGCCATGTCGAGTGCGCGCGCGTTGAGCATTTCGGCCAGATGGCCCGACATGCTCTCCACCATGTGCAGGCGCACATCGGGGTAGCGCGCACGCATGGCCTGCATCAGCGGCAGCGCGAGTATGGTGGCCGTGGTCGGCGCCAGGCCCAGGCTGACCGAGCCCGACAGCCGCGACTGCTGGGCGCTGCGCACGGCCTGGTCGGCATGGCGCAGCGCGAGCTGGGCTTCGCGAAAGAACGCGACGCCGGCCTCGGTGGGCACGACGCCGCGCGGCGTGCGCTGCAGCAGGCGCACGGCGAGTTCGCTCTCCAGCCGCGTGATCTGCTGGCTCAGCGTCGACTGCACGACGTCGAGTTCGCGCGCCGCGCGGCTCATCGAGCCCATTTCCACAATGCGCACAAAGTAGCGCAGCTGCCGCAATTCCATTGCTTGTCCTGTATTTGTCCCCACCAACCCGTTCTGGGCGGGTGGCTGGGATAATCGCACACCTATGACAAAGCATCGGGTGGTGGTGGGCCTTTCAGGCGGCGTGGATTCGGCGGTGACCGCCTATTTGCTCAAGCAGCAAGGCCATGACGTGGTCGGCATCTTCATGAAGAACTGGGAAGATGACGACGACAGCGAATTCTGTTCGTCGAATGTCGACTTCGTCGACGCTGCGGCCGTGGCCGACGTGATCGGCATCGAGATCGAGCACGTGAACTTCGCAGCCGAGTACAAGGACCGGGTGTTCGCCGAGTTCCTGCGCGAATACCAGGCCGGCCGCACGCCCAATCCCGACGTGCTGTGCAACGCCGAAATCAAGTTCAAGGCCTTTCTCGACCATGCCATGCGCCTGGGCGCGGAGAAGATCGCCACGGGCCACTATGCGCGCGTGCGCCAGAACCTGCAGACGCAGCGCTTCGAGCTGCTCAAGGGGCTGGACCCGGCCAAGGACCAGAGCTATTTCCTGCACCGCCTGAACCAGGCCCAGCTGTCCAAGACGCTGTTCCCCGTGGGCGAGCTGCACAAGACCGAAGTGCGGCGCATCGCCGAGGAAATCGGCCTGCCCAACGCCAAGAAGAAGGACTCGACCGGCATCTGCTTCATCGGCGAGCGGCCGTTCCGCGACTTCCTCAACCGCTACATCAGCAAGGAACCGGGCTGGATCCTCGACGACCGCGACCGCAAGCTGGGCCGTCATCAAGGCCTGTCGTTCTACACGCTGGGGCAGCGCCAGGGCCTGGGCATTGGCGGCATCAAGGAAAAAGGCGCGCAGCGCGGCGGCGGCGAGCACCACCCCTGGTTTGTCGCGCGCAAGGAGCTCGACAGGAACATCCTGCGCGTGGTCCAAGGCCATGACCATCCCTGGCTGCTGTCGCCGCAGCTCGATGCCGACAACGCCAGCTGGGTCGCGGGCGAGCCACCGGCGCCCGGTCTCTATGGCTCCAAGACGCGCTACCGCCAGCCCGATTCGCCGGCCGTGATCAGCCAGGCCACGGACGCGAGCTTCCGCCTGGACTTCCCCGAGCCGCAATGGGCCGTGACGCCCGGCCAGTCGGCCGTGCTGTACGACGGCGACGTCTGCCTGGGCGGCGGCATGATTGCGGCCGTGGCGCCCTATTCACCGCCTCAGCGCGACTGAGCCGTCCGCTGGCCTCAGGTGGCAGCCAAAGCCTGGTCCAGCGGCGCCTCAAAGTGCTCGAGGTGGGAGACGCTGATTTCCGGCTGCGGCGTGGCGGGGGCCTGCAGTGCGCCATAGCTGTCGAATTTGAATGCGTTGCGGATGGCGCATTGCAGCGACGGGGCGGAATGGCTGACGCTGCCCGTCGGTGACACCGTGATGTGGATGGCGGCGGTGAGCTGGCTGGTCTGCGCGCCTTGGGGACTGCGCAGCCGTTGTGCATCCGTGCCGTACTGCGCGATGTCCCAGACGGCGCTGATGGTCAGCACCACGTTCTCGCCGTCGCGCCGCAACTGGTATTGGTGTTGGGGCGTGGTCTCGGTCAGCTGCAATTGCAGGCCTGTGGGCAAGCGCAGCAGCCCGCTGTCGTGCGGATCCAGCTCGCCCAGCACAGGCGCCGAGAGCGCCTGGGACGCCATGGCGGGGTCCAGGTAGCTGCTGACCTTGAGTGTCAGCTGCTCGTTGCCGCCACAGGTGTTGTGCAGTTTGCGCAGCTCGGCCCAATCCGCCACGCCGACATCCGGATAGCCCCAGGAGCCGAGGGCGTAGTTGCTCGCGGCCTTGGCCGTGTCCAGGCCGGCATCGGCGTGGCTGTAGACCCCTGCGGGGAAATCCAGCGCCAGCTGGCCTACCTGCCGGGCATAGACGTCGGCGACCTTGTATCCGCCCTTGCTGCTTTCCTTGACCGTGCTCGCATCGATCACGCCGCCCATGGTCTGTGCCGTGGCGGCGCCGAATGCCATCGAAGCCAGGCTTTCCGACTCCAGGCGGGCGAGGTTGCCGGAAATATTGTGCGCGGTCTTCAGCGAGCCGGAGAGCGCACCGAACGGGGAGAGCTGTTCGACGTCCAGCTGCTCGGTGAGCTGGGTCAGGGCGTTGTAGCGTGCGGAGTCTATCTGCCCTTGCTGGAAAGCCTCCACTACCGAGGCCAGGCGCTCGTGGGTGGAGGGCGGCGCATCCGGCGTGGCATCCAGGGCGATGGCCTGCTGCCTGGCGAGCTGGTCCACCCATTGGCTGTCGCTGCCGTGGGCCTGCGGTACCGGGGCCGCCAGGAGCGGGCTGGTCTGTGCCTGCGCGATGTCCTTGGCGTAGGCCTTGCGCACATCCTGGGAGGCTGGCGCCCCGACCAAGGCATGCTGGGTGCTGTCTATCCAGGGCTTGGTCCCCTGGTAGAAGCTCAGGGTGCCCTGATAGGCCAGGGGCGCAGCGTAGGCCAGGCCGGCCAAGGCGGTCTTGCCCGAGACTTTGGCCAAGTCCCCCGTGGCCTGCGTCAAGGCGGGGGCAATGTCATGGAATACGCCATGGGCGAGCGTGGTGCTGGCCTGGAGCAGTGTGGTGCCCGTATTGATCAAGGCCTGCGAGTACTGGGATTGCTGCAGATTTTCCGTGACGTCGGTCACGCCTTTGGCCAGCACTCGCGACGTCAGCAGCGTGGTGTCGGCGATGCTCAGTCCGGCTTTCGTCGCGCTGTCCAGGGCGGTGGGCATGTCCGCGGCGGCACTGCGCAGAAAGTAGTTGGCCAGCGGCTTGCTGTAGGCCTGGTCGGTGATGCTGGCATGGGCTTCATCGGCCAGGAGGCGGAATTCGGGCGAATGGCTGCGATCGAATTCAGGCCGGTCAAGAATGGCCCGCTGCAAGAGGTTCTTGCCCAGGTTGGCGGCGAAGCCCTTGCCGAACGGCAGAGCCGTCAGCATGCTTTCCATGTAGTTGTCCAAAGATGTCCAGCCGTGCTCCTTGAGCATGGTGTGCAGCACTTTCTCAACGATATGCGTTTCGTTGATGTGCTGGGCCGCGATGGATGCCAGCCCCGCGGCCGCCAGCCGTCCGGCCTCCTTGCCCATGGTTTTCAGCGTCGCCGCCATGCCATCCATGGGGTGGCTGTCGACCGGGGTGAGTACGTCCGCGAGCTCCTTGATCGAGGTGGAGACCTCTTCCCGCGTGTCGCCGTGCACCAGTCTGGCCAGCAGCGGAAGAATGCTGGCCTGGCGATCCTGCAGGCTGAGGGGGAGGCTGGCCTGCAGGGCCATGTGTATGCCGTCGCGCATCACTTTCTGGGCGAGCGTGTCACGGTTGATGCTTCCGCCGGTCATGCGATTGACCAGCGAATTCAAGCTGTCGAAGCGGTTCAGTGCCGCAAATGCCAGGGCTTTGACTCCTGTCCCTATGTAGCTGCTCGTGCCGCGGACTTCCATCGGTCTATCCTCGCTGGCTCAGACGCGTTGCATGGACAAAGGCTTGGGTTTTTCGGTCACGCTCGGTGCCGCTTGCGCTGCGGCGGCACGCGCCAGATGGCTTTGCAGCCGCTCCAGTTGGTTGACGAAGGACTCGACGGCCTGCACTGCCTGCGCCGGCGCCAGTCCGGGCAGTGCAATGCTGCGAAAGAACATGATGCGGTCGAGCTGGGAGTCGAAGCCGAAATAGTTGCCATCGGTGGCCAGGCCGAACAAATGCAGCTCCAGCACGCTGGCCAGCATGCGCGCGCGCAGCTCGACCGGCCATTCTCCGGCCGCAAGCACCGGCGCGAAGACCTGCACCACCTGGGTCTTGGCATCGTGCTCGAACGTGACCTCCATGGTGGCACTGAAAACGATGGTGCAGCCGCCGGCCTGGGCCGCGGCGCTGGTGTCCAGATGAGCGGCAGCACCGATTTCCTGCAGGAACGATGAGAAATCCATGAAAGCTCCAGGCAATGGAATGGAGGGAGGTGCCTGTGAGTAACGGATAAGGTGCGCCGGTTCCATGCCCGGGCGCAGGGTTCAGGCCTGGCGCCGGCCTGCCGGTGTCAGCGTCACGCGCCAGTGGCCGTCCTGCTGCTGCACCTCCACCCAGCCCGGCCCCGTGGTGCCTCCGAGTGAAGCCGACCCCATGGTGGCCAGGCAGCGCATCAGCACGCTGGCGCTCTGGCCCAGTTGCTTGCCCAGGCGCGGCAGGGACATGCCGCTGCCCTCGGGCAACTGCGCTAGCGCCTGCAGGATGGCCTGTTCCAGGCTGTCAGGGCCTGGCGTCATCCGGCGTGGGGCTGAATCACCACGGGAACGGCTTTGGACGTGGGCGTGCCCGCACCGATGGCGATCGCCGACAGCGGCACGAGCGGGTTGGTCTCGGGGTAGTAGGCGGCGATGTTGCCGCGCGGGATGTCGTAGGCGACCAGGCGAAAGCGCTCGGCGCGCCGCTCCTGGCCGTCGTCCCAGACGGTGCGCAGGTCCACCCAGTCGCCGTCCTGCATGCCCAGGGCGCGAATGTCCTCGGCGTGGATGAACACCACGCGGCGCTGGCCGAACACGCCGCGGTAGCGGTCGTCCATGCCGTAGACGGTGGTGTTGTACTGGTCGTGCGAGCGCGTCGTCATCAGCGAGAAAACGATTTGCTCGGGAGCACTGGCGCGCGCGCGGTGCATGGGCGTATCGCGTGGCACGGGGTGGGTCTGGAAGGACGCCTTGCCGCTGGCCGTGGCCCAGATGCGCTCGCTGGCCGGGTTGTACAGGCGAAAGCCCCCGGGCGTGGCGACGCGGGCATTGAAGTCCTGGAAGTCGTCGAACACCTGGGCGATCAGGTCGCGGATGCGCGCATAGTCCTCGATCAGCCACAGCCAGTCCGTGCGGCTGTCGCCCAGCGTGGCCGCGGCCAGGCGCGCGACGATGGCCGGCTCGGACAGCAACTGCGCCGACGCCGGCGGGTTGATGCCCGCGGACAGGTGCACCATGCTCATCGAGTCTTCCACCGTCACGCTTTGCGGGCCCGCGGCCTGCAGGTCGATCTCCGTGCGGCCCAGGCAGGGCAGGATCAGCGCGTCGCGCCCGTGCACCAGGTGGCTGCGGTTGAGTTTGGTCGTCACATGCACCGTGAGATCGCACTGGCGCAGCGCGCGCCAGGTGGCGTCGGTGTCGGGCGTGGCCGCGGCAAAGTTGCCGCCCAGCGCGAAGAACACCCGGCCCCGGCCGTCCAGCATCAAGCGGATGGCTTCCACCGTGTCGACACCGTCGGCGCGCGGTGGGGCAAAGCCGAAGACCTGCTGCAGCCGGTCCAGCAGCGCAGCCGGCGGCTTCTCCCAGATGCCCATGCTGCGGTCGCCCTGGACGTTGCTGTGGCCGCGCACCGGACAGGCCCCGGCGCCGGGGCGGCCCAGGTTGCCGCGCAGCAGCAGCAGGTTGACCAGCATCTGCACCGTGGCCACGGCATGGGTGTGCTGGGTGATGCCCATGCCCCAGCAGACGATGCTGCTCTTGGCGCCTATGTAGACATCGCCGGCGCTGCGCATCTGCGCTTCGTCCAGCCCCGATTCCAGCGCCAGAACCTCCCAGGACTCGGCGCGCAGGTCGGCCGCCATGGCCTCGAAACCGCTGGTGTGCTCGGCAATGAAGGCGTGGTCCAGAATGCCGCCCAACGCACTTTCCTGTTCCAGCACATGTTTCATCATGCCTTTGACGGCGGCCAGGTCGCCGCCGGGGAGCACCTGGAAATAGTGCGTGCTGATGGGCGTGGCGCCCAGGGTCGCCATCTCCAGCTTGCTTTGCGGATCCTGGAAACGCTCCAGGCCCCGCTCGCGCAGCGGGTTGAAGCTGACGATGCGCGCTCCGCGCTTGTGGGCGGCGCGCAGCTCGCCCAGCATGCGCGGGTGGTTGGTACCCGGGTTTTGCCCGAAGATGAAAATGGCATCGGCCTGCTCGAAGTCCTCCAGCGTGACCGTGCCCTTGCCCACGCCGATCTGCGGGCGCATGCCGCTGCCGCTGGGCTCGTGGCACATGTTAGAGCAGTCGGGGAAGTTGTTGGTGCCGTACTCGCGCACGAACAGCTGGTACAGGAAGGCGGCTTCGTTGCTGGCCCGGCCCGAGGTGTAGAAGATGGCCTGGTTGGGGTCGGGCAGGGCGTTCAGATGCTGGGCGATCAGCGCGAAAGCTTCGGTCCACTCCACCGGCAGATAGCGGTCGCTGGTGGCGTCATAGCGCATGGGCTGCGTGAGCCGGCCCTGGTCTTCGAGCCAGAAATCGCTTTGCGCCATCATTTCGGCGACGGTATGCCGGGCAAAGAAATCGGGGCCTGCGCGCCGCGCCGTGGCTTCGGCGGCCACGGCCTTGACGCCGTTCTCGCAGAACTCGAAGCTGGACGCATGGTTGCGATCGGGCCAGGCACAGCCCGGGCAGTCAAAGCCGTCGGGCTGGTTGGCCGACAGCAGGGTCTTGGCGCCCTTGATGGCGATGTCGTGCTTGAGCAAGGTGTTCTTGACGCTGCGCAGCGCGCCCCAGCCTCCCGCAGGGCCTTCGTAAAATTCGATTTTTTGTTCTGACATGGGTCGAGCGCTTTGCGTGGGTGGCGTGCGCCAAGGCCTGTGGGTGATAGGAAACGCGCGAAAAAAGCGTACCACAGGCGGCAGGCCGATGGCCAGCGCCGCGCGACAAGAAAAAAGGCCCCTGCTCATGAAGAGCAGAGGCCTACTAACAACAAAACACTACTAAGGCGGAGTCAGAACGGGATGTCGTCATCCATGTCGTCAAAGCCCGAAGCCGCGCGCTGGGGGGCCGGAGCCATGGGTGCGGGTGCGGGAGGGGCCATGCGCTGGGCAGGTGCTGCGGCGCGGGGCGCGGCCGGGGCGGGGCGGCGGGGAGCGGGTTCGTAGCCGCCGTCGTTGCCACCGCCGTAACCGCTGTTGCCGTTACCGCCGCTGCTGTCGCCATAGCCGCTGTCATCGCTGTAGCCGCCGCCTTGCTGGCCCTGACCGCCGCCCATGCCTTGACGGCTGCCCAGCATTTGCATGGTGTCGGCGCGGATTTCAGTGGCGTAACGCTCCTGGCCCGTGGCCTGGTCGGTCCACTTGCGCGTGCGCAGCGAGCCTTCGACATAGACCTGTGAACCCTTGCGCAGGTACTGGCCGACGATTTCGGCCAGGCGACCGTTGAACACCACGCGGTGCCATTCGGTCGATTCCTTGTTTTCGCCAGTGTTCTTGTCGCGCCAGCGGTCGGTGGTGGCGATGGTCACATTGGCCACCTGGTCACCGCTGGGGAAAGTGCGCATTTCCGGATCGCGGCCCAGATTGCCGACGATGATGACTTTGTTGACGGATGCCATGGATGAAAAACCTCGAAAAATAGGTAGCGCGGGCCAAAAGATAAGGGTTCCCGCGCCAGATGGTGGATTGTGCCGCAACCCCTGGTGACAGCACATTACGCAGGATATCCGTTCACCAGGAACAGTGGAGAAAACCCGTAATGCGCTCAGGGCTGAGAAGCTGCGTTAGCCACGGGGTTGCAGCCCATGCAACTGGCGCGGCCCAGCCTGGGGGCACCGAGCAAGGGCCGCCCCGCAGCGATGGTGCCGCCCCCCTCCACCGAAGGATGAGAGGGGGGAGCCGCGTCAGCGGCTCAGGGGGTGCTTTTAGTTGTAGGTCGCAGCGGCCAGGTCACCAGTAGCCAGATGGCCGTGAGCACGGCCGTCACGGCAAACAGGCTGGGCATGCCGGCCCATTTGGCGATGGCCCCGCCCAGCGCACCGCCGGCAAACAGGCCCAGCGACTGCAAGGTGTTGTAGGTGCCCAGCGCCGCGCCGCGCAGAGACGTGGGCGCCATGCGCGATACCAGGCTGGGCTGGCTGGCTTCGAGGATGTTGAAGCCGCAGAAAAACACCAGCATCAGCAGGCCCATCAGCCACAGCGAAGGAGTGGTGCCGCTGGCGGCGACGACGCCCAGGCCCAGCTGCACGACCAGCACCAGGGCGATGGCGCCCAGCAGGGCCATGCGCAGCTTGCCCTTGCGCTCCAGCGAAAACATGCCGCCCATGGCGATGAAGGACAGCAGCACGGCGGGCAGGTAGATCTGCCAGTGCGCGCCCTTGGCCAGGCCGGCCTGCAGCAGCAGCGCGGGCACGGCGACCCACATCGCCATCTGCACCGTGTGCAGCACGAACACGCCCAGGTTCAGGCGCAGCAGATCCGGCTGGTGCAGCAGCTCGACCAGGCGACCGCGCGGCTGGTTCTTGTGTTGCAAGGGCTCGGGCGGCACGACCCACAGCACGACGGCGACGCCGGCCAGGGCCAGCGCAAAGGTCAGCGCAAACACGCCCGACAGGCCGGCCCAGGCGGCCAGCACGGGGCCGGCGACCAGGGCCAGCGCAAACATCAGGCCGATGGAGCCGCCGATCATGGCCATGGCCTTGGTGCGCACGGCGTCGCGTGTCTGGTCGGCGAGCAGGGCCGTGACGGCCGCGGACACGGCCCCCGCGCCTTGCAGGCCGCGGCCGACCATCAGGCCGGTGAGCGAATCGGCCATGGCCGCGAGCAGGCTGCCGGCCGCGAACACCAGCAGGCCGATCACGATCACGCGCTTGCGGCCGAAGCGGTCGGAGGCCAGGCCCAGCGGCAATTGGAAAAAAGCCTGGGTCAAGCCGTACATGCCCATGGCCAGGCCGACCATCGCGGGATCGTCTCCGCCCGGGTACTTGCGCGCTTCCAGGGCGAACACGGGCAGGACCAGAAACAGTCCGAGCATGCGCAAGGCAAAGATCAGCGCCAGGCTGCCGCTGGCGCGGCGCTCGAGCGGAGTCATCGTGGAAGACATCTGGGCGGGGGCGGAGGAAGCCGCAGAAAGGGGAGTGGTCGTTTGTGGCACGCGCAAAAAATGCAAGTGATTGGAAGAGGGCCGTCGCGGCGCGGCAGACCGATGCCGGGGCATGGTCTGCACAATAACAGGCCCGATTGTCCGTGATCTGCAGATCCTGCACTGTTCGATGGCCAGGCTCACTATCATGCTAGGTTTCCCCGCATGGAGCGCCTGCGTCCGTGAACGACCCCACATCCTCCCCTTCCGACCTGGTTGCGACCGCTGATTCCGGACGCTACCTGGGCCATGCCCTGGCGCAATCGCGCATCAGCATTCGCGGCGCGCGCACGCACAACCTGAAGAACATCGATCTCGATATTCCGCGCAACCAGTTGGTGGTGATCACGGGCCTGTCGGGCTCGGGCAAGTCCAGCCTGGCGTTCGACACCCTGTATGCCGAAGGGCAGCGGCGCTATGTGGAAAGCCTGTCGGCCTATGCGCGCCAGTTTCTGGGACGGCTGGACAAGCCGGATGTGGATTTGATCGAAGGCCTGTCGCCGGCGATCAGCATCGAGCAGAAAGCCACCAGCCACAACCCGCGCTCCACCGTGGGCACGGTCACCGAGATCAACGACTACCTGCGCCTGCTGTATGCCCGCGCCGGCACGCCTTATTGCCCCGACCACGAGCAGCCGCTGCAGGCCCAGACCATCAGCCAGATGGTGGATGCGGCGCTGGCGCTGCCCGAAGACACCAAGCTGATGGTGCTGGGGCCGCTGGCGCGCGAGAAAAAAGGCGAATTCACCGAGCTGTTTGCCCAGATGCAGGCCCAGGGCTATGTGCGCTTTCGCATCGACGGCCAGATCTACGAAGTGGAATCGCTGCCGCAGCTGCAGAAAAACGAGAAACACTCGATCGACGTGGTCATCGACCGCCTCAAGATCCGCCCGGACGCCATGCAGCGCCTGGCGGAGAGCTTTGAAGCGGCCTTGCGCGCGGGCGGCAGCGAGGCCGGCGGGCGCGTGATCGCGCTGGAAATGGATACCGGCGTGGAGCACTGGTTCAGCGCCAAGTTCGCCTGCCCGGTGTGCAGCTATTCGCTGCCCGAGCTGGAGCCGCGGCTGTTTTCCTTCAACTCGCCCCAGGGCGCCTGCCAGACCTGCGACGGCCTGGGCCAGAGCGATTCCTTCGATCCCGAGCGCGTCGTGGCCTTCCCCTCGCTGAGCCTGGCCAGCGGTGCCATCAAGGGCTGGGACCGGCGCAATGCCTACTATTTCACCATGCTGGAGAACGTGCTCGCGCACTACGGCGCGGACATCGAGCAGCCGTTCGAAGACCTGCCCGAGGCCGTGCGCCAGAGCGTGCTGTGGGGTTCGGGCGAGGAGGCCATCGCCTTCTCCTACTTCACTGACAGCGGCAAGCACCAGAAGCAGCCGCTGATCAAGCACCACCCGTTCGAAGGCATCATTCCCAACATCGCGCGGCGCTACCGCGAGACGGACTCCAGCGTGGTGCGCGACGACCTGGCGCGCCTGCGCAGCACGCGTTGCTGCCCCGACTGCGAAGGCACGCGCCTGCGCCGCGAAGCGCGCTGGGTGCGCATCGGCGAAGGCGAGCAGCAGCGCGCGATCTACGAAGTCAGCCGCGCCACGCTGGCCGAATCCCATGCCTGGTTTGCCCAGCTCAAGCTGCACGGCGCCAAGGCCGACATCGCCGACAAGGTGGTGCGAGAAATCACGTCGCGGCTGATGTTCCTCAACGATGTGGGCCTGAGCTATCTGAGCCTGGACCGCAGCGCCGAGACGCTGTCGGGCGGCGAGGCCCAGCGCATCCGCCTGGCCAGCCAGATCGGCAGCGGCCTGACGGGCGTGATGTATGTGCTCGACGAGCCCAGCATCGGCCTGCACCAGCGCGACAACGACAGGCTGATCGCCACGCTGCAGCACCTGCGCAACATCGGCAACAGCGTGATCGTCGTCGAGCACGACGAAGACATGATGCGCGCGGCCGACCAGATCATCGACATGGGGCCGGGCGCCGGCCTGCATGGCGGGCGCGTCATGGCCCAGGGCACGTTCGAGCAGGTCAAGAACAACCCCGATTCGCCCACCGGGCGCTATCTGGCGGGCACGCAGTCGATTGCCGTGCCCGCGCGGCGCACGCCCTGGCTGCCGGTGGTCAAATCCGCTCTGGCCGCGCCCGCGCCCAGCAAGTCCCGCTTTCCCCAGTCGGCCGCGTCGCTGCGCCGCGCCGAGCGCCAGGCCGAGCATGTGGCGCGCCAGGGCGACCTGCAGGCGATCACCGTGGTCGGCGCGCGCGGCCACAACCTGAAGAACGTCACGGTGGAATTCCCCGTGGGCCTGTTCACCTGCGTGACCGGCGTCTCGGGCTCGGGCAAGAGCACGCTGGTCAACGACACGCTGTACGCCGAAGTCGCGCGCCAGCTCTACCGCGCCAGCGAAGAGCCCGCGCCGCACGACGAAGTCGTGGGCATGGAGTATTTCGACAAGGTCATCAACGTCGACCAGTCGCCGATCGGCCGCACGCCGCGCAGCAACCCCGCGACCTACACCGGCCTGTTCACGCCCATCCGCGATCTGATGGCCGAGACGCCCACGGCCAAGGAACGCGGCTACGGCCCGGGGCGCTTCAGCTTCAACGTCGCCGGCGGCCGCTGCGAAGCCTGCCAGGGCGACGGTGTGGTCAAGGTGGAAATGCACTTTCTGCCCGACGTCTACGTGCCTTGCGACATCTGCCACGGCGAGCGCTACAACCGCGAAACCCTGGAAGTGCTGTGGAAGGGCAGGAACGTCGCGCAGATCCTGCAGATGACGGTGGAAGACGCCCATGCCTTCTTCCAGGACGTGCCCAGCATCGCGCGCAAGCTGCAGACGCTGCTGGCCGTGGGCCTGTCCTACATCCGCCTGGGCCAGAGCGCGACCACGCTGTCGGGCGGCGAAGCCCAGCGCGTCAAGCTGGCGCAGGAGCTGAGCAAGCGCGACACCGGCCGCACGCTCTACATCCTCGACGAGCCGACCACGGGCCTGCACTTCGCCGACATCGACCTGCTGCTCAAGGTGCTGCACCAGCTGCGCGACGCGGGCAATACCATCGTCGTCATCGAGCACAACCTCGACGTGATCAAGACCGCCGACTGGCTGATCGACATGGGCCCCGAAGGCGGCGCCGGTGGCGGCAACGTGGTCGCCACGGGCACGCCAGAGCAACTGGCCGCCCACGAGGGCAGCCACACCGGCCATTACCTGCGCCGTTATCTGACGGCCGCGGAATAACGGCCGGCGGGAGGTTCAGACCGGGCGCTTCATCTGGCAACTGGTGGGCAGGGCCGCGTCCGGGGCTTCGATGCGCTTGACCGTGCGCATGCCGACGCCGGTTTTCTCCAGGTCATAGCGCACGGCCTTGCCGTCGACCTTGGCGAACGTGGAGATGTACAGCGGCTGCTGCAGCTGGTGGTCCTCTGCACGCATCACCACCTCGCCGATATCGCTTTGATAGCGCATGCCTTCGAGCTTGCGCGCCATGGCCGTGGGGTCGGTGCTGTTGGCCTCGGTCATGGCCTTGGCCAGCATCTCCATGGGGATGTTCACCCGCAGCAGGATGAAGTCGGTGTTGAACTTCTTCTGGAAAGCGTTGGCATAGGCCTCGGTGCGGTTGTTCTCGATGTTCGCGTGCCACTCCGACAGCGCAAACACCGTGTCGATGCCGTCCTTGCCGATCACCGTGGGCACGCCGATGGTGTTGGCGTACAAGGTGTAGATGTCGGCCTTGCCGCCGGCCTCCTTGATGGCCTTGACCAGCAGCGTCAAGTCGTTGCCCCAGTTGGTGGTGAGCACGGTGTCGGCGCCCGAAGCGACGATCTTGGCCGCATAGGGCGAGAAATCCTTGACCCGGCCCAGCGGATGCAAGTCGTCGCCGACCAATTGCACGTCGGGGCGTTTCTTGGCCAGCATTTCGCGGAAGGCCTTGGCGGCCTGGTGGCCGGGGTGGTAGTCCTGGTTGACCTGGTAGACCTTCTTGACGTCGGGCCGGCTGGCGATCTGCGAGGAAATGGCGTTCATGCTCATGTCCACGTTCTGCATGAAGCGGAAATGCCAGAAGCTGCACTTGCTGTTGGTGAGGTCGGGGTCGAAGCCGCCGAAATTGATCAGCACCATGGGCTGATCGCCCCGGCTGACCTGCTTGTTGATGGCATCGACCAGGGCCGCCGTGATGTTCGAGCCATTGCCCTGGAAGACAAAGCGCACGCCTTTGTCGTAGGCCGCGCGCAGTGCGCTGGCGCTGTCCTGGGGGCTGGATTTGCCGTCGAAAGGCAGGATTTCCAGCTTTTGCCCCAGTACGCCGCCGCGGGCGTTGATGGTCTCGGCGATCTGCCGCACATGGCTGAGCTGCACTTCTCCCGTGTTGGCAAAAGGCCCGGAAAACGGATCGATGTAGGCGATCTTGATCTGGGCCAGGGCCGGCCCGCTGAAGAGGACAGTGAGCGCGGTGGCAACTGCCGCACGCTGAAAGGCTTTGCGCATGAAGTCTCCTGTAGGTGAACACCATGAAAGGGCTCGGCCTGTCCGGCCCGGACCTGGCATGGTCAGTTCATCACCGATGGCCGCTGTGCACAGTCATGTGGGGGACCAGGGCGGATACGCCCTCGATGCATACAAGGCTGGCGCCGGGAGGCGCTGACAGCCGGGGCACAATGGCCGGCAGGTGCAAGGTGTTTTTTGCAATCGAGGTGGTGTGCATGTCTCCTGTTGATTTTGTTGTGGTGGGCGCCGGTATTGCGGGCGCGTCGGTGGCCTGGCAGCTGTCGGGCCGTTCCTCGGTGCTGGTGCTGGAGCGCGAATCCCAGCCCGGCTACCACTCCACGGGCCGTTCGGCGGCCCTGTTCCTGGAGCATTACGGGCCGGACCAGGTCCAGGCCTTGACGCGCGCCAGCCGGGCGTTCTACGAAGCGCCGCCCGCGGACTTCCTGCCGCAGCCGGTACTGAGTCCGCGCGGCGCGCTGTACGTGGCGCGCGAAGACCAGCGCGACCTGCTCGATGCGGCCTATGCCGAAGCACGCGAGCACTCCGAGGCCGTGCGGCCGCTGGACCAGGCCGAACTGCTGGCGCTCGTGCCCTGCCTGCGGCCCGAAGTGGTCACCGCGGGCTTTCTGGACGAAAAAGCGCGCGACATCGACGTGCATGCCTTGCACCAGGGATTCTTGCGCGGCATGCGCCAGCGCGGTGCCCAGCTGCGCTGCAATGCCGAAGTGGTGGCGCTGGCGCGCGATGCGGACCAGGCCTGCTGGCAGCTCACGCTGGCCGACGGCAGCCAGGTGGCGGCGCGCCATGTGGTCAACGCCGCCGGGGCCTGGGCGGACGCGCTGGCGCAGCTCGCCGGCCTGGAGCGTCTGGGCCTGGTGCCCAAGCGGCGCAGCGCCTTCACTTTCCCGGCCCCGCCCGGCATGGACGCCGCGCGCTGGCCGGCGGTGATGGGCGTGGACGACAGCTTTTACTTCAAGCCCGACGCCGGCCAGCTGCTGGGCTCGCCGGCC
Organism: Acidovorax bellezanensis; assembly: GCF_025421555.1. Classification (NCBI taxonomy): domain Bacteria; kingdom Pseudomonadati; phylum Pseudomonadota; class Betaproteobacteria; order Burkholderiales; family Comamonadaceae; genus Acidovorax; species Acidovorax bellezanensis. The sequence goes on from NZ_JAODYH010000005.1 coordinate 318,199, forward strand.
AACGCCGATCCGACCACCCCGCACGACGTGGTGCCCGAGGAACTGGACGTGGCCACGGGAATTTTCCACATCGAGGAATACACCACGCTGCAGATCCGCCGGCCTTCGCACACCTGGGCCGGTCTGCGCTCGTTTGTCGCCGATGGCGAGCTAGTGATCGGCTGGGATGCACCGCCCGCGGCCGGTCAGCCGGGCTTTTTCTGGCTGGCGGCCCAGGGCGGCTACGGCATACAGACGGCTTATGGGGCCGGACTGCTGGCGCGCAATCTGCTGTTGGGCGAAGCGCTGGACGCGGACTTGCAGGGCCATGGCGTGCAGCCCGATCGACTGTCGCCAGCGCGGTTGCGCTGACGACTTTTCAAGTTATCCACATTTTTATCCACAGAGCGGGTGCTGCTGTTTCTGTAGCGACTGCACCTTGAGGGTCAAGGACTTCCCGGTCACGATCTCGGTGGCAGCCATGGGTTCGGGCGGCATGCTCCCAGGTCGCGGCGACAAAATGGCGGGTACAGCCTCTGCGGCCGAGCCGATGACCGTGACGGTGCCACAAGGCCGGACAAGCAAAAGGCCTCCATGCCGCGGACATGGAGGCCTTTTTTTCTCTGTCGAAGATGGGGCGAGCGCTGAGAGGTCCAAGCTTTGCCCCCATTGTTATCCACAGGGCCGGCCACGCGCGATGGCGGGCGGAATGGCTGGTTCTACAGCGCTGCCGAGCGCGCGAAGCGCACCACGGTCACGCCCGCGCGCGCCTGGCGCACGGACGGCATGACCAGCACGCAGTCGTCGTAAGGCGTGCAGACGGGTTCGCCGTCGTTGTCGCCGATCACGGTGCCGGCCTGGGCAAAGCGCTCCAGACCGGTGAACGGCGCGTTGAAGCGAAAGCCCTGGCTCTTGGCGACCACGGGGCCGGTCACGGTCAGCGCGAACTGCTCGGCCGGAGCCGGCAGGCGCCAGCCGGGCAGCAGGCGCTGGGCTTCGGCCTCATCGATGACTTCGGAGGCGAGCAGGAAGCGCAGGCACTGGTCCTGGGCCACGGCGCGGCTGGCCGGGTCGCCGTGGAAGCCGCATTCGACCAGCAGCGAGCGCGAGTCGCCGGCTTCCTCGTCGGACAGGCCGAAGCGGCCGTAGTCGCGCAGGCGCGTGCCGTCCTTGTGGCCGGCGTCGACCACGATGTGGGCAGGCGCCCCCATCTGCTTGGCCAGCACCAGATTGCGCGGCTGCACGCCGGTCAGCAGCAGCGGAGCCGAAGGCTCGTGCATGGAGTGCAGGTCGAGCAGCCAGTCGGCCTGGCGCACGAAGGGCCGCAGCGCCGCGGCGCGCCGGCGCTCGGCGGTGTTGCCGGCATCGATGCGCTCGTCGCTCCACTGGCGGTTCAGGTCTTCGTCGGTGAAACGCGACGCATCGTGGGCGGCGGCGTCGAAACGGTCGAAGGCGTCGAGGTTGGCAAACACCAGGGTCAGCGAGCCTTGCAGCGGGCGCAGGCCGGCTTCGAGCAGGCCTTTGAGCGCCCAGGCGCCGCACAGCTCGTTGCCGTGGACCAGGGCGGAAATCATCACCTGGCGGCCGGGCAGACCCGAGTCGAAGCGCCAGACTCCTTCGGTGCCGGTGTTGCCCGCACGCCAGGCGGCGATGTCGGGTGCCGGCAGGTCAAATGTCAGAACGCTCATCGCTTCAGTCTTCGATCTTGGCGAACTCGACAATCTTGCTGTACTTGGCGATTTCGGCGTTGATGAACTTGGCGGGATCGATCTTCTGGTCCATGACCGTCGAGCCCGTCGCGGCCAGCTTCTTGCGGAAGTCAGCCGATGCCAGCGTGTCGCTCAAGGCCTTCTTGAGCTTGTCCTGGATGGGCTTGGGCAGATTGGCAGGGCCCATCATCGCGAACCACGAACCCAGGTCCACGTTCTTGAAAGTCGGGTTTTCGGACAGGGCAGGGATGTCGGGCGTGACGGCCGAGCGCTTGGCTTCGGTGGTGCCCAGGGCGATCACTTTGCCCGACTGGATCTGGGGCAGACCGCTGGAGAGCACGAACATGCCGTATTCGATGTTGTTGCCGACCAGGTCGGTGGTCAGTGGGGCCACGCCGCGGTAGGGCACGTGGGCCATGTCCAGCTTGCCTTGTTCCTTGATCAGTTCGCCGGCCAGGTGCAAGGCCGTGCCCACGCCCGAGCTGCCGTAGCTGAACTTGCCGGGGTTCTTGGACACGGCGGTGATGAATTCAGCGGTGTTCTTGACGCCGGCTTTTTGCGAAGCGACCAGCACCATGGGCTGCGAAGCCACCAGGCCCAGGGCGGTGAAGTCCTGGATGGAGTACTTCACGCTCTTGTTGATCAGGCGGGCAATGGCCAGCTCGTTGTTGGCACCGACCATGATGGTGTAGCCATCGGGAGCGGCCTTGGCGACTTTTTGCGCGCCGATCGCGCCACCGGCGCCACCCAGGTTCTCGATCACGACGGGCTGGCCCAGGCGCGTGGAGAGTTCGGTGCCGACCATGCGGCCGATCAAATCGGTGCTGCCGCCTGGTGGGTAGCCGATGACCATGGTGATGGGCTTGTTGGGGTAGGCGGTGTCGGCAAAAGCGGAACCGGCGGCCAGAAGGGCGATACCGCAGGCCAGGGCGGTGCGGCGCAGCATAGAACGATTTTGCATGAAGCGATTCCTTATTTGAATAACGTCAATTGTCAAAAGTCCTGTGGCCTGGATCGGTGCTGAAAAAGCACAATCTCGTGCCACTATTGCACAACAGCCTTGTCTTATCCATAGCGTTCGTGCCATCCGCTGCCTTTGAAACCGGCGCGTCCCAGCAAGGGGGCAGCGAGGAAGGGCCGCCCCGCACCGAGGCTGCCGCCCCCCTCCACCGAAGGATGAGAGGGGGGAGCGGCGTTAGCCGCTCAGGGGGTGCTCCGAGTTACGCGGACCCAGAACTCTTCCGCGGCGGGCGTCAGGCGGCGTTTGGGCCGGTACAGGCGCACGTCGAAGCGGATTTCCATGGCCCGGTCGCCGGCCAGCGCCAGGCGCCCGGCCTTGCAATCCGCATGGACCATGGACCAGGGCAGCCAGGCCACGCCCATGCCTTTGTGCACGTATTCGTACTGCGCATCGGCCGAGTCGCACTCCAGAATGCGGTGCAGACGGGGCGCCTGCGGGTTCTGCGACAAATGGTCTTCCACCAGCCGGCCCAGGGCCATGCGGTGGGGAAAGGACAGGTAGGGCACGCTGCCCGGCGCGGCAAAGCTGTGCAAGGCCTGGCCCGCGGCATCGGTGCGCGACACCGGCACCAGCCGGTCGCTGGCGACATGCACATGGGTGAACTGGCGCGCGTCCAGGCGCACGGCAATCGCCGGGTGGTGGTAGAGCAGCGAAAACTGGATTTCGTCCTGCTCCAGCATGGTCACGGTCTCATGCAGGCTGCGCGTCTCCACCGTCAGCGGGTTGGACTGCAGCAAGGGGCCCAGCCGCACCAGCCAGTCGGCGACGATGGTGCGCGCCAGCGTGCGGCCCGTGACCAGCGTGATGGCCCGGGCCTGCAGGCCGGCGATGGCCTGCAGCTCTTCGTGCGACTGGGCCAGCGTGCGCGTCATCAGTCCGCAGGTCTCGAGAAAAGCTTCGCCGGCCGGCGTCAGCCGCACCGGGCTGCTGCCCGACACCACCAGCGCCGTGCCGGTCCAGGCTTCCAGCGCCCGGATGCGCCGACCGAACGCCGGATGGGTCACATGGCGCAGTTCGGCCGCACGGGTGAAGCTGCGCTCCTGGGCCAGCAGGAGAAAGTCCTCCAGCCATTTCATCTGCATGGCTGGCGCTCCGAGGCTCAGCCGCGCGCTTCTAGCGCAGCCTGCTGGAGTATTTCGCGCGTTGCCAGGGCCTGGGTGCGTGCGGCCTGGGCAAAGTCGGCGCCGGACGAGGCGTACAGAATCGCCCGCGAGGAGTTGACGATGATGCTGCCGTGCTCGCGCAGACCGGCCTTGACGGTGGCCACGGCGTCGCCGCCTTGGGCACCCACGCCGGGGATCAGCAGCGGCAGGGTCGGTGCAATTTCGCGCACGCGCTCGATTTCATGCGGGCGCGTCGCGCCGACCACCAGACCCAGCTGGCCGTTGAGGTTCCACGGGCCCTGGGCCAGCGCGGCCACATGCTCGAACACCTTGGGGTTGCCAGGCACATCGGCCAGGGTGCGCGCCTGCAGGTCGTCGCCGCCCGGGTTGGACGTGCGGCACAGCAGGAACGCGCCCTTGCCTTCGTACTTCAGATAGGGCGCGACCGAGTCGAAGCCCATGAACGGCGACAGGGTCACGGCGTCGGCGCCGTAGCGCTCGAAGGCTTCCTTGGCGTACTGCTCGGCCGTGGAGCCGATGTCGCCGCGCTTGGCGTCGAGAATCACCGGCACATGGGGGGCGACGGCACGCATGTGGGCCATCAGGCGTTCGAGCTGGTCTTCGGCGCGGTGGGCCGCGAAATAAGCGATCTGCGGCTTGAACGAGTTCACCAGATCGGCCGTGGCATCGACGATGGCGGCACAGAAGTCGTAGATCTTCGAGGCATCGCCTTGCATCGCGGCAGGAAAGCGGTTGGGCTCGGGGTCGAGCCCCACGCACAGCATGGATTGGTTTTGCGAGCCGGCGTTGCGCAGCATGTCGAGGAAAGTCATGGGGTGCGATTTTAGGCGGCGCGGCGCGGACTGCTGCAATGCCGGTCTTTTTAGCCGGCAGTTCCCATGCAAAAAGCCCGTGCAGGCACGGGCTTTGGCGGGTCGACGCGGGAGGCAATCAGCCGTTTGCGCGCTTCTCGAGGATTTCAAATGCGGGCAAGGTCTTGCCTTCCAGCACTTCGAGGAAAGCGCCGCCGCCGGTCGAAATGTAGCCGACCTGGTCTTCGATGCCGTACTTGGCAATGGCGGCCAGCGTGTCGCCACCGCCGGCGATGCTGAAGGCCTTGGATTCGGCGATCGCCTGGGCGATGGTGCGCGTGCCGTTTTCGAAGGCCGCGAACTCGAACACGCCCACGGGGCCGTTCCAGACGATGGTGCCCGCGGCCTTGAGCTGGGCGGCCAGGCGTGCGGCGGTGTCGGGGCCGATGTCCAGGATCAGGTCGTCGTCGGCCACGTCGGTAGCTGCCTTGACCGTGGCCGGTGCATCGGCGGCAAAAGTCTTGGCCACCACCACGTCGGTGGGGATGGGCACCTGCGCGCCGCGCGCGGCCATGGCATCGATCACGGCCTTGGCCTGGGCCACGAGGTCGGGCTCGGCCAGCGACTTGCCGATCTTCAGACCGGCGGCCAGCATGAAGGTGTTGGCGATGCCGCCGCCGACGATCAGCTGGTCGACCTTGTGCGACAGGGCTTCGAGGATGGTGAGCTTGGTCGAGACCTTGGAGCCGGCGACGATGGCCACCAGGGGCTGGGCGGGCGCGGCCAGGGCTTTTTGCAGGGCGTCGATTTCAGCCGACAGGAGCGGGCCGGCGCAGGCGATGGGCGCGAACTGGGCGATGCCGTAGGTCGTGCCTTCGGCGCGGTGGGCGGTGCCGAACGCGTCGTTGACAAAAATATCGCACAGTGCGGCCAGCTTGTGGGCCAGGGCGGGAGCGTTCTTCTTCTCGCCGACGTTGACGCGGCAGTTTTCCAGCAGCACGACCTGGCCGGGAGCGACCTGCACGCCGTCGACCCAGTTGGCGACCAGCGGCACTTCGCGGCCCAGCAACTCGGCCAGACGCTTGGCCACGGGAGCCAGCGAATCCGCGGGCTGGAACTCGCCTTCGGTGGGACGGCCCAGGTGGCTGGTGATCATCACGGCCGCACCGGCCTTGAGCGCCATTTCAATGCAGGGCACAGAAGCGCGCACGCGGGTGTCTTCGGTGATTTCGCCTGCGTTATTGAGCGGGACGTTCAGGTCGGCACGGATGAAAACGCGTTGTCCTTGGGCTTTGCCCTGGGCACACAGGTCGGAAAAACGAAGAATGTTCATGGCGGCGAATCAGCCTCGCGCAGGAGGCGGTGGTGGTGGAAAGCGCCGCCATTGTAGGCGCCTGCTCGACAGCGCTGCAGGCGCAGGGGGCTTGGCAATCCCCGCAACGGCAACCACGGGTCACTTCCGCCGCCGCAGGGCCGCCCCAAGGCAAATGCATCTGCATCTGGAGGGCTGCGCCCCCAGCGCGCAGCTACACGAAGCGAGCAAGCGTGGGGGCTACATTCACCAGCCCAGGCCGATGTGCAGGGGCAGATACACCGCCATCCCGACCACGATGGTGCCCAGGATGCCGCGGCGCCAGAAGTAGTAGGCCGTGGCGCAGGCCACGGCCGGCAGGCGCGCGTCGAGCAGGGTCTGGATCAGCGCGCCCTGGGTCATGACCAGTTCGGGGGCGATCACGGCCGCCAGCGCGGCCAGCGGTGCGTACTTGAGCCCGCGCTTGAGCCAGTGCGGCATGGGGATTTCTTCTTCGGGGAAGAGGAAGAAAACGCGGGTGATCAGCGTGATCGCTCCCAGGCCAAAACAGGTCAGGGCAAACAGCCACCAGGAATCCATCATGGGCGCTTCTCCTCGTCCAGCGGCAGCACTGGGTGGCGCTCACCGCGCGCGGGATCGGGCGGGCGCAGCGTGGGCGGGCCGGCGCGCCAGTGGCGCAGCTGGCGTTCGGCGCTTTCCATCAGCAGGCCCACGGCCACGGCGGCGGCGATGGCCGCGAGGATGTTGAGCTTGAGCGGCAGCGCAAAGGCGGCCACGGCTGCCGCGGCGGCCACGATGGTGGAGGTCCAGGTGGTGCGGTCGCTGAGCATGGAATACAGCACGCCCAGCAGCGCCAGCACGCCGGCGAAGCCCAGGCCCCAGGACAGGGGCACCTGGTCGGCGAGGAAAATGCCGACCACCGAGCAGCCTTGCCAGACCAGCCAGTTGGTCGAAGCCGCGCCCCAGAAGTAGGGCAACTGGTCGTCCTTGAGCTGGGAATCGGGATAGCGCTTGAGGAAGGCGACAAAAATCACATCCCCGCTGAAGTAGGCCAGCGCCATCCGGTGGCGCCGTGCCAGATGCGCAAAGAACACCCGCCACATGCTGCTCAGGATCACGAAGCGCAGATTCACGCAGGTGGCGGTGAACCAGACCACCCACAGCGGCGCGCCGGCCACCATCAGCGGCAGCACGGCCAGCTGGGCGCTGCCGGCGTAGACCGTGAACGACATCAGCAAGGCCATGGGCACGGACATGCCGCTCTTGACCATGGCCACGCCGGTGACCAGCGCCCAGGCACCGATGCCCACCGAGACGCCGCTCATGTCGCGTATGCCCTGGGCAAAGGCCGGGTCGCGGGCAATGCCGCGGGCGCGCCGCGTCAGGGCGGCGAGTTCAGAGGATGTTTCAGGCGTAGGGGATGCGCTCATGGCGCGGTGTCGAGCTGGGCGCCCACGGGCAGTGCAAAGCCATGCAGGAAGTCGGCCGCGGGCAGGCGCTTGCCGCCCGCGCGCTGCAGCTGGGTAAAGCGCATCGCGCCTTCGCCGCAGGCCACGACCACGCCCGCGGCATCGGCCGCCAGCACCTGGCCGGGCGAGGCCGGTTCGCTGCGGGGCTCGGGCCGGCCTTCGCAGAACTTGATGGTCTCGCCCTGGAACAGGCTGGCGGTGCCGGGGAAAGGCGTGAAGGCACGGACCCGCAGGTCGATGGCCGCGGCCGGCAGGCGCCAATCGATCCAGCTTTCGGCTTTTTCAATCTTGTGCGCGTAGGTGATGCCTTCGGCGGGCTGGGGCGTGCGCGGCAGGCCGCCGCAGGCGCTCATTTCCAGCGCTTCGACGATCAGCCGCCCGCCCAGCAGGGCCAGCTTGTCGTGCAGGCTGGCCGTGGTGTCGGTCGGTTCTATGGGCAGGCGCTCGATCAGGCACATGTCGCCGGTGTCCAGGCCCGCATCCATTTGCATGATGGTGACGCCGGTTTCGGCATCGCCGGCTTCGATGGCCCGGTGGATGGGGGCCGCGCCGCGCCAGCGCGGCAGCAGGCTGGCGTGGATGTTGAGGCAGCCCCGGGCGGGCGCGTCCAGCACCCACTGCGGCAGGATCAGGCCGTAGGCGGCCACGACCATCACATCCGCCTGGGCGGCGGCAATCGCTTCGCGCGCCGCGGCTGCGTCTTCCGGGTATTTGCCGTCCAGGCGCAGGCTGCGCGGCTGGCTCACCGGGATGCCATGGGCGAGCGCGCACTGCTTGACGGGCGAGGCCTGCAGTTTCATGCCGCGGCCCGCGGGCCGGTCGGGCTGGGTCAGTACCAGGGGCACGGAAAAGCCGGCATCCAGCAGACGCTGCAAGGCCACACGGGCAAATTCCGGCGTACCGGCAAAAATGACGTTCATGCAATCACAAGGGGAAAAGCGCGGCCGGCCTCAATGGTGGCGGTCGCTGTCGTTGAAAACTTCGTCGGTGAACATCACACGACGCACCACACCCTGGGGATCGATGTGCACATGGGCCTGGCGTGACGCTCCATTGTCCAGCAAACGGTAAGTCCAGATGTCGCCTTTGAAGCTGGCTACATGCTCGACCAGCGCCGGCGGGCCGAATTGCTGCAAGACCGTGTCGCGCGTGTCGACCCCGTTGCGCAGGGTGAAGAACTGTTCCATGGTCAGCACCTGCTGCACACGGGTCAGGCGCTGCTGGGCGTCGAAATCGAGGTGGTAGACCTGCTGGCCGGCCGGCTGGCGGCTGTAGAGCAGGCGCTGCGCGCCGCCGGGAAGTGCCAGCGTGAGCGTGGGCCGGCCCATGTCCTGCAGCACTTCGGCGCGCGGGGCACCGATTTTTTGCCATTCGGGGACGGCGCAGCCGGCAAGCCAAAGACAGGCCGCGCTCCCCACTGCCCAGCGCGTCCATCGGAGCAACACTGGGCGGGCTTTCATTGCCGGTCCTGCTTTTGCTGCTTGAGCAGCTTGGTCTTGATGCGGTTGCGCTTGAGCGGCGAAAGGTATTCGACGAAGACCTTGCCCAGCAGGTGGTCCATCTCGTGCTGGATGCAGATGGCCAGCATGCCTTCGGCGTCGATTTCGCGCGACTGGCCGCTGCCGTCGAGGGCGCGGACCTTGACGGCCGTCGAGCGCTCGACACCGTCGTAAATGCCGGGCACGGACAGGCAGCCTTCGTCGCCGACCTGCTTTTCGTCGCTGGCCCAGAGGATTTCGGGGTTGATCAGCACCATGGGCTGGTCGCGCTCTTCCGAGACATCGATCACGACCACGCGTTCGTGCACGTCGACTTGCGTCGCGGCCAAGCCTATGCCCTGGGCGTCGTACATGGTTTCGAGCATGTCGGCCACCAGGGCCTGGATGCGCGCATCCACCACGGTGACCGGCTGGGCCACCTTGTGCAGGCGTGGATCGGGATAGCAGAGAATGGGAAGAATTGCCATGGCAGCCAACAAAATGATGTCGCTATTTTCGCCACTTTTGCGGGTATTCGCTGGGCGCTTGTCCAATAATCATTGCTTGATCAAGGCCTTGCACTGAAAATCTGTGAAGCTTTGTTACGTATTATCACGGCGCTGCCTGCGGGGCTGGCGCAGCCGCAGCGACACGCGGGGATGTGCTGCCTGACCAAAAGAGGGATTGACATGACGGCATTTGCCAACGCTCGGGCCTGGGGTATGGGGGGCGCGCTGCTTGCTGCGCTGACCGCCGTGCACGCCCAAAGCTATCCGGTAACGGCCACGCAGCGCGCCACGGCCCAGCAGGTGGCGCAGCAGGGTGTACCGCTCGCGGAACTGTCACCCACGGCGCCGGACAGCTATACGGTGCGCTCGGGCGACACCTTGTGGGGCATTTCCGGCCTGTTTCTGCGCCAGCCCTGGCGCTGGCCGGAGCTGTGGGGCATGAACCTGTCGGCCATTGCCAACCCCCACCTGATCTATCCGGGCCAGGTGCTGTATCTCGACAAGAGCAATGGCTATGCCCGCTTGAGCACCCGCCAAGGCGATGGCTCGTCCACGGTGAAAGTGTCGCCGCGCACCCGCAGCGAAAGCCTGGCCGACCTGGCCTTGCCGACCCTGCCAGCCCATGTGATCGAACCTTTCCTGGTCCAGCCCCTGGTGGTGGATGCAAAGGCGCTGCTGCAGGCCCCGCGGGTGGTGGCCACCACCGACGAGCGCGTGATCATGGCCAGCGGCGACCGCGCCTATGTGCGCAGCAGCGGCGGACCGCAGCTCACGCGCGAGCCCGGTGAGCCACGCTCCTGGCGTCTGTTCCGTAACGCGGTGGCGCTGAAGGATCCCGACAACGGGGAAATTCTGGGTTATGAAGCCCAGTACCTGGGTCAAGCCGAGCTGGTCGCGGGTGAAAGCACCATGAGCGTGCGCAATCCCAAGGGGGCACTGCTGCAAACCCAGGTGCCGGCCACGGTCGACATTCGCAAATCCACGGGCGAGATCCGTGCCGGCGACCGGCTGCTGCCCGCGCCCGAGCGCAGCTACTCGAACTATGTGCCGCATGCGCCCCAGACCGACGTGGCGGCGCGCGTGGTGTCGCTTTACGGCGATTCCGCGCTGAAATACGCCGCGCAAAACCAGGTGGTGGCCATCAACCGTGGCACCCGGGACGGCATGGCGGCGGGCCAGGTGCTGGAGCTGGTCACCCAGGGCGAAGTGATCAAGGACAAGACCGGTGACCGGCGCGATCGGGTGCAACTGCCGCGCGAACACAATGGCCTGGCCATGGTCTTTCGCACGTTCGACCGCGTGTCCTACGTGCTGATCCTGGACGTGCGCCTCGGCGTGGTGGTGGGGGATCATCTGGTGACGCCAAGGTGATATGAAGCACCCCCTGAGCCGCTCACGCCGGATGGCCGGCCCCGGCTCCCCCCTCTCATCCTTCGGTGGAGGGGGCGCCCGGCTAGGGGCGGCAGCCTCGCTTGCTGCCCCCTTGCTGGGCCGAGCCAGTTGCATGGGCTGTTGTTCGTGCATGCGCTGAGAAAAAAATACCAACTACGCTTGCCCATCGCGTGTGGCGCGCGCATCATGAAAAATTGAGTTGTCGGTGCCGAGGAGAAGACCTTGGACTCTGTTGAACTGTCAGCCTGGCTGAGGTTGTCGCTCACACCGGGCATCAACCGGACTGTGGCCCGGCGTCTGCTTGCGCAGTGCGGATCGGCGTCCGCGGTGTTCGAGCAGCTTCCCACGGCCCTGCTCACGCCTGCGCAAACCACGGCCCTGCGGACCTTGTCCGCGCAGCAGCAGCAGACGCTGCAGGCCACGCAGCAATGGCTGCAGTCCCCGCCCGCAGGGCTGGTGCACGCGGTGATCACGCTGGGCGATGCGCGCTACCCCGTGGGCCTGCTGGAAACCGCCGATCCGCCGCTGCTGCTGTACGTCGCTGGCGCGGCCGAGATGTTCTCGGGCGCCGGACCTGTGTTTCCGCCGCAGCAGGCGCTGGCCATGGTCGGCAGCCGCAACCCCACTGCCCAGGGCGCCATCGATGCACTGGCGTTTGCCCGCGAGTTGCGCGCGGCCGGCCTCAGCATCGTGTCGGGCATGGCCCTGGGCATCGATGCCGCCGCGCACACGGGGGCACTGGAGGCCGACTGCGCGGTGCCAGGCGCCGGTCCGGCCACGATTGCCGTGCTGGGCACGGGCCTGGACCAGATCTATCCACGCCGGCATGAGGCGCTGGCGCAGCGCATTGCCCGCCAGGGCCTGCTGGTCAGCGAGTACCCCTTGGGCACGCCACCGCTGGCCGCCCATTTCCCCCAGCGCAACCGCATCATCGCGGGCCTGGCGCAAGGCACGCTGGTGGTCGAGGCGGCGCTGGCGTCGGGCTCGCTGATCACCGCGCGCCTGGCCGTGGAGCAGGGCCGTGAAGTGTTTGCCATTCCCGGCTCCATCCACGCGCCGCAGTCGCGCGGCTGCCACGCCTTGATCCGCCAGGGCGCCAAGCTGGTGGAGACGGCGCAGGATGTGCTCGATGAACTGCAGGGCCTGCCCCTGCGCCAGCCCGTACCGCCGCCCCGCGTGACAGCCCCGCCGCCTGCCAGTCCGGTCCATGGGGGTCTGTTGTCGGCCCTGGGTTTTGGCCCGCTCGGCCTGGATGAACTGGTGGCGCGCACCGGCTGGGATGCGGCGCACCTGCAGGCGGCCTTGCTGGAGCTGGAGCTCGCGGGGAGGGTGGCAAGACTGCCGGGTGGATTGTTCCAGCGGCTGGAGAGGGGTTAGCCTCCACGCTCCACAGCCCATGAAACTGGCGCGGCCCAGCAAGGGGGCAGCGAGCAAGCGCCGTCGCGCAGCGAGGCTGCCGTCCCCCTCCACCGAAGGATGAGAGGGGGAAGACGCGTCAGCGGCTCAGGGGGTGCTTATTTTTTTCAAGCCTGCAACCGTTCCGGATTGGCTTCGATCTTGGCCAGGGCGTCGCGTGTGGCGCGCAGGGTCAGGCCTTCGGCGTCATACCATTGCAGCAGGCCCGATTGCAGATAGCTGGCCAGCCGCTGTAGCGGCATCAAATAGCACTGCCCGTCCAGCGTGGCAAACAGGTGCAGCTGGCGCTGGTTGCTGCGCCAGGCGTATTGCACTTGCACGCTGGCGCCGTTGTGGTCGAGCGTGAACCAGCTGCCGGGCTGCAGGGCGCAGGCCCATTCGCGCAGGGTGGGGTCGACCGGGCTGGCGGTGCTGGCCATTACATGAAGGCCGACGATGTCCACGCCCAGCAGCATTTCGATGTTTTCGGCCGACAGCGGCGTGTCGTCCTGCGGCCCGTCTTCGGTCATGAAGTCTTCCAGGCGGCTCAGGCGCTGGGCCATGATCTCCAGGTCCTCGGGCGCAATCGCCGCCGTCTTGGCGATGAAAGCTTCGGCCAGGGTATCGGTGAGCCGCTTGATCTGCTCGGCCTGCACGCCGGTATCCATGCCCACCAGCGTCAGGCCTTCGCGCAGACGCTGCAGCAAATGGGGCAGGCTGCGGATCAGCTGCGCACGCTGCTGGCGCGTGGGCTTGGCGCTGCCGGCCCAGACCAGATCGCTGGCGGTCTGCTTGAACGCCAGGGTGTGTGCGTGGGCCGGGCCGTGGCGCACGGCCGACAGCGCCAGCACTTCGGCCCAGACGCGGAACAGGAAGTCGCGCAGTTCGTCGCGTACCGGCATGTCCTTGAGCAGTCGGCGCAGCTCTATCGTGTACTGGATGGTCAGCGTTTCCTTTTGCTCGACCTGCTGGGCCAGGGTGATGATGCGGGTCTTGGACTGCTCCTGCGTAAGGTAGCGGGCCAGAAAATCCTCGAACTCCTGGTGGGTCAGCACGAACACCCGCTGGCCGGTTTCAGGGTATTGCTCGATGATTTGCACCAGTCGGCGGATCTCGGCTTCCAGCGCATTGCCGCCCATGCTGGTCGCGTCGAAGCCCATCACGCAGGCGCCCATGCGGTCGATGAGCAGGCGTGCGGGGTGCTCCAGGTTGCTGAAGAATTCCGGCTCGGCCAGTGCCACGCGCAGCACCGGCAACTGCAGGCGGGCAAACCACACGCGTATCGACGGCGGAATGCGGTCTTCGGCCAGGATGCTCTGGAACATCAAGGCCACGACTTCGATGGCGGCCCGTTCGCTGGGCACCGAAGTCTGCTGCTTCCAGACATTGGAGCGCTGGCGCAATGCCTGGGCCAATTGGACAATATCGATGTCGATGGCGGCACGGCCCGAGGGCAGCGGAACGTAGTCGCTGGCATCCTGCAGGCTCTGGTCGGCGAGCGCCTGGGCCAAAGGCTGCGAGGCGGGTTCTGCCCGGCCTGGCGCGGCCCGGCCTGGCGTGGCCCGGCCTGGCGTGGCCCGGCCTGGCGCCCGCGCCGCGAGGCCGCCCGCCGGCTGGACCAGCTGGCGCAGCTGCTGGAGCACATCCTGGGCGCGCTGGCGTGCGCGCAGCAGCGGATGCCGGGGGACTGGAATGGGGCTGGCGGCAGCGGCAGGGGACCCGGCTGCGTGCAACGGCAAAGGCGTGGTGTCCGGGTTGCGGCGTATCGTGGTCAGGTCCTTGGACGGAGGCACGTTCTGGCGGTCGTAGAGCTGGTGCAGCGCCGCGTACTGGGCTTGCAGCAGCTCGCCCAAGGCCGTCTGCAGCGGGGCCGTGAGGCTTTGCAGATCGGTGCGTGGCAAGTCACAGTTTTGCCACTGGACGACCAGCAGCTGGCAGAAAGTCTCGGGGCGCAGCAAGTCGTCGGCGGCCAGTTCCTGGCGCTGCAGCCACTGGCTGCGCAGCCGCAGGGCTTCGAAGCTGTTGCCGGCCAGCTCGCTGGCTGCCAAGGCCAGGCGGGAGGCCTGAATCTGGTTTTCGATGGCATCGTCGCTGAGCAGCTCGAACGTGCCGGGTTGCGTCAGGCTGGCGTGGCGGGAAGGTGGGGCCGGCCGGATGGATTCCGCCAGCGCCGCGTTCAATGCGCTGCAGCAGGCTTGTACCCAGTCGGTCCGCAGCAGGCGAAAGCGTTGCCTGGCCGCCTGGCGGTCCTGCATTTCGCGCTGGGTGCCGACCTGGTCGGCGAGCTCGCAGAGAAACGCGTCCAGTTGCGCGGCCAGGCCCGGCAGCGCCTGGACCAGGCCTTGCACCAGTTGCTGGCGTGCCTTGTGCACCAGGCCAACGGCCTGGGCGGAGGACAACGTAGGGAGGGCCGCCGGCATGGTCCCTACTTTCACGCAGCCAGGCGCTGCGCGCCTAGACCGAGGCCCCTGCGTTGGGGTCGTTGGCGTCGTGGTCCTTCTTCGGCGACTTCACCAGGTCTTCGCGCGTGACGCCCAGCCACATGGCGATGGCGGCGGCGACGAACACCGAGGAGTAGATGCCGAACAGAATGCCGATGGTCAGCGCCAGTGCGAAGTAGTGCAGGCTGGGGCCGCCAAAGAAGAACATGGACAGCACCATGGCTTCGGTCGAGGCATGGGTGATGATGGTGCGGCTCATGGTCGACGTGATGGCGTGGTCGATCACTTCGTGCGTGTTGAGCTTGCGGAACTTGCGGAAAGTTTCGCGGATCCGGTCGAAAATCACCACCGATTCATTGACCGAGTAACCCAGCACGGCCAGGATGCCGGCCAGCACCGCCAGTGAGAACTCCCACTGGAAGAAGGCGAAGAAGCCCAGAATGATCACGATGTCGTGCAGGTTGGCAATGATGGCCGCGACCCCGAACTTCCACTCGAAGCGGAACGCCAGGTAGATCACGATGCCAAGAACCACCATGCCCAGGGCCATCAGGCCGTTGTGCATCAGTTCTTCACCGACCTGCGGGCCGACGAACTCGGTGCGGCGCAAAGTCACTTCGGGATCGGCGGCCTTGAGCGCAGTGAGCACCTGCTCGCTTTGCTGGGCCGAAGTCACGCCCTTTTGCACCGGCAGACGGATCATCACGTCGCGCGAGGTGCCGAAGTTCTGCACGATCACGTCGGCGTAGCCCAGTTTCGTGACCGTTTCGCGGACCTTGCCCACGTCGGCTGTCTGGACGTAGGCCACTTCCATCACGGTCCCGCCCGTGAACTCGACCGACAGGTGCAGGCCGCGGCTGAACAGGAAGAACACGGCCAGCACGAAGGTCAGCAGGGAAATCGCGTTGAGGATCAACGCGTATTTCATGAACGGGATGTCTTTTTTGATGCGGAAGAATTCCATGGTCTTCCTCCCTTATTTCTTGGACGCTACCGAGCGCAACTGTGATGCGTCCTCGGGCTTCCAGATTTGACCGATCGAGATTTGCTTGAGCTTCTTGCGGTTGCCATACCAGAGGTTGACCAGGCCGCGCGAAACGAAAACCGCCGAGAACATGCTGGTCAGAATGCCGATGCAGTGCACCACGGCAAAGCCGCGCACCACGCCCGAGCCAAAGGCCAGCAAGGCCAGACCGGCGATCAGCGTGGTCACGTTCGAGTCCAGAATGGTCGACCAGGCGTGCTGGTAGCCCGCGCTGATGGCCGCCTGCGGCGAAGCGCCGGCACGCAGTTCCTCGCGGATGCGCTCGTTGATCAGCACGTTCGAGTCGATCGCCACGCCCAGGGCCAAGGCCATGGCCGCGATGCCGGGCAGGGTCAGCGTGGCTTGCAGCATGGACAGGATCGCCAGCAGCAGCAGCACGTTGATCGACAGCGCGACGGTCGAGAAGATCCCGAACATCATGTAGTAAACGCACATGAAGACGGCAATCGCCACCATGCCCCAGACCACGGAGTGGATGCCGCGGTCGATGTTGTCGGCGCCCAGGCTGGGGCCGATGGTGTATTCCTCGATGATTTCCATGGGCGCGGCCAGCGAGCCGGCGCGCAGCAGCAGCGAAGTGTCGTTGGCTTCCATGGTCGTCATGCGGCCGGAAATCTGCACGCGGCCGCCGCTGATTTCGGCGCGGATCACGGGCGCCGTCACGACTTCGCCCTTGCCCTTTTCGAACAGCACGATGGCCATGCGCTTGCCCACGTTCTCACGCGTGATGTCCTTGAAGATGCGCGAGCCCTTGGCATCGAGCGTCAGGTTCACGGTGGGCTCCTGGGTCTGGCCGTCAAAGCCAGGCTGGGCGTCGGTCAGGTTTTCGCCGGTCAGGATGACCTGTTTCTTCACGATCACCGCCTGGCCGCTGCGGTCCAGGTACTTCTCGGCGCCGAAAGGCACGGGGCCCGAGCCCATTTCGGCGGCGCGCGCTTCGGCGGACTCGTCCACCATGCGCACTTCCAGCGTGGCCGTGCGGCCCAGGATGTCCTTGGCCTTGGCCGTGTCCTGCACGCCTGGCAGCTGGACCACGATGCGGTCCAGGCCTTGCTGCTGGATCACCGGTTCGGCCACGCCGAGTTCGTTGATCCGGTTGTGCAGGGTCACGATGTTCTGCTTGAGCGCCTGCTCCTGCACCCGGCGCATGGCTTCGGGCTTGATGGCGGCGCGCAGACGGAATTCGCTGCCGTCGGGCTGGCTGGTGACCAGCAGGTCGGGGTACTGGTCGGCGATCAGGTTGCGTGTGGCCGTCAGCGTGGCTTCGTCGCGCAGGCGGATTTCGATGGACTGGCCGTCGCGCGAAATGCCGCCGTGGCGGATGCCCTTGTCGCGCAGCGAAGTGCGCAGGTCGCCGGTGAAGGACTCGGCCTTCTTGGTCAGCGCGGCCTGCATGTCCACTTGCAGCATGAAGTGCACGCCACCGCGCAGGTCCAGGCCCAGGTACATGGGCTTGGCGCCGATGGCGGTGAGCCAGGCGGGCGAGCGCGACACCAGGTTCAGCGCCACGATGTAGGCGGGATCATTGGCATCGGGCACCAGGGCCCGCTGGATCACGTCCTTGGCCTTGAGCTGCTCGTCGGGCGTGTTGAAACGCGCGCGCACCGAGTTGCCTTCGAGCTCCAGGACGTCGGGCGTGACGTTGGCGGCCTTGAGTGCCTCTTCCACACGCTGCAGCACAGCGTTGTCCACCTTGACGGAGGTCTTGACGGAAGACACCTGCACGGCAGGCGCTTCACCAAAAAAATTGGGCAGGGTGTAGAGCACACCCACCAGCAGCGCGATCACGATGATCGCGTATTTCCAGACCGGATATCGGTTCATGATCGCGCTCGTATCTCTCAGAAAGCACAATGGGCACGGCGTCCTGCGGTCAGGTGCCGTGCCAGGAAGAAGACAACAGGGTCTTCGACTGCGAAAAAATTACTTGACCGAACCCTTGGGCAGCACTTGCGTCACGGCGCTGCGTTGCAGCTGCACGGTCACGCCGGAAGCGATCTCGACCTGGACGAAGCCATCGGACAGGCCCGTGACCTTGCCGATCAGACCGCCGACCGTGGCGACTTCGTCACCCTTGGCCAGGGCGTCGATCATGGCGCGGTGCTCTTTCTGGCGCTTCATCTGGGGACGGATCATCACGAAGTACAGCACCACGAACATCAGCACCAGCGGCAGCATGCCGGTGAGCGAACCCATGATGCCGGTGCCCTCGGCGGCAGCGGCAGGGGCGGTCTGGGCAAAAGCAGAAGAAATAAACACGGCGAAGACTCCACAAATGGATGGTCAAAAAAAATGGCTTCCTGTCCGGTTGCGCGACTGCGCACCGAATGGGTAACGGAACATTGTATGCGGGCGTTTCTGCGCGACTACAGGCCCGACCCGTAGGCCTTTGGGTTTTTGGCAGCCGCTGGAGTGATTTGTTCTGGCTGCTGGTTTCCGGTGTCGCACATTTTGCTCGCAGCGTCTGATGCTATCAAAATTGATTTCCGCCCACCACAAATAGCACGCCCGCCCAGGCTTGGGGCCGGGCGGGCGTGACAAGTTCCCCAAAGGGCGCGTTTCAGTGCGCTACGGCGTCGCGTGCCGGCACTGCTGCAGCGTCCGCAGCCGCTGGCTTGCGCCATTGCTCCAGCAACTTGGCGTGCTTGGCGCGGGCCGCTTCGAGGTGGCGTTCCTTCACATGGCCGTAGCCCCGGATGTCTTCGGGGACGCTGGCGATTTCCACGGCCAGCGCCAGGCGCTCGGCGCTCAGGCCTTGCAGCAGCTCGGCGATGTCGGCGCGGTATTGCGCTATCAGCGCGCGCTCGGTACGGCGCTCGGCGGTGTAGCCGAACAGGTCCAGCTTGGTGCCGCGCAGGCCGCGTGCCTTGGCCAGCCAGGTGAAGGCGCTGCGAATCCAGGGCTGGAAGCGCTGCTTGACCAGATGGCCTTGCGCATCCTTCTTGGCCAGCAGCGGCGGCGCCAGGTGGTGGACCAGCTTGTAGTCGCCTTCAAACATCTGCTCGAGCTTGGCGGTGAAGGCCGGGTCGGTGTGCAGGCGGGCCACTTCGTACTCGTCCTTGTAGGCCATCAGCTTGAACAGATAGCGCGCCACGGCTTGGGACAGGCGTGTGCCCTTGTCCAGCGCCTGTTCGGCGGAATGCACCTGGTCGACCAGCGCCTTGTAGCTGCCGGCATAGGCCGCGTTCTGGTAGCCCGTGAGGAATTCCACGCGCTTGACGACGATTTCCTCCAGGCCAGGTTTTTTCGCGAAGTGGATGACCTGCGTGGCCTGGTACAAGGCCTGCACGGCTGCCAGGTCGTGGGCGCAGCGGCGGCCCCATTCGAACGCCGCCTGGTTGTTCTCGACCTGCACGCCGTTGAGTTCCATGGCGCGCATCAGCGCTGCGTGCGACAGCGGCACCCGGCCTTTTTGCCAGGCATAGCCCAGCAGCAGCGGGTTGGCATAGATGCTGTCACCCAGCAATTGCACGGCCGCCTGTTCGGCGTCCAGGCTGCCGACCAGGCCGGCGCCGACAGCGCTCTCGATGGCGCTGGCGCAGTTGCCGCCGGGGAACTGCCAGTCCGGGTCGTGCACGAAGGCGGCCGTGGGCGTGGCATGGGTGCTGAGGGCGACGAAAGTGCGGCCCGGCTGCATCACGGCCAGCGTGGACTTGTGGGCCGCGACGATGGCGTCGCAGCCAATCACCAGGTCGGCCTTGGCGGTATCGACCTTGGTGGTGTAGATGGCTTCAGGCCGGTTGGCGATCTGGATGTGGCTCCAGGTGGCGCCGCCTTTCTGGGCCAGTCCGCCCGCGTCCTGCGTGACCACGCCCTTGCCGTCGAGGTGGGCGGCCATGCCCAGCAGCGAGCCTATGGTGATCACGCCCGTGCCGCCGACGCCGCCGACGACGATGCCCCAGGCGCTCTCGGCGACCGGCAATACGGGCTCGGGCAGCGGGGGCAGCAGCGACAGCTGGCCTTTCTTTTCCTTCTTGGGCTTTCTGAGCTTGCCGCCCTCGACGGTGACGAAGCTGGGGCAAAAGCCCTTGAGGCAGGAGTAGTCCTTGTTGCAGCTGTTCTGGTTGATGCGGCGCTTGCGGCCGAAATCGGTGTCCACCGGCTCGACCGACAGGCAGTTGGACTGCACCGAGCAGTCGCCGCAGCCTTCGCAGACCAGCTCGTTGATGACCACCGTGCGGTCCGGCGTGGCCAGGGTGCCGCGCTTGCGGCGGCGGCGCTTTTCGGTGGCGCAGGTCTGGTCGTAGATCAGTGCCGTGCAGCCGGGAACGTCGCGCAGCTCGCGCTGGATGCGGTCGAGCTCGTCACGGTGGAAGACTTCGACGCCCGCGGGCAGGTCGTCGAGCAGTTCGGGGTGGCCGGCGCGGGCCGCGCTGCCCGTCACATGGTGGGTGCGGCCCACGTATTTTTCGGGCTCGTCGGTGACCACCACCAGCTTGACCACGCCTTCGGCGCGCAGGCTGTGGGCGATCTGGGCGACCGAGTGGCCTTCAGGCCGTTCGCCCACCTGCTGGCCGCCTGTCATGGCGACAGCATCGTTGTAGAGAATCTTGTAGGTGATGTTGACGCCGGCGGCGATGCTCTGGCGTATCGCCAGCAGGCCGCTGTGGAAGTAGGTGCCGTCGCCCAGGTTGGCGAACACATGGGACTCGGTGGTGAACGGCTGCTGGCCGACCCAGGTCACGCCTTCACCGCCCATCTGGGTGAAGGTCGACGTGTTGCGGTCGGGCATCCAGGTGGTCATGTAGTGGCAGCCGATGCCGGCCACGGCGCGCGAACCTTCGGGCACGCGGGTGCTGGTGTTGTGCGGGCAGCCGCTGCAGAACCAGGGCTGGCGCTCGCCGGTCTCGACCAGGGGCGCGGCCAGGGCGCGCTCGCGTGCGTCGATGATGGCGATGCGCTGGTCCATGCGGGCCAGGATGTCGTCCGGCACGCCCAGCTTCTTGAGGCGTTTGGCGATGGCCTTGGCGATGATGGCCGGCGTGAGGTCGGCCTTGGGGCGCAGCAGCCAGTTCTGGCTGGGGTTGGGCTGGCTCCATTCGCCGCCGGTCTGGTCGCCATCGCCCTCGTCGAACTTGCCCAGCACGTTGGGGCGCACATCGGCGCGCCAGTTGTAGAGCTCTTCCTTGATCTGGTATTCGATGACCTGGCGCTTCTCCTCGACCACCAGGATTTCCTGCAGGCCCTGGGCGAAGTCGCGCGTGATCGTGGCTTCGAGCGGCCAGACCACGTTGACCTTGTGCACGCGTATGCCCAGATGGCGGCAGACGTCGTCGTCCAGGCCCAGGTCGACCAGCGCCTGGCGCATGTCGTTGTAGGCCTTGCCGCTGGCAATCAGGCCGAAGCGGTCATTGGGGCCTTCGACCACGTTGTGGTTGAGGCGGTTGGCGCGCACATAGGCCAGGGCCGCGTACCACTTGTAGTCCATCAGCCGGGCTTCCTGCTCCAGCGGTGCGTCGGGCCAGCGGATGTGCAGGCCGCCGGGCGGCATGATGAAGTCCTCGGGCAGGACGATGTTCACGCGGTCGGGCTCGATGGAGACGCTGGACGAGGACTCGACCACTTCCTGGATGGTCTTCATGCCCGACCACAGGCCCGAGAAGCGGCTCATGGCGATGGCATGCAAGCCCATGTCGAGGATGTCCTGCACATTGCTGGGGAAGAACACCGGCGTGCCGCAGGCCTTGAAGATGTGGTCGCTCTGGTGCGCGGCCGTGCTGCTCTTGCTGATGTGGTCGTCGCCGGCGATGGCCAGCACGCCGCCATGCTTGGCGGTGCCGGCCATGTTGGCGTGCTTGAACACGTCGGAGCAGCGGTCCACGCCCGGGCCCTTGCCGTACCAGATGCCGAACACGCCGTCGAACTTCTTGGTGTCGGGGTAGATGTCGAGCTGCTGCGTGCCCCAGACGGCGGTGGCGGCAAGTTCTTCGTTGACGCCGGGCTGGAAAACGATGTCGTGCTGGGCCAGGTGCTTCTTGGCGGCCCACAGCGACTGGTCGTAGGTGCCCAGGGGGGAGCCGCGGTAGCCGCTGATGAAGCCGGCGGTGTGCAGACCGGCGGCGGCGTCGCGCTGCTGCTGCAGCATGGGCAGGCGAACCAGGGCCTGCACTCCGCTCATGAAAGCGCGGCCATGGGCCAGCGCATATTTGTCATCGAGCGTGACGGTCTCGAGCGCACGCCGCACGTGCTCGGGCAAAGGGGCATTCATGTATTGTCTCCATCGATATGGAAGAGTGCATTTCTTGCGGTTCGTGGGTGACGTCGCAGCACTTCGTTATAGATCTATCCACTGGCAAGTGTATTCCTGAGTCCGCGACAGGTGATTGCGTTCTTTGCGCTGTTTTCGGTATTCTTGGAAAGATTCTTGCTCTAACTGGGGTGATTTTGAACACATTGGACAAATTCGACGTAGCCATCCTGACGCAGCTGCAGGCCGATGCCCGTTTGACCAACGCCGAGCTGGCCCAGCGCGTAGGCCTGTCGGCCGCGCCCTGCTGGCGCCGGGTGCGGGCGCTGGAGGAGGCCGGTTTCATCAAGGGCTACCACGCGGAAATCGATCGCCACAAGATCGGCCTGGGCGTGCTGGCCTTTGTGCGGCTGGATGCGGTGCGCATGTCGGGGCCGCTGACGATGGAGACCGAGGAGGCGATCCGCAAGATTCCCGAAGTCGTGTCCTGCCACTACATCAGCGGCTCGGGCACGTTCGAACTGCAGGTCGTGACCCGCGACCTCGACACCTTCGCGCAGTTCGCGCGCAATGTGCTGCTCAACCTGCCCAACGTGAAAGATGTGCACACCAGCTTTTCGCTGGGCGAAATCAAGGCCAGCTCGGCCTTGCCGCTGGAGCACTTGCTGGGCCAGGGGACGGGCAGCGGCTACGGCCGCTAGACAAGTTATCCACAGCCCAGGCATGGGGTATTTTTTCGGCGTTCGCATCGCTCGCAGCCTGTGAAACCGGCGCGCCCCAGCAAAGGGGTAGCGAGGAAGGGCCGCACCTAGGCGGCCCCCCGCACCGAGGCTGCCGTCCCCCTCCACCGAAGGATGAGAGGGGGAAGCGGCGTGAGCCGCTCAGGGGGGGGCGCAAATTTCAAGCAAAATCGCAGCACATGCCAGACGAGATTTTGACCCCACCGCCTTCCGCCCATGTGCCGCCGACAGGCGTGGACGCCCGCCCACCTTCCGTGACGGGCCGCCCGCCCGGGGGAGGGTTGCTGGAAGACCCGTCGGGCATGACGGATGCGGACCGCACCAGCGCCCAGGCTGCGGCCAGCCAGGCGGCGCAGGCCAAGGCCTCGCAGGCGGTCTGGGCGCCGCTGGCCACGCCTACCTTCCGCATGCTGTGGCTGATCTGGATGGCGGCCAATACCTGCATGTGGATGAACGACGTCGCCGCCGCCTGGCTGATGACCTCGCTGACCACCTCGCCGGTGCTGGTGGCCCTGGTGCAGTCGGCTTCCACGCTGCCGGTGTTCCTGCTGGGCTTGCCCAGCGGCGCGCTGGCCGACATTCTCGACCGGCGGCGCTATTTCATCGTCACCCAGTTCTGGGTCGCGGCCGTGGCCGTGGTGCTGTGCCTGGCCGTGCTGTCGGGCTATATGACGCCTTATCTGCTGCTGGGCCTGACGTTCGCCAACGGCATCGGCCTGGCCATGCGCTGGCCGGTGTTCTCGGCGCTGATTCCCGAACTGGTGTCCCGGCAGCAGCTGCCTTCGGCCATGGCGCTCAACGGCGTGGCCATGAATGCCTCGCGCATCACCGGCCCGCTGCTCGCGGGCGCGATCATCGCCAGCCTGGGCAGCGCCTGGGTGTTCGTGCTCAATGCCGTGCTGTCCGTGGTGTCGGCCCTGGTGCTGATCCGCTGGAAGCGCCAGCATGCCGACAGCCCGCTGGGGCGCGAACGCCTGCCCAGCGCCATGCGGGTCGGCGTGCAGTTCGTGCGCGAGTCGCCGCGCATACGGGCCGTGATCCTGCGCACCATCTGCTTTTTCTTCCAGTCCACGGCCGTCATGGCCTTGCTGCCGCTGACGGCGCAGCGCCTGCATGTGGGCAGCGAAAGCGGTGCCGGCACGTTCACCCTGCTGCTGGCCTCCATGGGCGCGGGCGCCATCATCGGCGCCACCTTGCTGCCGCGCCTGCGCCAGGCATTGCCGCGTGAGCGGCTGGTGTTCACCGGCATCTGCGTGCAGGCCGTGGCCACCGTGGGCGTGGCCCTGGCGCCGCACCTGGCTGTGGCCGTGGCAGGGATGCTGCTGGCCGGCATGGCGTTGATCGCCACCGCCAATACCCTGGGCGTGGCGGCCCAGATGGCCTTGCCCAACTGGGTGCGCGCGCGCGGCATGTCGATCTACCAGATGTCCATCATGGGCGGCACGGCCATTGGCGCGGCCCTGTGGGGCCAGGTGGCGTCGGTCACTTCGGTGCAGACCAGTCTGATCACGGCCGCGATCTGCGGTGTGATCTCCATGGCGCTGGTGCAGCGCCTGTCGTCGGACCGGCAGATGGAAGAGGATTTGAGTCCGTCCAAGGCCTTCAAGGCGCCCACGGCCACCATGGCGCCCGAAGCCGGGCGCGTGGTGGTCACCATCGAATACATCATCCACCCGGGGCGCACCGAGGAATTCCGCCGTCTGATGCAGGAGAGCCGGCGCAGCCGCATGCGCCAGGGTGCGCTGGGCTGGAGCCTGCTGCACAGCATGAGCCAGCCCGAGCACTTCGTCGAACAGATCATCGACGAGTCCTGGACCGAGCACCTGCGCCGCTTCGACCGCGTGACGGCCTCCGACGTGGCGCTGCGCGACCGCAAGCTGAGCTTTCACGTGGGTGACAGCCCGCCGCTGGTGACACGGTACTTCGCGGATACGCCCTGAACGCAGCAGGCGACGGGCTATTCGCTCAGGTAGCCGTGATGGCTGAGGGAGCCCACCAGGTCCGCCACCTCATCGGGCGGCGACATGTCCGGGGCGGAGGCGGCCGTGGTGGCGGTGGTGGCCGGTGCATGCGGCGTCGGTGCTTCGGCGGGAGCGAAGGCCGAATCCTCCTGGGGGAGGGTGAGCGTGCGGACCGGGGCGGCGGGCGCCAGGGAGTGGAGGGCGACAGACCGTACGGTCGCGCTGCCCGTGCCATCCCACGGGATCGCCAGCCCCTGCATGGCGGCGCGGAAGAACGCCTCCCGAGCGAAGTTCATTCCCAGGGGCAGAAGATCGGGCGACAGGGTGGACGGGGCGGGCAGGAGCACGTGAAGCTGTAGCGACGGCACGTATTCCAGCACAGGTGCTTCCAGGGTCTCGGACAGGGGGGAGAAAGCGCTGGCTGGCTGCGGCGGCGCGGCGGTGGCGTCCGGGGTATATCGGGGCTGCCTCAGCAGCTCCGGTGGATGCAGGGGGCCGGTCTCGGTGGGCGCGGAGTGGGGCAGATGCGATAGACCACTGGGGCGAAAGACCTGGATGTCCTCGTTATCGGGATCGCTGAACCAGGATGAGTTGCTCGGTGCCTGGGGACCATGGGTGCCGGGTGCTTGGTTGGGATGGGTGGGCATGCGGTGCCTGCAAGGTGGTGGGGTGAAAGAATGCAACGTAGACGTTGGCATCTTCCCGCCTCACGGCACCCGCGCCGGGTCGGTGGCGGGCGGGTGCGCAGGTAGGCGGTACGCATGCACCGGTGTAATGCTTTCAAGCCTGGGCGCCCTGGCTTGAAAGGTGGGCGCGGCTTAATTGCTGGCCGAACCCGGCGTCAGGTGGCGCGGCCAGAAGGCCCACAGCCGCAGGTTTTGCTTCAGACGTCCGGCAATGTCGCCGGCTTCCTGGCCCCAGCCGGTGAAGTAGTCGGCGCGCACGGCACCCAGAATGGCGCTGCCCGTGTCCTGGGCGAAGACCATGCGGTTGAGCGCCACCGTGGGGCCGGGCGTGGACAGCCACACCGGTGTGCCGTAGGGGATGCTCTGGCGGTCGACGGCAATCGAGCGGCCGGGGGTCAGGGCGACGCCCAAGGCGCCCTTGGGGCCGAACTG
Organism: Acidovorax bellezanensis; assembly: GCF_025421555.1. Taxonomy (NCBI): domain Bacteria; kingdom Pseudomonadati; phylum Pseudomonadota; class Betaproteobacteria; order Burkholderiales; family Comamonadaceae; genus Acidovorax; species Acidovorax bellezanensis. The sequence goes on from NZ_JAODYH010000005.1 coordinate 343,870, forward strand.
CGCGTCCAGCCCTTCGAGCGGTTCTTCGCGGAAGAACACATAGCGTGGATTGCTCCACAGCATTTCATTGACCCGCGCGGGGTTGGCCGCGATCCAGGCGCTGATGCCCGGCCAGGTCGCGTCGCGCACCAGATTCTGGTCCAGCAGCCAGCGGCCCACGCTTTTGTACGGCTGGTCGTTGGTGCCGGCATAGGCCACGCGCACCAGGCGGACCTGGCCGTTAGGTTCGACCAGGCGCAGGCGCCCCGACCCCTGGATGTGCAGCACCAGCGCATCGACCGGGTCGCGCAGCCAGGCAATGGCACGCCCGGCCAGCGCGGCCTGGGCTTCGGGCAGAGTGTCGATCTGTTGGCGGGAGTACCAGGGCTTGCGCGTGCCGAAACCCGCGGGCAGACGGTACAGGGGCACGTTGTAGCCATTGCCTTGCTGGCGCGCGGCGTCCAGCTGGGGCTCGTAATAGGCCGTCAGCAGGCCGTCGGCGTTGCCGTTGCTCGCTTCCACCCGGTAGGGTTGGAGCTTGGCCTGCATCCAGGCGCGCTGCTCGTCGCCGTTGGCGATGCTCAGGCGGCGCACTTCGCTGCACAGGCCGGCAAAGGCGGGCGTCGGGCGTTCACAGTTCTTGAGCCAGGCATTCCAGGCTTCGTGCAGCGTATCGCTGTCGAAACCGGGCACTTCGCTCCAGGTCACGGGCAGCCAACGGCTTTTGGCAAAGGTGGCCGGTGCTGCCGTGACGGCGGGCTGGCCGGCTCTGGCGCCGTGGGGCAGGAGCTCGGGGATGGGGGAAGGATCGACGGTCGACACCGGGGCGGTGGAGCAGGCGGCGAGCGTTCCTACAATCAACGCCATTGAAGCAAGGCGCAGGAGGTGAAAGTTCATGGGACTGATTTTGCTTGAAGCACTGTTGGCATTGATCGTTTTGGTCGCAATTGTCTGGTGGACCATGTTTTCCGGGCGCAAGCGAGGGGAGTTGCCCGTGGCCCCGCCGCAGGCGCCGGACCCGGATGTTCCGCCCAAGGCCCCGGGGCCGCCGCATTGAGGTGGTGATGTGGTCTCTGTCCTACGATGGGGCGGATGCCAGGCTGATAGGCTGCTCGATAATAGGTTTTACACAATGGGCCGCTTGCCATGGATTTTTCATGCATTCATGAGGACAGGCAGGCCGTAGCCTGGTTCATTCACGCGAAGGAGTTTTTATGCGCAAAAACATAGTGGTGGCCGCAACGGCTGCGGTCCTGTTCATTTCTGGCTGTGCCAACATGAATATGTCGGACACCCAGCGCCGTACGGCCACGGGAGCGGGCGTGGGCGCACTGGCCGGAGCCGTGCTCGGCTCGGCCACGGGCGGCAAGGCCGGCACGGGTGCCCTGGTGGGCGCGGGCGTGGGTGCCCTGGGCACCTACATCTGGTCGCAGAACATGGAAAAGCAAAAGCGCGAAATGGAAGCCGCGACCCAGGGCACGGGCATCGGCGTGACGCAGACGGCCGACAACCAGCTCAAGCTCGACATTCCCAGCGACATTTCGTTTGATACCGGCCGTTCGGACATCAAGGGCAATTTCGCTCCCGTGCTCGACCGCTTTGCCGAAGGCCTGCGCGCCAATGTGAACACCGATGTGCGCATCGTTGGCCACACCGACAGCACGGGCTCGGACTCCATCAACAACCCGCTGTCGCTGGCCCGCGCCAACAGCACGCGCAACTACCTCACGTCCCGTGGCGTGGGCGGCACGCGCATCCAGACCGAAGGCCGCGGCTCCTATGAGCCCATCGCCTCGAACAGCACGGCCGACGGCCGCGCACGCAACCGCCGCGTGGAAATCTTCGTGGGCGAACGCCCCCGCTAATTTAAGCGCTTTCCCTGAAAAAGGCCTCGCAGTGCGAGGCCTTTTTTTGCGCCTGGCCCCATGGGCGCAGCGCAATACGTGCGGTGCCAGCAGAGGGCGCTGGTAGCCGCGGCAGAGCGCCAGCAAGACCCACGCTCGCCGCCGCCGGGCCGCCCCAAGGCGGCGACGGCCCCCTTGGGGGGCAGCGAGCCACACGCAGTGGGCGAGCGTGGGGGCTACCCATGCGCTCGCAGCAGATTGGCCAGTTCGACGGCCGACTTGACCTGCATCTTGTCGAAGACCCGCGAGCGGTGCACTTCCACCGTGCGCACGCTGATGTCCAGCTGGTCGGCGATGAGCTTGTTGGGAATGCCTTCGACCACCAGGCGCATCACGTCGCGCTCGCGTTCGGTCAGGTCGGTCAGGCGCGAGCGCAGCGCGTCGCGCTCGCGCATGCGCGCCAGATGCTGGTCGGAGACGGTGAGCGCCTGCACGATGCGGTCGACCAGCGCGTTGTCGGAAAACGGCTTTTCGCAAAAATCGAAGGCGCCGCGCTTGACCGTGTCCACGGCCGTGGGCACATCGGCGTGGCCGGTGAGAAAAATCACCGGCATGGCCGCGAGCTGATCTTCGGCCAGCAACTGGTTGAACAGCGCCAGGCCGCTCATGCCGGTCATGCGCATGTCCAGCAGCAGGCAGCAGGGGTCGCGCGGCGGCGGCTGGGACTGCAGCATGGCCAGAAACGACTCGGCGCAATCGAAGGCCTCGCTGAGCAGGCGGCGCGAGCGCAGCAGCCAGGCCAGGGCTTCGCGCACATCGGCATCGTCATCCACGATATAGACGGTGGCGTTTTGGACGGGTTCCATGGGATCAATTCTGTGGGGGAACAGGCAGCGTAAAGCTAAACACCGTACCACGCGGCAAGTGGGGGCTGTGGCGCAGCGTCCCGCCATGCTGTTCGATCACGGTGCGGCACAGGCTCAGGCCCAGGCCCATGCCTTCTTCTCGGGTGGTGAAAAACGGCGTGAACAGCTGGTCGGAAACGGCGTCCTCGATGCCGCTGCCGCAGTCGATCACGGAAAACTCCAGCCAGTTGGCGTGCGCGCTGGTGGCGGTGTGGCGCACGCGCAGCGTCAGCTCGCGCGGCTGGGTGTTGATGCGGTCCATGGCCTGGGTGCCGTTGCGCGCCAGATTGAGCAGTACCTGCTCGACCATGGTCGGATCGCACAGCACGGGCGGCAAATCGTTGTCGAGCTGGGTGATCACGCGCACGCCGAGCTTGCGCGCCTGCATGCGCACCAGGGGCAGCACGGCATCGATCAGCTCGCTGGCATGCACTTCTTCGCGCGACTGGTCGCGGCGGCGCACGAAGTCGCGCACGCTCTTGATCACCCGGCCCGCGCGTTCGGCCTGGTGGGCAATGCGCTGCATGGCGGTGCGCAGTTCCTGCAGCTCCTGGCGCAGTGCGGCCGCGTTGGCGCTGGCGAGGTCGTGCTGGGCCAGCATGTTGAGCGAGCCCGTGGCGTAGCTGGAGATGGTTACCAGCGGCTGGGTCAGCTCGTGGCTCAGCAGCGAGGCCATTTCGCCCACGGTGGCCAGGCGTGCCGTGGCCTGCAGGCGCTCTTGCGAAGCCCGCGAGATCTCTTCCATGCGGCGCTGTTCGCTGATGTCCAGGAAGGCGCTCATCCAGCCCGTGTGCCGGCCCTGGGCGCTGATCAGCGGGGCTTCGAAGATCAGCACCGGGAAACGCGTGCCGTCCTTGCGCATGAACACCGATTCGTAGCCTTCGCGCGACGGCGGCGCCTTGCCTGCCAGGCGCTTGAGCTGGCGCTGGTGGTATTCCTGGGACAGCTCGGGCGGCCAGTAGGGCGCGAAGTTCAGACCCAGCAATTCTTCGGAAGTGAAGCCCACCATCTCGCAGAACGCGGGATTGACATAGCTGATGCGGCCCTTGAGGTCGCGCGCGCGCAAGCCGGTGATCAGCGAGTCCTCCATGGCTTTGCGAAACGCCAGGGCTTCGCCCAGGTCGCGCTCGGCGCGCAGGCGCCGGCGGTTGTCGCGCACCAGAATCACCAGCACCGTGCCCAGGGCAATGGCCATGGTCGTGACCAGGGCCGTGAGCACGTTCGGGAACACGCTGGGCGCGCGGTGCCAGTGGTCCAGCCGCAGCACCAGCATATTGCCCGGCAGGTCGAGGATTTGCTGGGACGTGAACACGCGCGTGCCGCGCCAGGCCGCGCCGACCAGGGCCAGCCGCGTGCCGTCGGGCTCGGTGAACGAGACTTCCTGGCTGTGCGAGAGGTTCTTGCTGACCTGGCTGACCAGAATGCTTTGCAGCGCATAGGTCGCGACGATGAAGCCTTCGTAGCGGCCGGCATGCGACAGCGGCAGGCAGACTTCCATCATCTCCGAGCCCAGGCCGTCGCCCAGCAGCTGGAAGTAGCTCGCCGAATAGGCCGGGCCGTTGAGACGGCGGGCGTTGGCGCAGGTCAGCTGGGCATGGGACTGGCTGTCTTCGCGCTGGCTTTCGTCCCATTGCATGGGCCGGTAGGGCGTGTCGGCCGCGGCCCGCAGTTGCAGCCGCGCGTCGCGCCATTCGATGCGCACGATTTCGCGGCGCACCTGCAGGACTTCGGCGGCGCGGGCGCGCCATTCCTGCTGATCGTTGTCCCTGGAGCCCAGGGCCTGCAAGTCCTGCAGGTTGCGGTTGAGCGCGGTGCGGATGTCGGCCACGGCATTCGCGGCGTCGAGGTCCAGTCGGTCCTGCACCTGCACGGCCTCGTAGCGCCCCGCGAGCCAGACCAGGGTGATCAGCATGCTCACCACCAGTGCCACCAGCAGGGTCCACAGCGACCAACGGCGCCAGGTACTGCGCCAGCGGCGCCAGGGCCAGCGGGTCGAGTGCGGGTCGCCGACGTCGCCTGGCGTGGCGCTGTCGGGCGACGCCGGGAAAGGCAGGGTCTGGGGATCGGGCAGGGGAATCATCTAAAAGGCTTACAGGATGCGGTGTTGCAGTGCGGGAAGTTGGGCGCGAACGCTTTGCAGCCGCTGGCGATCGAGCTGGGCCAGCGCCAGGCCCGGGCCCTGGACGATTTCGGCAAGAACCTGGCCCCAGGGGTCTACAGCCAAGCTGTGGCCCCAGGTGTGGCGCCCGTTGGCGTGGTGGCCGCCCTGGGCCGGCGCCAGCACATAGGCCTGGTTTTCAATCGCCCGGGCGCGCAGCAGGATCTCCCAGTGGGCCTGGCCCGTGGTGTGGGTGAAAGCGCTGGGCACCAGCAGCAGATCGCAGCCTTGCTGGGCGCGGTACAGCTCGGGAAAGCGCAGGTCGTAACAGACGCTCAGGCCCAGACGCCAGCGCTCGCCGCCGCGGTCGGTGATGTCCAGCTGCACGGGTTCGTGGCCGGCGGCGATGACCTGGGCTTCGTCGTAGCGTTCGCGGCCATTGTCGTAGCGAAACAGATGGATCTTGTCGTAGCGCGCCACGCAGTCGCCGTCGGGGGAGAACACCAGCGAGCTGTTGTGCACATGCTGGTCGTCATCGGCCGCCAGCGGCAGGGTGCCGCCGACAATCCACAGGCCCAGCTCGCGCGCGGCGCGGGCCAGGAAGTCCTGGATGGGACCCTGACCGAACGCTTCGCGCAAGCCCAGCTTGTCGGTGTCGCGCAGGCCCATGGCGCAGAAATACTCGGGCAGGGCCGCGAGCTCCGCGCCGGCGTCGCTGGCCTGCTGCAGCAATTGCCAGGCGGCATCCAGGTTGGCTCCCACATCGGGCGTGGACACCATTTGCAAGGCAGCGACTTTCATTTGGCTTCTCCTGGGGGGACGGGTGTGGGTTCGGCGGCGGGCACTTCTGGCGCGGTGGCCTTGGTGGATGACAGGGCGTGGACCTGGGGATCGGACCAGGAGCCATCGATGCGGAATTCCTTGGTCGTGGCGGCAATCAGCGGGCCGCGCAGCAGCATCTGCGCCAGAAAGCTGCCCAGGCCCACGACCGGGTTGATGGCCGTGGCCACCAGCGAAGCGGTCCAGGCATTGATTTCCGGCACCACCACCACATGCAGGTTCTGCGTTTCGTGCAGCAGGTCGGCCTGGCCTTCCATCAGCACGGCGGCGTTGACGCCTTTCATCTGCAGGTTGTTGCTGCGTGCAATGCCTTGCGCGATCTGCACATCGCCGCGGATGAAGTCGAACGCAAAGCCTTCACTGAAGACGTCGCGGAAATCCAGCGTCAGGCGCCGGGGCAGGGCCTGCAGGCTCAGCACGCCCAGCAGCTTGGCCAGCCCCGGGTCGGCCTTGAGGAACTGGCCCGAGGCGATGTCCAGGTGCATTTTCCCGCTCAGCGAGGGAAAGTCCGGGGCCAGCGGCGAGCCGTTCCAGGTGACTTGGCCGCCCAGCTTGCCACGGCCATTGCGCACCACGCCGGGCATGGAAAAGCGGCTCAGCAGCAGGCCCGTGTCCTCGATGGTCAAGGTGAAGTCCAGGGCGGTGCGCGGCTGGTAGGGCAGGCCCGGCTGCAGGCCCCAGCTGCCGCTGGCCTGCAGGCGCGCTTCGGGACTGGTGATGTTGAACTGGGCCAACTGCCATTCGCGCGCGCCGGTGCCGGACGGACTTTCCCGGTTGCGAGCCTGGACTTCAAAGCGTCCCATGGGGCGGCCGAACAGCTCCAGCGCGTCCACGGCGATGTCCAGCGCCGGCAGGCTGTGCGGTTGCGGGCTGAGCAGGGCATCGACTTCCTTGGCCGCGCTCTGCGGCACGGCCAGTCGGGCCAGGCGCGCATAGATCTGGCCCGCGGGGTCGGCCGGCTGGCCTTCGCGGTATTCGAGGTAGCCGCTGAGCTCGCGCGCATCCACCGTGGCCGTCCACAGGCTGCCGCGGCGTGCGCCGCTGGCGCTGAGGGCGTGCAAGGTGCGGCCGGAGGTCATGAGGCGCTGGGCGCTGATCGCCGCCGTATCCGGCAGATAGGCTTGCAGTGCGTCGGGCGATGCCGATGCTGTTGCAGCTGCCGTGGGTTGGGGTGCCAGCTGCCGCAGCGCGGTCTGCCAGGCGTCGACGTCCAGCGTCGCCAGTGTCGCCTGGACGTTAACGCCGCGTTCCGGCAGCTCCGTGGGCGCCAGGGCCTGGCCAGGCAGGCCGATGGCCAGCGCGCCGCGCAGCACTTTGGCGGGCGAGCTGCTGGCATCGCGCAGGTAGCGCAGGCTGCCCCAGTCGCTCCATTGCAGCGAGATTTCGTCGTGCAGTGGCGGCAGCTCGGCTTTGGCGCTGGACGTGACCAATGCCGACGGTGCGAGCACATGCGCAAAGCGCAGCGGCAGGGCCGCTGCCGCCGGCTTGCCCAGCGGGCTGGGCAGGTCCAGCGCCAGGCCTTGCAGACTGCTGGTGACGGTGATTTCCGGGGTGCCGCGGCGCACGCCCAGGTCCAGAACATAGTCGGCCTGGCCCTGGGCTGCGCGGGCGATGTCGGCCAGCAGGCCCAGTTCGGTCGCCTGGCGCAGCCCTTCGGCGCTGGCCGTGCCGGTGGCGCGCAGCTTCAGCGGTGACTGCGTGATGGGCGCTTTGGTATCCACCTGCAGGCCGCCGTCGAAACGCACCGGGCCGCCCAGGGCCTGGGCCTGCAGGCCGGACAGCGAAAAACCGGTGTCGGAAAACTGCACGGCGCCGCGGATCTGGCTCAGCTGCGGCACTTCGGGCATCAGCCGCAGGCTGTTGCCGGCCAGGGTCACGCTGCCCTGCACCTTGGACTGCATGAGATGGTCTATGGGCAGGTCCAGTTGCAGGCGCAGGTCGGCGTTGCCGCTGGCCTGGGCCTGGTCCATCACGTGTTCGGTCAAGGCTCCCACCGGCGAGCCGGCGACGTAGCCGAACATTTCGCTCAGCTCGCCACGTGCCTTGGCCTGGACTTCGACGCGGGTGTGGGACAGGTCGGCGATGCGGGCCTGGATCTGCTGCAGCTGCAGCCGCGAGTGGCCGGCGATCCGGCCCTGGGCGTTGCGCACGCTCATCGAGGCCCGGTCGAACACCAGCTCGCCCGACAGGCCGGTCAGCGCCGGCCAGGGTTTTTCGCCCGCCGACTGCAGCGAGACGGGCACGTAGGCATAGGTCACGTCGTGGACCTGGGCGGCGATGTGGAATTCGCCCTGGCCCGGCTGCTCGAACGGAATATGGTTGAGATCGCCCTGGACCTTGAACTGCACCCGGCTGGCCTGACCGGCGCGCACGCTGTCGCGCACATAGTGGCGCGCATCGGCGGGAATTTCCAGCGGCAGGTAGCGGTGCACGCGGCTGCCGTCGGCGTCGCGCAGGCTGCCCGTCAGATCGAGCACGCCGGGAAAGCGCGGGACCTGACCCCGCCCGGTGTGCCAGCTGGCCTGGGCCTGGCCTTCGGCGTCGGCATTGCCAAAGCGCAGCTCGCGGGTCTGAACGGCCAGGTGCTCGCCGTCGACCTGCCAGCGCACTTCGCCGCTGAGGTGGGTCAGCGGCAGCACCGGGTCTTCGAACACGCCAGGCAGGTGCAGCACGCCGTCGGCCATGCGCAGTTGGGCCGAGCCGCCGAGCTGATTGAGCGAGAACTGCGCCTGCAGGCCTTCGACACCGGGAACGCCAGTGCCGTGCGCGGCGGGCTGCCCCGACAGCGCCAGGTTCTGCACTTCGCCGTTGACTTCGTATTGCAGGGGCTGGTCGCTGGGCCCGCGCCAGGTGGCGCGCAGTGCCTTGACCTGGCCGCGCGGATCCAGGGCCAGCAAGGCGTCGCGCACGGCCTCGTCCAGGGGCAGGCGGCTGGCCAGCGCGGAAGCGATGGCCAGGTCCAACTGCTCGAAGCGCAGTTCGCCCTGCTCGCCCAGCGGTCCGCGCCCGGCGGCGGCGGCTTCGGCCTGGGTTTGGCGCAGGAAGAACTGGCTGGCCGGCCAGACCAGGCCGTCGCCGGTTTCGAAGGCCAGTGCCTGGCCGCGCAGCGCATAGCCGCCCGGCAGGCGCTCGGCGCTGAGTCGTCCCTGCAAGGCCTTGAGCGACAGCGGCGGCAGATCGGCGCGCAATTGGGTTTCGACGGCGTTCAGCGCCAGATCGGTGGTCAGCTCCTGGACCTGTCCGCGGCGTATATCGACCCAGGCGCGCAGCGCACCCCGGCCCTGGGTGAGGCTCGCGCCCTGCAAATCGAGGTACTGGCCCAGTCGCGACACGTCCAGTTGCGGGAAGTGGGCGTAGGCCTGGCCGGTCCAGCGCTGCCACTCGCCTTCATGGGTCGAGAGCAGGGGCTCGTGGAAATGCGCGGCCAGCGTGAAGCGCGCTCCCCAGTCGCTGTCGGGCGTGGCGTCCAGACGTATCTGGTGGCGCCAGCCCTGGTTGCGTACCACCAGATCCAGCTGGTGCAGGGACAGCGGCGGGGCCTGGCGCAGCTCGTCCTCCCAGCGCAGGCTGCCGCCGCGGATGGCGATTTCGGTTTGCGAGAACAGCCAGTCGGCCGCCGGGCTGCTGCCGGTGTCCGGCGGCGGCAGCGCCAAGCCCGCCACCCATAGCTGGCCGCGGGCATCGCGCCGCACTTCCAGCTGGGGCGCGTCGATGTACAGCTGCTCGACGCCCAGGCGCAGCAGGGAGCGCGCCGACACGGCGATCACCACCCGCGACAGCTGCAAGGCGCTGCGGCCCTGGGCGTCCTGCAATTCCACCTGCTGCAGCTCGAAAACCGGCATCAGGCCTTGGCTGTGCGCCGTGATGGCGCCTATGCGCACCGGTATCCCCAAGGTGCGCGCGGCCAGGCTTTCCAGCTGCGGACGGTACTCGCTGATTCGCGGCACAATGAAGCCATGGAGCACCCCCCACACGGTGGCGAGCAGCAGCCAGAAGGCCAGCAGCAATCCCAGTGACCACCGCGCAATGCCTGCCATCCAATGGAGAAGGCGTGTGGGGTGCGGTTGGGGTTCGATCATTGGTGGGCCGGTCAATGCCAGGAATTATCACCCGCGGTCCCTGCAAGGGGCAGCAGTCAAGGGGATGTCATGGTTATCCGCCGGTTCACCGCTTTTCCTGTGTTGCGCATGCAGACCGTTGACTATTCTCCTTCCGACCTGGCCCCCGAGGCCGCGCTGCGCCTAGCGCACTCCCGTTTTTACCAACGTTTACACCGACGTTATGGCGAAGAACTGGCGCTGTTTCCCCCTGGCGTGCCCACGCGCGCGGCGATGGGGCAGGCACTCGAAGCCTTGCTGGGTCAGGGGCTGGATCTGTCGGCTGCGCTGCGGGTGCTGCGCCAGCTGGTGATGGAGCGGCTGATGCAGCTCGATTGCGCGCAGCAGGCGCCGCTGGCCGTGGTCACGCTGGCCGTGACCCAACTGGCCGAGCTGGCCCTGGACCGGGCCTGCCAGCATGTGCGGGCCGACCTCGACAGCCGCCACGGCGCGCCTATCGGGCCCGACGGCCAGCCGGTGCAGCTGTGGATCATCGGCATGGGCAAATTCGGCGCGCGCGAGCTCAACGTGTCCAGCGACATCGACCTGATCTATGTCTATGAGCACGAAGGCGACACCGCGGGCCTGCCCGACGGCCGGGGGCGCACTTCCAACCACGAATACTTTGCGCGCGCGGTCAAGGGCATTTATGCGCTGATCGGCGACGTGACCGAGCACGGCTTCGTGTTCCGCGTCGACCTGGCCCTGCGCCCCAACGGCAATTCCGGCGCGCCCGCGGCCTCGCTGGCCTCGCTGGAGGAATACCTGCAAACCCAGGGCCGGGAATGGGAGCGTTTTGCCTGGCTCAAGAGCCGCGTGGTCGCGCCTTTTGACTGCCTGCGCACGCCCCAGGTCCAGGCCTTGCGCGGCGTGGTCCTGCCGTTTGTCTTTCGCCGCTACCTCGACTACAGCGTGTTCGACGCGCTGCGTTCGCTGCACCGCCAGATCCGCGAGCATGCGGCCAAGCGCAGCGCCGGCCACCCCGAGCGCGCCAACGACGTCAAGCTGTCGCGCGGCGGCATCCGTGAAATCGAATTCACCGTCCAACTGCTGCAGGTGGTGCGCGGCGGGCAGTTCCCCGAACTGCGCTGCCGCCCCACGCTCGAAGCCCTGCAGCGCCTTTCGCGCTCCGGCCTGATGTCGGCCGAAACCGCGCAAGCGCTGACCGAGGCCTACACTTTCCTGCGCCAGGTCGAGCACCGCATCCAGTACCTGGACGACCAGCAAACCCATGTGCTGCCCACGCGCGACGAAGACCTGCTGTGGATTGCCCAGACCATGGGCTATCCCGACTGCAGTCGCTTCCTGCACCAGCTCGATGCCCACCGCGAACTGGTGGCCGAGGAGTTCGACACCTTGCTGGGCGGCAATGCCTCGCCGCAGTGCGGCAATGGCAACTGCGGCGGCCCGCGGGCCCTGTCCGCGGCCACGCCCCAGGAAATCGATGACTTGATCACGTCCTTGCCGGCCCAGCTGGCCGCACGCGTGGCCGAGTGGCGCGCGCACCCCCGCGTCACCAGCTTGCGCGAGGAAACCCGCGCACGCCTGTTCCGCCTGGTGCAGCGCACCGCGCAATGGGTGGCCGACGGCAGCGTGGGCGAAGAAGCGGCCGTGCGCCTGGTCAACTGGCTCGAACCCCTGCTGCGTCGCGAAAGCTATCTGGCGCTGCTGCTGGAGCGCCCGGCCGTGCACGAGCGGCTGCTGCACCTGTTGGGCGCGGCCCGCTGGCCGGCCCGCTACCTGCTCCAGCATCCAGGCGTGATCGACGAGCTGGCCAGCGATGCGCTGCTGACCGAGCGCTTCGTGGCCGCCGATTTTGAACGTGAACTGGCGCAGCGCCTGAGCGCGCTCGCCAGAACCGGCGAAGACGACGATGAAACCCTGCTCAACCTGCTGCGCCGTGCCCTGCATGCGGAAATCTTTCGCACGCTGGCGCGTGACGTCGAAGGCCGGATCAGCGTCGAACAGGTGGCCGACGACCTGAGCGCCCTGGCCGACAGCGTGCTGCGCGTCACGGCCCAGTGGTGCTGGTCGCGCCTCAAGGGGCGCCACCGCGATCAGCCGCAGTTCGCCATCATTGGCTACGGCAAGCTTGGCGGCAAGGAGCTGGGCTATGGCAGCGACCTGGACATCGTCTTCGTTTTCGACGACGACGACGAGCGCGCGCCCGAGGTCTATGCGGCGTTTGCGCGCAAGCTGATCAACTGGATGACGGTGAAGACCAGCGAAGGCGATCTGTTTGAAATCGACACCGCGCTGCGCCCCAACGGCAGCTCGGGCCTGCTGGTCACGGGCTTTGACTCCTATGCCGCCTACCAGCAGCAGCGCGGCAGCAACACCGCCTGGACCTGGGAACACCAGGCCATGACGCGGGCCCGCTTTGTGCTGGGCAGCGAGGCCTTGCGCGCGCGTTTCGACGCGGTGCGCGAAGCCGTCATTTCCGCGCCGCGCGATGCGGCCCTGCTGCGCGCCGAAATCGTCGCCATGCGCGAACGCGTGCGTGCCGCCCATCCGGTACGCGGCCAGCTGTTCGACGTCAAGCACAGCCCGGGCGGCATGGTGGACGCGGAGTTCGCCGTGCAATACCTGGTGCTGTCGCGCTCGGGCGAGCACCCCCAGCTGATCGGCAACGTGGGCAATATCGCCTTGCTGCAGCGCGCCGAGCAGGTCGGCTTGCTGCCGACCGGCGTGGGCCAGGCAGCGGCCGATGCCTACCGGGAGCTGCGTCGCATCCAGCACAAGGCGCGGCTGGATGAGGCCAGCGGACAGGTCGATCCACAGCGCGCGGCACCCCAGCGCGACGCCGTGCTGGCCTTGTGGCGGACCGTGTTTGGCACGCCGGAAACGGCGGCCTCACAGCCTGCCGCGGGTTTGCCCACACATATTTGAAAACAAACGTTTAATTTGCGAAATGCGCGGGCGCCCGCGGGCCGCAGCGGCCCGCCATTCCTGCGCATTTGCGCTCCCGTATGTCGCTACGGCGCGCGCGCTTTTCCCTGGCTTGCGGGCGACGGAAAGTTGATTAAAAATTAAGCAATTCGTTACACTTTTGCAGATGCACGGCTAGGAACTTTGGGACAGACTCGCCCTCTATCAATCAGGTTTACGCCAGCGAAAGCGAGGCTGCAAACGATGGACGCTTTACTGTTGCGAAGCCCTTATGGACTCGATCCTTATCGACCCTCCTGAAGCGCTTCTCCTCCCTCCCTCTCTTTATTCGTTTCGGGATGCTTCGCAACTTTTTTATTTCGTGAAAATGGCCACCGCAGGGTGGCCATTTTTTCGTGCCGAGGCAGGTACAGCGCGAATGGAGCGCCTGAGAAGACCTCCACCGCCGCCGCCGGGCCGCCCCAAGGCGGCGGACGGCCCCCTTGGGGGGCAGCGAGCCACACGCAGTGGGCGAGCGTGGGGGCTGGTTTCAGCCCGGCTTGGTCTCGCTGAAGCTCGCGCGCAGGGCCAGCTTGTCGGCCAGTTTGGCCAGATTGGGGTGATCGTCGCGCCAGTTCACTTGCGGGAAGCGAAAGTCCAGCCAGTGCAGGGCGCAGCCCGTGGCGATATCGGCCAGTGTCAGATGGGTGCCGCAGCAAAACGGCTTGTCGCCCAGGGTCTTGGACATGGCCTGCAGGCTGGCCTGCACCTTGCCCATCTGGCGGTCTATCCAGGCCTGGCTGCGCTCGGACTCGCTGCGCCCGGCCCAGGTGGCTTCGAGCCGGGCCAGCACGCCTGCGTCGAGCAGACCGTCGGCCAGGGCCTCCCAGGTCTTGACGTCGGCGCGTTCGCGGCCGCTGGCTGGCAGCAGCTTGCCCACGGGCGACAAGGTATCGAGGTATTCGACAATCACGCGCGAATCGTGCAGCGGCAATTCATGGCCTTCGATCAGCAGGCGCGGAACCTTGCCCAGCGGGTTGTCCGCCGAGACGGCGGCATCGGCGGCCCAGACGTCTTCGATCACGAACTGGAAATCGAGCTTTTTTTCCGCCATGACGATGCGCACCTTGCGCACATAAGGGCTGTTGGGGCTGCCGATCAATTTCATACAACGAACTTCCTTGGCTGGGGACACGGCGGGCGCCGGACGGCCGATTCTATCGGCAGCCATGCCTGCCATGGGGCTTGCCTGGGTGGGTGATTCATGGATTTCCCCACACCCCAGTCCGGGGGCAATCCAGTGCCAGACGGCCTGTGCGCTGCCTGGCTTTCCCTTCGGGCTGGGGGGGATCAGTGGATGACAGGCCTCAGACACCTACAATTACGCCCCATGAGCCTGTCCACCATTTCCGCCCTCTCCCCGCTCGACGGCCGCTACGCCGCCAAACTCTCCGCCCTGCGCCCGATCATGAGCGAACAGGGTTACATGCACCGCCGCGTGCAGGTGGAGATTGCCTGGTTTATCGCCCTGTCCGATGCCGGATTTGAAGAATTCAAGCCGCTCTCCATAGGAGCGCGTGCTTACTTGCTGGGCCTGGTGAAGAACTTCAGCGAAGCCGATGCGATTGCCATCAAGGACATCGAAAAGGTCACCAACCACGACGTCAAGGCCGTGGAGTACTGGATCAAGTCCAAGTTCGAAGCCCGTCCTGAACTGGAAAAAGCCGCTGAATTCGTGCACTTCGCCTGCACCAGCGAAGACATCAACAACACCAGCCACGCCCTGCAATTGCGCGTGGGCCGCGACATGGTCGTGCTGCCGGCGCTGGACCGCATCGTGCTCAAGCTGCGCGAAATGGCCCACCAGTACGCCGACGTGCCCATGCTCAGCCGCACCCACGGCCAGACCGCCAGCCCGACCACCGTCGGCAAGGAAATGGCCAACGTCGTGGTGCGCCTGCAGGCCGCCGTGGACCGCATTGCCAATGTCAAGATCCTGGGCAAGATGAACGGCGCCGTGGGCAACTACAACGCCCACCTGTCGGCCTGGCCTGATTTCGACTGGGAAGCTTTCAGCAAGAAGGTCATCGAAACGGCCGAACCCAACGGCCTGGGCCTGACCTTCCAGCCTTACTCGATCCAGATCGAGCCGCACGACTACATGGCCGAGTTGTTCGACGCCGTGGCGCGCGCCGACACCATCCTGATCGACCTGTCGCGCGACATCTGGGGCTATGTCTCGCTGGGCTACTTCAAGCAGCGTCTGAAGGCCGGCGAAATCGGTTCCTCGACCATGCCGCACAAGGTCAACCCCATCGACTTCGAAAATGCCGAAGGCAATCTGGGTCTGGCCAATGCCGTGCTCAAGCACCTGTCGGAAAAGCTGCCCGTGAGCCGCTGGCAGCGTGACCTGACCGATTCCACGGTGCTGCGCAACATCGGCGTGGCCCTGGGCTACGCCACCCTGGCCTACACCTCGCTGATGACCGGCTTGAACAAGCTCGAACTCAACGAGGAAAAGCTGGCTGAAGACCTGGACAACGCCTGGGAAGTGCTGGCCGAGCCCATCCAGACCGTGATGCGTCGCTACGGCGTGCAGGGTGCCTACGAGAAGCTCAAGGAAGTCACGCGCGGCAAGACCGTGCAGGCCGAAGACCTGCACCGCCTGATCAACGGCCTGGAAATCCCCCAGGCCGACAAGGACCGTCTGCTGGCCATGACGCCCGGCTCCTACGTGGGCAAGGCTGCGGAACTCGCGCGGAGAGTGTGAGGCACCCCCTGAGCGGCTGACGCCGCTTCCCCCTCTCATCCTTCGGTGGAGGGGGACGGCACCGTCGCTGCGGGGCGGCCCTTGCTCGGTGCCTCTGGGCTGAGCCGCGCCCAGTACTGGTCACTGCTACTCTCACAAGAGCTGTCCTTGCTTGCCGAGCCAAGCGCTGGCAGCTCTTGTTTTTTGATTCCCGAGTGGAATCATTTCTTTTTTCTCCGACACGGACAGCGCGCGCATGGCCCTCAAATCCACCATCTTCAAGGCAAACCTGCAGATTGCCGACATCGACCACGGTTACTACGCCGACCATGCCTTGACCCTGGCCCGTCACCCCAGCGAGACCGATGAACGCATGATGGCGCGCCTGGTGGCGCTGGCGCTCAATGCCCACCAGCTCAACGACCTGTGCAACGGCGATGCGACCCTGGCGTTCGGCGCCGGCCTGTCCGACACGGAGGATCCGGACGTCTCGCTCACCGACTTCACCGGCCGCAAGCGCCTGTGGATCGAAGTCGGCCAGCCCGAAGACAAGCCCATCGCCAAGGCCTGCAGCAAGTCGGACCAGGTGCTGCTCTACCCGTTCAGCCATGCGGCCGACGTGTGGTGGAAAGGCATCGAGAGCAAATTCAGCCGCCTGCCCAAGTTGCAGGTCTGGCGCCTGCCCTCCGAAGCCGGCCCCGAGCTGGCCCAGCTGGCCGAACGCAGCATGCAACTGCAGGCGACCATCCAGGAAGGCGCGATCACGCTCAGCAGCAAGCTCGGCAGCGTGATGGTCGAGCCGATTCGCTGGAAATAACCCTGACCCCAGCCCCCGCACGACCGCCTGCCCACGAAACTGGCGCGCTCCAGCGAGGGGCAGCGAGGAAGGGCCGCCCCGCACCGAGGCTGCCGTCCCCCTCCACCGCAGGTTGAGAGGGGGAAGCCGGGGCGGCCCAAGCCGCGAAGCGGCTCAGGGGGTGCCTTATTTCTCCCTCGCCCGCTCGGCATACCGGTTGAAGCGCCAGGCCGAAGCTTCGAGGGTGATGCGCCGCCAGACGGAGCGTTTTTCCGCCGGATCGAACGCGGGCCAGTGCTGGACTTCGGCAAACGTGCGTCCGCAGCCTTTGCACATGTCATCGCCCTGGCTGGTCGAGCAGATGGCGATGCAGGGGGTGTCAGGCGTGGTGTCGTACCAGGCCAGCCAGGCGGCCATGGCATGCGAGGGGAAGTCGTCGGTATCGACTTCGCTGGCGTGGCGGTAAATCATCAGCGCATACACATCGGCCAAGGCCCGTGCCTCGGGAGCCAGCAGCACGCCGTCGGGTGAAGGCTTTTTCTGGCGCCAGTAGTTGATGGCTGCTTCGATGTCGGTGATGTGTATGCCTGCCATGGAGGGATGTGAACAAATGGCTCTGAATGATAGCGCCAGACCGACGGCGAGACGGCTCCATGGCCTTTGACGCGCAGCGCGAACGCACAGTAAAAATCCGGGTTTTCGCCGCCGACATTGCTAAATGTGGTTAAATTGCTGCTTCGAAGGGGAGTAGCTCCTACGGCGACGTCTTGCCCATACCTGCTGGGCGGTCGCACGTACGTGAAGGTCGTCAATACGAAGCGCAAGCTTCCGGCCTTACGGGCTCCGTGCATGCACGGTGGCTGAGCAAGACCTTTGAGAGACCGGTGTGATGGTCTGTCAAAGTATTTCCCTTCGCGTCCAGTTCCTGGTTCCAGGCTGTCGTGGGTAGGTGCTTGAGAGTTCTGCGCATCCGCTTCCAACCGACGCGTGGGAATCTGGCAAGGCTTTGTGCCGCCGGGTTCCTACCGCTTTTTGGCTTTCGACAAAGAGGTTTTTATGGACTTGGACTTTCTCACGCATGCGCCCTTCTGGGTGGCATTGGGTCAGATCATCATCATCGACATTCTGCTCGGTGGTGACAACGCGGTCGTGATCGCACTGGCCTGCCGCAAGCTGCCGCCCGCGCAGCGCAAAAAGGGCATCATCTGGGGTACCGCTGGCGCCATCGTCCTGCGCGTGATCCTGATCGCGTTTGCCATGACGCTGCTGGCCCTGCCTTTCCTGAAGTTCGTCGGCGCCTTGCTGCTGGTGTGGATCGGCGTCAAGCTGCTCGCTCCGGATGAAGACGCCCATGAAGGCATCCAGGGCAGCGACAAGCTGCTGGCCGCCATCAAGACCATCATCGTTGCCGACCTGGTGATGAGCGTGGACAACGTGATCGCCATCGCTGGCGCAGCCCAGAGCTCGGGCGAACACCAGATGCTGCTGGTCACGCTGGGCCTGCTGATCTCCATTCCCATCATTGTCTGGGGCTCGCAGCTGGTCATCACGCTGATGGACCGCTTCCCCATCATCATCACGGCCGGCGGCATGCTGCTGGGCTGGATCGCCGGCGGCATGCTGGTCTCCGACCCGGTCTTCGCCAACATGGACAAGTGGCTGTGGATGCCCAAGCTGGAACAGACCAAGGCCCTGCAATACGGCGCCCAGGTGGTGGGTGCACTGCTGGTGCTGGCACTGGGCAAGTACATTGTTTCGCGCCGCCCCAAGGCTGCTGAAGGCACAGGCCACGCCTGACGCAGCTGGGCCTGCAGCACTTCCGTCCTGCAGGCCGCTCTTTCTTGCCAAGGCAGGCCTCTTCAAGGCCTGCCTTTTTTATTGGTGCAGTCATCTCAGGAGCTTTTTTGCGCAGCCCCACCCTCATTGTCTACGTCGACGATGCCGCCCATGCCCAGCCGCTGCTCGCATCGCTGGCCTCTTCCCTCGATACCGGCAGCACCCGCTGGCTGCTGGTCGCCTGCGCTCCGCGCATCACCCATCGCGTGAGCAAGTGGGCCAGCCACCGCTCGCGGGAAAACTGGCGCAACCAATGGGCTGACAAACTGTTTGCCCAGCTCACGCCCTGTCTGCAAAGCCCGCAGGGCCAGGCACCCGCCGATGTGACGGTGCTGCTGGCCCGCACACCGCTGCCGGACCTGCTGGACCAACTGCAGCAGGCCCATGGACCGCTACAGGTCGTGGACGCACGCCGTCCCAAGCGGGAGGCACCAGCGCGGCAGGAGGGCAGGAGCCTGCCGGGGCTGTTGGCCGGCATGGGCGGCCTGATCGCCTGGATGATGGGCGAAACCTTAGCCTGAGCCCGTTGCAGAGCATGTGCAGCGCAGGGCTTCGCCTTCCGGGCGGATGGCCGCCCTCGCTGCTATGCTGGCGGCATGAAACTCCTGCTCAAATGGTTCCTGTATGCCGCCGCACTGCTGGCGGTGGCCTATGTCTACAGCGGCGTGGAGATCCGCAGCTTTGGCTCGGCGATGATCGCGGCGCTGGTCATCGGTCTGCTCAACTCCGTGCTCAGGCCGGTGCTGGTGGTGCTGACCCTGCCGGTGACGCTGGTCACCGTGGGCCTGTTCCTGTTCGTCGTCAACGCGCTGATGTTCTGGGCCGCGGCCAATGTGCTCGACGGCTTCCATGTGCGCGGCTTTGGCGCGGCCTTTCTGGGCTCGCTGATCTACTCGGGCCTGGGCCTGGCCATCGATTCAGCGCTCAGCCGCCTGTTCCCGCAGTAAATCCTCCATCGCGCGCAGCCGGATGTCGATGATGGAGACTTCGATCAGGTCGGCGCGGGTGTTGCTGCGCCGCGCGAGTTCCTGGCCGGCCCTGAAGCGGTCGCGCGCGGCCGCATAGTCGTAGTGGGCCGCCTGGGCTTCGGCTTCGGCGCGCAGCGCGCGCAGGCCCTGGCCTTGCGCTTGCCAGACCTGGGCCAATGCCTGCCAGGCGGCCGCATCCTGGGGATGCAGCGCGACCCAGGTTTGCAGCGGCCCGGCCATGTCGTTTGCCTGGCCCAGGCGCAGCAGAATCTGCGTGCGCAGCAAGAGCAGCGGCCGCGAAGCCTGGTCGGTCTTCTCGCTGATGGCTGACAAGGCCTGCAGCGCCGCCTGTGGCTGGCCCGCGGCCAGCTCCAGCTCGGCGGCGAGCAAGGCCGTCTGGCGCAGGCCCGCGGCATCATTGCCCAGCGCCTGTCTGAGCGCCGGCAGCATGGCGCGCGCCGGCCCCCAATCCTGCAATTGCACCTGGGACAGCACGGCTGCATACAGCGCGGCGACACGTTGGGCCTGGGGCTGGGTAGGGAAGCCACTGGTCTGGGGCAGCTGCACCCATTGGCGCAGCACGTCCACGCCGGGGCGGGACAGCACCCGTGCGCGCGCCGCCATCATGCCGTGCTCCAGCGACGGCGCAGGCTGGGCCGAAGACTGGCCTGGCGGCTGGCGGGCCTGCATGTCGGCGATGCGCTCGGTGGTGAGCGGGTGGCTGCGCAGATAAGGCCAGCTGCCGTTGTCGTTGAGCCGGTTGGCCTGCTGCAGCCGGCCGAACATGCCGACAAAGCCCTGGGGCGAGAAACCCCCGGGCGCCATCAGGCTGTAACCCATGCGGTCGGCTTCGCGCTCCATGTCGCGCGAGAAATTGAGCTGGTTTTGCGCGGCCAGCGCCTGGCCGCCCACCATCAGCGCCTGGCCCGCGTTGGGGCTTTTGGCCGCCGCCAGCGCGCCCAGGATCAGCGTGCCGATCATCAGCGGCGTTTGCCGGCTTTGCTGGGCGATCAGGCGCGCGATATGCCGCTGGGTCACGTGGCTCAGCTCATGGGCCAGCACCGAGGCCAGCTCGTCGCGCGTGCCGACCACGCCGATCAGTCCCAGGTGCACGCCCAGGTAGCCGCCGGGCAGGGCAAAGGCATTCACCGAACGGTCGCGGCCCAGCAGAATCTCCCAGGCAAAACGCTCGTCGAGTTCGGTCGACAGCTCGCCGCGCTTGCGTGCCGCGGCCAGCAGGTGCTGCCAGATGTCGGTGACATACTCCTGCAGCGGCGCGTCTTCTATGTAGTCGGGGTCGCGGTACAGCGAACGGATGATGCGGTCGCCCAGGCGGCGCTCCTCGCCCGTGGTGATGGACGCGCCGTCGCCCAGCGTGGGCAGCTGCAAGCTTTCCTGGGCCAGTGCGGGAGCCACCAGCGACGGCTGCAGGCTCGCGCAGGCCAGGGCGGCGGCCAGCAGGCGGGAGACGGTATGTTGTCGGAAAAAAAGCATTCGTTGGGACCCGGGAGCATCGCCGGACAGTACGGCGACGGCAGTGGCACACCCCACTATGATGCCCGGATTGCGGCATTGTTCCGTCGGACAGCGCCTTGCGCACTTTTCTGCCCTTACCCGGCCATCATTCCATGACTTCACCACTCACCCATTTCGACGCCCAGGGCCAGGCCCACATGGTCGACGTAGCCGCCAAAGCCGCCACCCACCGCATCGCCGTGGCCCGTGGCCGCATTGAAATGCTGCCCGCCACCCTGGCACTGATCGCAGGGGGCAGCGCCAAGAAAGGCGACGTGCTGGGCATTGCCCGCATCGCCGGCATCATGGCCGCGAAAAAGACCAGCGACTTGATTCCCCTGTGCCACCCCCTGGCCATCACGCGCGTGGCCGTGGAGTTTGCGCTGCTGGAATCCGAGAATGCAGTGGAATGCACGGCCACGGTGGAAACCGTGGGCCCCACGGGCGTGGAAATGGAAGCGCTGACTGCCGTGCAGATCGCCCTGCTGACGATTTACGACATGTGCAAGGCCGCGGACCGGGGCATGTGCATCACGGGCGTGCGCGTGCTGGAGAAGCACGGCGGCAAGTCGGGGTCGTGGCAGGTGGCATAACGCAAAAACGCCCCTCGAAAGGGGCGTTTTCACAGGAGAGAGACTGGCAGCTTATCCGGGATAGGCTGCTAGTTCTCTAGCCGGTATTAACGGCAAGTCGATGGCTTGTACTTGGCATTCAAATCGCCACCGCATGACCATACGATCGTCGAAGTAGGCACGGTACCCGCTGCCAGCGAAGTACCAGCAGCGACGGCCGGTACTGCAGCCGAGCCACCGTTACAGGTAACGCCGGCAGGATCATAAGCGCATTGTGTAGGAGGATTGCTACCGGGTGTTGTTCCTGGAACGGCGGCAATAGCATCCGAGCCACCGTTCTTTGGTGTGAGGGTCAGCGTTTTTTGGGTGCTGATCGCGCCCGCTTTGGCAGTCAACGTGGCAGTAATCACGCCAGTATCTTTATTGATTTCAATTTTTTCAACCGAGTCCGTAGGCTTCGGAGAGCCCCAGCCCGCACCAAGATCAGCTGCGCCATTGGTCGCATTCTCAGCCACGGTGACCTTGGCACCCGACATCAGGCTCAAAGCTTCGGTCACGCGGGCGCGGACCATGTAGTCCTGGTAAGCCGGCAAGGCGACGGCGGCCAAAATACCGACAATCGCGACAACGATCATCAGTTCGATCAAGGTGAAACCTTGCTGGATAGAACGCTTCATGGAAAGCTCCTGGTTAAAAAGTGGGGGAACGCCTACCCTGTTAGCAATTGCTGTGCCAGAAGCTTTATCTGAGCCTGGAAGCGGTGGGCGCGGCAGGGGGAAGCAAAAGCAGCGGCGTTCCAACATTTTCTGACATGTTTGCCGCAGGCTGATGACAAATTTGTCACCCATGACGGCGTATCTGTCAAAAGTTGTCCCAAATCAAGGCTTTCAGTCCTCCATGGCGCTCGCGTTACCCACAGCCTCTGCAACTGGCGTGTCCCAGCTCAGGGGCACCGAGCAAGGGCCGCACCTGGGCGGTCCCCCCGAAGCGAGGGTGCCGTCCCTTAGCCGGGCGCCCCCCTCCACCGCAGGTTGCGAGGGGGAAGCGGCCCAGGGGGTGCTTCAGTTCAGGCGGGCTGCAGCAGGAATTGCAGGCGACTGCCGGCCAGCTCCATCCGGTCGCCGTGCTGCAGCGGCTGGGGCGCTGTGCCCACGCCCTGGCCGTTGAGCAGCAGGCTGCCGTCTTCGCCTTCGATGCGGGCCAGGGTAAAGCCCGTGGGCTTGTGCGTAATGGCGGCCACGGCCACGCCGGGCTTGCCCAGGGTGGTGACGGTCTTGACCAGTGGCACTTCGCGGCCGCCGTCTTCCAGCAGCAGGCTGGCGGACAGGGGCGCGGGCACCGGCGCAGGCACTGGCGCGGGCACCGGCCCAGGCGCTGGCTTGGGCGCAGGGGTCTCGGCGTTGTCCGCGCCCGAGAGCACCAGGTACATCTGGTATTTGCCGATGTCGAGCTGGTCGCCCGGCTGCAAGTCCTGGCGCGTGATGCGCTGGCGGTTCACATAGGTGCCGTTGGTGCTGCGCAGGTCTTCGACGCAGACGCTGTCGTCCGTGCGGTGCAGCAGCGCATGCTCGCCGCTGACGGCGAGGTTGTCGATCACGATGTCGTTATAGGGGCGTCGGCCAATGGTGGTGCGTTCCTTGGTCAGTGCGACTTCTTTGATGATGGTCCCGTCAATCGAAATGACCAAGCTGGGCATGCAATAGGCTCCTGGTGGCGTGTCAAGCCGCGCGGCCCGGCAGGGCGGCGGCGCAAACGGGGAGTGTAGAGCGAGTGGACCGGCAGCGGGTAGTCTTGAATGAACCGTGACGCTCGCGTCAGGCACCGGCTCCGTCCACGGCCACCAGGATGACGCTGATATTGTCGCGTCCGCCCTGGGCGTTGGCTTTGTCTATGAGCCGCTGGGCCTGGGTTTCCAGGGGCTGGTGCGTGGCCAGCAGGGCGGAGATGGCGGAGGCGCTGACCAGGTCGCTGAGGCCGTCCGAGCACAGCAGCACCCGGTCGCCGGCTTCCAGCCGGATTTCGCGCAGCGTGGGCCGGGCCTGGGGTGCGACGCCCAGGGCGCGGGTGATCAGGTGGCCGCGTGTGGAGCGCGCGGCGGCTTCGTCGCTCAAGCGGCCGGAATCGATCTGCTCCTGCAGCCAGGAGTGGTCGTGCGTGAGTTGGCGCAGCGTGCCGCAGCGCCACAGATAGGCGCGCGAGTCGCCCAGGTGCGCCACCACCAGCTTGTCGTGGGTGAATACGGCAGCGACCACCGTCGTGCCCATGTTGCGGCAGTGGCTGTTGGCGCTGGCGTGGGCGCAGATGGCGGTATTGGCTTCCTGCAGGCTGCGCGCCAGGGCCTTGTGCACGGCGTTCGTGCGCGCCGGACTGGCCTGTACGGCGCGTTGGCGGGCGCTTTGGGCCAGCGAGCGGGTGATGCACTCCACGGCCAGGGCGCTGGCGACTTCGCCTGCGCTGTAGCCGCCCATGCCATCGGCCAGCACGGCCATTGTCCAGGGCGGTGTGGTTTCGGCGCGCACGGCGTCTTCGTTGTTGGTGCGCACCTGGCCTGGGTCGGATCTGAGGGCCAAGGCATAGCGCCACTGCGGGCGTGGGGCAAAGGAGCGGCGAAGACGCTGGAGCACGGGGTGAGCGAAGGAGGGGGCTGAAGCCAAAGGGCGCGCGGACGTGCGCTGCTTCAGGATACTGAATAACGCAAAAGTCTGGGCGAAGAGCATGCGGTAAGTGCAGACGGTTGCGGGGTGGGCCGGGGGCTGCTTGCACTTTGCCTGTGTGTAGGGGTTTTCCGTGTCAGCGGATTGCCCGAGACGGGAGCCCGGTCGGCAAATATCGCCAAAAACAAAAAAAGGGATGGAGCCCCGCGCGCCGCGCTGGACATCCATCCCCCGAGCCTGGGGCCGCGTCGCAAGGCAACGCAGTCGCAGGCTGGCTTCAGCAGGTGCTGATCAGATCAGACCCTTGAGCAGACGGCCCATTTCGGAAGGGTTGCGGGTAATGGTGAAACCGCACTCTTCCATGATGGCCAGCTTGGCGTCGGCCGTGTCGGCACCGCCGGAGATCAGCGCGCCGGCGTGGCCCATGCGCTTGCCTGCGGGAGCGGTGACACCAGCGATGAAGCCCACGATAGGCTTCTTCATGTTGGCCTTGCACCACAGAGCGGCTTCGGCTTCATCGGGTCCGCCGATTTCGCCAATCATGATCACGGCGTCGGTGTCCGGATCGTCGTTGAAAGCCTTCATCACGTCGATGTGCTTCAAGCCGTTGATCGGGTCGCCGCCGATGCCGACAGCCGTCGACTGGCCAATGCCCAGTTCGGACAGTTGAGCCACGGCTTCGTAGGTCAGCGTGCCGGAGCGCGAGACCACGCCGATGCGGCCCTTCTTGGTGATGTGACCGGGCATGATGCCGATCTTGATCTCGTCAGGCGTGATCAGGCCGGGGCAGTTGGGGCCCAGCAGCAGGGTACGCTTGCCGCCGGCGGCTTCCTTGGCCTTCATGCGGTTGCGCAGCTCCAGCATGTCCCGGACAGGGATGCCTTCGGTGATGCAGATGGCCATGTCCAGCTCGGCTTCCACGGCTTCCCAGATCGCAGCGGCTGCGCCTGCTGGGGGCACGTAGATCACCGACACGGTAGCGCCGGTTTGCTTGGCAGCTTCGGTGACGGAACCGTAGATTGGAATGTTGAAGATCGACTCGCCGGCCTTCTTGGGGTTCACGCCCGCGACAAAGCAGTTCTTGCCGTTCGCGTATTCCTGGCACTTTTCAGTGTGGAATTGACCCGTCTTGCCGGTGATGCCCTGGGTGATGACTTTGGTGTCTTTGTTGATATAGATCGACATATTGCTATCTCCAGGGCTTATTTGACGGCGTCAACGATCTTGGTGGCGGCTTCGGCCATCGTGTCGGCAGCGATGATGGGCAGACCGGACTCGGCCAGGATCTTCTTGCCCAGTTCTTCGTTGGTGCCCTTCATGCGCACGACCAAAGGCACTTGCAGGTTCACGGCCTTGCAGGCAGTGACCACGCCATTGGCAATGGTGTCGCACTTCATGATGCCGCCGAAGATGTTGACCAGAATGCCTTCGACCTTGGGGTTCTTCAGCATGATCTTGAAGGCTTCAGTCACCTTCTCGGCAGTGGCGCCACCGCCAACGTCCAGGAAGTTGGCTGGCTCGCCGCCGAACAGCTTGATGGTGTCCATGGTGGCCATGGCCAGGCCAGCGCCGTTGACCAGGCAGCCGATGTTGCCGTCGAGCGAGATGTAGGCCAGGTCGAACTTGGAAGCTTCGACTTCGGCTGGATCTTCTTCGTCCAGATCGCGGAAGGCCACGATTTCTGGGTGACGGAACAGCGCGTTGGGGTCAAAGTTGAACTTTGCGTCCAGGGCCATGATGGTGCCCTTGCTGTCGCGGTTCAGCGGGTTGATTTCCACCAGCGATGCGTCGGTGTCCATGTAGCACTTGTAGAGCTTCTGGCACACGTCGACGAATTGGGCCTTGGAGTCCGCAGGCATGCCGATGCCCTTGGCGAGCTCGTCGCCATTGGCTTGGGTGAAACCTTGCAGGGGGTCGACCATCACGGTGATGATCTTCTCGGGAGTAGCGTGGGCCACTTCCTCGATGTCCATGCCGCCTTCGCTGGAAGCGATGAATGCGACCTTTTGCGTGGCGCGGTCGGTCACGGCAGACAGGTAGTACTCCTGCTGGATGTCGGCACCGTCTTCGATGTACAGGCGGCGGACCTTCTGGCCTTCGGGGCCGGTCTGGTGCGTCACGAGCTGCATGCCCAGGATCTCGCCAGAGATGCGCTTGACGTCTTCAATGGTCTTGGCCACCTTCACGCCGCCGCCCTTGCCGCGGCCACCCGCGTGGATCTGGGCCTTCACGACCCAAACTGGGCCGCCGAGCTTTTGAGCAGCTTCCACTGCTTCTTGTACGGTGTATGCAGGAATGCCGCGCGGTACGGGCACGCCGAACTGGCGCAAGATTTCCTTGCCTTGGTATTCATGAATCTTCATGAGTTGTCTCTCTCAGGAATGGTGGTTTACCCGATTGCCATAGTTGTGGTCTGGCTGCGGGTATGGGGCATGGCAAGCCGGAAATGTATCATGGTGCGATGCACCAACTGCGGTGTAAAACCACTAACCCATATACCTGGCTTTGGCTCTGCCCGTAGGGAGCAGGGCTGGGGCCGATTGCAGGAGTTTTCCATGTCCAAAGTGTTTATCGACGGCGAAGCCGGTACCACGGGCTTGCAGATTCGCGAGCGTTTGCAGGCCATGCCACAGGTCGAGCTGGTCAGCATCGCGCCTGAGCTGCGCAAGGATCCGGCCGCCAAGCGCGCGCTGGTGGCCGGCGTGGACCTGGTCATTCTGTGCCTCCACGACGACGCCGCGCGCGATACCGTGGCCATGGTGGATGCCGTGAACCAGGAAACCGGCCGCAACATCAAGATCATCGACGCGTCCACGGCCCACCGCACGGCGCCGGGCTGGGTCTATGGCTTTCCCGAGCTGTGCGCCGGTCAGCTGGATGCCGTCAAGGCCGCCACGCGCGTGAGCAACCCCGGCTGCTACGCCACGGGCGCCATCGCCTTGCTGCGCCCACTGGTGGACGCCGGCCTGGTGCCCGCGGACTTCGGTCTGAGCTTGCCCTCGGTGTCGGGCTACTCGGGTGGCGGTCGGTCGATGATGGAAGCCTACGAGGCCGGCACGGCCGCGCCCTACGAGGCTTACGCCCTGGGCCTGGCGCACAAGCACATCCCTGAAATCCTGCACTACACGGGCCTGACGCGCCGCCCGGTGTTCATCCCCGCGGTGGGCAACTTCGCCCAGGGCATGCTGGTGCAACTGCCCCTGCACCTGGACCTGCTGCCCGGCGCGCCCAAGGCCGCCGACCTGCACGATGCGCTGGCCAGCCACTACGCCCGCACGGCGACGCCCGAACAATGGGTGTCAGTGCTGCCGCCCACGTCCGACGGCAAGCTCGCCGCCGATACCCTGGCCGGCACCAACAAGCTGGAGCTGCGCGTCTTCGCCAACGAGGAATACCGCCAGGCCGTGCTGATCGCCCGCCTGGACAACCTGGGCAAGGGCGCGAGCGGCGCGGCAGTGCAGAACATGCAGTTGATGTTGGGGATCTGACAAAGCACCCCCTGAGCGGCTGCGCCGGATGGCCGGCCCCCGCTCCCCCCTCTCATCCTTCGGTGGAGGGGGGCGCCCGGCCAGGGACGGCACCGTCGCTGCGGGGCGGCCCTTGCTCGGTGTCCCCTTGCTGGGTTACGCCAGTTTTTTAGGCAGTGGGTTGTGCAAGCGTTGAAAAGAAACACCCCCTGGGGGGCCAGCGCAGAGGCGGCTCTGCGTTTTTCTATGGACCCGCAGGCCTGTTTCTTCAGTCTTGGTCCGGCATGTCGTCCGGCACCTGCCCGCCCACTACCTTGCGCACCACGTCGCCCGAAAATCCGCGGCTGGCCAGAAAGCGCATTTGCTTGAGCTTTTCCTGCGGGGTTTCGGCTGGCGCGCCGAAGCGCTGACGCCAGATGGCGTGGGCGCGTTGCGGTTCGGTGGCGCGCAGTTCCAGGGTGGCGGCGCGCACGGTGTCGTCATCCAGGCCCTTGCTGCGCATTTCCTGGATGACGCGGGCCGTGCCCAGCTTGCTGCCGCGGCGGTTGGCCAGGGACTGGGCGACGCGCTCGGGGTTGATGAAGTTCTTGGCTTCGAGCTCGTCGAGCACGGCCGCCAGGTCATCGCCTTCGGCGACATGGGCAGCGAGCTTGCGTTCGAGTTCCAGGCGCGAGTGCTCGCGCTGGGACAGCAGGCGCAGCGCGCGGCCTTTGAGGGAGAGGGTGGTAAAGCCCATGGGAGTGCAAAAGCGCGACCGCCGCGCAACGGCGCGGGGCACGTTGGGCGGCGGCAGGGTGGCTGGACTTATTTGTCGGCTGCTGCTGCGGACGCTGCGGTCGCGGCTTTTTCCGCTTTTTCAGCTGCCTTGTCGGCCTTGGACGGCTTGCCGGAGCCCGGGGCGGGCGCGGTGCCAGCCAGCAGGGAGATGCCCAGGCCTTCACGCACGCGGTTTTCGATCTCGAAAGCCAGATCGGGGTTTTCGCGCAGGAATTCACGCGCGTTGTCGCGGCCCTGGCCGATCTTTTCACCGCGGTAGGCGTACCAGGCGCCCGACTTGTCGAGGATCTTGGCTTCCACGCCCATGTCGATGATTTCGCCTTCGCGCGAAATGCCTTCGCCGAACAGGATGTCGAATTCGGCGGTCTTGAACGGGGGGCTGACCTTGTTCTTGACCACCTTCACGCGGGTTTCGTTGCCGATGGCTTCGTCGCCCTTCTTGATCGTGCCGGTGCGGCGGATGTCCAGGCGCACGGAAGCGTAGAACTTGAGCGCATTGCCGCCGGTGGTGGTTTCGGGCGAGCCGAACATCACGCCGATCTTCATGCGGATCTGGTTGAT
Source organism: Acidovorax bellezanensis (assembly GCF_025421555.1). Lineage (NCBI taxonomy): Bacteria > Pseudomonadati > Pseudomonadota > Betaproteobacteria > Burkholderiales > Comamonadaceae > Acidovorax > Acidovorax bellezanensis. Next base: position 372,396 of record NZ_JAODYH010000005.1, read on the forward strand.
GAAGATGACCATGCAATTGGTCTTCTTGATGGTGGCCGTGAGCTTGCGCAGTGCCTGGCTCATCAGCCGGGCCTGCAAGCCGGGCAGGGCGTCGCCCATGTCGCCTTCGATTTCCGCCTTGGGCGTGAGGGCTGCGACCGAGTCGATGACGATCAGGTCGACGGCACCCGAGCGCACCAGGCTGTCGACGATTTCGAGCGCCTGCTCGCCGGTGTCGGGCTGGCTGATCAGCAGGTCGGACAGTTGCACGCCCAGGTTCTGGGCGTATTGCACGTCGAGCGCATGCTCGGCGTCGACGAACGCGCATTGGCCGCCGATCTTTTGCATTTCGGCGATCACCTGCAGGGTCAGCGTGGTCTTGCCCGAGGATTCCGGGCCGTAGATTTCGACCACGCGGCCGCGTGGCAGACCGCCCACGCCCAGCGCGATGTCCAGGCCCAGGGAGCCGGTGGACACCACCTGGATGTCTTCAATCACTTCGCCTTCGCCCAGCCGCATGATGGTGCCCTTGCCGAACTGTTTTTCAATCTGGGCGAGCGCTGCCTGCAAGGCCTTGGCCTTTTCGGCATTGGCGGCGACGGGAGGGTTGCTGTTCTTGACGGTGGTGACTTCCATGGAAAACTCCTTGAAAAACAATGGCTTGGATAGAACGCCCCGTCTGCTGTGACTGCCGGGCTGGATGCTTGAACAGTAGTTTATGGGCGTTGTCTTATCGTGTATAGATAGTTTTTAGTCAGTTTGCCTGACAATAAGCCATGCACTACACCCCACCTGCCACGCCTGTACAGGACGCCTGGCGCCAGACCCATCTGGGCCGTCTGCTCGGTCATTCCATGCGCCGCTTCGACGCGCGGGTGATGCAGCTCATGGCCCGTGCGGTCGAGGTGCCGCTGGCGCTGTCCAACCTGGCGGCGCGCGACCAGGTCAGCGCCGCCCATATCCACATCACGCGTCACCTGTCGCTGGGCGGTGACCGGCTGACCGATCTTGCCGAGCGCGCGGGCATGAGCAAGCAGGCCATGGCCGATCTGGTCGAGCAGTGCATTGCCTGGGGGCTGGTCACGCGCGAGGCCGATGCGCGCGACAAGCGCACCCGCTGGCTGCGCTTCACTCCCACCGGCCTGGCCTGGCTGCAGGCTTTCGAGGCGGCCGTGGCCCAGGCGGAAGCCGAGTTCCGCGCCGAAGTGGGGGACGAGGTGGCGACCGTGGTGGCGCTGGGGCTGGAGGCCTACGCGGCCAGCAGCGGCCGGCCCGCGTAAGCAGAGCCCCCACGCTCGTCCACTGCGTCTCGCTGCCCCCCAAGGGGCCCGGCGAAAACCCGCTGGTGGTGCACCGCGGTGCGCTCCTAGAATGGCTGCACGGCCTGGCGGCTGTGTACTGCCGCGCTCATCGAGGAGACTCCGCATGCGCATTCTGATTGCCGAAGACGACCAGGTATTTGCCGACGGCCTGCAGCGCAGCTTGCGCGGCTCGGGGGCTGTGGTCAGCCATGTGGCCAGCGGCAGCGAGGCCGAGTCGGTGTTGCTGACCAGCAGCGAGTTCGATCTCTTGATTCTGGACCTGGGCCTGCCCAAGATGCATGGCCTGGAAGTGCTGCGCCGCTTGCGCGGGCGCGGCGATACCTTGCCGGTGCTCATCCTCACGGCGGCTGACAGCGTGGAAGAGCGGGTCAAGGGCCTGGATTTCGGCGCCGATGACTTCATGGCCAAGCCTTGCAGCCTGCAGGAGCTCGAAGCGCGCGTGCGGGCGCTGACGCGCCGGGGCATGGGCGGCGCAAGCAGCACCATCAAGCACGGACCGTTGGTCTACGACCAGTCGGGCCGCGTGGCCACCATCGACGGCAAGATGGTCGAGCTGTCGGCGCGCGAACTGGGCCTGCTCGAAGTGCTGTTGCAGCGCGCCGGCCGCCTGGTCAGCAAGGACCAGCTGGTCGAGCGCCTGTGCGAGTGGGGCGAGGAGCTGAGCAACAACGCCATCGAGGTCTATATCCATCGCCTGCGCAAGAAGATCGAGCACGGCCCGATACGCATCGCGACGGTACGAGGCTTGGGCTACTGCCTGGAAAAGATAAGAGATTGAAGATCTTTCAGCGCGAGCAGCGCTCGCTGTTTGGCGAAATCCTCGACTGGATGCTCACGCCGCTGCTGCTGCTGTGGCCGGTGAGTCTGGCGCTGACCTGGCTGGTCGCGCAGGGCCTGGCCAACAAGCCGTTTGACCGGGCGCTGGAATACGGCGCCCAGGCGCTGGCGCAGCAGGTGCAGGAAGGCCATCCGCAATTCAGCCTGCCCCTGGCGCTGAGCCATGACCTGCGCGCGAGCACGCCCGACAGCGTCCATTACCAGGTGCTCGATCCCCAGGGCAAGCTGCTCGCGGGCGAGGGCACGCTGCCTGCGCCGCCACTGACCGAGACGGAGCTGCGCAGCGGTGAAGTCCAGCTGTACGACGCCGAGCTGAACGGCGTGGCCTTGCGCCTGGCGGCGGTCTGGGTGCCGCTGCCGCGCGCAGGCGGGCCGCTGGCGCTGGTGCAGGTGGCGGAAACCCGGGAAAAGCGCAGCGTGCTGGCTGCCGAAATCATCAAGGGCGTGATGCTGCCGCAGTTCGTGGTGCTGCCGCTGTCGGTGTTGCTGGTGTGGATGGCGCTGGCGCGTGGCATCAAGCCGCTGCACCAGTTGGAGGAGCGCATCCGTGCGCGCAAGCCCGATGACCTGTCGCCGCTCAACATCCAGGCCGTGCCGCAGGAGGTGGCGCCGCTGGTGGACGCGGTCAACGATTTGCTGGGCCGGCTCAACGTTTCGCTGGCCACGCAAAAACGCTTTCTGGCCGACGCGGCCCACCAGCTCAAGACGCCGCTGGCGGGTCTGCGCATGCAGGCCGATCTGGCCCAGCGTGAAGGCACGAGCACGCAGGAGCTCAAGCGCTCGCTGCAGCAGATCGGCCGGGCGAGCATGCGCGCCAGCCACGCGGTCGACCAGTTGCTGGCGCTGGCGCGGGTCGAAGGCACGGGGGCCGGCATGCTCAAGCAGCCCTGCGACCTGGCGCGGCTGGTGATCGATGTGGTGCGCGACTCGGTGCCGCGGGCGCTGGACAAGCGGGTGGACCTGGGCTACGACGGCGCCGAGCCCGGCGCGCCCGGGGTCTGGATGGATGGCAACCCGACGCTGCTCACGGAGCTGGTGCGCAATCTGGTGGACAACGCCATCAACTACACGCCTTCGTCGCTGGAGCAGCCTGGCGTGGTGACCGTGCGCTTGCTGACCGACACTTTTGGCCGGGTGCTGCTGCTGCAGGTCGAAGACACCGGCCCGGGCGTGCCCGAGGCCGAACGCGCGCTGGTGTTCCAGCCGTTCTACCGCGCGCTGGGCACGCAGGCCGATGGTTCGGGCCTGGGTCTGCCCATCGTGATGGAGATTGCGCGCCACCATGGCGCAAAGGTGACGCTGGAAGCCGCGCGCCCCCAGCAGGTGCCCACGGGCGCGCGCTTCAGCGTGCAGTTCGCGGCGCGCGCGGCGCCGCCCGCGCGTTCCGCGGCCCTTTGAGCCGGGCGGATCAGGTCGGCAGGTCGCTGGCGCTGGCTTGGGAGGCAGTGACCATGGCAGCGCTGGACTGTGCCGCCGTTTCCAGCAGCCAACTGCGAAAGGAGCTCAAGGCGCCATGGTGGGCACGGCCTTCGGGATAGCAGAACCAGTAGCCCAGATGGCTGGTGTAGCCGTGGCCGGGCAAAGGCTCGGTGACCAGGCCCGACGCGATCTCGTCCTGCACCAGGCAGCGCGGCACCAGCGCCACGCCCATGCCGGCCATCACCGCGCGGATGATGCTCTGGAACTGATCGAACTGCGGGCCGTCGAGTGCGCGCATCTCGCTCACGCCCTGGGCCTGGCTCCATTGCGCCCAGGCATCGGGAATGGTCACATGGCGCAGTCGCGTGCAGCCGACCAGGTCCTGGGGCGTGCGTATGGCAGGTGCGCCGGGGCTGCCGAGCGGCGGTGCAATCAGCGCCACCTGCTGGCCGACCAGGTAGTGCGCGCGCGCCCCCGGCCAATGGCCGTCGCCAAACAGGATGGAGCTGTCCAGCGTCGGGCTCTTGAAGTCATAGCCGTCGACATAGGGCACGAAGTGCAGCGTGACCTGGGGCTCGCGCTGCTGGAACTGCGGCAGCAGCGGTATCAGCCACTTGGCGCCAAAGGTGGGCAGCACCGACAGGTAGAGCGCACCGCTGCGGTCATCGCTGGTGATCAGCTCCAGCGTCGCGGCTTCGAGCTGGGACAGCAGGATGCGCACGGCGCGCTCGTAGCGCTCGCCTGCCGGCGTCAGCGTCAGGCGTTTGCGGCTGCGCTCGAAAAGCGTCACGCCGACCCATTTTTCGAGCTCCTGTATCTGCTTGCTGACCGCGCTTTGCGTCAGATACAGCGCTTCCGCGGCGCGCGAAACGCCACCGAAACGCACGACGGTGGAGAAAGCCCGCAACAGATGAATGGGGGGATTTAGGCGGCGCAGGCTGGACATGGAAGCGTAATCACCCGGTGTGACAAGGGATGCCTATAAGGCTTGTAAGTATTCCGATTTGGAATAATAACAGGCATAGGTATTGCTTTGTCTACGGTTCGAATTCCGTTAATCTTTCTCTTCAACAAGGAAAACACCATGCAACGTCGCCAATTTATTGCCTCCATCGCAGCCACGACTGTCGTTCCAGGAATGTCTTTTGCGCAGGACAATAGTCGGCCGCTGCGCATCGTCGTGCCTTTCCCGCCGGGCGGCTCCACCGACATGGTGGTGCGCAACCTGCAGGATGTGCTGGGTCGCCTGCTGAACCAGCCCGTGGTGGTGGAAAACCGCGCCGGCGCCGGCGGCTCCATCGGCATGTCCGAAGTGGCCCGCGCCACCGACAACCTGACCTTTGGCGTGGCCACCTTGTCCACCCATGGCGTGAACCCCGCCGTGCTGAACAAGCTGCCCTACGATGCCATCAAGGACTTTGTCGGCGTGACCGAAATGGTCAAGGCTCCGGGCGTGATCGTGATCAACCCCAAGACCCTGCCGGTCAAGAACATGGCCGAACTGGTGGCCTACCTCAAGGCCCATCCCGGCAAGGTGAGCTACGCCACGCCTGGCAACGGCACCATCGGCCACATGTGGGGCGAGCTGTTCAAGCGCAGCACCGACACCGATATGCTGCACATCCCCTACCGCGGTGCGGGCCCAGCCATCAATGACGTGCTGGGCGGCCAGGTGCCGGTGTATTTCGACCAGGTGGCATCGTCGCTGGCACAGATCAAGTCCGGCAAGGTTCGCGCCATCGCCGTGTCCTGGCCCGAGCGTCTGGACGTGCTGCCCGATGTGCCTACCTACGCTGAACTGGGTTACAAGGACAACAACGATCCTTCATGGTTCGGTCTGGTGGCGCCCAAGTCCATGCCCAAGGCCCAGGTCGAGCGCGTGCAAAAGGCCGTGGCCGCAGCGCTCAAGGAAGACGTCGTCAAGCAGCGCATGGCTGCCCAGGGCCTGTACCCCACAGGCACGTCGTCGGCCGAATTCACCAAGCAGATCGAGCGCGAAATCGCCAAGATGAAGCAGGTCGCGGCCTACGCCAAGATCCAGCTGGATTAAATAAACACCCCCTGAGCGCCTTCGCCGGATGGCCGGCCCGCGCTTCCCCCTCTCAACCTGCGGTGGAGGGGCCGCCCTTGCTGGGTGTCCCTGTGCTGGGACATGCTGGTTTTAAAGCCGTGAACCGGGCAAACTGCTCCTCTGCGGCTTCGTCGCTTCCCTCTCTCAGAGGGGGACGACACACTCACTTTTTGTCTGCCTATGCATCCCGTTCTGCAATTGATCAGCCAACGTTTCCAGCATGCCCAGCCCGGCGTGGCTGGTGCGGCCCACACTTCCACTCCCGCCCAGATGGTGACCAGCGTGCCTGGCACCAGCGCCGTGGTGCTGGATTCGCCGCACAGCGGCACCTGGTACCCCGACGACTTCGGTTCCTGCCTGCCCCTGGCCACCCTGCGCCAGGCGGAAGACACGCACGTGGAGAAAATCTACGCGTTCGCGCCTTCGCTGGACGTGAGCTGGGTGGAAGCGCATTTCCCGCGCATCTACCTCGATGCCAACCGTGACACCACGGAAGTCGACACGGGCATGATCGATGGCGACTGGCCCCTGCCGGTCACCACCGACCCCGTGGTGCTGCAGAAAGTGCGTCTGGGCAAGGGCCTGATCTGGAAGTTCACGGATGCGGGCGTGCCGATCTATGAGCGCCAGCTGTCGGTGGACGAGGTGCTGGCGCGCATTGAGCGCTGCTGGAAGCCCTACCACGCGGCCGTGGCCAAGGCCATCGACGCCGCCCATGCGCGCCATGGCTACAGCATCCACATCAACTGCCACTCCATGCCGGCCGTGGCCGCCAGCCATGCGACCCTGCATCCCGGTCTGGTGCATGCGGATTTCGTCATCGGTGACCGCGACGGCACGACCGCCGACACGCGCTTGTCGGAGCACATCTGCGCCTTCCTGCGCGAACGCGGCTACAGCGTGGACTACAACCACCCCTACAAGGGCGTGGAACTGGTGCGCCGTTACGGCAACCCGGCCGACAACCGCCACAGCATCCAGATCGAAATCAACCGCAAGCTGTACATGGACGAGCAGACGCTGGCCCTGGACCAGACCGGTTACCTGCGCCTGACGGCCGATCTGCAGGCCCTGGTGGAAAACCTGCTGGCCTACGATCCGCGCGTCTGAACTGAAGCTCCCCCTGAGCCGCTCACGCGGCTCCCCCCTCTCAACCTTCGGTGGAGGGGGGCGGCACCCTCGCTGCGCGGCGGCGCTTGCTCGGTGCCCCTGGCTTGAGGCGCGCCAGTTTCGCAGGCTGCGGATGGTGCAAAAGCTATGTATCAATAAAAAACGGCCCGGTTCTTCCGGGCCGTTTTGCATGGGGCTCCAGACGGCCGTCAGGAGGTGTTGCAAGAACGCAGGCGCTTGTCGCCCAGCATCGGCAGCGCTTCGACCTGCTGGCGCAGTGCGGGCGTGGCCGCGGGCAGGCGCAGCACGAAACCGTGCTTGTCCGGACGTTCCTGCACCACGCGGGCGCTGCGCACGCCTTGGCGCACCAATTGGGTCAGTTCGCGCGTCGCGGCTTCCTCGCTGGAGAAACGGCCCAGCGACAGGCCGGGCTCGAGCGCACCGCCGGCGCGGTCGTGGTCGAGCTTGCGAACGCGCAGCTCGGCGCGCTTTTTCTCCAGCGCCTGGCTGTCGGCGAACTTGCCCATGTAGACCATCCAGCGGCCGGGCGTGGTCGTCGGCGTGATGTTCCAGCTGCCGTCGGGCAGTTGCAGGGCCAGCGCGCGGCGCAGCGCGTCCGACTGGTCTTCGTCGTAGATGCCGGCCTGCAGGCACTGGGCAGGGCCCGCTGTGTCGGCCGCGGGTGCGGCGGCGGCCGTGGCCTGGGCGGGCTCGGGCTGCGGCGCAGTCGGCGCCGGCTCGGCAGCGGGCTGCAGCAGCTGCAGCGCTTCGGGGCGCAGCTGTTGCTGCAGCCTTTCGGGCTCGCTGTGCTGCTGGGGCGCCCAGCCCAGGTTGGCGAGCACGCCCTGGCTCCAGGCGAAATAGCCGGCATTGGCCAGCAGCAGGATGAACACGGCGAGGCGCAGCATGGGGTCTTTCCGGGCGCGTCAGGCGGCGGATGCCGGCTGGGGACGCACGCTGATTTCGGAACTGGTCACTTCCAGCAGGCCGGTGGCGGTCTGCACCAGCAGCGCGCCATCGGGGCCTACGCCCTGGGCCAGGCCGCTGCTGCCGTCACTCAGGTTGACGATGCGTCCCTGCAGCAGGTCGCGCTGGGCAAACTGCGGGCGCACGGCGGCAAAGCCGTGCTGCGCAAACGCCTGCAGGGCCTGGACCAGCGGCGGCACGATGCGGCCCAGGGCCGTGGGCGCGTCGAGCGCGGGGTCGACTTCGCCCAGGCTGGCCGGCGCGGTGCGCAGGCCCTGGCCGTCGGGCGGGCGCACGTTCAGGCCCACGCCTATCACCACGTAGCGCGCCGGGCCGGCTGCGGACATGCCGCTGGCGGTTTCGATCAGGATGCCGCCCAATTTGCGGTCGCCTGTGAGCCACAGGTCGTTGGGCCACTTGAGGCCTACGCGCGGCGCGGCGTCGCCAGCGGCGGGCAGTTGGGGCTGCAGGCTCTGGGCCACGCTCACCCCCACGGCCAACGACAGGCCCGACCATTCGACGGGCGCCATCGGCAGTCCCAGCGAAAACGTCAGCGAATCCCCGACCTGGCTGACCCAGTCGCGGCCCAACCGGCCGCGGCCCGCGGTCTGGCTTTCGGTGACCAGCAAAATGGGTTCGCAGCGGCCGGCGCGCGCGCGACGCATCAGTTCGGTGTTCGTCGAGTCCACTGCGGGCAGGATTTCGACGGTAAAGCCTTCAAGCAGGGGGCTGACGGCCTGCCAAAGGGCCTCGGCGGGCCAACGGATGGGTGACGGGGCGAAAGTCATGCGGAGCGGCCTTCACGGGGCGTTGGCGGGGTGGCGGGGGCGTTGTCCCCGGGCATGGGCGGGCGCCAACCGCGCTTGGGAGCCAGCAGCGTGCCGCGGCAGTTGGCCGCGCCGCAGTAGCAGGGGTATTCGGCCTTGAGCTTGGCCGTGTAGCGCTCTTCGAGCATCAGGCCGTAGTCGTAGTTCAGCTCTTCGCCCGCGGCGATGTTGCGCAGCGCGGTGATGAAGATGCGGCCCGCGCGCTCGTCGGTGTAGCAGTTGGGGTTGCAGCTGTGGTTGATCCAGCGCGCGGAATTGCCGCCGTAGTTGGCGTCTATCACCCGGTCTTCGTCGACGTGGAAGTAGAAGGTGTGATTGGGCTGGCGCGGGTCGTGCGGGTGGCGGTCCTGGGCTTGCTGCCAGGAAATGATTTCACCCGTGTATTCAATGAGGACTTCGCCCTCGGCAATATCCTGCACGGCAAAGACGCCCTTGCCGTGGACGCCGGAGCGCCGTGTCTGTATGCGGCGCTGGGCCGGCGAAGAAGGCAGGGTGCGGGGCATTGGAATCTCTGATACTTTGAATATGCACACATGCGCGTGCGCGTGCACGCGTAAGACTGGATTGTAGAAGCGCTCGCCGGCCTTGATGGCGGGCGCCTGAAATGACGAGAACAACACAATGACAAAAACTCTGGTGATTGCCGAGAAGCCTTCCGTGGCGCAGGACATTGTTCGTGCCCTGACCCCGGTGGCGGGCAAGTTCGAGAAGCACGATGAATATTTCGAGAGCGACACCCATGTGGTGACCAGCGCCGTGGGCCATCTGGTGGAAATCCAGGCCCCCGAGGAATTCGACGTCAAACGCGGCAAGTGGAGCTTCGCCAACCTGCCGGTGATTCCGCCGTATTTCGACCTGAAGCCCGTAGACAAGACCAAGTCCCGCCTGAACGCCGTGGTGCGCCTGGCCAAGCGCAAGGACGTGACCCGCCTGATCAACGCCTGTGACGCGGGCCGCGAAGGGGAGTTGATCTTTCGCCTGATCGAGCAGTACGCCGGCGGCAACAAGCCCCTGGGCAAGCCCGTGCAGCGCCTGTGGCTGCAGTCGATGACGCCCCAGGCGATCCGCGCGGGCTTCGAGAACCTGCGCAGCAACGAGCAGATGCAGGGCCTGGCCGACGCCGCGCGCAGCCGCTCCGAAGCCGACTGGCTGGTGGGCATCAACGGCACGCGCGCCATGACGGCCTTCAATTCGCGCGACGGCGGCTTCTTCCTGACCACCGTCGGCCGGGTGCAGACCCCGACGCTGTCGGTGGTGGTGGAGCGCGAGGAAAAAATCCGCAAGTTCGTCAGCCGCGACTACTGGGAAATCCACGGCACCTTCGGTGCCCAGGCCGGTGCCTACCTGGGCAAGTGGTTCGATCCGAAGTGGAAGAAAAACGAAGACGCTGAAATGCGCGCCGACCGCGTCTGGAGCCAGGTCGAAGCCCAGGCCATCGCCGATGCCGCGCGCGGCAAGCCGGCCGTGGTGACGGAAGAAAGCAAGCCCACGACCCAGGCCTCGCCGCTGCTGTTCGACCTGACCAGCCTGCAGCGCGAAGCCAACGGCAAGTTCGGCTTCTCGGCCAAGACCACGCTGTCCATCGCCCAAAGCCTGTACGAGCGCCACAAGGCGCTGACCTATCCGCGTACCGATTCGCGCGCCCTGCCCGAAGACTATCTGCCCGTGGCCCAGCAGACCTTCGAGATGCTTGCCAAGAGCGGCATGCGCCACCTCGAGCCCTTCGCCCAGCAGGCGCTGGACAGCAAGTATGTGCGGCCCACCAAGCGCATCTTCGACAACAGCAAGGTGTCGGATCACTTCGCCATCATCCCGACCACCCAGGCACCGAGCGGCCTGAGCGAGACCGAGCAGAAGCTGTACGACCTGGTGGTGCGCCGCTTCATGGCGGTGTTCTTCCCCAGCGCCGAGCACCAGGTCACGACCCGCATCAGCCGCGTCGAAGACCAGCATTTCAAGACCGAAGGCAAGGTCCTGGTCAAGCCGGGCTGGCTGGCGATCTACGGCAAGGAAGCCGCGCACGAAGTGGAAGACGCCAAGGACGGCGACAAGGGCCAGAATCTGGTGCCGGTGCAGCCGGGCGAGCAGCCGCTGGCCGAGTCTGTCGACCCCAAGGGCCTCAAGACCAAGCCCCCGGCCCGTTATTCGGAAGCCACGCTGCTGGGCGCGATGGAAGGCGCTGGCAAGCAGATCGAGGACGAGGAACTGCGCTCCGCCATGCAGGAAAAAGGCCTGGGCACGCCAGCCACGCGCGCGGCCATCATCGAAGGCCTGCTGACGGAAAAGTACATGCTGCGCGAAGGCCGCGAGCTGATTCCCACGGCCAAGGCGTTCCAGCTGATGACGCTGCTGCGCGGCCTGGGCGCGGAAGAGCTGTCGCGCGCCGATCTGACGGGCGAGTGGGAATACAAGCTGTCGCAAATGGAAAAAGGCCAGCTCTCGCGTGAAGCTTTCATGCAGGAGATCGCGGCCATGACCGAGCGCCTGGTCAAGAAGGCCAAGGAATACGACCGCGACACCATTCCGGGCGACTACGCCACGCTGGCCACGCCTTGCCCAAACTGTGCTGGCGTGGTCAAGGAAAACTACCGTCGCTATGCCTGCACGGGCGCTGACGGCGCGGGCGCGGGCTGCGGCTTCTCGTTCACCAAGTCGCCGGCCGGCCGGACGTTTGAAACGCGCGAGGCCGAAAGCCTGCTGCGCGATCGGCGCATAGGCCCGCTGGACGGCTTCCGCTCCAAGGCCGGCTGGCCTTTCGTGGCCGAAGTGGCCATCGTGCGCGACGAGGAAAACAACAACTACAAGCTGGAATTCGATTTCGGCGACGACGCCAATTCGGAAGACACGGGCGAGATCGTCGACTTCTCCAGCCAGCAGCCCTTGGGCCCTTGCCCCAAGTGCTCTGCGCCGGTGTTCGAGCGCGGCAGCAACTATGTCTGCTCCAAGGCCGTGCCCACGCTGGACCAGCCCACGCCCAGCTGCGACTTCAAGAGCGGCCAGATCATCCTGCAGCAGCCGATCGAGCGCGAGCAGATGGTCAAGCTGCTGGCCACGGGCAAGACCGATCTGCTGGAGAAGTTTGTCTCCAACCGCACGCGGCGTGCCTTCAAGGCATTCCTGGTCTGGGATGGCACCGAGGGCAAGGTGAACTTCGAGTTCGAGCAGCGCGAGTCCAAGTACCCGGCGCGCAAGACGGCAGCGGGCGCTGCAGCGAAGAAGGCCCCGGCCAAGAAGGCGGCGGCAGTCAAGAAGGCACCGGCGGCGAAGAAGGCGGCGGCAACCAAGACTGCTGCCACCAAGACGGCTGCCGCAGTCAAGGCGCCGCGCAAGGTCGCGGCCAATCTGACGCCCAGCGCCGAGCTGGCGGCGGTGATTGGCGGCGACAAGGTCGCGCGCACCGAAGTCATCAAGAAGATCTGGGACTACGTCAAGGCCAACAACCTGCAGGACGCGGCCAACAAGCGCGCGATCAATGCCGACGCCAAGCTCAAGCCGGTGTTCGGCAAGGAGCAGATCACGATGTTCGAGCTGGCCGGCATCGTCGGCAAACATTTGAGCTGAGTGGAAGAGGGGGGCGTGGCGCACAGCCTCGCGTCCCCGCTGAAAGGTGAGAGAACGGTTGTCTTATAAGATGGCGCTATGCCTGAATTTCATGACACCGCTTCCGTGACTCTGCCTTCCGCTGCCGCCCCGCAGGCGGCGCAGCGCCTGACCGATCGCCCGCGCTCGCTGGCCCATGGCCTGGTCGAGCTGCTGGAAGCGCAGTTCCGCGCGGGCCAGATCGCGCCCGAGACCAAGCTGCCGACGGAGTCGGCACTGATGCAGACCTACGGCGTGAGCCGTACCGTGGTGCGCGAAGCCCTGTCCAGCCTGCAGGCGTCGGGCTGGGTCAAGACCCGGCACGGCGTGGGCAGCTTTGTGCAGGCGCAAAGCCGCACGCCGGTGTTTGCGCTGAGCACGCAGCAGCGCGATACCTTGCACGAAGTGATTGCCACGCTGGAGCTGCGGGTGGCGGTGGAGTCGGAGGCCGCAGCGCTGGCCGCGCAGCGCCGCACCGAGCCGCAGCTGCAGGCCTTGCGTGCAGCCCTGGTGCAGTTCCAGGCGGCGCTGGCGCAGGGCGTGGACAGCGCTGCGCAGGACTATGCGTTCCACCTCGAGCTCGCGCGCGCCACCCACAATCCGCGTTTCGTCGACCTGCTGGCCACGCTGGGCGTGAATGGCATTCCCCGCGCCCGCCTGAGCGACGCGGATGTGCCGGGAACGGCGCAGCGCGGCTACCTGCAGCGCGTGCAGGCTGAGCACGAAAGCATTTACCAGGCCGTCGCCGACCAGGACCCCGAGGCCGCGCGCGCGGCCATGCGCACCCACCTGGTCAACAGCCGCGAGCGCCGCCGGCGTGCGCTGGAAGAGGCGGCGGGCTGATAAGAAGCACCCCCTGAGCCGCTTCGCGGCATGGGCCGCCCCGTCTTCCCCCTGAGGGGGACGACATCCTCGCTGCGGGGCGGCCCTTGCTCGATGTCCCTTTGCTGGGCCACGCCGGTTGCAGAGGCCGTGGGCTTGGAGCGCCGGCAGTGAGCGCTCATCTCGGGGAAAACCCCTGGTTGTTCCTGTCATCTTGAGTTGTACGATGACTGATCACAATAATCCCAGGAGACTTTCATGTTGCGACGCACTCTCACGCTGCTGGCCGGTTTCGCGTTGGCCTTGCCCGCGCTGGCCTGGCCTGACAAGCCGATCAACGTGATCGTTCCTTTTCCCGCGGGCGGTTCGACCGACACGCTGGCGCGGGCGCTGGCCACGCAGATGCAGGGCATGCTGGGGCAGAGCGTGGTGGTGGAAAACAAGCCCGGTGCGACCGGCACCATCGGTGCGGGCCAGGTCAAGCGAAGCCCGGCCGACGGCTATACGCTGCTGGTCTCGTCGCTGGGCCCGCTGGTCATCGCGCCCTATCTGATGAAGAGCGTGCCCTATGACGCCGGCAAGGACTTCGACCTGCTGACCGTGGCCGTGCAGGCGCCCAACCTGCTGGTCGTGCCCGCGGCCTCGCCGTACAAGACCCTGGCCGACGTCGTCGCCAGCCTCAAGGCCCACCCCGGCAAGATGAGCTTTGCCTCGTCGGGCAATGGCTCGTCCGACCACCTCACGGCCGAACTGTTCTGGCAGCAGACCGGCACCCAGGGCACGCACATCCCCTACAAGGGCGGCGCGCCGGCCATCACCGATCTGCTGGGCGGCCAGGTCGATACCTCGTTCCAGAACATCAATGCGGTGATCCAGCATGTGCGCGGCGGCAAGCTGCGGGCCCTGGCCATCACTTCCGAAAAGCGCTCCCCGCTGCTGCCCGAAGTGCCCACGCTGGGCGAGTTGGGCGTGAGCGGCGCGAACGTCTATTCCTGGCAGGCCGTGGCCGCGCCCAAGGGCCTGCCCGCGGACGTCAAGGCCAAGCTGCATGGCGCGCTCATGACCGCGCTGCGCGATCCTGGCCTCCAGCAGCGCTTCGTCGATGTCGGCTTTGAAGTCGTGGCCAGCACTCCCGAGCAGTTCACCGCATTCCAGGCCCGTGAAGCGGCGCGCTGGAAGAAGGTGATCGAAGTGGGAAAAATCACGGCGGACTGAAAGACAACGCGCCGGACCGCGGAGCCTGCTTTGCGGCAGGCGCGGCCCCTCCCTTTTTGAAAGACTTTCATGCGACCCAACCCCTTGCGCGCCCACTGGCGCAACAACCAGGCCGTGGTCAACGGCTGGCTGGCTGTGCCCAACAGCTTCAGCGCCGAAGTCATGGCCCACCAGGGCTGGGACAGTCTGACCATAGACCTGCAACACGGCGTGGTGGACTATGCCCAGATGGTGCCCATGCTGCAGGCCATTTCGACCACGCCCACGGTGCCCGTGGTGCGCGTGCCCTGGCTTGATCCCGCCCATTTGATGAAGACGCTGGACGCCGGCGCCTACGGCGTGATCTGCCCCATGATCAACACCCGCGAAGACGCGCAGAAACTCGTCGCCTGGACCAGTTACGCGCCGCGCGGCACGCGCAGCTTCGGGCCGGTGCGTGCCTTGCTTTATGGCGGCGCCGACTACCCGACCGAAGCCAACGACACCATCGTGCGCTTTGCCATGATCGAGACCGCGCAGGCGCTGGACAACCTGGACGCCATCCTGTCGGTGGAAGGCCTGGACGCGGTCTACATCGGCCCCAGCGATTTGTCGCTGTCGCTGGGCTGCCGCCCCACGTTCGACGATGTCGACCCGCCCGTGGCCCAGGCCATCGCCCATGTGCTCGAACGCGCCACGGCCCATGGCCTGGTCGCGGGCATCCACAACGGCACGCCGGAATCGGCGCGCGCACGCGTGGCCGCGGGCTTTCGTTTTGTCACCGTCTCGTCCGATGCCCGCCTGCTGGCGGCGGGTTCGCAGGACTTACTCAAGCAGATGCGCGCTCCCGTGGGCGCGCCAGGAGTTGCAGCATGAAGATTGGATTCATTGGTCTGGGCATCATGGGCACGCCCATGTGCGGCCGCCTCATCGACGCCGGCCACAGCCTGTACGTCAAAAGCCGCCGTGCGGTGCCTGAAACACTGCTGCAGGCCGGCGCCAGCGCTTGCGGCAGCGCCCGCGCCGTGGCCGAGCAGGCCGAGGTGATCATCCTCATGCTGCCCGATACGCCCGACGTCGAAGGCGTGCTGTTCGGTGAGGACGGCGTCGCCCAGGGGCTGTCCGCCGGCAAGGTGGTGGTCGACATGAGCTCCATCTCGCCGATTGACACCAAGCGCTTTGCCGAGCGCATCATCGCGCTGGGCTGCGAGTACGTGGATGCACCGGTCTCGGGTGGCGAAGTCGGCGCCAAGGCCGGCACGCTGACCATCATGGTCGGCGCCACCGACGCTGGTTTCGCGCGCGTGCAGCCGCTGTTCCAGGCCATGGGCAAGAACATCACCCATGTCGGCGGCCATGGCGACGGCCAGACCTGCAAGGTGGCCAACCAAATCATCGTCGCGCTCAATATCGCTGCCGTGGGCGAGGCCTTGGTGTTTGCGCGCAAGGCCGGTGCCGATCCAGCCAAGGTGCGCCAGGCGCTGCTGGGCGGTTTTGCGTCGAGCCGCGTGCTCGAAGTGCATGCCGAACGCATGATTGAGCGCAAGTTCGCGCCGGGCTTTCGCATCGGCCTGCACCAGAAGGATCTGGGCCTGGCCTTGTCGGGCGCGCGCGCGCTGGGCATGGCGCTGCCGGGCACGGCCCAGGTCGCGCAGCTGATGCAGGTCTGCGCCGCCCATGGCGCGCAGGACCTGGACCACAGCGCACTGGTCCAGGCGATCGAGATCATGTCCGACCAGACCCTGGACTGATTGTTAACATGGATGGGTTGCAGTCGCCTGCAGCTCATCCACTGGCCGCCGCAATGCGCTACGCTGTAGCCATGGCCATTACCACCGCTTCCCCGTTCTCGCCCGACGTTTCCACGCCGGCACGCGCGCTGCGCCTGGAAGGCAGCAGCAACTTCCGCGACCTCGGCGGTTACGCCGGCGCCGATGGACGGCACCTGCAATGGCGGCGCATTTTTCGCTCCGACCATCTGGCCGACCTGTCGGCCGACGACCTGCAGACCCTGGCCGGCCTGGGCATAGGCCATACGGTGGACTTTCGCGGTGTCCGCGAGCGGGCCACGCAAAGCTATGCCTGGCCGCAGTTCACCCGGCACGCTTTCATGATCGAGCCCACGGTGGTGCAACGCACCCAGGCGCTGCTCGAAGCCGGCAGTGAGTTGACGCCGGCAGTGACCGTGGAGCTGATGAAAGAGACCTACCGCAGCTTCGTTTTCGACAATGCCGACCGCTTTGCGCGCCTGTTCCAGCTGCTGCTGCACAGCGATGCGCCGCTGGTGTTTCATTGCACGGCGGGCAAGGACCGCACGGGCTGGGCCGCGGCGCTGATCCTGCGTGCACTGGGCGTGTCGCGCGATGAAGTGATGGAAGACTATCTGCTGACCAATGCGCTGTACCAGGGGCCGGCCGCGGCCGCCGCGGTGGTTGCCTCCGGCCGCCTGCCGCGCGACGTGCTGGAAGTGCTGTGGCGCGTGCAGGCGCCGTTCCTGGACAGCGCGCTGGACTTGGTGGAGCGTGAGCATGGCGGCATGGACCGCTACCTGGCCGAAGTGCTGGGCATGGACCGTGCGGCGCGCGCCCAGCTGGCAGCACGTTACTTGGAATGAGCGCCGCGGCACATCCCGTTACCCCTCGCGGCCGTTGCCAGTCGCGTACGGCCTTAGGATCAAGGCTTGTCTGACGGGGAGTACTGATGAAGATTTACATGCGATGGTGCGCCGCTCTGGCGCTGGCCGCCGGTCTGGCGGGTTGCGCGGGCGGCAGTCCGGTCCAGGGGGCTGGCGACAGCAGCCGCAGCGGCGTGACGGTGTTCGGTGATATCGACGTGGGTGTGAGCAGGGTACGGTGAGCCCCCCTGAGCCGCTGACGCGGCTTCCCCCTGAGGGGGACGACAGCCTCGGTGCGGGGGGCCCTTCCTCGCTGCCTCCTTGCTGGGGCGAGCCAGTTGCATAGGCAGTAGGCGTTGCAAGTGCTGAAAAACTGCGATGCCTCAGCCCCCGTGGAGCCTGATTTCCTCGTCCACTTCGGCGTGGATGGCCTGTAGCCGGGCCGAGGGCGGCGCGTCCAGCCGGCTCACCGCGAGGATGGCCAGGGTGGCTAAGCCGAATCCCGGCACCATTTCATAGAGTTTGAACCACTGATAGTGCTGCCAGACCAGCACCGTCACCGCGCCGACCACCATGCCGGCGAGCGCGCCGTAGCGCGCCGTAGCGCGCCGTAGCGCGTCATGCGCGGCCCGGTCGCCCGTGCCGCGCGGGCCACCGCCATAGGCCCTGCCAACAATTCTAGAAGTGTGGTTGCGGCCGGAGCTTGGCGCAGACGCCCTGCGTCGGGCGTGGCTTTTCTGGTGACAGACCTCGAGTGAAGAAATTCACAAGCTTCTATAGTCTAAGGCTATCGAATTCATGAAAGTTAACGATATTTTGCATTGCGTTATTGCTTATCCACATTTGTGACCCGATGTTTAGTGCATCCTCAGGGCCGGGAAATTGAGCCCATTTTTTACTTTGATCGCATTTGATGGAAACCGACCACACCACACCCACCAAGACGCCGGAGCATCGCCTGCAGGACGCTGCCGATGCGTCGCATGCCGCCAGGCCTTGGGCGGTGGCCGGCAGGCAGCCGCAGGCGTCGGAGTCCTCCGACCAGGCGCCGCGCAAGCGCTGGTATCTGCCGGTACGCGCCAAATTCAGCCTGGCGCTGCTGGTGGGTCTGGCATGGGGCGTGATGGCGCATATGCTGGCGCAGCCGTGGATACGGGACTTCTCGACGGTCGTGGGCCCCGAGGTGGCCTATCTGGCCATTTACGGCATTGCCGTGATTCCGGGCTTCATCAATGCCTTCCTGGTGGTCAGCCTGCTGCTCGACCGTCGGCCCCGATTCCTGCCGGATATCGCCGCGCAGGATCTGCCGGCCATCACCATCCTGGTGGCGGCCTACAACGAAGAACAGAACATCCTCAGCACGCTGGAGAGCATCGAGCGCCAGGAGTACCCGGGAGAGTTTCGCGTCATCGTCATCAATGACGGCTCCACCGACGGCACGCTGGCCCGGCTGCAGAGCGTTTCCTATCCCTGGTTGCAGGTGCTGGACATGGGCAAGAACGTGGGCAAGGCGAATGCGCTGAATGCGGCGCTGAAGCTGGTCGATACGCCGCTGACCTTGACGGTTGATGGCGACAGCTATCTTTTCAAGGACGCCCTGCTCAACCTGGTCAAGCGCTATATGAGCGATCCGCCCAACACGCGGGCCGTGGCCGGTGCGGTGCTGGTGCGCAACTCACGCACCAACCTGGTCACCAAGGTGCAGGAATGGGACTATTTCCACGGCATCGCGGCGATCAAGCGCCTGCAAAGCATGTACCAGGGCACGATGGTGGCCCAGGGCGCGTTTTCCGCCTATGACACAGCCGTGCTCAGGAGCCTGGGCGGCTGGCCGCACACGGTGGGCGAAGACATCGTGGTGACCTGGGCTATCCTGCGCGCGGGCTGGCGCGTGGGCTTCGCCGAGAATGCCTGCCTGTTCACCAATGCGCCCGAGACCTGGGGGCAGTTCATCCGCCAGCGTCAGCGCTGGTCGCGCGGCCTGATCGAAGCTTTCAAGCTGCACTGGCCCATGCTGTTCCAGTTCCGCATGAGCACCTTGTTCGTCTGGTGGAATCTGCTGTTTCCCTACATGGACCTGGCGTACTCCCTGTTTTTCGTGCCGGGTCTGGTCCTGGCGCTGTTCGGCATCTACTGGATTGCCGGGCCGATGACGCTGCTGGTGCTGCCTGCGGCCATGCTGGTGAACTATCTGATCTTTCGCATCCAGTCGCGCATGTTCGTCGAGCAGGGCCTGAAAGTGCGCAGCAACCCGGTCGGATTTGTAATTTACGCCTTGTTTTACAGCATCATCCTGCAGCCGGCATGCGTCTGGGGCTATGTGCATGAAGTGGTCAGCCGGACCAAGAATTGGGGAACAAAATGAGTGGGTACAAGAATGCTTTCTGGCTGTGGTGTGGCGCGGGCCTGCTGCCGCTGGCGGCCACGGCGCAAGGCCTGGTCGCGCCGCTGCCGGCGGTTTCCGCTGGCGTGGACGTGAGCAACGACTCCGACGGCTTCCGCGTGTTCAAGCCCTGGACCCAGTACGAAGCGGCTTCGGGCTGGGGACTGCGGGCCGGCTGGCAGCGCTACAGCATGGACGACTGGTCCGCCACCGGCCGCAGCCTGCTGCTCACGCACCGTCGCGATACGGCGCAATACAACTGGATGGCCCAGCTCGGCGCCAACACCACGGCGGGCCATACGCAAGCCGTGGGTTCGCTCGATGCCATGCACCGCCTGGGCGATACCACTTCCCTGGGCGTGAGCCTGGAGCGCAATGTGGTCGATTCACGCCGGGGCATAGATGCCGGCCTGAACTACAACGCGGCCATGCTGGTGCTGGACCAGCAGCTCCACCCGCGCCTGTCGCTGGGCGTGGCTGCGGGCAGTACCTGGTTTTCCAACGACAACCGGCGCGATATTCTGCGCACGCGCTGGACGTTCACGCTCGACGAAGACCGCGGCTGGTATGCCTATGTCAAGACGCGCAACTACCGCAACAGCGATCCCTACCGCCCCGAGTATTTTTCGCCGGCGCGTCTGCATGACGCGTCGCTGGGCCTGCTGTGGCGCACGGCGCTGACCGACAAGGTGGTGATCAGCGCCCATGTGGACAGCGGCCGCCAGGTCATCGATGGCGAGGGGCAGGCGGCCTGGAGCGCGGGCCTGTACCTGTCGTCGCCGCGCCGTGCGGCCGTGCAATGGAAAGTCGGCCTGGAGTCCAGCCAGGACCATGCCTCGGCCTTGCAGGCGTCGGCGGGCGGCTACCGCTACACCAGCGCCGTGGCGCAGGTGCGGCTGCCGTTTTGAGACGCACCCCCTGAGCCGCTTCGCGTCTTCCCCCTCTCAACCTTCGGTGGAGGGGGACGGCAGCCTCGGTGCGGGGCGGCCCTTCCTCGCTGCCCCCTCGCTGGGCCACGCTGTGGGCAACTGATTAATCCATTGATATTTTTGCCGATTCGGCGACGGTCTTCCAATGGGTGACGTCCTTGCCGAGCTGGGTCTTGAACTCATCGGGCAAGGACCCCACGGGGATCAGCCCCATCTCGGTCAGGCGCTTGTTGAGTTCGGGGGACTTGACGATGGCCGCCACTTCCGCGCCCACCTTGTCCACGATGGGCTTGGGTGTGGTGCCTGGCAGGAACATGGCAAACCAGCCATTGGCTTCCAGGCCGGGGAAGCCGGACTCGGTCATGGTCGGTACCTGCGGCAGGGCAGGGTGGCGCTGGGCGCCGGTGACGGCCAGGATATTGAGCTTGTTGGACGTGATGTGGGGGTAGGCGGCCGTGGCATCGACCAGGGCCAGCGTCACCTGCCCGCCCAGCAAGGCCACCATTTCCGGACCCGAGCCCTGGTAGGGGATATGGGTCAGATCGATGCCGGCTTTTTGCTTGAAGCGCTCGCCGTTCATGTGCGACGAAGTGGCGTTGCCATAGCTGCCGTAGTTGAATTTGCCCGGCGAGGCCTTGGCCTGGTCGACAAACTGCTGCAGGGTGGTGATGCCCGAGCTGCGCGGCACCATCAGCAGATCCGCGGACTTGGCGATCTGTGACACCGGCGTCAGGTCGCTGAGCTTGTAGGGCACCTTCTTGTACAGCGCCGGAATCTGCGCCACGGTGGTGATGCCCAGCAGCATGGTGTAGCCGTCACCGGGGGCCTTGGCCGCGATGTCGTTGCCCAGGATGCCGCTGGCGCCGGGCTTGTTTTCCACGACCACCGATTGGCCCCAGCGCTGCGTCAGCTGGGTGCCGATGAGGCGGGCAATGATGTCGGTGCCGCCGCCCGCGGGGTAGGGCACGATGAGGCGGATGGGCTTGCTGGGATAGTTGTCCTCGGCCTGCGCGGCAGGCATGCCGCAGGCGGCTGCCAGCGCGATCAGGGGCAGCCATTGGGCCAGGTTCTTGTGCGGGGTGATTGCCATGGTGGTGCTTCCGTTGTGCTTGAAAAAGTTACAGGGTGCGGGCGATGATTTCTTTCATGATCTCGTCGCTGCCGCCGTAAATGCGGCCCACGCGGGCATCGGTCCAGGCGCGGCCCACCTGGTACTCCGTCATGTAGCCGTAGCCGCCATGCAGCTGCAGAAACTCGTCGAGCAACTGGTTTTGCAGGGCCGTGGCATTGAGCTTGACCATGGCGGCGCGCTCGGGTGTGAGTTCATGGCGCAGGTGCAAGGCCATGCAGTCGTCGACGAACACGCGCAGCATGGTCGCCTTGGCCTTGGCTTCGGCCAGCTTGAAGCGCGTGTTCTGGAACTCGAACACCGTCTGGCCGAAGGCCTTGCGCTCGCGCGTGTAGTCGACGGTCTTCTGCAGGAAGGCTTCTATCGACATGGCCGCGCGCACGGCGACGACCAGGCGCTCCTGTGCCAGCTCCTGCATCAGGTACTTGAAGCCCATGTTCTCCTCGCCCAGCAGGTGGTCGACCGGCACTTTGACGTTGTCAAAGAACAGCTCGGACGTGTCCTGCGCCATCAGCCCGATCTTCTCCAGCTTGCGGCCCTTGCTGAAGCCCGGTGTGCCGGCCTCCACGACGATCAACGACACGCCCTTGGCGCCGAGTTCGGGCGCGGTCTTGGCCACGACGATGACCAGCTCGGAGTTGATGCCGTTGGTGATGAAGGTCTTGCTGCCGTTGATGACGTAATGCTGGCCATCGCTGGTTTTCTGGGCCGTGGTGCGCACGGACTTCAGATCGCTGCCCGCGCCGGGCTCGGTCATGGCGATCGCGCCTATCATCTCGCCCCGGGCCATGGCCGGCAGCCAACGGTCTTTCTGTGCCTTGCTGCCATAGGTGTGGATGTAGGGAGCGACGATGTCCGAATGCAGCGGAAAGCCCAGTCCGCTGGCGCCGGTGCGGGCGATCTCCTCGATCAGCACCGCGGCATGGCCGAAGTCGCCGCCGCCGCCGTAGGGCTCGGGCAGCAGGGTGTTGAGCAGGCCTTCGCGGCCGGCCTTGCGCCAGACTTCCTTGGGCACCAGCCCCTGGCGCTCCCACTCGGCATGGAAGGGCACGACTTCTTTTTCGAAAAAGCGGCGCACCTGCTCGCGGAAGGATTCGTGGTCTTCACGGTAGACCGTGCGTTGGATCAGATTTTGCATGGATGGGGATGGGTTCAGTGGTTGGATGCATCGCGCAGCGCAAAGCCGGCTTGCGGCTCTTCGCGGTAGCGTTCCTTGAGCTTGCGGCGCAGCAGCTTGCCGGTCTCCAGCCGGGGCAGGGCGTCGATGAAGACCATGCGCTGCGGCAGCTTGATCCGGGACAGTGCATCGGTCGCCTGCTCCGCGATGGCACGGGCCGTGGTCTGCGATGCCGCTATGCCTGGGCGCAGCACCACGGCGGCCAGGGGCTGCTCGCCAAAGTCGGGGTGGGGCACGCCCACCACGGCCACTTCCAGCACGCTGGGGTGGCGGGCCAGGGCGTTCTCGATTTCCTGCGGGTAGAGGTTGACGCCCCCCGAGAGGATCAGGTCGGCCCGGCGGTCGCTGAGGAACAGATAGTTGTCGGCGTCCACATGGCCGATGTCGCCGTAGGTGACCCAGCCGCGGTCGTTGATGGCCTGGCGCGTCTTTTCCTCGTCGTTGAGGTAGCGAAACTCGCCGCCGCCGGAGAAATACACCTGGCCGATATCGCCCGCGGGCAGCTCGTGGCCGTCGTCGTCCACGATATGCACTTGCCCGGTCGTGGCCCGTCCCACCGAGCCGGGGCGCTGGCGCCACTCAGCCGAAGAAATCATGGTGGTGCCGCAGCCTTCGGAGCCGGCGTAGTACTCCAGCAGGATGTCGCCCCACCAGTCCAGCATGCTGTTCTTGACCGCTATCGGGCAGGGCGCGGCCGCGTGGATGGCCATCTGGTGGCTGGAAAGGTCGTACTGGTGCCGCACGGCGTCGGGCAGCTTGAGCAGTCGGCCGAACATGGTCGGCACCCACTGGCTGTGCGTGACGCGCCAGCGCTCGATCAGCAAAAGCGCCCGCTCGGCGTCGAAGCGCTCCATGATCACCGCCTGGCCGCCGAGCTCCAGCACGCGCAGCGTGTAGCGCAGGGGCGCGGCATGGTACAGCGGCGCAGGGGACAGATAGACCGTGTTCTCGCCCATGCTCAACAGGCGCGCCGTGCCCAGGGCTTCGGGGTTGAGCTGGCCACGCAGATGGGCGGGCAGCAGCGGCTTGAGCACACCCTTGGGCCGGCCCGTGGTGCCCGACGAATACAGCAGGTCACGCCCCAGGGGCCTATCGCTGAAATCCGCCTGCGGGCCCTGCAATGTCGTCTGCAGTGCCGCTTGCAACGATGGCGCTTGCGGCGTGGCTTCGTCCACCGTCCAGCAAGGCCGAGGGCGGGTGGTCTGCAGCGCGCTGAGCTGGGACAGGGTCTTGCTGGACGCCACCATCAGCTTCGCGCCGCTGTCCTCCACGATATAGGCCACTTCCGGGGGCGTGAGGTGGGTGCTGAGAACCGCGGCATACAGGCCCGCATGCTGGGCCGCCAGCACCAGGGCCAGGATCTCGATGCGGTTTTCCAGCAGCACGGCAAAGCTGTCGCCGGCTTGCAGTCCTTGCTGCGCCAGCCACTGCGCCATGCGCTGGGCCTGCTGTGCCAGCTCGCCAGCCGTACAGCGCTGGTCCTGGTCGGCCATGATGACCACTACCCGGTCGGGAGCCGCGGATGCGCGGCCAAAAAAATCCTGCATGTCTGTCACCCCTTTTGCCCCAGGCGCTCCGGGTGCGCCATCCGATGTGAAACCACGGTTTCTCAGGCCTTGAATAGGCTCTCAAGAACGTCTGCAGGGATTTTTTCAGGCAAGCCGCGCAGTGCGCACCGGGAAAATACGGTGTTCACTACAAACGAAGAAGGGGGGAGATAAGCCCTCTGGATTATTCGTTCGATGGAGATAGAGTCACTTGGCCACACCGTCAAAATACGGTGTTCAGCAAAGACGAAGGCCGACGGGGAGGATTTAAAGGAATATTGGTTTCGTAGAAATCAATTGAGCGATTATGAAAAATCCCGTTATCGTTGATGCCATTCGCAGCCCCATGGCCCGGGCCAAGCCCGATGGCGCACTGGCCCAGCTCCATCCCGTGGATCTGCTCTCGCAGGTGCTGGAGCAGCTGGTGTCCCGCAACAAGCTAGACCCCGGTGCGGTGGATGACGTCATCTGCGGCTGCGTCAGCCAGGCGGGTGAACAGGCCGGCACGCCAGGGCGTCTGGCCTGGCTGGCCGCGGGTCTGCCGGCGCATGTGCCGTCCACCACCATCGACCGCAAGTGCGGCTCCAGCCAGCAGGCCGTGCATTTCGCGGCCCAGGCCATCATGGCCGGCACGCAGGACATCGTGATCGCCTGCGGCGTGGAGTCCATGAGCCGCGTGCCCATGGGCACCTCGCGCATGGGCAAGAACACCACCGGCGCGCGCTTCGATGCGCGTTACGCGCCCGGCCTGGTGGGCCAGGGCGTCTCGTCCGACCTGGTGGCCGCCAAATGGGGGCTGTCACGCCGGGAAATGGATGAATATGCGGCCCGCTCCCACTTGCGCGCCCATGCCGCGCAGACCCAGGGCCTGTTCGAGCGTGAAATCGTCGGCATCGATACGCCCCTGGGCCGCGTGCTGGCGGACGAGACGATTCGCGCCGGCACCACAGCGGACAAACTCGCCGCCCTGAAGGCGGTGTTCGAGAGCGAGGAGCTGTCCGCGCGCTTTCCGCAAATCCAGTGGAACACCACGGCCGGCAATGCCTCGCAGATGACCGATGGCGCGTCCGCCATGCTGATCATGAGCGAAGAGCGTGCCCAGCAGCTGGGCCTGCGCCCGCGTGCGCGCTTCGTGGCCTTCGACGTGGTCGGTGACGACCCGCTGTACATGCTCACCGCGCCCATCCCGGCCACGCAGCGCGTGCTGGCCAAGGCGCGCATGACGCTCAACGACATCGCCCATTACGAGATCAACGAGGCGTTCGCCTCGGTGCCCATGGCCTGGCAAAAGGAGCTGCGCGCCGACGGCGAGCGCCTGAATCCGCGCGGCGGCGCCATCGCCCTGGGCCACCCGCTGGGCGCTTCGGGCATACGCCTGATGACCACCATGCTGCACGCGCTGGAAGACAGCGGCGAGCGCTACGGCCTGCAGTCCATGTGCGAGGCCGGCGGCATGGCCAACGCCACCATCATCGAACGTCTTTAAGCATTGATTTGAACGCTGCAGGTGCCCGAAAAATGGGCACTTGCCAGCCAGCAGAAGGAAAAAAAATGAAGTTGCAACAAGGAATGACCGCATTGGTCACGGGTGGGGCCTCGGGCCTGGGTGAAGCCTCGGTGCATGCACTGCTGGAGCGCGGCCTGAACGTCGTGGCCGTGGACCTGAACGATGAGCGTGGCCAGGCCCTGGAGCAACAGTATCCGGGCCGCGTGCGCTATGTGAAGGCCGATGTGTCCGACGCCGAGCAGATGGCCCAGGCGATTGCGACGGCCGAGGATTTCGGCGACTTCCGCGCGCTGGTGCACTGCGCCGGCATCGGCGGTCCGCTGCGCCTGATCGAGAAGGACGGCAGCCCCGGCTCGCTGGACAAGTACGTCAACATCCTGCGCGTCAACCTGATCGGCACGTTCAACGTGCTGCGCCTGGCTGCCGTGAGCATGGCCAAGAACGAGCCCATCGACGGCGAGCGCGGCGCCTGCGTGCTCACCGCTTCGGTGGCGGGCTACGAGGGCCAGATCGGCCAGATTCCCTACGCCTCCTCCAAGGCCGGCGTGATCGGCATGACCATCGTCGCCGCGCGCGACCTGGCGTCCAAGTTCATCCGCGTCTGCACCATTGCTCCCGGCCTGTTCGACACGCCTATCCTGGCCAAGCTGCCCGAAAACGTGCGCCAGTCGCTGGGCGCCTCCGTGCCCCACCCCGCGCGCCTGGGTCACCCCAACGAATACGCGCTGACGGCGCTGCACATCCTGGAGAACCCCATGCTCAACGGCGAAACCATTCGCCTGGATGGGGCTATTCGGATGCAGCCGCGGTGAGGTAGAGAGCACCCCCTGAGCGGCTTACGCCGCTCCCCCCTCGAGGGGGGCGGCAGCCTCGCTGCGCGTCGGCGCTTGCTCGCTGCCCCCTTGCTGGGGCGCGCCAGTTTCAAAGGCTGCGTATATCGACGCTGTTTTCATCATCAGGAGCTCATTCATGTCCGAACCCCAGAACTTCGCAGGCCGCCACGTTTTTGTGGCGGGTGGCAGCAGCGGCATCAATCTCGGCATCGCCCAGGCGTTCGCGCGTGCGGGTGCGCGTGTGACGGTGATCAGCCGATCGGCCGAGAGGGTGGAGGAGGCCGCCGCGGGGCTGCGTGCACTGGGCGCGCAGGCGCTGGGCATCAGCGCCGACGTGCGTGACGCCGCGGCGGTGGATGCCGCGCTGCGCCAGTCGCATGCGCAGTTCGGTGAGATCGACGTGCTGATTTCGGGCGCGGCGGGCAACTTCATTTCCCCCGCGGCGGAACTCTCGCCCAATGGTTTCAAGACGGTGATCGACATCGACTTGAACGGCACCTTCCATGTGCTGCGCATGGCCTATCCCCTGCTGAGGAAACCGGGCGCCAGCGTCATCAATATTTCCGCGCCCCAAGGCGTGAACCCCACCATGTACCAGGTGCATGCCTGCGCCGCCAAGGCCGGCATCGAAATGATGACGCGCGTGCTGGCCATGGAGTGGGGCGAAGTGGGCGTGCGCGTCAACGCCATCTCGCCCGGCCCTATCGCCGACACCGAAGGCATGCGCCGGCTCGCGCCTTCGCCCGAGGCACTGGCCGGCATGCTGGCCAGCGTGCCCTTGCAGCGCATGGGCAGCGTGCAGGACATCGCCGATATGGCGCTGTTCCTGTCGTCGCCGCAGGCAGGCTTTGTGACGGGTACCGTGATTCCCGTCGATGGCGGCTCCTCGCTGCGCGGCGGCCGGGACATGCGTGCCTCCTTTGTGCCCAGGAGCGCCGAATGAGCGAGGGCTATCAGCGCATACGCTTTGGCGTGGAAGAAGGCGTGGCCACGCTGGTGCTGGCCAACCCGAAAAAACGCAATGCTTTCGATCCTGAAATGCGCGTGGAAATGTGTGAAGTGGTGCGCCAGGTGCAGAGCGACCCGGCCATTCGCGCCCTGGTCCTGACCGGGGATGGCGAGCATTTCTGCTCCGGTGGCGACCTGGGCAATATTGCCGCCAGCGGTCTGGACAATGCCGGCTGGCGCCGGCGCCTGGGCAGTCTGCACGACTGGCTCAAGGACTTGATGCAGCTGGACAAGCCCGTGATCGCGGCCGTCGATGGCGCGGCCTACGGCGCGGGTTTCAGCCTGGCCCTGGCGGCGGATTTCATCATCGCCAGCACCCGCGCGCGCTTTGCCATGTCGTTCATCCGCGTGGGCGTGGTGCCCGACTGCGCGGCCTTCTACACCCTGCCGCGCATTGTCGGCGTGCACCGGGCGCGCGAGCTGATGCTGTCGGGGCGCGAAGTCCCGGCGCAGGAAGCGCTCGCCCTGGGCATTGCCTCTGAGCTGGTCGCCCCCGAGGCGCTGCAGGCCCGCGCCCAGGCCATCGCGCGCAGTTTTGTCGGCGCTTCGCCGGTGGCGCTGAGCCTGATCAAGCGCTCCCTGTCGCTGGCCGCGACGGATCTGGCGTCTTTGCTGGAGCAGGAAGCCAACGCCCAGGCCCTGGCCATGGGCACGCCCGAACACCGGGAGGCGGTGCGCTGCTTTCTGGAAAAGAAGCCCATGCCCTTCCAGTGGCCTGAGGCCTAGGGGCTGGGCTCGGCTGGCGGCGCCGTGGGCGGCCAGCCCATGCCCGGCGTGAGCGGCAGCAGGGGCGTGCTTTCCTCGATCACTTCTTCGGGCATGGGCAGGCCCGTGGCCGGCACGGTGGTGATGCGCGCCGGCGCGGTGTCCGCCGGCAGCTCGGGCGCGGGCTCAGGGGCTTGCGGCGCAGGGGCCGGCTGCTTGGACGCCGGGTTCGGGGCAGGGGGCGCGGGCGTCCACCATTGCTTCCAGCGTGCCCGCAGCGCTTCGCCCAGTCGGTGCCACCAGTGGTTGTTCTCGGGCGCGACAAAGGTGGCCTGGGCGTCGATCACGCGGGCGCGCAGCGCCTTGGCGGTGAGGTCGCCGACCATGGGCAGGGCACTGCGCGCGCCCTGGCCCCAATGGTCGTTGCGCAGGCTGATGCGGCTGTCGTTGAAGCCGGCCCAGGCGCCCACCACCAATTCGGGGTGCATGAGAATGAACCAGCCATCGGCATTGCCTTGCGTGGTGCCGGTCTTGCCCGCGACATCGCCGCGTATGCCGTACTGCTGGCGGATGGCCCGCCCCGTGCCCTTGTTGATGACGCCGCGCAGCATGTCGACCAGCTCGTAGCTGAGCTGGCCGTCGAGTGCTTCCTCGGACTTGGTGGGCGCGAATTCGGCCAGCAGCTCGCCGTCGCGGTTTTCAATCCGCGTGACCCACATCGGCTCCTGATAGCTGCCCCCGTTGGCCAGCGTGCCATAGGCGTTGACCATCTCCTTGAGCGTGACCGGGCTGCTGCCCAGGGCCAGGGCCGGAACCGGGTCCAGCGGGCTCTGGCGCACGCCCAGGGCGCGGGCCAGCTGGACCACCTTGGCCGGACCGACTTCCTGCATCAGGGCGGCGGTGATGGTGTTCTTGGAATAGGCCAGGGCGTCGGCCAGCGTCATGTCCTTGCCGCTGGGCGCCGAGGCATCGCTGGGGCGCCAGACTTCGCCGCCGGCGAGTGCAATTTCCACGGCCTGGTCGGGGCGCTTGTCCTCGGGATTCATGCCTTTTTGCAGCGCGGCGCCGTAGACAAAAGGCTTGAACGTAGAGCCCGGCTGGCGGCGGGCCTGTTGCACATGGTCGAAGCCGTCGATGGTGAAGTCGCGGCTGCCGACCCAGGCGCGCACGGCGCCCGTGGCCGGGTCCATGGCCAGCAGACCGGCTTGCACGCGCGTCTTGTCGGTGCGCAGGCGGCGCATGAAGGCCTTGTCGGCCAGCAGGGCCTTGAGGGCGGCGTCCGCGTCCGGCGCTGTCTTCAGCGCTGCACGGTACTCGGGGGACTCGCGCACCAGGGTCTGGACCAGCGGGCTGGCGGGGTTCCAGCCGTCACGCTGGTTCCAGCCGGCGTCGGCAATGCCTTGCAAGCTGCGGCCCTGGCGCGCCACGGCCTGGTTGGCCCAATTCTGCAGGCGCGCGTCGAGCGTGGTGTGCACCACCAGCCCGTCGGTGTAGATGTTGTAGTCGTTCTTGTCGGCCCAGGAAATCAGCCATTTGCGCAGCTGCTGCGCAAAGTGGGGCGCGGGGCCCGTGGGTTCTTCCTGGCGTTCGAAATCGATGCGCAGCGGCCGCTTCTTGAGCTGCACGAAGGTGGCGTCCAGAAGCACGCCGCGCTTGACCATCTGCGACAGCACCGTATTGCGCCGCGCCAGCGAACGCTCGGGGTTGAGCACCGGGTTGTAGTAGCTCGTGCCCTTGAGCATGCCGACCAGGGTCGCCGATTCCAGTACGCTGAGCTGGCCGGCCGACTTGTCGAAATAGGTGCGCGCCGCCATCTCTATGCCGTAGGCGTTGTAGAGAAACGGCACGGTGTTGAGATAGGTTTCGAGGATCTCCTGCTTGGAGTAGAGCGCCTCGATCTTGAACGCCGTGATCGCTTCCTTGAGCTTGCGCGTGAGCGTGGGCGCGCGGCCGATTTCCGTGGGGTAGAGGTTGCGAGCCAGCTGCTGGGTAATGGTCGAGCCGCCTTGCCGGTCGCCGCCCAGCGTATAGACGAAGGACGACGCCGTGCGCCGCCAGTCCAGGCCATGGTGGTCGTAGAAGCGGTGGTCTTCGGTGGCGATCAGCGCCTGGACCACGGACGGGGCAATCTGGTCCAGCCCGACCCAGGTGCGGTTGCTGCGCTTGAAAATCGCCAGTTCCTTGCCGTCCTGGCTCAGGATCTGCGCGGGCTGCTCCAGCCTGGCCTTGCGGATATCGCGGATGCCGGGCGTGAACGGAATCAGCACCAGCACATACAGCAGGCACAGGGCCGGAATGGCGGCCAGGCCCCAGGCCCATTGCCGGGAGGTGGGCGCGCGTTGGGGCCAGTGGGGCCAGGCTTGCACACGTTGCCATGCCGCGGCCGCGCGGGCGGGTATCTTCAAGTCGTTCACGGAAAAGCGCACAGAGGAGGAGCAGGCCAGGCTGCTGAAAATCCAAAGGGCGCAGTTTGGCTGAAAAAAAGGCAGCGCGCTTGGTTGCGGCGGCCCCGCCTCTGGCCGCGGCTTTTTGGCCTTGGATTCTGTGGCGTTATGCGCTGAGCCCGTTGGCAAGCCAGTCCGTGAGCTCTTCGGCGTGGCGCTGCTCTTGTTCGAGAATGGACTCGAGCAGGCGGCGCGTGGTCGGGTCCTTGTCGGCGATCAGGTCGATCATCTGGCTGTAGGCCTCGATGGCCACGCGTTCGGCGACCAGGTTGGCGCGCAGCATGGCCTGCAGTTCGCGTGCGGTGTTGTAGCTGGCGTGGCTGCGCTGGCTCAAGGTGTCGGGGTTGAAGTCGGGCTCGCCGCCCAGCTGGACGATGCGCTGGGCCAGCCGGTCGGCGTGCTGGGCTTCTTCGCTGGCATGCACCAGGAATTCACGCGCAATGGCCGGCGATGCCAGTCCGGTGGCCGTGAAATGGTGGCGCTTGTAGCGCAGCACGCAGACCCATTCGGTGGCCAGGGCGTCGTTGAGCAGGCCGATGATGTCTTCGCGCCAGGGGCCGAAATGCGGCGTCACGGCGCCCGCGCCCAACTGGGTCTTGGCCATTTCCAGATCGGCCTGGTTGAGTGCCAGACGCTCACGTGGCGCCGCAGCACTGGTGCGGGAGGGCTTGGTGGCCGTGCGGGCCACGGCGCTGGAGTGTTTCATGGTGGTCTCTCCATCGGCGCCCGGCGCAGTGGGCGCGGTGCAGCCCGGTGGGGCTGTGCCTTGAGAATAGGTCCGCCGGCACTGTCGGTGTGTGAGAAAAATGCGCAAAGACACTGGCGGCAAGGTCTTGGCAAAGACCGCGCGGACCGGCATTCGCGGGACGCTGGGCGATACTCACAGGCATTGGAATGGAGGAGAGCGCGTGAAATCTGCGAGTGACAGTTGGTTCGACGAGGCGTATTACCAGCGCTACTACTTCGACAAGAAGACGAGCGTGGTGGACCCGCAGCACATCGAACGACTGGGCAGTTTTGTCTGCAACTACCTCAAGTACCTGCGGGTGCCCGTGCGGCGCGTGCTGGATGTGGGCTGCGGCATCGGTCTGTGGCGCGAGGTGATCGCGCGGCATTTCCCCGAGGCCACGTTCCACGGTGTGGAGTACAGCGCCTATCTGTGCGAACGCTTTGGCTGGGAGCGCGGCTCGGTGGTCGACTACCGGGCGAGCGAGCCTTTTGATTTCGTCATCTGCCAGGGCGTGCTGCCCTATCTGAGCGCGGCCGACCTGAAGCTGGCGCTGCGCAACTTCGGCGCCTTGGGCCAGGGCGCGCTGTATATCGAAGCAGTGTCGCTGGAAGACTGGGAGCGCGACATTCTCGACGAGACGCTGACCGACCCGCGGCTGTTCCGCCACCGTGCCGAGCTGTACCGGCGCGGCCTGAGCCAGGGCTTCACCGAGCTGGGCGGCGGCGTCTGGCTGCACCGCGATGCCGAAGTGCCGCTGTTCGAACTCGAATGCGCGGCGCGGTGATGGCCGAGGAAATGCCCACGCCCCATGCGGTGTCGCGCTTGCGCACGGCACGCCTCGCGCGCAGCACCAAGCCTTTCATGGCCCGGGGCGGGCCGCGCGGCGAGCGTTGCGCGGGTTGCCGCCTGCGGCCCAGCCACTGCCTATGCGCCCTGCGCCCGACCCAGGCCACGCAGGCGGGTGTCTGTCTGCTGCTGGCCGATGCCGAGGCGCTCAAGCCCAGCAACACCGGTTGGCTGGTGGCCGATGTGGTCGCCGACACCTATGCCTTTGCCTGGGCACGCACCGAAGTGCACCCCGATCTGCTGGCGCTGCTGGCCGATCCGCAGTGGCAGCCCTATGTGGTGTTTCCCGGCGAGTACGTGGCCGGAGGGCGCGTGGTGCAGACCGTGACGCCCGGTACGCAGGCGAACGGCCTGGCCAAACGCCCGCTGTTCGTGCTGCTGGATGCGACCTGGTCCGAAGCGCGCAAGATGTTCCGCAAGAGCCCTTATCTGGACCGCTTTCCGGTGCTGAGCCTGCAGCCCGAACAGATGTCGCGCTACCAGCTGCGCCGCTCCACGCGCTCCGACCATTTCTGCACGGCCGAAGTGGCCGCGCTGTGCCTGGAGCTGGGCGGCGACAGCCGGGCCGCGCAGACGCTGGAAGCCTATTTCGATCTGTTCAGCCACCATTACCTGCAGGCCAAGCACCAGCTGCCGCCGGATCAGGACGGCGCGGCCTGCCAGCGCTGGCGAGCCCTGTCCGCGTCTCTGGCGGCGGACTGAGCGGGCCGGCACAATGGGGGCTGGCGGCGGCGCGGCTTTCACCCTGCGATGGGCTGCGCCGCGCGCTTGCGGCACAATCACGCCCCTTGCGGTCTTTGCCAGCCTTGGCTGACACCCGCCACCCTTTTCAAGAGATTTCCATGACCCAAGACCCCCGCGCCAAGCCCGACAACACGCCCGCGCCCCTGTGCGATTCCTGCGCCGGCATCCAGCAAAACTGGCGCCGCGCTAAAGGCCATGTCGAGCTGCAGCAGCACGGCAACCGCAAGGAAGAGCGCGCTTCGGGTCAGGTCACCGTCACGCGCTACCAGTGCGACCGCTGCGGCACGATCTGGGACTATGAAAACGACAAGCAGAACCTGCACGCCGGCTGGTCGGTAGTCAAGCAAGGCTGAGCCAGCCCTGCAACGCCGCAGCTGCGTTGCATATTTTTTCATCAGATACAAGCCTGCCGGCTTTCCGCAGCGGCCCGCGCCGTCGCTGCGGCATTCCTCCCGCGCTCCGGCAACCTCTGGAACCCCTACCGTTGCTTACATGCGTTGTCGGCCGCCGCCGCCGCATGCCCGTCTTTGCGTCGTATTCCGCTTATTAAAGTTGATAGCAAAGATCGTAGGCGGATGAATGGTTAGAATAAAAAAACGCTGAATGCTTTTCAGCCCGCCATGCGCTCGCATGGTGTCGATTTGCCGTGGCCTGAACGCCTTGTTCCGGCTCCACGCGGCAAAGTGCCGGCCACGCTGCCGGCATGTGCTTCCACGGTGGATGATTCGGGCTGCGCCCGGATGGATGAAAGGTTCTTCGGGTTTGGCTTTGCAAAATTTCCATCTGCGCTACAACCCAGCCCTCGACGGGCTGCGGGGTGTGGCCATCGTGCTGGTGCTTTTGTCCCATGCCCATGTGCCGCTGTTCGACGGCGCATTTCTCGGCGTGGACCTGTTCTTCGTGCTCAGCGGCTTTCTGATCACCGCGCTGCTGCTGCAGGAGGTCCAGGCCAACGGCCGTCTCGATTACTGGCGGTTTTACCGGCGCCGCTTTTTCCGACTGATGCCTGCGCTGCTGCTGTTCCTGGCGGCCTATTGCCTGGTGGCGCCGCTTTTGTGGCCGGACCTGGACGACATCTACCAGGACGCCCTGGTCTCGGCGCTGTACCTGGCCGACTATGGGATCGCCTTCTTCGACAGCCCCGATACGCTGCTGCACATGTGGTCGCTGTCGGTCGAGGAGCACTTCTACCTGATCTGGCCGCCGTTGCTGGTGCTGTTGCTGCGCAGCGCCGGGGCGCAGAAGCTGTGGCGGCCCATCCTGCTGCTGTGGGTGCTCAGCGGCCTGTGGCGCCTGCTGTGGGTAGGCCAGGGCCAGCAGTTCTACGAAATCTTCTTCCGCTTCGATACCCGCGCCTCGGGCCTGCTCGCCGGCAGCCTGCTGGCGGCGCTGGCGCTGGGCAAGCCCCGCTGGCTGGAGCTGCTGCGCTCGCGCCTGCACCACGCCATGTGGCTGCCGCTGGCGATTCCCCTGCTGATGTCGCTGGAGTGGGACAACCAGGCGGTGATGGTCTGGGGCATCACGGTGGTGGAATGCGCGGCCCTGGTGTTGCTGGTCGCGGTGCAGCAGCGCAGCGGACTGGTCTACGACATGCTGAGCGCGCCGGTGCTGGTGCAGCTGGGCCGGCTGTCCTACGGGGTATACCTGTGGCACTACCCGGTGGTGCGCTATCTGCGGGCCGATTATTCCTGGCCGGTGGTGGTGGTCGCGGGGTTGGCGATCTCGGTCGCGCTGTCGGCCTTGTCGTTCTACACCGTGGAGCGCTGGGCGCTGCGCTGGCGCGACAGGCCGCGGCGCGAGGCGGACGCCGCCGGCGAGCGCACTCCGGCCACGGCCAGTTAGAACCCTGACCCTGGCTGGGCCAGGTAGGCCAGCTCGGCCTCCGTGCTGCTGCGCCCCAGGACGGGGTTGCGGTGGGGGAAGCGGCCAAAGCGCGTGATCACATCCTGGTGCTTGTGGGCATAGTCCAGCGTGCCGGCCAGCAGGCCGCGCAGCTCGGGGGGCGCCAGGTCATGCAACTGGGTGAAGGCGGCGACGCTTTGGGCCTGCAAGGGGCTGTCTTCGGCGTGTTCCAGCGGCAGGTAGAAGAAGATGCGCGCCACCGTCGGCACGCTGGGGTCGGTGTCGTGGCCGGCGAGCATGCCGTCCAGCGCCAGTTGCAGTGCCTGCGCGTCGCCGGCAAAGCTGTGGGGCGTGCCGCGAAACAGGTTGCGCGTGAACTGGTCGAGCAGCAGGATCAGCGCCAGCCGGCCCAGCGGCGAGCCGGCCCAGCCGTCGAGTGCGCCGGACAGCGCTTCGTCGACCAGCGGGCCGAAGCGCGTGCGGATTTCTGCATCGGTGGCGTCGGACTTGGCAAACCACAGCGGCTGGCGCGTGAGGGCGTCGGCATCCGTGGGCTGGGCTGAGCCCAGCCAGTAGCCGAGCACGTCGGCAATGCGTGGATCGGCGGGCGTGCCTGCGGATGGGTGGGTGGTGTCGGGCATGGGGCAAGGCTCCTGAGTCGGCAGAAAGCCATTGTGCCGTGCACCTGTCGCGCACCAGACGCAGCGAGGGTTATGGCGCATGACATGCCGGAGCACCGCTGACAGACTGCTTTGGACCATGCCTGCCCATGGAGGGCTGGCAGGTGAACCCACAGGAGTCTTTACATGCCATTGCGCACGCCTGCGACAGCGTTGGTTCCGTTTTTGCGTTCATCGCGCCTTCTGCGTCCGGTGTACGCGCTTCCCGGCCTGGCGGCCCGGTGGGGCATGGCCGGGGCCTTGGGCCTGGGTGGACTGCTGCCCGCCGCGGCCCTGGCGCAGACTGCGCCGGCCCTGCCGCCGCCGGCCTCGGTCACGCTGGATGCGCTGGGCTTGATGCAAGGCTTTCTTCCGCCGCCGGACAAGCGTGTGGACTTGAGCAACAGCGGCAAGTACCCGCAGATGCGCTGGACCTTGCAGCATTTGCGCGAACTCAAGCCCACGCAGAGTATCCGGCGCGGCAACCAGCCGGTGAGCGCACTGACGGAGGCCACGCTACCGCTGGGCGACATGCAGTTCGTCAGCGACAAGGGCCAGCCCATCACGGTCAACCAGTGGCTGGACAGCACTTACACCGATGCGCTGGTGGTGCTGCACAAGGGCAAGGTGGTGTTCGAGCGCTACCAGAACCAGATGCAGCCGGCTTCGCCGCATCTGCTGTTTTCGGTGACCAAGTCCTTCACCGGCCTGATGGCCGCGCAGCTGGCCCATGACGGCAAGCTCGACCCCGAGGCGCTGGTGACCAAATACCTGCCCGAGCTGGCTTCTTCGGCCTGGGGCGACATGACCGTGCGCCAGGTCATGGACATGACCGGGGCCGTGCGGTTTCGCGAGGTCTACACCGACCCGACCAGTGAAGTCTTCGGTTATTCACTGGCTTCGGGCTTGATGGAACGCCCGCCGGGCTACCAGGGTGCGGCCAATGTCTATGACTTCCTCAAGACCTTGCCCAAGGAAGGCACGCATGGCGAAGGCTTTGTCTACCGCACCGTGCATTCCGAAGTGCTGGGCTGGATCGTCTCGCGCGTCACGAACCGGCGCTGGAGCGATCTGATGAGCGAGCAGCTGTGGCAGAAGATGGGCATGCAGGAAGATGCCTATGTGATGGTCGACAGCGCGGGCACTCCGCTGCAGGGCGCGGGCCTGAACGCCACGGCGCGTGACCTGGCGCGCGTGGGTGAAATGCTGCGCCTGGGTGGGCGCTTCAATGGCCAGAAGATTTTCGACCAGGCCGTGGTGGACGACATCCGCAAGGGTGGCGACCGTGAGAAGTTCAAGTTCGGCGGCATCCAGGCCGCACGGCCGGGCTACAGCTACCGCAACCAGTGGTGGGCGCTGCACAACGCCGATGGTGCCTACGAAGCCGCAGGCATCCATGGCCAGTTCATCCACGTCAATCCCAAGGCCGAGATGGTGGTGATCAAGCTGTCGTCACACCCCATGGCGGCTGCCGCCTACACCCATGCGCTCACGCTCAAGGCCTGGGCGGCCCTGGCGGATGCGGTGCGCGACAAGCCCTAGGCGGCGCTAGGCCCCCGGGGCCCGGGGGTCAGAACGAGTGGGTCACGCCGAGGCTGAGGCCGTTCGAGCGTTCCTTGTTGCCCACGCCCTGGTAGTTGCCTTTCCACTTCGTCGTGTCCAGCTCCAGGTAGAGCTTGGTGCGGCGCGACAGGTGGTAGTCGACAAAGCCGATCAGGCGGGTGAAGCCGTCGTCCTGGAGGCCGGTGCGCTCGCGGTCGACCTTGTAATAACCGCCGTTCAGGCTGATCTGGTTGCTCACGGCGTAGTTGGCGCCGGCGGCCAGCACCTTGTTGGTGGTTTGCGTGGTGGCGCTGGTGTCGGCCTGGTTGCGACCGAAATTCAGTATCAGGCGCAGCTTGCCGCTCGTCCAGACGCCGCCGATGGTGGCCGCGTCCAGCGCCAGGCCGTTGGCGTCGTGGAACTGGGTGTAGGCGCTGGTCAGCAGCAGGTCGCCGGCCGCGTAGTTCAGGCCCAGGCCCTTGGAGTCCAGACGCTGGCTGCCTGCGGCGGATTCGCCAAAGCTGTACATGGCGCGGGCCGTCAGGCCGCCAAACGTGCCCGAGTACTTGATCGAGTTGTTCACGCGGTTGGAAGAGCCGTCGCTGTTGGTCGCGCCGTACTCCTTGCCCAGGCGGTGGCCGGTGAGGCTGGTCACCTGGATGTTGGGGTTGAGTCCGGCAAAGCGCAGGCCTATGGGATCGGCGATGCCCGCGGAATCGGCCACCAGCGTGTTCTGGCGACCGGCGGTCACCGCGCCCCATTTGCCGGCCAGGCCGACCACGGCGGCGCGGTCGAAGAAACCGGCGGGCGAGCCGGACGTGCCCGCGTCCACGCCCAGCGTGGATTCGAGGTTGAAAGTGGCCTGCAAGCCGCCGCCCAGGTCTTCCTGGCCGCGCACGCCCCAGCGGCTGGTCGGGCCGACACCGCTGTTGACCACGGACGTGCTGTTGGGCGCGCCGGCATAGCCTGCGGTCAGGCCGCTTTGCGTGCGCGCGGCGATATCCACAATGCCGTAAATGGTCACGTTGCTTTGTGCGAAGGCGGGCAGGGCCGCGCCCATGGCCAGCAGGGCCAGCGTCGAGATTTTTTTCATTCCATGTCTCCTGGATGTAATTGTTGGTAATGTCGAGCCGCGGAGTTTGTATGGGGGGCCGTCGTTTTGGCCAGACTGTTTTGGGCATAGCAGCTATGTGCTGTTGCGTCCAGGCTCCAGTAGGCTGCGGATGTGGGCTATGCCGTACTGCTATATCTGTGAGTGCGCCAGCCTACTTGCGCTCAGCTGCAATGGGGGCGAGAGTCGGCGGCATGCGCAGCGCTGCCCGCAGGGGGCTTGGGCGCACGTTTTTTATCCATACAAGAGACTGACAGCTATGACATTGCAGCGTTCGCTCGGCGCCCTGGTGGCTTCCGCGCTATTCACCACCGTGGCTTTTGCGCAGAATTTCCCGTCCAAGCCGGTGCGCATCGTGGTGCCGTTCGGCGCTGGCGGCGTGGCCGATGTGACGGCGCGCGTGGTGGCCCAGAAAATGGGCGAAGCGCTGGGCCAGGCGGTGGTGATCGAGAACAAGCCCGGCGCGGGCGGCATCGTCGCGGGCGACACGGTGGCCAAGGCTGATCCCGACGGCCACACCCTGCTGCTGATGTCCAACGCCACGGCCGTGAGCGAAACCCTGTTCAGGAGCCTGCCGTTCAAGACCTCGCAGGATTTCGTGCCGGTCTCCACGCTGGGCTACTTTGACCTGGCCGTGGTCACGGCCGCCAACTCGCGCTTCAAGACGTTTGGCGAACTGCTGGCCTATGCCAAGGCCAACCCCGGCAAGCTGAACCTGGGCTCGATCAATGTGGGCAGCACGCAAAACCTGACGGCCGAGCTGTTCAAGTCCACCGCTGGCGTGGATGTGCAAATCATTCCTTTCAACGGCACGCCCGCCGTGGTGACCGCGCTGCGCGGCGGCCAGATCGACGCCGCCGTGGAAATCGTGGCGCCCGTGCTCACCCAGATCCAGTCCAAGGCCTTGCGCGCGCTGGCCGTGACCAGCGACAAGCGTGCGGCGGTGCTGCCCGATGTGCCCACCACCCGGGAAGCCGGCCTGCCCGGTTATGTGGCCCGCAGCTGGAATGCGCTGGCCGCGCCCGCCAGGACGCCTGCGCCGGTGATTGCCCGGCTGAACCAGGAGATCGTCGCTGCGCTGAACGCGCCCGACGTGAGGAAGAAGCTCCATGACCTGAACGTGGAGGCCCAGTCCAGCACGCCGCAGGAAGCTTCGGCGCTTCTGGCCTCGGAAATCAAGCGCTGGGGCGACGTGATCAAGACGGCCAAGATTCCGATCCAGTGAGCTGACGCCGCGCGGCCGGCCGCTATCGGCCTGGCAGCGCGGGCTTGGCCGCGGGGTCACAAACGGCGACAATCGCCCGGGTCCGCAGGGAACTTTGCCGCTGTTTTTCGCACGAACGGCATTCGTTCACCGTGGGTCCGCTGCGTTCCGGGCGGCCTGCACTGCCCTTGTTGCTTTTCACTGCCTCGTCACGGATTTTCCCGCCATGCTTCGCCGCCGCTTTCTGCTCAGTTCCCTGGTGTCCACCGCACTGTTGTCCACCGCCTGCTCTGGAAAATCGGTGCCGCGCCATGTGATCGTTTCGGCGGAAAAGTTGCAGCAGGCCGTGGCCCAGCGCTTCCCCCGGCAGTACCCGGTAGCGGGGCTGCTGCAGCTGCAGCTGCAGGCGCCTAGCCTGCAATTGCTGCCCGAGTCGAATCTGATCAAGGCCCAGATCGCGACCAGCCTGTCGGGTCCGGTGCTCAAGCAAGGCTATGGCGGCCGCATGGAAGTCGACTTTGCGCTGCGCTACGAAGCCAGCGACCGCACGGTGCGCGCACAGAGCATCACCGTCCACCGCCTGGAGCTCGACGGCCTGCCGCCGGCCCTGGCCGAAATGCTTTCCACCTACGGCGGCGGCATCGCCGCGCAGGCCCTGGACGGGGTGGTGCTCTACCAGATGCAGGACAAGGACCTGGCGCTGATGGACGCACTGGACATGCAGCCCGGCGCCATGCGCGTCACACCCCAGGGCCTGGAGATCGCGCTCGACCGCAAGCCCCAGGCGCGTTGAAGGGCCGCGGACTTGAAGGCGCGTACCATGGGCGCGGGAGACTGCCTGGCGCTGTCCGGCGCGTGCGGCAGTCACATGTCCATTGCAACCTGAGTCCTTGACGCCCATGACCGATCTGTCCGTCTTTCCCATCACCCGCAAGTGGCCGCCCCAGCACCCGGAGCGCCTGCAGCTGTACTCCCTGCCCACGCCCAACGGCGTCAAGGTGTCGATCATGCTGGAAGAGATCGGCATGCCTTACGAAGCGCACACCGTGCGTTTTGACAGCCAGGACCAGCTGTCGCCGGCCTTTCTGTCGCTGAACCCGAACAACAAGATTCCCGCCATCCTCGACCCGCACGGCCCGGGCGGCGAGCCGCTGGCGCTGTTCGAGTCGGGTGCCATCCTGATCTACCTGGCCGAGAAGTCGGGCAAATTCATCCCGCTGAATGCCTCGGCGCGCTACGAGACGCTGCAGTGGCTGATGTTCCAGATGGGCGGCATCGGGCCGATGTTTGGTCAGCTGGGCTTTTTCAACAAGTTTGCCGGCAAGGACTACGAGGACAAGCGTCCGCGCGACCGCTATGTGGCCGAGTCACGGCGCCTGCTGCAGGT
Organism: Acidovorax bellezanensis; assembly: GCF_025421555.1. NCBI lineage: Bacteria > Pseudomonadati > Pseudomonadota > Betaproteobacteria > Burkholderiales > Comamonadaceae > Acidovorax > Acidovorax bellezanensis. The sequence goes on from NZ_JAODYH010000005.1 coordinate 412,863, forward strand.
GCTGGAGCAGCGCCTCGAAGGCCGCGACTGGATCATGGGCCGCGACTACACCGTGGCCGACATCGCCATCCTGCCCTGGGTGCGCAACCTGGTCGGCTTTTACGAAGCCGCGGACCTCGTGGGCTGGGAGAAGTTCAGCAACCTGCACCGTGTGCTGGACAACTGGCTGCAGCGCCCGGCCGTGCAGCGGGGGTTGGAGATTCCGCCGCGGTGAAGTAGTGGAGCACCCCCTGAGCGGCTGACGCCGCTCCCCCCTCTCATCCTTCGGTGGAGGGGGGCGACAGCTTCGCGGCGCGGCGGCGCTTGCTCGCTGTCCCCTTGCTGGGGTGCGCCGGTTTCGTAGGCCGTAGGCGATTCGACAGCTGAAAAAACGCCCCGTTCGGCTACGCCGCTTCCCCTCACCTTCGGTGCGACAGACTGTTCCACCGGTGGGGCTTCTCTTTGTGGCCCTGGCTCGCATGTAATGGGGTATCTGTCCATTCTTGTCTGCTGCCGGCCTGCGCGCGGCTGCAGGCTGCCATGCCAAGGAGTTCCCCGCCATGACCACCGCTACCACCTCGCCCGTCCTCCAGGCCCAGGCCCTGGGCCCGCAATGGCCTACGCTGGACCCGTTCCTGTTCTGTGCCCACCACGACGACAGCTATCCGGCCAGCGACGGCAAGATGGGTGTGCAGGCGGTGGAATTCGAAGGCCGCGAGATGGGCAGCGACTTCAGCCGCAAGGACGGCTGGAGCATGTACCACGGCGACCATGTGCCCGGCTTTCCCGGCCACCCGCACCGCGGCTTTGAAACCGTTACCCTGGTGCGCAAAGGCCTGATCGACCATTCGGATTCGCTCGGGGCCGCGGCGCGCTTTGGCCGCGGCGACGTGCAGTGGGTCACGGCCGGCGAAGGCATCGTGCACTCGGAGATGTTCCCGTTGCTCAACAGCGACCAGCCCAATCCGCTGGAGCTGTTCCAGATCTGGCTGAACCTGCCCGCGGCCTCGAAGATGGTCGCGCCGCACTTCACCATGTTCTGGGACGAGCGCATTCCCCGCCTGGTGCACACCGACGCGCAGGCCAAGCGCACGACGGTGACGGTGATCGCCGGCGCACTGGCGGGCGCCGATGCGCCGCTGGCGCCGCCGCCCGAATCCTGGGCTTCGCAGGACGCGGCCGATGTCGCGATCTGGACGCTGCACATGGAGCCCGGCGCGACCTGGACGCTGCCCGCGGCGCGCGGCCAGGGCACGCGCCGCATGCTGTACTTCTTTGCCGGTGAAAGCCTGCAGATCGGCAATGTCCTGGCGGACCGGCACGCGGCGCTGGAACTGGTGGCCGGGCAGGACTGGCAATTGGTCAACACCGGCAGCACGGCCGTGGAATGCCTGCTGCTGCAGGGCCGGCCGCTGAATGAGCCGGTGGTGAAGTACGGCCCCTTCGTGATGAACACCCAGGAGGAAATCATGCAGGCCCTGCAGGACTACCGCCGCACCCAGTTCGGCGGCTGGCCCTGGGCCGAGCAGGATCCGGTGCATGGCAGCGAGCCGCGCCGGTTTGCGCGCTATCCCGGTCAGGCCGAGGACGAGGTGCCCGGCGAATAAGGCCGGCTGGCAGGGCTGTCCAAACACGGCCCTGCCGCTTGGCATCGCAATCGGGGACAATCCCAGCGCCGGGCTGGACGCAGCCCTTTGAACGGACACTTTTTACATGAACATCAGCAAAGACACCGCCGTCACCATCCACTACACCATCACCGATCAGCAGGGCAAGCGCCTGGACGACGGCGATGTGGCCTACCTGCATGGCGGCTACGACAACCTGTTCGCCAAGGTCGAGGAAGCCCTGGAAGGCAAGACCGTGGGCGCCACGGTGACCGTGGACCTGGCCGTGGAAGACGCTTTCGGCGCGCGTGACGAAAGCCTCAAGCGCAGCATTCCCAAGGCCGAGTTCCCACCGGGCGTGAAAGTCGGCGGCCAGTTGCGCGGCAGCAACGACCAGGGCGAGCCACAGATCTACCACGTGGTGAAGATCAAGGGCCCTGAAGTGCTGCTCGACGGCAACCATCCGCTGGCCGGCATGGCCTTGCGCTTCACCGGCAAGGTCAACGAAGTGCGCGCCGCCACGGCCGAAGAAATCACCCACCGCCATGTGCATGGCGGCCACGGCCACCACCATTGAGCATGGCGCGGCGCGCTATGCGCCGCGTTTCATGCGCAGCAGCGCGCGCTTGAGCAGGCGCGCGGCCCGGTTCCTGATCTGAAACGGGCTGTGTCCGGGGAAGGGCAGGATGCGGCTGCGGCCGCAGGCCTGCAGGAAGTCGGCCAGCAGGGCCGAGTCGTCGAGCGTGCTGCCGTCGGCGCTGCGAAATTCCGGGTGCCATTGGGTGGCCGCGATGTAGCCGCCGGCCTGGCGCGGCTGGCGGCGTATGGCTTCGGGAATATGGTCGGGAATGCTCCAGGCTTCGACAGCAAAACCCGGCGCGATCTGCTTGATGCCCTGGTGGTGAATGCTGTTGACGCGCGCACGCAACTGGCCTGGGTACAGCTGCGCCAGCCGCGAGCCTTCGACCAGGGCGATGTCGTGGGCATGGCGGTCGTATTCCGTGGCGTCACGGTGCGATTGCGCGCCCGGTACCTGGGTCTGCAGGTCCTGGTAGAGCGTGCCGCCGAAAGCCACATTGATCAGTTGCAGACCCCGGCAGACGCCGAAGATCGGCTTGCCGGCCTGGGCGAAAGCTTCGACCAGGGCCAGGTCGTAGAGGTCGCGTACCCGGTCGCCCAGCCATTCGGGGCGCAGCGGCTCTTCGCCGTAGCTGCCGGGCCAGACATCGGCGCCGCCATGCATCACCACGCCATCGAGCCAGTCGGCATAGTGGGCCAGCGTCACGTCGCCGCGCGCGGTCTGCCCCGTGGGGCAGGGCACCATCACCACCATGGCGCCGGCCGACATGATCCAGTGGGCGATGGATTGCTCGACGTATTGCAGGGTTTTGCCGGTGAACAGCGGGCGCTCGGCGTCGGCGTGGGAAAAGCAGGCCGACAGGCCGATCTTGAGACGTCGCGAAGCAGGCTGGGACATGGCGTGGAACGGGCGCTTGCAAAAGCACCGGGTCGCTGCGGATGCTTGGCATTATGGCGCCAAGAGCCGCGGACGCATTGGCTTGCATGTTTCCGGTGACATGGTCATGACGGGCGACCCGTTTGGGGCTAGGATGGGTCAAGACGTGGTTTTATTCAGGGGTGACCCAACCCGCCGGCACCCGCCGGCATTTGGCCAAAGGAGACAGCATGCAAATCCAGGTGCACACGGACAACATCATCCAGGGCGGAGACTCTCTGGCGAAGTGGGTGCAGAGCGAACTCATCACCCGCCTGGCGCGTTTCAACGAATACATCACGCGGGTCGAAGTGTTTCTCTCCGACACCGATGCACGCAAAGTCCAGGGCAGCCTCAAGCGCTGTGTGCTGGAAACCCGGGTCCACGGCCGCCAGCCGATTGCGGTGAACGCGGAAGCCGAAAAAATGGCCGAAGCCGTCAACGCCGCGACGGAAAAACTCATCCGCGCGGTGGAAAACGACCTGGGCCGGCTCAAGGACAAGAACGGCCGCGAGACCATACGCACCCAGGAGTTGCCCGACGAGGTATGAGGGCCGGCCGCTGTGGCGGCCCATTCGCAAAGCAAAGGGCGCCTGGCGCCCTTTTTTTTATGCAGCAGTCAGCGCGCCCGCTTGGGTCAGCTTGTCAGCCACCAGCAACTGCTTCATTTCGGCCTGGCCCATGATGCCCAGGCTTTCTGCGACTTCGGCAATGGGCCGGCCCGTGGCGATGGCCGCCTTGGCGATCGCGGCCGATTTCTCGTAGCCGATCAGCGGGTTCAGCGCCGTGACCAGCGTCACCGACTCGGCGATGCGCGTGCCCAGCAGCGCTTCGTTGGCGGTGATGCCTTCGACGCAGTTCACCTGCAGCGTATGGCAGGCACGCGCCAGGTGCGTGAGGCTCTTGTGCAGCGCCCAGCCCATCAGCGGCTCGAAGGCGTTGAGCTGCAGCTGGCCGGCTTCCGAGGCCATGGTGATGGCCACGTCGTTGCCTATGACTTCGAAACAGACCTGGTTCATCACTTCGGGGATCACGGGGTTGACCTTGCCCGGCATGATGGACGAGCCGGCCTGGCGTGCGGGCAGCTGGATGTCAGCGATGCCGGCCTGCGGGCCCGAGGACAGCAGGCGCAGGTCGTTGCTGATCTTGGACAGCTTGCTGGCGATGCGCTTGAGGATGCCCGAGATGTCGACGAAGGCGCCGGTGTCGGCCGTGGCGGCGATCAGGTTGCCGGCCTTGGTGACGGGCACGCCGGAGAGTTCGGCGAGCTGGGGGATGACCACATCCACATAGCCCACGGGAGCGTTGATGCCGGTGCCGATGGCGGTGCCGCCCATGTTGACTTCGGTCATCAGGTAGGCGGATTCGCGCAGGCGCTTTTCGTCGTCGGCAATCATCGCGGCAAAGGCGGCGAATTCCTGGCCCAGCGTCATCGGCACGGCGTCTTGTAGTTGTGTGCGGCCGATTTTGAGGATGGGGGCGAATTCTTCGGCCTTGGCCTGGAAGGCGCCGCGCAGGGCGGCCAGGGCGGCGAGCAGGTGCTGGATGCCGAACCAGGTCGCGAGCTTGAGCGCGGTCGGGTAGGCATCGTTGGTGCTTTGCGAGGCATTGACGTGGTCGTTGGGATGCAGCACGTCGTAGCGGCCTTTGGGTAATCCCAGGTGCTCGAGGGCACGGTTGGCGATCACCTCATTGGCGTTCATGTTCGTGGAGGTGCCGGCGCCGCCCTGGATCACATCGACCACGAATTGGTCGTGCAGCTGCCCGGCGATCAGGTCGTCACAGGCTTGGGCGATGGCGGTGGCTTGAATTTCAGTGATGGCACCCAGGGCCAGGTTGGCGTGGGCTGCGGCCTTCTTGACGAATGCAAAGGCGCGAATGAGTTCCGGCATGTGGGCCACGCTGTGGCCGGTGATGGGGAAGTTTTCCACCGCACGCGCGGTGTGAACACCCCAGTAGGCGTCGGGAGGAATGGTTTTGATGCCGATGAAGTCGTGTTCTTGACGCATGGATCTGCTTTCAGAGGGAAAAAGTACACACAAGACGTGCAAACGCCGCCTTGCTGGAAGGCGGCGTTTGCGTGGGCAGGCCAGGTGAGGGCGTACACCCTCTGCCTGAACTGCGGGCATTATCGGCCAGCGCGCGCATGGCCTGCCCCTATTTGGTGCATAACCTCGTGAAATAGACCCCCGGGTCGCTTCAGCCTGCGCGCAGCCGGCCTTCGAGCGCCGGGGCCGTCAAAGGGGGCAGCGGCGAAGCCACGCGTTGGCCAAACCGTCCCGCCTGGCCGTCGGGAGGCGGTCCGGCCTGCCAGTCGGCCAGGGCCTGCTCCATTTCTTCCTGGGTGCGGCCGACAAAATTCCACCACAGCAGCACGTCTTCGTGCATGGGCGCGCCGCCCAGCAGCAGCAGGCGGGTGCCGGGCGTGCAGTGCAGCGTGAGCTCGCTGCGGCCGGCCGGCAGGAAGAGGAGTTCATCGGGCGTGGCGGCAGCGCCGTCCACGTCTACGCTGCCGGTGAGGACGAGCACGGCGTATTCAAAGTCCGGGCGCAGCGGCAGCGCTGTGGTGACTGCCACGCCGGCCTGCGCGGGCAAGGCCAGGTCCAGCGCGACCAGGGGGCTGTGCACCTGCACGGGCGAGACGACACCCAGGGCTTCGCCGGCCAGCACGCAGATCTCCAGGCCGTCCTGCGTGCAGCGCGGCACGTCGGGGTAGTGCTGAAAGCGCGGCGGCATGTCGCGCTGGTCGCCGGGCAGGGCAATCCACAGCTGGGCCGCATGGATGCGCGGGCTGCCCAGGCTTTCTTCGGAGTGGGCGATGCCGCGGCCGGCGGTCATGAGGTTGACCTGGCCCGGGCGTATGACCTGCTCCGAGCCCAGGCTGTCGCGGTGCAGCACTTCGCCTTCTATCATCCAGGTGAAGGTCTGCAGGCCGATGTGCGGATGCGGGCCGACCTGCAGGCTGTGCTCGGTGCTCTGCGCCGCAGGCCCGAGGTGGTCGAGAAAGCACCAGGCGCCGACCTTGCGCAGCGCGCGCTGGGGCACGGCGCGGTGCACGGGAAGGCCGCCGACGTCGGCCAGGCGGGTGGACAGGCGCTCAGGGGTAGTGGGTTGCATGGCAGTCTCCATCAGGTGGGGGTCAGCTGGGTATGGATGCGCACGTCGCCCGTCAGCAGCTTGTGCACCGGGCAGGCTTCGGCAACCTGTTGCAGGCGGGTCCGCTGGCTATCGTCGAGCGGGCCTTCTAGCGTGATCACGCGTTCCAGGTCGTTGCCGCTTTCCGGCCTGCCGTCGGGGTTGAGCCGCAAGTCTATGTGCAGGCCCGTGAGCGGCCATTGCTTGCGCTGGGCATACATCTGCACTGTGATCGTGGTGCAGGCTCCCAGCGCGGACAGCAGCAGCTGCGTGGGGCTGGGGGCGGTGTCGCCACCCCCCAGCGCTACAGGCTCGTCCGCCTGCCAGCGGTGGCCGGCAGGGTCGGTCAGCGTGACGCGGTAGGGGATGGTGGTGCTGGCGGCATGCGCGCTATCGGCCATGGCGGGGCTTTCTTTCAAGGACAGGGCAGAGCCCGGGCAGCCTCCAGCATAGCCGCGCGCGCCGGGTGCCGGCAAACTGTCAAAAAGCCATCCGCTGACAGACTGCGAGCGCAATAGGCGTTAAATTGGTAACGACACCATTCTTTGGTCAGGGCGAATCTGATTCCCCTCGGCCCCCTGGCGAGCCCCGGCTTGCCCAGTCCCTGCGCAGCCTGGCTGTACAGCGGGGCCTGATTCCACCCCTTCAGGAGATTTTCATGACCACTGCGCCTCGCACCGAATTCCCAGAGAATTTTCAGGCCCGCATTCGCGGCCATGTGCAACACCGGGTGGGCGATGGCCCGCTGGCCGACGTTCCGCCGGGCCTGACCGTGCAGGTGGGCACGGCCATTGCCAGCATGGTGCTGTCGTGGGAGTCGGAAGGCCAGCCCGTGACCATCACCTTGGCCAAGGCCGAGTTCGAGCTGTATGTGGCCAACGGCGCCATCGAAGTCCAGGGCATGGACGCCACGGTGGCGTGACCGGACGCCCGGCCTCCCAGCCTCTACCAGGTCCCGCAAGGGACTTTTTTCATGGGGCCGGCGAATGCCCCATGGCGTGTCCAGGGGGCATGGGCAGGGGCCGCTCTCCGACATGCGGGGGCCGTGCCGCTGTCTAGAGTCACAAGCATCCACCCGTTCACAAGGAGATGCACATGGCCGAGAGTACGAATCCGCGCGAAACCCTTTGGCACCTGGTCAATGGCATTCATTTCGCCATGATCACCTACCGCCATGCGGACGGCAGCCTGCGCGCCTGTCCCATGACCATGGCCAACAGGGGCGGGCAGGAAGAGCGGGTGCATTTTTACTTCTTGTTGAGCCGGGACAGCGACCTGGCGCGTTGCGTGGCCAACGACGGCCACATCCAGATCAGCTTTGCCGATCCGGGGGCCGACAGCTACGTCTCGGTGAGCAGCTACGCCAGCCTGAGCGAAGACCGGGTGCTCAAGGAAACGCTCTGGAACACGGCCGCGAAGGCCTGGTTCACCGATGGCGTGGAGGACGTCAACCTGGCGGTGCTGGTGGCGCCCGTGACGTCGGCCGAGTACTGGGATGCCCAGGACAACAAGCTGGTGCAGCTGTACCGTAAGGCCAAGGCGGCGGTCACCGGCGAGGAGTCCGTGGGCACGGGCGAGCACCAGACTTTGCGCTTGTGAGAGCGCGCGGCTACTCGACGCGTGCCCCCGAAACGCGCACGATCTGGGCCGCGTTCTGCCAGTCTTTTTGCAGCAACTGCTTGAAGCCCGCGGGCGTGTCGGTCGCGGCTTCCGCACCCAGCTTGCGGATGCGTTCCTGGACCACGGGGTCGGCCAGCACCTGGCTGACGGCGCTGTTGAGCTTGCGCACTTCGGCGGCCGGTGTGCCGGCGGGGGCGAGCAGGCCGTACCAGGTGTCGAACTGGTAGCCGGCAAAGCCCGATTCGGCCACCGTCGGCAGGTCGGGCAGGAACGGCGAGCGCTTGGGGCCGGTGTAGGCCAGCAGTTGCACGCGCGGGTCGTCCTTGAAGGCGATCAGACCCGTGGTGGCGGCCGTCACGCCCTGCACACGGCCGGCGAGCAGCTCGCGCACGGCGTCGCCCGTGGACTTGTAGGGAATGTGTTGCTGCTGCACCCCGGCCTGGGCGAGAAAGGACGCCATGCCCAGGTGGGAGGCGCTGCCATTGCCCGCCGAAGCGTAGTTCCAGGGCGTGGGGCTGGCCTTGGCGGCGGCCACCCATTGCGCCAGGCTGCGGGCCTGTCCCGCGGGCGCGGCGATCACATAGCCCGACGAGGCGACCAAGGCCACGGGTTCGAAGTCGTTGACCGGATGAAAGCCCAGCTTGGGGTACATGTGGCCCGTGAAGTGGTGGCTCGCGGCTGCCATGACCAGGGTATTGCCGTCGGGCTTGGCGCGGGCCACGCCCAGCGTGCCCAGGGTGCCGCCCGCGCCGGGCTTGTTCTCGATCACGATGTTGGCCTGCAGCGCCTGGCCGAGCTCATTGCTGAAGGCGCGCAGCACCGTGTCCTGCACCGCGCCAGCGCCAAAGGGCACGACGATGTGGATGGTGCGGTCGGCGGCGGCGGCCATGCCGGCAGCGCCCAGACCCCAGGCGAGGGCAGTGGAGGCGAGAAGGCGGCGGCGGGTGAGGGCAGGCTGGTGCATGGCGAGTGGAGGCAAGGCGGATGTCGGACGGCGGCGCCGTGGAATCAGCCAGTCTATGCACGCTCTCTTATGCGGCCAACGCATTCTTTCGCATGAGCAAATGCGGAAAACATTCTTGGTGGGCTCGGCGATGAAAAAAGCGCCAGCCCCCTTGCAGGGGCTGGCGCTTGGCAGGCGACCTGCGCTCGTCAGCGCAGGCAGCTTGATTACTTGGCGGCGACGACGCGCACCATTTCCAGGCACTTGTTCGAGTAGCCCCATTCGTTGTCGTACCAGCTGACGATCTTGACGAAGGTCGAGTCCAGCGCCAGGCCGGCTTCGGCGTCGAACACCGAAGTGCAGGATTCACCGCGGAAGTCGGTGGCAACCACCTTGTCTTCGGTGTAGCCCAGCACGCCCTTCAGGGCGCCTTCGGACTGGGCCTTCATTTCGGCGCAGATTTCGGCGTAGGTGGCTTCGCTGTTCAGTTCCACCGTCAGGTCGACCACCGACACGTCGGAAGTCGGCACGCGGAAGGACATGCCCGTGAGCTTCTTGTTGAGTTCGGGAATCACCACGCCCACGGCCTTGGCAGCGCCAGTGCTCGAAGGGATGATGTTTTCCAGAATGCCGCGGCCGCCGCGCCAGTCCTTGTTCGACGGGCCGTCGACGGTCTTTTGCGTTGCCGTGGCTGCGTGCACGGTGGTCATCAGGCCGCGCTTGATGCCCCACTTGTCGTTCAGCACCTTGGCCACGGGGGCCAGGCAGTTGGTGGTGCACGAAGCGTTGGAGATGATGGCTTCGCCAGCGTAGGTCTTGCAGTTCACGCCGAACACGAACATCGGCGTGTCGTCCTTGGAAGGAGCCGACAGGATGACCTTCTTGGCGCCTGCGTCGAGGTGCTTCTGTGCGGTTTCCTTGGTCAGGAACAGGCCCGTGGCTTCGATCACGATGTCGGCGCCGACTTCATTCCACTTCAGGGCTGCAGGGTCGCGCTCTTGGGTCAGGCGGATGGGCTTGCCATTGACCACCAGGGTGTTGCCTTCGACGGCCACGGTGCCCTGGAAACGGCCATGCACGCTGTCGTACTTGAGCATGTAGGCCAGGTAGTCGGGTTCGAGCAGGTCGTTGATGCCCACGACTTCGATGTCGCTGCCAAAGTTCTGCACCGCTGCGCGGAACACCATGCGGCCGATGCGGCCGAACCCGTTGATACCAATCTTGATGGTCATAGTTGCCTCTTGAAGTGAAATGACGAAACCTGTTCCTGGACGGATTACTTTTTCTTCTGCTGGCGCAGCACGGCTTGCACCGTGGCAGCGACATTTTCCTCGGTGAAGCCGAAGTGCTTGAACAGCACGCCAGCGGGCGCCGATTCGCCGTAGCTGTCGATACCGACCACGGCGGCGCAGCCGTACTTCCACCAGAAGTCGGTCACGCCCATTTCCACGGCAACGCGTGGCAGGTGGGCGGGCAGGACCTTGGTCTTGTACTTGACGTCTTCGCGGTCGAAGGTGGTGGTGCTGGGCATGGAAACCACGCGCACGGCGATCTTCTGGATGGCCAGCAGCTTCTGCGCCTGGATGGCCAGTTGCACTTCCGAGCCGGTGGCGATGATCACGGCCTGGGCGGGCTGGTCGAGGCCGATGTCGATGGGCTCGCTCAGCACGTAGGCGCCGCGGCTGATGTCGCCGGCTTCGCGCTTGTGGGCATAGGCCAGGTTCTGGCGGCTCAGCAGCAGGGCCGTGGGCTTGTTGCGCTGCGACAGGGCGGCGCTCCATGCGACGGCGGTTTCGGTGGTGTCACCTGGACGCCACACGTCCAGGCCGGGGATCAGGCGCAGGCTGGCAGCGTGCTCGATCGACTGGTGGGTCGGGCCGTCTTCGCCCAGACCGATGGAGTCGTGCGTGAAGACGTGGATAACGCGCTGCTTCATCAGCGCGGCCATGCGGATGGCGTTGCGGCTGTAATCGCTGAACGTCAGGAAGGTGCCGGCGTAGGGGATGAAACCACCGTGCAGGGCGATGCCGTTCATGATCGCGGCCATGCCGAATTCACGCACGCCGTAGTTGATGTGGCGGCCGCCGACGCCGTGCTCGGTCTTGACCACGTCGCCCTTGTCGTCGAAGCGCAGCGCAGGCGTGCTCTTGGTGTTGGTGAGGTTGGAGCCGGTCAGGTCAGCCGAGCCGCCGAGCATTTCGGGCAGGGCTGCGGTGAAGGCTTCCAGCGCCATCTGGCTGGCCTTGCGGCTGGCCACGGTTTCGCCCTTGGCGATGGTGTCGACCACGGTGTTCACCGCGACCTGGGCAAAGTTCTTGGGCAGGTCGCCAGCCATGCGGCGGGTGAATTCCGAGGCCAGCTCGGGGAAGGCCTTGGCGTAGGCCGTGAACTTCTTGTTCCAGGCAGCTTCGGTCTTGGCGCCCGCGGCCTTGGCATCCCAGTCGCCATAGACTTCGGCGGGGATTTCGAAAGGCGTGTGGGACCAGCCCAGCGCAGCGCGCGTCAGACCGATTTCCTCGCCACCCAGGGGTTCGCCGTGGGCCTTGGCCGTGTCCTGGCGGTTGGGCGAGCCCTTGCCGATGTTGGTCTTGCAGATCACCAGCGTGGGCTTGGTGGCGCTTTTCTTGGCCTGGGCAATGGCAGCGTCGACAGCGACGACGTCATGGCCGTCCACGGGGCCGATCACGTTCCAGCCATAGGCTTCGAAACGCTGGGCGGTGTTGTCGATGAACCAGGGCGTGACCTGACCGTCGATGGAGATGCCGTTGTCGTCGTACAGGGCGATCAGCTTGTTGAGCTTCCAGGCACCGGCCAGGGCCGCGGCTTCGTGCGAAATGCCTTCCATCAGACAGCCGTCACCCATGAAGACATAGGTGTGGTGGTCGACGATGGTGTGGCCCTTGCGGTTGAACTCGGACGCCAGCAGCTTTTCGGCCAGCGCAAAGCCCACGGCGTTGGTCACGCCCTGGCCCAGCGGGCCGGTGGTGGTTTCCACGCCAGGAGTGACGCCCACTTCAGGATGGCCGGCGGTCTTGCTGTGCAGTTGGCGGAAGTTTTTCAACTCGGCCATGGGCAGGTCGTAGCCTGTGAGGTGCAGCAGCGCGTAAATCAGCATCGAACCATGGCCGTTCGACAGGATGAAACGGTCACGGTCAGCCCAATGCGGGTTGACCGGGTTGTGCTGGAGGTGGCGGCTCCACAGGGCCACGGCCATATCGGCCATGCCCATGGGGGCACCGGGGTGACCGGAGTTGGCTTGTTGAACGGCATCCATTGCGAGTGCGCGGATCGCATTCGCCATTTGTTGAGTGTTGGCCATCAGGGCGCTCCGAAAAAGGAGGAAGTTTGTCAGGGTAAGCCCGCCATTTTAAGGTGTGCCCCGTTTTGCACGACAGTGCGGGGCAATGCACTACAGTCCAGGCCATGGTCAAACCCCTGTTTGCACTGCATTTTTCGGAGCCCTGAGCGCATGTCTTCTGTCCCCGCGTCGTCCTTGTCCAAGACGGAATCACCGGTCTTTTCCGGTGCTGTCCAGCCTCCGGCCATGCTGCTGGCCGCCGGCCGTGGCGAGCGCATGCGCCCGCTGACCGACCATTGCCCCAAGCCGCTGCTGGAGGTGCAGGGCCGGCCCTTGCTGCAATGGCACCTGCAGGCCCTGGCCCAGGCGGGCGTGCCGCGCGCCGTGATCAATACCGCCTGGCTGGGCGCGCAGATCCCAGCACGTCTGGGGACCGCATTTGACCGCCTGCCCCTGGCCTATTCGCACGAAGATCCGACAGGACAGGGCCAGCCGCTGGAGACGGCCGGCGGCATCGCGCGCGCGCTGCCGCAGCTCGCGCCCGTGTTCTGGCTCGCGGCCGGCGATGTGTTCGCCCCCGACTTCGTGTTCGATGCCGCGGCGGCCGCGGCTTTCGCTGCCAGCGACCAACTGGCCCACCTGTGGCTGGTGGCCAATCCCGAGCACCATCCCGAGGGCGATTTCGGCTTGTCGGACCAGGGCCTGGCGCTGGATCTGCCCGCCGGCGATCCGCGTCCGCGCTGGACATACAGCACCATCGCCTTGCTGCGCGCCGAGCTGTTCGCGCCGCCCTGGTGCGACATTCCCGTGGGCAATCCCCTGGGCGCGCGCGCGGCGCTGGGCCCGCTGCTGCGCCGCGCCATGGCCGCGGGCCGCGTGGGCGCTTCGCTGTACACCGGTCGCTGGACCGACGTGGGCACGCCTGCACGCCTGGATGCACTGAACACCCCCTGAGCCGCTTCGCGCTAGGCGCGCCCCGTCTTCCCCCTCTCAACCTTCGGTG
>NZ_JAODYH010000006.1:0-140307 GCF_025421555.1 Acidovorax bellezanensis
ATGTGACGGGCGAAGCGATCTGCGCGTTCGTGGTCTTGAAGCGCCCCCGTCCCACGGGCGAGGAGGCCAAGCAGATCGCCAAGGAGTTGCGCGACTGGGTGGCCAAGGAGATCGGCCCCATCGCCAAGCCCAAGGAAATCCGCTTTGGCGACAACCTGCCGAAGACGCGCAGCGGCAAGATCATGCGCCGCCTGCTGCGCGCGCTGGCCAAGGGCGAAGCCATCACCCAGGACACCAGCACGCTGGAGAATCCGGCGATTCTCGAGCAGTTGTCGCAAGCCAACTGAGGCTGGGCTGCGCCGCCGGTGGTCGGGCCGGGGGCGCAGCCCAGCTCTTTCTCCTCGTTTTGTAGGACAGCGCCGGGCTTGCCTGAGTCTGTGGCGCCTGCGAGCCGCGACATCGGTTACAAACGCAGGGTACCGGCCGCCAGACCCGTGGCGGCCTGCCTACCGAGGAGAAGAACAAGCATGAATTTTCGAACCATCATTCTGGCCCTGACCGTGATCGCCATTGCCTTGCTGGCGGCGCTCAACTGGACAGCGTTGACGACGCCGTCGCAAGTGGAGCTGGGACTGAGCACGGTGCAGGCGCCGCTGGGCTTGATCATGCTGGCGCTGACCGTGCTGCTGGGCATTTTCTTCATCGCCTATGTGCTGGCGCTGCAAGGCTCGGTGCTGCTGGAAACGCGCCGTCACAGCAAGGAAATGCACGCCCAGCGCGAGCTGGCCGACAAGGCCGAAGCTTCGCGCTTCACCGAGCTGCGCGCCGTGCTCGAAGCCCAGCACCAGCAAGGCCAGAACGCGCTGATGACCCGCATCGACGCGCTGGAAGCCCATTGGCAGGCCCGGGCGCTGGAGATGGAAAACAGCACGGCCGCCTATCTGGCCCAGCTGGAGCAGCAGCTAAGGGTCAGTCGCCCCGAGGTCTGAAACGAAAAAACCGCCAGCAAGGCGGTTTTTCACGTCTGAACCATCTGCAGCGCGAGCGGAGGGCGCCGGTGAATATGGCAGAGCGTCAGAGTAGATGACACTCGCCGCCGCCGGGCCGCCCCTGGGCGGCCCCCCCAAGGCGGCGACGGCCCCCTCGGGGGGGCAGCGGCTACGCGAAGCGAGCAAGCGTGGGGGCGTTATTTCTGCGCCAGCACCCAGGCGGCCAGCGTCTTGGCGTCGGCTTCGCTCACGGCGGCGTTGGCAGGCATGGGCACGGGGCCCCAGACGCCGCCGCCGCCCTTGATGATCTTGGCGGCCAGCTTTTCGGTGGCGTCCTTCTGGCTGGCGTACTTGGCAGCCACGTCCTTGAAGGCCGGGCCGACCAGCTTCTTGTCGACGGCATGGCAGGCCATGCAGTTCTTCGATTTTGCCAAGGCCAGATCGGCCATGGCGGGGGCTGCGGCGGTCAAGGCCAGGGCGAGAGTGATCAGGGTGCGCTTCATCGTAATTTTTCCATCAAGGTATCGTTTTGGGTCAAATTGTAGTGGCCGCTGTGTCGGTACGCGGCCATACTGGCATGAAGTTGAAGGAGTTGTCCATGTGGATGTTGATGATCGCGCTGTTGCTGACGGTGCTGAAGTTCCTGGAAGTCGGGCCGCTGACGCAGTGGTCCTGGTGGTGGCTGCTGGTGCCTTATGGCTTGACCGCGGCCTGGTGGAGTTATGCGGATTTCTCGGGTTATACACGGCGCAGGGTCGAGGACGAGGAAGGCGCCCGCGTGAAGCGGCGCATCCAGCGGCAAAAAGACGCCATGGATTCGCGCAAGCCGCGTTGATGCCGGGCGACGGGCCGCTTGCCTGGCCCCGGCCCGGCAACAGACCATGATGGTCGCTGCCATGGGGCAGGTGCGACATAATTGAGCAAGTCAGCACTTCCCTGCTTCCCTGCAACTTATCTCTCGAGATCACCATGCCCGTATACCGTTCCAAGACTTCCACTGCCGGCCGCAACATGGCTGGTGCGCGCTCCTTGTGGCGTGCCACTGGCATGAAGGACGACGATTTCAGCAAGCCCATCATCGCCATTGCCAACTCCTTCACCCAGTTCGTGCCCGGCCACGTGCATTTGAAGGACCTGGGCCAGCTGGTGGCGCGCGAGATCGAGAAGGCGGGCGGTGTCGCCAAGGAATTCAACACCATTGCCGTGGACGACGGCATTGCCATGGGCCACGACGGCATGTTGTATTCGCTGCCCAGCCGCGACATCATTGCCGACTCGGTCGAGTACATGGTCAATGCCCACTGCGCCGACGCGCTGGTCTGCATTTCCAATTGCGACAAGATCACTCCCGGCATGCTGATGGCCGCCATGCGCCTGAACATCCCGGTGATCTTCGTCTCGGGCGGCCCCATGGAAGCGGGCAAGGTCAAGCTGGCCAACCCCACGACCCACAAGATTGAATTCCGCAAGCTGGATCTGGTCGACGCCATGGTGATGGCCGCCGACGACCAGTACACCGATGCGGAAGTGGCGGAAGTCGAGCGCTCGGCCTGCCCGACCTGTGGCTCCTGCTCGGGCATGTTCACGGCCAACTCCATGAACTGCCTGACCGAAGCCCTGGGCCTGTCCCTGCCGGGCAACGGCACGGTGCTGGCCACGCACTCCGACCGCGAGCAGCTGTTCCTGCGCGCCGGCCGCACCATCGTCGAACTGGCCAAGCGCTACTACGAAGGTGATGACGAACGCGCGCTGCCGCGCTCCGTGGGCAAGAAGGCCTTCGAGAACGCGATCACGCTGGACATCGCCATGGGCGGCTCCACCAACACCATCCTGCACCTGCTGGCGATTGCCCAGGAAGCGGAAATCGACTTCGGCATGGCCGACATCGACCGCATGTCGCGTACCGTGCCCCAGCTGTGCAAGGTCGCGCCCAATACCAACAAGTACCACATCGAAGACGTGCACCGCGCCGGCGGCATCATGGCCATCCTGGGTGAACTCGACCGCGCGGGCCGCCTGCACACCGACGTGCCCACGGTCTATGGCGCTTCGCTGAAGGAAGCGCTCGACGAATGGGATATCGCACGCGCGCCCAGCGAAGCCGTGCAGACTTTCTACAAGGCCGGCCCTGCGGGCATCCCCACGCAGACGGCTTTCAGCCAGAGCACGCGCTGGCCCAGCCTGGACACGGACCGCGCCGAAGGCTGCATCCGTTCGGTCGAGCATGCGTTCTCGCTGGAAGGCGGCCTGGCCGTGCTGACGGGCAACATCGCTGTCAACGGCTGCGTGGTCAAGACCGCGGGCGTGGACGACGCCCTGCTGGTGTTCGAAGGCCGGGCCCATGTGACCGAGTCGCAGGACGAAGCCGTGGAAAACATCCTGGCCGACAAGGTCGTGGCCGGCGACATCGTCATCGTGCGCTACGAAGGTCCCAAGGGCGGCCCGGGCATGCAGGAAATGCTCTACCCCACGAGCTACATCAAGTCCAAGGGCCTGGGCAAGGCCTGCGCGCTGCTGACCGACGGCCGCTTCTCGGGCGGCACTTCGGGCCTGTCCATTGGCCACTGCTCGCCCGAAGCCGCCGCCGGTGGCGCCATCGGCCTGGTGCAGGACGGCGACCGCATCCTGATCGACATCCCCAACCGTGCGATCAACGTACTGGTCAGCGATGAAGAGCTGGCGCGCCGCCGCGAAGCGCAGAACGCCAAGGGCTGGAAGCCCGCCAAGCCACGCCCACGCAAGGTCTCGGCCGCGCTCAAGGCCTATGCCATGCTGGTGATGTCGGCCGACAAGGGCGCCGTGCGCGACCTGTCCTTGTTGCCAGACTGAAGCTGTTTTCTTCGCGTCCAAGCGGCGCGAAGAACTGGGCGTGCTCCAACTCAGAGGCACCGAGCAAGGGCCGCCCCGCAGCGATGGTGCCGTCCCCCTCCACCGAAGGATGAGAGGGGGAAGCGGCGCCAGCCGCTCAGGGGGTGATATTTCATACGGCACAATCACCCGCATGCTGATCTATCCTCACATCGATCCCATCGCCTTGCAGATCGGCCCCCTGGCCGTGCATTGGTACGGGCTGACCTATCTGGCCGCTTTCGGCCTGTTTCTGTTGCTGGGCTTCAAACGCCTGCGCCATCCGCCCTTTGCGGCGCTCACGGGCGACCAGGCCTGGACACGCAAGGACGTCGAGGACATCCTGTTCCTGGGTGTGGTCGGCGTGGTGATTGGCGGGCGCCTGGGCTACTGCCTGTTCTACAAGCCGGGCTATTACCTCTCGCACCCGCTCGAAGTGTTTGCGGTCTGGCAGGGCGGGATGGCTTTCCACGGCGGCCTGCTGGGCGTGGTCGCGGCCATGCTGTGGTTTGCGCATTCGCGCCGGCGGCCCTGGCTGCAGGTGGCCGACTTTGTCGCGCCCTGCGTGCCCACGGGCCTGGCGGCCGGGCGCATCGGCAACTTCATCAACGGCGAACTCTGGGGCCGGTTTTCCAGCCCTGACCTGCCTTGGGGCATGGTGTTCGCGCAAAGCGGCTCCATGCAGCCGCGCCATCCTTCGCAGATCTACCAGTTCCTGCTCGAAGGCCTGCTGCTGTTCGTGCTGCTGTGGCTGTATGCGCGCAAGGAACGTCGTCAAGGCCAGGTGGCTGCGGCCTTCCTGATGGGCTACGGTCTGTTCCGCTTCATTGCCGAATACTTCCGCGAGCCCGACGATTACCTGGGGCTGCTGTCCATGGGCCTGAGCATGGGCCAGTGGCTGTGCCTGCCGATGATGGCTGGCGGGGTCGTGCTGTGGCTCTGGGCGCAGCGCCAGCCGAGCAAGGCTTAGTCGCTTCGGAGACAGGTCCGTTGGCGTGGCCGGCGTAGCCAGGGCAGGGCAACCCATAATGGCGCAAGGGCCTTGGCGCGGGCATGCTGAGGCTTCCATTGCCATCTCTCATAAGGACCTGCTATGAACCTGGCTTCGGAATGGATTGCGCGCGGCGTATCCAGACTGCGCACCACGGAATCGCCGGATGCTACGGCCGGGGCCAAGGCGCCCGCGACGGTGCGTACCACCCATGAGCGCCTCAAGGCGACTTTGCGCCGCGGCGAGGAGGTCTTGCCTCCGCGGATGCTGCGCCGCTTGATGGAAGATCTGCAGGCCGCGTCGGCCGAGCAGGTCAGCGACGTCGAAGGCGGGCGCCGCGCCAAGGACGTCATGGACTGGTATGCGACGGCCTCGGCCGCCGAACGCCAGGACCTGTGGCTGCTGATCTGCCAGCAGTTCGGCCCCGATGCCCAGCGCCTGCAGCTGGCGCGCCAGCACTATGACAAGGCCGATTCCGATGTGGAACGCGGCCAGGCCGAGATCGGCTTGCGCCGCGCGCTGTCATCGGCGCGCACGCGGCTGATGCAGCGTTTTGCCGTGCCCGCGGGCGGCATGCGCTTTCTGCTCGATCTGCGCGCCGAATTGCTGGCCCTGCCCAAGTCTGACAAGCGCTTCGCGGCCCTGGATGCCGAGCTCGAATACCTGTTCTCGTCCTGGTTCGATGTGGCTTTTCTGAAGTTGCAGCGGCTGAGCTGGGACTCGCCGGCCTCGTTGCTGGAAAAGCTGATCCAGTACGAAGCGGTGCACGACATCCGCAGCTGGACGGACCTCAAGAACCGGCTCGACAGCGACCGCCGCTGCTACGGGCTGTTTCACCCGCTGCTGCCGGGCGAGCCGCTGATCTTTGTCGAAGTGGCGCTGGTCGATGCGCTGTCGGACAGCATCACGCCGCTGCTCGATGAAAGCGCGGCCACCACCGACATCAGCCGCGCCAGCACGGCCATTTTCTATTCGATCAGCAACACCCAGGCCGGTCTGCGCGGCGTGAGCTTTGGCGACTCGCTGATCAAGCATGTGGCGCAGACGCTGAGCGCCGAATTCCCACGCCTGCGCACTTTCGCCACGCTGTCGCCGATTCCGGGCTTTCGCGCCTGGCTGGCCAAGCACGGCACGGCCTTGCTCGCCAAGATGGACGACAAGCCGCGGGGCGAGCTGGCCCGTGCGCTGGGCCTGGCGCCCAAGGCGTCGGTGGAGGCCGCGGCCCTGCTGGCGGCGGCCGAGCCGGCGGCACAGCTGCCCGCGCAGTCGCCGGTGCGCCGGGCGCTGCTGTGGTGCGCCGCGCACTACCTGGGCAAGGAAAGCGACAACGGCCGGCCGCTCGATCCCGTGGCCCGCTTCCACCTGGGCAACGGCGCGCGCGTGGAGCGGCTGAACTGGGCCGGCGACCCGTCGGCCAAGGGCGCCAAGCAGTCGCTGGGACTGATGGTGAACTACCTCTACGACCTGAAGAAGATCGACAAACATCGCGACTTGCTGGCGCAGGGTCGCATGCCGGTGTCACGCGACATCGAAAGCCTGCTCAAGGGGTGAGCGGCACCTGCGCAGCAGCGCAGGTGCAAAGGGTGGGGGGCGCGCCGGATTCATAAAAAAACGAGGAGACAAGCGATGCCGGATATCTTCATTCAACGCCGCGACGCATTGCGCGCGGCGGCCGCGGCCATGGTCGCGCTCACGGGCAGCAGCTGGGCGCAAAGTCCGGGCTGGCCGACCAAGCCCGTCAATCTGGTCGTGCCGTTTCCGGCCGGCGGCGGCACCGATGCCTTTGCGCGCCCGCTGGCGGCGCAATTTGCCAAGAGCACCGGCAAGGCCTTGATCATCGACAACCGCGGCGGCGCGGGCGGCACCCTGGGTGCGAGCTTCGCCGCCAAGGCCATGCCGGACGGCTACAACTTCTTCATGGGCGGCACCCACCATGTGATCGCCCCTTCGGTCTATGCGCGCCTGGACTATGACCTGGAACGCGACTTCATTCCCCTGGCCCTGCTGGCCAGCGTGCCGCAGGTGGTGGTGGTCAATCCGCGCACCGTCACGGCCAAGACCATACAGGAGCTGATTGCCGAGCTGCGCCGCAAGCCCGGCAGCTTCAACTACGCTTCGGCTGGCGCGGGCACTTCCCACCATCTGGCTGGCGAGCTGTTCAAGCTGCAAAGCAATACCTTTGTCACCCACATTCCCTACCGCGGCGCGGGCCCGGCACTGCAGGACCTGATAGGAGGCAATGTGGACATGATGTTCGACGGCCTGGGTTCGTCGGCGGCGCACATCAAGGGCGGACGCATCAAGGCCTTGATGGTGTCGGGCAACAAGCGCAATGCTTCGCTGCCGGATGTGCCGTGCGCGGCCGAAGTGGGCCTGCCCGATTACAACGTGACCACCTGGTATGGCCTGTGGGCGCCCAAGAACACGCCCGTCGAGCAGCAGAACCATATGATCGAAGAGGTGCGCCGCCTGGGCCGTACGGACGAAATCAAGGCCATCTGGGCCCAGAATGGCGCCGAGTACGGGAGCTTGAGCAAAGAGCAGTTCGCGGCCATGGTCTCGGGCGAAGTCAAGCGCTGGGCCCAGGTGGTCAAAGCCTCGGGCGCCAAGATCGAATGATCGCGGCGGGGCCTTTTCGACGGGTACGCACAAGGAGTGTTGAGGAATGTCCGGAGAAGTGAAAGTAGTGGCGGCCGATGCGGCCGGCATCGTGCGCGTGCAGCTGTGCCATGCGGGCAAGCGCAATGCCATGTCGGTGCAAATGTGGCGGGCCTTGCGCACGGTGTTCGAGGCAATACAGGCGGATGCCCGCGTGCGCTGCGTGCTCATCGAAGGCGGCGGAGCCGGGGAGGGCGATGCCGGTCTGGTCGCTTTTTGCGCGGGCGGAGATATTTCCGAATACCCGGGCTTTCGCTTTGATCCCCAGGCCTTGCGCGACTTCCATGAAAACGCGGTCTGGGGTGGCCTGTCGGCCATGCTGGCCTGCGACGTGCCCATCGTCGCGGCGATTTCCGGCGCCTGCATGGGCGCGGGCGTGGAAATAGCCGCCTGCGCCGATCTGCGCCTGGCCGGTGCGTCGGCGCGTTTTGGCGCGCCCATTGCCCGCCTGGGCTTTGCCATGGCCCCGCGCGAAGCCGCGCTGGTCGCGGGCGCCGTGGGCGCGCTGACGGCGCGGCAGATGCTGCTCGAAGCCGCGACGTTCAGCGCCGCCGAGATGGCGGCCCGGGGCTTTGTCGGCAGCGTGGTGGCCGATGACCAGCTGCTGGCCGAAGCCCTGGCCAGCGCCGGCCGCGTCGCCGCCCTGGCGCCGCAAGCCGCGCGCAGCACCAAGCAGATGCTGCGCGCCTTGCTGGCCGCGCCGCTGGCCGCCGCGCAGACGCTGGCCCAGCAGGGCACGGACGGCCGCGCCGGCGAGGATGTCTACGCTTATGCCGACACGCCCGAGCACCGGGAAGGCATTGGGGCTTTCCTGGCCAAGCGCGCACCCCAGTTTTGAGTCTGATCTGAATTTTTAGCCAGAGATTTTCCATGCCTTCTGACGACAACCTTTTTGGCGCGCTGCGCGCTGCCTTTCCCGCCGACCTCGAAGCCACGGCTGTCGAAGCCATTGGCGCCGACGGCCATAGCCTGTTCTACACCTGGAACGATCTGGACCGGGCCAGTGCGCGCATCGCCAATCTGCTGGATTCGCTGAATCTGCCCGCCGGCAGCCGCGTTGCGGTGCAGGTCGAGAAATCGGTCGAAGCCATGCTGCTGTACCTGGCCACGCTGCGCGCCGGCCATGTGTTCCTGCCGCTCAACACGGCCTACCAGAGCGCCGAGATCGAGTACTTCATAGCCAACGCCGAACCGGCCGTGGTGGTCTGCGCGCCGGCCAACTTCGGCTGGGTGTCGAAGATCGCCTTCAAGGCCGGCACGCAGTCGGTGTTCACGCTGGGCGACGACCGCAGCGGTACGCTGCTCGACCGCGCGGCCCACCACAGCGATGCCCATCAGTGCGTGGCGCGCACGGCCGATGACCTGGCGGCCATCCTCTACACCAGCGGCACGACGGGGCGCAGCAAGGGCGCCATGCTGACGCACGGCAATCTGCTGTCGAACGCCCAGGTGCTCAAGGACTACTGGGGCTGGCAGGAAGGCGATGTGCTGATCCATGCACTGCCCATCTTCCACGTGCACGGCCTGTTCGTCGCCATCCATGGCGCGCTGCTGAACGGCAGCAAGATGCTGTGGTTCGCGAAGTTCGATCCGGCCGCCGTGATCACGCGCATGCGCGACGCGACCGTGTTCATGGGCGTGCCCACGCTGTACGTGCGCATGCTGGCCGATGCGCGGCTCACGCGCGCGGCCACGGCGAAGATGCGGCTGTTCATTTCGGGCTCGGCGCCCATGCTGCTGGAAACCCACCACGCCTGGCAGGAGCGCACGGGCCACACCATTCTCGAGCGCTACGGCATGAGCGAGACCATCATGCTCACCTCCAACCCCTGGCAGGCCGATGCCGCCCATGGCGGCCAGTCGCAGCGCCGCCCCGGCACGGTGGGCTTTCCCTTGCCCGGCGTGGGCGTGCGCGTGCAGACCGATGCAGGCGAGCCCGCGGCGGTGGGTGAGATCGGCAATCTGGAAGTGCGCGGACCGAATGTGTTCCCGGGCTACTGGCGCATGCCCGAGAAGACGGCGCAGGAGTTCACCGCGGACGGCTGGTTCAAGACCGGCGACGTGGGCCGCATCGACGAACTGGGCTACGTGAGCATCGTCGGGCGCAGCAAGGACTTGATCATTTCCGGCGGCTACAACGTCTACCCGGCGGAAGTCGAAAGCTTCATCAACGACCTGCCCGGTGTGAATGAAAGCGCGCTGGTCGGCGTGCCGCACCCGGATTTCGGCGAAGTCGGCGTGGCGGTGGTCGTGCCCAAGCCCGGCGCAGAGCTGGAACCCCAGGCCTTGATTGATGCGCTCAAAGGCCAGTTGGCGAATTTCAAGATTCCCAAGCGCTGCTTCATCGTGCAGGAGCTGCCGCGCAACACCATGGGCAAGGTGCAGAAGAACCTGTTGCGCGACCAGCATCAGCAGCTGTTCACTGCCTGAATGCAGAAAACGCCCTTGCCGGGCCCCTCACCTTGAACAGTGAGGGCCCGGGAGGGCGTTTTTCATGGTCGCTGCCCTTTACGGGCGGCGGCCTGGTTCAGCGCAGGACCAGCACCGGAATGTGCGAGTGGGTCAGCACATGCTGGGTTTCGCTGCCCAGCAGCAGGCGCTTGATGCCCTTGCGGCCATGCGAGGCCATCACGATCAGGTCGCAGTCGTGCTCCTTGGCCATGTCGATCAGCGATTCCGCGATCAGGTCCGACTTGAGGACACTGGTGGTGACCGTCACGCCGCGGGCTTCTCCCAGCGCCTGAACGCCATTGAGCTGCTGCTGCGCACTGTGCACCCACTGGTCTTCGATGCGCTTGACATCGTCAATGCTCATGAAGTCGCCGCCTTCCATGAAGCTGCGTGCATAAAGGGGCACTATTTTCGCCGCCACCACGCTGGCTTTGCACAAGGAGGCAAGTGAGAGCCCACTTTCGACCGCCTGGTCGGACAGTGGGGAGCCATCGGTCGCTATAAGAATGCGTTTGTACATACGGGCCTCCATCAAAGAAACTGTGATCGTTTACCGTTAACTGAAGTCGCAGCCTAAGCTTATCCTCGTTTTAGCAGTTGATGCAGGTCAATACGCGTATGATTCGCCCCAGTTACGCTAGAGCAATGTCCTACACCAGTCCAGAACCGTCCTACCCGGCGGAAATGGCAGCGCTCGATGTCGGCCCCCCACCGTCCTCACAGGCAAGCGTTGCGCTGTTGGACGATCCACACGAGTGGAGCTTGTTTGGGAGGCCCGTCGGGCCGACTGCCCCCCACGATCCAGAAAATACGACCGATGCCTCCCTCACATGGGATTCCCACGTCGTTTTGCAAGGGATGCATTGTGCCGCCTGTGCACTGACGATTGAAGACGCGCTGCGCAGCGTGCCAGGCGTCGAACGGGTGGAAGTCAGTGCCGCCACGCAGCGTGCGCGCGTGGTCTGGAAACCCTCTCAGGTCCTGCCTTCGCAGTGGATGGGCGCCGTTCAGCGCGCGGGCTATCAGGCCTTCCCCGCACGCGACGCCTTTGCGCGCGAGATCCGCAAGCAGGAAAGCCGGCGCGCACTGTGGCGCTGGCTGGTGGCCGGCCTGTGCATGATGCAGGTCATGATGTACGCCTGGCCCGCGTACTCGTCCAAGCCCGGCGATCTGACCCAGGAAATGGAAACGCTGTTGCGCTGGGCCTCGTGGGTGCTGTCCCTGCCCGTGGTGCTGTTTGCCTGCGGCCCGTTTTTCTCCAGTGCGCTGCGCGACATCCGCGCGCGCCGCGTGAGCATGGACTTGCCAGTGGCGCTGGGCATGCTGATCACTTTCGTCGTCAGCTCCATGGGCACGTTCGATCCTTCGGGCCCGTTCGGCCACGAAGTGTTCTATGACTCGCTGACGATGTTCGTCTTTTTCCTGTTGTCGGGCCGGCTGCTGGAAATGCGCCTGCGCGACCGCACGGCCGGCGCGCTCGAAGCCGTGATGAACCGCCTGCCCGACAGCGTCGAGCGGCGCAAGGCCGACGGCAGCTGGGAACGCGTGGCCACGCGCCGCCTGCAGGTGGGCGACACGGTGCGCGTGCTGCCCGGCGAAGCCTTTCCCGCCGACGGCCGCATCAGCCAGGGCCGTACCCATGCCGACGAAGCCCTGCTTACCGGCGAGTCGACGCCGCTGCCCCGCGCCGTGGGCGACGTGGTCACGGCCGGCAGCTACAACCTCGATGCCGCGGTGGAGATGCAGGTCGCGGCCGTGGGCGAAGGCACGCAGTTCGCGCAGATCGTGGCCCTGATGGAAAGCGCTTCGCTGCAAAAGCCGCGCCTGGCCCAGCTGGCCGACAAGGTCGCGCGGCCCTTCCTGCTGGCGGTGCTGGGCGCCGCGGCGCTGGCGGCCGTCTGGTGGTGGCCCACCGATCCCAGCCGCGCCATGATGGTGGCGGTGGCGGTGCTGATCGTGACCTGCCCCTGTGCGCTGTCGCTGGCCACGCCCGTGGCCATGCTCACCGCTGCCGGCACGCTGGCGCGCAGCGGCGTGCTGGTGCGCAACCTGCAAGGCCTCGAAGCCCTGGCCGGTGTCGACACCCTGGTCTTCGACAAGACCGGTACGCTGACCCGCGACGGCATGGCCGTGCGCAGCGTGCAGGCGGGGGGCGGCGTTGATGCCGCGCAGGCGCTGGCCCTGGCGGAACTGCTGGCCAGCCAATCGATTCACCCGGTATCGCGCGCCGTGGCCCGCGCCGCCCAGGCGGATGCCGGGGCGCAGGCGCTGGCCGGGCGCTGGCAGATTGCGCAAGTGCGGGAAATCGCCGGCTTCGGCATGGCTGCCGAGGTGATCGACAGCCTGCGGCCGGGCCAGGTGCTGCACCTGCGCCTGGGCTCGCTGCGCCACACCGGCGCTGCGGAAGATTCCCAGGCCATGGCCCAGGGTCTGTCCCAGCAGGCGGTGCTGACCCAGGAAGTCGATGGCCGACAGATGGAGCTGGCGCGCTTCGGCCTGAGTGAAGACCTGCGCGCCGAAGCCCCGGCCGTGGTGGCGCAGCTGCGCGCCGCCGGCGTGCGCGTGCTGCTGCTGTCAGGCGACCGCGATGCCGCCGTGCAGCGCATTGCCGCGCAGACCGGCATCGCCGAAGCCGTGGGCGACTGCACACCCCAGGACAAGCTGGCACGCCTGCAAGCCATTCAGGCTGAAGGCCGGCAGGTGGCCATGGTGGGCGACGGCCTCAATGACGGCCCGGTACTTGCTGGTGCACATGTTTCATTTGCTTTCGGAAGAGCGGTTCCGCTGGCACAATCACGGTCTGATTTTGTCGTCCTGGGCGACCACCTCGAGTTGGTCGCCCAGACGCTGCTGCTGGCGCGGCGCACTTTGCGCACCGTGCGCCAGAACCTCTGCTGGGCCGCGGCCTATAACGCGGTCTCGGTGCCCTTGGCTGTGGTGGGCTGGATGCCCGCATGGCTTGCCGGTCTGGGCATGGCCTTGAGTTCCCTGCTGGTCGTGCTCAATGCAGCGCGGCTGGCGCGTGCAGTGCCGCTGTCAGCGCCTGCGGCGCCGGCGCAGGGCCTGTCTTCGTTGCCCGCGGCCGAGGCCGCCATGTCCGGAGTGGGTTGATGGAAATTTTGTATTTACTGATCCCCTTGTCAGTGATTCTGGTGCTGGCCATCGTGGCTGCCCTTTGGTGGGCGGTCTATCGCGGCCAGTTCGAGAGCGTCGAGCAAGAGGGAGAGCGGATTCTAAGAAACGATTGATATGTATCAATACACAAAAAACTCAATCAATGAACACTTTGCAAGCAATCTGAGAGGTGCCCGATGGATGCAATAAAGAATAATGCGGTGCATTACGACGACAAGGTCGTAAGGCAGTTTTCAATCATGGCTGTTGTCTGGGGGGTGATAGGCATGGCCGTAGGCGTGCTGATCGCCGCCCAGCTGGCCTGGCCCGAACTCAACTTCGGCGTGCCATGGCTGAGCTTCGGCCGTCTGCGGCCACTGCATACCAATGCCGTGATTTTTGCGTTCGGCGGCAGTGCCCTGTTCGCGACCAGCTACTACGTGGTGCAGCGCACCTGCCAGACCGGGCTGTTCATGCCCAAGCTGGCCAGCCTCACTTTCTGGTGCTGGCAGCTGGTCATCATCGGCGCCGTGATCAGCCTGCCCCTGGGTTACACCCAGAGCAAGGAATACGCTGAGCTCGAGTGGCCCATCGACTTGCTGATCCTGGTGACCTGGGTCAGCTATGCCATCGTGTTCTTCGGCACCATCGGCATCCGCAAGGTCAAGCACATCTACGTGGCCAACTGGTTCTTCGGTGCCTACATCATTGCCATTGCGCTGCTGCACATCTTCAACAACATCGCCATTCCCGCGAGCTGGATGAAGAGCTACTCGGCCTATGCCGGCGTGCAGGACGCGATGATCCAGTGGTGGTACGGCCACAATGCCGTGGGCTTCCTGCTCACCGCCGGCTTCCTGGGCATGATGTACTACTTCATCCCCAAGCAGGCCGGTCGCCCGGTCTACAGCTACCGCCTGTCCATCGTCCACTTCTGGGCGCTGATCTTCACCTACATGTGGGCCGGCCCGCACCACCTGCACTACACGGCACTGCCCGACTGGACGCAGTCCGTGGGCATGGTGTTCTCCATCATCCTGCTGGCTCCCAGCTGGGGCGGCATGATCAACGGCGTGATGACGCTGTCGGGCGCATGGCACAAGCTGCGTGACGACCCCATCCTGCGCTTCCTGATCGTGGCCCTGTCGTTCTACGGCATGTCGACGTTCGAAGGCCCGATGATGGCCATCAAGACCGTGAATGCGCTGTCGCATTACACCGACTGGACGATTGGTCACGTGCACTCCGGCGCCCTCGGCTGGGTGGGTCTGATCACCATGGGCTCGCTCTACTATCTGATCCCGCGCCTGTTCGGCAAGGAAAAGATGCACTCCGTGCCCGCCATCGAGCTGCACTTCTGGATGGCCACCATCGGCATCGTGCTGTACATCGCCGCGATGTGGATTGCCGGCGTGATGCAGGGCCTGATGTGGCGCGCGGTCAACCCCGACGGTACGCTGACCTACACCTTCGTCGAAAGCGTCAAGGCCACCTATCCGTTCTACGTGATCCGCGTGGTCGGCGGTCTGCTGTACCTGGGCGGCATGTTGGTCATGGCGTGGAATACCTGGATGACTGTCATTTCGGGCCGTGCCGTCAAGGTCGCCATTCCCGCAGTGAACCCGGCGCACGCCTGAGTTCAAGGAGCCTCACATGTCTGATCAAAACAAAAAAGCAAGCGGCTTCTCCCATGAGAAGGTGGAAACCAGCAATTTCTGGCTGATCGCCCTGACGCTGCTGGTGGTTGCCATCGGCGGCCTGGCGGAAATCGTGCCGCTGTTCTTCCAGAAGTCGACCACCGAAGCCGTGGTGGGCGTCAAGCCCTACACATCGGTGCAACTGGTGGGTCGCGACATCTACCAGCGCGAAGGCTGCTACAACTGCCACTCGCAGATGATCCGCCCCTTCCACGCCGAGACGCTGCGCTACGGCCACTACTCGGTGGCTGGCGAGTTCGTCTACGACCATCCCTTCCAATGGGGTTCCAAGCGCACGGGTCCCGACCTGCACCGCGTGGGTGGCAAGTACAGCGATGAATGGCATCGCATCCACTTGAACAACCCCCGCGACGTCGTGCCCGAGTCCAACATGCCCGCCTACTCGTGGCTGGAAAAGACCCCGGCCGACCACGCCTCCATCGCTTCGCACATGACGGCGCTGCGCAAGGTCGGCGTGCCTTACTCCGACGAAGAGATCAAGGCGTCGACGGATGAGGTCAAGGGCAAGACGGAAATGGAAGCCGTGATTGCCTATCTGCAGGTGCTTGGCACCGCGCTCAAGTGAGAGGACTGCTCCATGGACGTCACTACTCTGCGCATCGTGGCCACGCTGGCATCGCTGGCGTGTTTTGTGGGCATCTGGTGGTGGGCTTACTCCAGCCGCAACCAGGCCCGCTTCGACGAGGCAGCGCGGCTGCCGTTTGAGCAAGACTGAACGTCTTCTCACCATAACGAGAATATTTCATGAGCGACTTCGTAAACAATTTCTGGTCGGTGTATGTGACCCTGATCACTCTGGGGGGCATCATTTTCTGTGCCGTGCTGCTGTTCGTGGTGGCCCGCAAGAAAGTCGTCTCCGCACCAGACAACACCACGGGCCACGTCTGGGACGGCGACCTGCGGGAGTTGAACAACCCCATGCCGCGCTGGTGGATGTGGCTGTTCATCATCACCGTGATCTTCGGCGTCGCCTATCTGGCGGCCTATCCTGGTCTGGGCTCGTTCACGGGCAAGCTGGGCTGGACGCAGGTCGGTGCCTATGAGGCCGAGCAGGCCAAGGCCAAGGCGCAGATCGCGCCCCTGTATGCGCGTTTTGCGGCGATGACGCCGGAAGAGCGTGCGCAAGACCCCCAGGCCATGGCCATTGGCGAGCGTTTGTTCATGAACAACTGCGCGCAATGCCACGGCTCGGACGCACGCGGCGGCAAGAGCTTTCCGAATCTGACGGACGGCGACTGGCTGCATGGCGGCACGCCCGAGAAGATCCAGGAAACCATCACCGAAGGCCGTGTCGGCGTCATGCCGCCTATGGCGGCTGCCGTGGGAACGCCCGATGACGTGCGCAACCTGGCCCACTACGTGCTGAGCCTGTCGGGCAGTCCCTCGGATTCGCTGCGCGCTTCGCTGGGCAAGTCCAAGTTCACGGCCTGCGCTGCCTGCCACGGCATGGACGGCAAGGGCAACCAGGCCCTGGGCGCGCCCAACCTGACCGATGACGTCTGGTTGCACGGCTGGGGTGAAGCGGCGATCATTGACATCGTCAACAACGGCAAGCAAAACCACATGCCGGCGCAAAAGGACAAGCTGACACCCGAGCAGATCGGTGTGCTGGCCTCCTATGTGTGGAGCCTGTCGCATAAGCAGGGCACCCCCTGAGCCGCTGACGCGGCTTCCCCCTCTCATCCTTCGGTGGAGGGGGACGGCGCCCTCGCTGCGGGGCGGCCCTTGCTCGGCGCCCCCTGGCTGGGGCGCGCCAGTTTCAGGCGCAGCCCCTGAAACGCAAATCTGAAAGTACCCCATGTCGAAAACTCCCTCCAACGCACCCGCACACGATCCCCGTCCCTGGTGGAAATTCGGTTTTGTCTGGATGGTGGTCGGCGGCCCGGCCGTGGTGGTCGTGGCTGGTCTGGCCACGTTCTGGATCGCCGCGGCCAACCCCGACCCGGTGATCGACCCGGATTACTACCGCCACGGTATTGAAATCAACCAGACGCTGACCGGCAAGCCCGATCTGAGCCTGGCACCGGCCGTCACCGGCCGCAACCATGCGGCAACGCCCGCGGAGCACGCGCCCACCGACCGTTGAGCGGGCCATGCGCGGGTTTTCCGCAGCGCCAGGGACTTCGATTGCTTGCAGAATGAAAGCGTTGCTGCGGCACAAGGAGTTCCTGATGTTGGCAAAACGCTTGATGTGGATTCTCTGGCCGGCCTTTCTGGCCGCCTGTGCGATGGAAATGCTGGTGTTCGGGCTGGTCGATCCGAGCGAAATCCAGTGGCGGGGCGAGACCCTGAACTGGGGCCGGCAGGCGTTCTATACCCTGTCTTTCTTTGCCTTCTGGCTGGTCACCAGCGCTGCCAGCGGCTTGACCTGCCTGCTGGGCATGGGGCCGGCGGAAGTCAATGGCGGGCACCGCGCTCCCGCGCTCGACTGAACAACTGACTGTATCCCTTGGCCCGTTCTCCCTGAGCTTGTCAAAGCGGGGCGCAAGGGGTTTATCAGCGGGGGAGGGGCTTAGTCACACTCGCGTTGATGGTTCACGATGCGCTTGAGCGCGTCGGTGTCGAGAATGCGGATGTGGCGCTGCTTGACTTCGACGATGCCGTCGTCGACGAACTTGGAGAAAGTGCGGCTCACGGTCTCCAGCTTGAGGCCCAGGTAGCTGCCGATTTCCTCGCGCGTCATGCGCAGTACCAGCTCCGACTGGGAAAACCCCCGCGTGTGCAGGCGCTGCACCAGATTGAGCACAAACGCCGCCAGACGCTCCTCGGCCCGCATGCTGCCCAGCAGCAGCATCACGCCATGCTCACGCACGATTTCACGGCTCATGACCTTGTGCACATGGTTTTGCAGCACCGTGATTTCGCGCGACAGATCTTCCAGGCGATCAAAAGGCATGACACAGACTTCGGCATCCTCGAGCGCCACCGCGTCGCAGGTGTGGTGGTCGTTGACGATGCCGTCCAGGCCGATGATTTCGCCCGCCATCTGAAAGCCCGTCACTTGGTCACGTCCGTCCTCGGTGGCCACGCTGGTCTTGAAGAAGCCGGTGCGAATCGCATACAGCGAGGAAAACGCCTCGCCGTTGTGAAACAGCATGCCGCCCCGCTTGATCTTGCGGCGCACGGCGACGATGTCGTCGATGCGCTGCATTTGCTCGTCGCTCAGGCCTATGGGCAGGCACAGTTCGCGCAGGTTGCAGTTGGAGCAGGAGGCTTTGATGGTTTGTAAATTCATGGGACTGGACCTCGAAGCTGGCGGTGGATAACACGGAAGGGGCGGTCGCATGGGCTGCCGACAGCGCACAGGCCCGAGGTCATGGCTGACATATATCAAATTGTCGCAGCATGTGGGTGAGCAAGTCTTGATCGACATCAAGGACGCAGGCATTGGGATGCGGCACAGTCGGGAAAAGCCAAGGAAACACCATGACCGCAGCCCCCCCCGAGCTCACCCCTGCGTTGCTGCAGCGTTTTGACGTGCCTGGCCCCCGCTATACCTCCTACCCGACGGCAGACCGGTTTGTGGAAGCCTTTGGTCCGGATGATTACACACTGGCGCTCAAACAGCGCCGCAATGGCGCGGTGGGCCTGGCGCGGCCGCTGTCGCTGTATGTGCACATCCCGTTCTGCGAATCGCTGTGCTACTACTGCGCCTGCAACAAGATCGTCACCCGTCACGCCGAACGCGCCCAGACCTATCTGCAATACCTGGCGCGCGAAGTCGCGCTGCACACCCGGCATTGCGGTCCGGGTCAGACGGTGAGCCAGCTGCACCTGGGCGGCGGCACGCCCACTTTCCTGAGCGACGAGGGCCTGGCCGAACTCATGGACCTGCTGCGCAGCCATTTCACGCTGCAGCCCGGCGGCGAGTATTCGATCGAAGTCGATCCGCGCACGGTGACGCCCGAGCGCCTGGCCTTTCTGGCGCAGCTGGGTTTCAACCGCCTGAGCTTTGGCGTGCAGGATTTCGATCCCCAGGTGCAGAAGGCCGTGCACCGCGAGCAGCCCGCCGAGCAGGTGTTCGCGCTGGTGCAGGCCGCGCGCGAGCTGGACTTTGACTCCGTCAACGTGGACCTGATTTACGGCCTGCCATGCCAGACGCCCGAATCGTTCGAGCGCACGCTGGCGCAGGTGTGCGAATTGCGGCCCGACCGCATTGCCTTGTACGCCTATGCCCATCTGCCCGAGCGCTTCAAGCCGCAGCGGCGCATCGACACCGCGGCCTTGCCCGACGCCGGCGCCAAGGTCGGCATGCTGGCGCGCTCGCTCGCCATGTTCCAGGCCGCGGGCTATGTCTATGTGGGCATGGACCATTTCGCGCTGCCCACGGATTCGCTGGCCGTGGCCAAGCGCCAGGGGCGGCTGCACCGCAATTTCCAGGGCTACAGCACCCAGCCCGACTGCGACCTGATCGCGCTGGGCGTGTCGGCCATAGGCCGTGTGGGCGCGACCTACAGCCAGAACGCCAAGACCCTGGATGAGTATTACGACCTGCTCGACCAGGGGCGGCTACCCGTGGTGCGGGGGCTGGCCCTGGGCCGCGACGACCTGATACGGCGCGCCGTGATCATGGCGCTGATGTGCCAGGGCGAGCTGCTGTTCGAGGCGTTGGACCAGGCCTGGTTGATCGACGGCCGGCGCTATTTCGCCGCCGAGCTGGAAATGCTCGCCGGCCTGCAGGCGCAGGGCCTGGTGGAGATCAGCGAGGAAAGCGTGCGGGTCACGCCCATGGGCTGGTACTTCGTGCGCGCAGTAGCCATGACTTTTGACCGCTATTTGCAGGCCGACAGGAACCGAGCGCGGTTTTCAAGGATCATCTAGCGGATGCTGTTTTCGCTAGTTTGGACTTCTGCCGTGATGGGCCTCGTAGGCGGGCCCCATTGTCTTGCAATGTGCGCCGCACCCTGCGCCGTGGTGACGTCGCGCCCGGGCGCCACCAGCGTGGTCACTGTGCATGGTCTGCGCAGTCGGCTGTGGCAACGCACTGCACTGTTCCATGGCGGCCGGCTCGCCGGCTATGCCAGCCTCGGGGCGCTGGCGGCGCTGGCCGTGGAAGGCCTGGCCTGGCTGAACGCCCAGACCACGGCGATGCAGCCGGTCTGGACCTTCATGCACCTGGGCATCATGGTCTGGGGCATCCTGATGATGGTTCAGGCGCGCCAGCCGGCCTGGATAGAGTCGGCCGGGCGCGCGCTGTGGCGGCGCGTGCAGCCGGTGGTGGCGGCGCCTGGCGGAACCTTTGCCACCGGCTTTGTCTGGGCCTTGATGCCTTGCGGACTGCTGTACTCGGCCTTGCTGGTGGCGGGGCTCAGCGGCGGGGCCGCGGCCGGCGCCTTGTCCATGGCGGCCTTTGCCGTCGGCAGCGGGCTGTGGCTGCTGGCCGCGCCCTGGCTTTGGGGCTGGCTGCGCCGGCACCTGAACACCGTGCGCGCCGACTGGGGCAGCCGGGCCGCAGGACTGATGCTGTTTGGCGTTGCCGGCTGGGCGCTGTGGATGGACCTGGTCTACAAGCCTTCGCTATGGTGTCGCTGATACGCCACTTGTGCTAAAAATAACGCAAACGTTTCAACCGTTCAAGAACTGGCGATAATTGTCGAAACAACCGGACAGTGGTGCAACTTTTGCACTGTCTTGCTTTCAAGTGTGAACACATCTGTCCTGATTGATCCCCGTTCGTTGCGCGTAGGTATGTACATCCAGCTGGAAGTCGGCTGGATGCGCCATCCTTTTCCCGTCAACAGCTTTCGTATCGTTTCAGACGTTCAGCTCAACACCGTCAAGGCCCTGGGTCTGGAAGCCGTGCGCTACTTCCCCGACAGAAGCGATCCCGAACTCGGCGCGGAGACCTCGGACGAGGTTGCGGGTGAAGCGGATGGCGAGGTCGTCGGCGCAGCCTCTCCCGTGCCGCCGCAGATCGCAGCGCTGGAGCCGCAGGCGGCCGCAGCCCTGTCCCCGCAGATGTGGGCGCGCTGCAATGAGCGCTTTCGCGCCGCTGCACGCGAGTACACGCATTTGCAGGCCTGTGCGGCCGCCCAGCCCCAGCAGGCCCTGGAGCAAAGCCATGGTCTGGTCGACAGCTATATCGAGGAAGTACTGCCCGCGGGCGATCTGGTGATTCGGCTGCTGTCGGAAAGCTCGGGCAACCGCCAGGCCGAACACCCGGTGAACGTGACGGTGCTGAGCCTGCTGCTGGGCAAGGTCCTGGGCCTGAATGCTGGCGGCCTGTACGAGCTGGGCATGGCGGCCTTGTTGCACGACATCGGCAAGGATGGCAAGCCCGGCGGGCGCGTGCCGCGTGAAGAATACGAGCGCCATGTCGGCGATTCGGTGGCCCTGGCCATGGGCATGGGCGTGTCCAGCGATGTGCTCACGGCCATGGCCCAGCACCATG
This sequence comes from Acidovorax bellezanensis, assembly GCF_025421555.1. Classification (NCBI taxonomy): domain Bacteria; kingdom Pseudomonadati; phylum Pseudomonadota; class Betaproteobacteria; order Burkholderiales; family Comamonadaceae; genus Acidovorax; species Acidovorax bellezanensis. The sequence continues at coordinate 21,100 of NZ_JAODYH010000006.1, forward strand.
AGTTCGCCGACGGCAGTGGCTTTCCCCTGCATTTGATCGAGGAAGACCTGAGCACGGCGGGCAAGGTGTTGTGTCTGGTCAACAGCTATGACCGCCTGTGCAACCCGGAATTCGCGCAGGAAGGGCAGACGCCGCACGAAGCCCTGGCCATGCTGTACGCCCAGTTCCGCGATCGCTTCGATCCGGCCATCTTGCGGGCCTTCATCCGGATGATGGGCGTGTATCCGCCGGGTTCGGTGGTGCAGCTCGCGGACGGGCGCTTCGCCATGGTGGTGTCGGTCAATTCGTCCCGCCCGCTCAAGCCCCAGGTGCTGGTCTGCGACCTGCAGGTGCCACTGGCGCAGGCGCGGCCGCTGGATCTGGAAATGAGCCCGGACATCGGTATTCGGCGCAGTCTGCGACCGGACCAGTTGCCGCGCGAGGCGCTGAGCTATCTGTCGCCCCGGCAGCGTATCTGCTACTTCTTTGAACGAGCCGTGGAGCCTGGCGCCCCGGGGAGCGCTGCGTGATGACCCCATCGCTCGAAACCCTGTGGCACCAGGCGCTGGACGAGTTGCTCGAGGCCGTCTGGCTGATCGACGAAGAGACGCTGTGCATTCATTTCGCCAACCGCGCGGCCGAGAAGCTCACGGCCTATGAACGCCAGGCCATGCAGGGCATGCCGGTGCAGGCCCTGGCCGCCACGCCAAAGGACTTGTGCCTCTGGGACGACGAGGGCCAGTGGCGCGCCGGCTCGCAAACCCTGACCCAGGTGCTGTGCCGCGATGGCTCCTTGCGACCGGTGGAGCAGCGCGTGCAGCGCATCGCTTCCCCCGATGGCAGCGAGGCGGGATGGATACAGATGACCATGCTCGATCGCAGCGAGCAGGCGCACAACGAGCAGGAGCTCGAAGCCCTGCTGTCCGATCTGCGGGCCACGCTCGACTCGGCCGCCGACGGCATGCTGGTGTGCAGCCAGGATGGCAGCATCCGCGCGTTCAACCACCGCCTCGCCGCGATCTGGGGGCTGCCGCCCGACATGCTGGTCCAGCGCAACGATGCGGCGGTGCTCACGCACATGGCCGACAAGGTGGGCGATCACGCGGCCTATGTGCAGCGGCTCGAGGAGCTGCAGCGCCAGCCTTTGCTCGAAGCCACCGATGTACTGACCTTGCACGGCGGCCAGATCATAGAGCGGCGCTCCGTGCCCCAGCTCAAGCGTGGTGCGCCCATAGGGCGTATCCATTCGTTCCGCGACATCACCCGCGAGGTGGAAGTGCAGGCCGGCCTGGAGCTGGCGGCGCGGGTGTTCGAGTTCAGCCTGGATGCAATCTTCATTGCCGATGCCGAGCACCGGCTGGTGCGCGCCAATCCGGCCTGCCTGCGCCTGATGGCGGCGCAGGACTGCAAGGGCCGTGAGGTGCAAGGCCTTTTTGGCGGCAGCACGCCGGCCAACTGGTATGCGTCGGCGGCCCATGAATGGCGCCGCGGCGGTTTCTGGCAAGGCAATCTCTGGCTGGAGCAGGGCGGGCAGCAGCGCTGCGCCGTGCGCTTGTCCTGGGTTGCGCTGCGCGATGCGCAGGGCTCCGTGTTCCAGACCATAGGCTTCATGCGGGACATGACGCAGCAGCAGCAGGCCCAGCAGCGCATCGAAGAGCTGGCCTATAGCGACGCGCTCACCGGCCTGCCCAATCGGCTGAGCCTGTCCACCCATGTCGCCCAGGCCATCGAGCAGGCGAAGAGCTCGGGTGGCGTGTTCGCCATTCTGTACATCGACCTGGATCACTTCAAGATCATCAACGACTCGCTGGGCCACCAGTTTGGCGACCGCGTGCTCAAGCTGGTCGCCGAGCGCCTGCAGGCCTGCCTGCGGTCGGTGGACTTGCTCAGCCGCCTGGGCGGAGACGAGTTCGTGCTGTATCTGCACGGCTGCGACGAGGCGCTGGCGGCGAGTGTCGCCCAGCGCATCCTGCGTGAAATGCTGCACCCCTTCCTGCTCGACGGTCTGGGCTTCTCCGTGCAGTGCAGCATTGGCGTGGCCCAGTACCCCAGCCATGGCGACACACTGGACGAACTCATCAAGCAGGCCGACACGGCCATGTACCGCGTCAAGGAACGCGGGCGCGGGCATTACAGCTTTTACCAGCCGCAGATGAACTCCGGCCTGCTGTCGCGCATGAAGCTGGAACACGCCATGCGCCAGGCCCTGGAGCATGGCCGCATGGCGGTCTATTTCCAGCCCCAGGTGCACATCGGCAGCAACAAGATCATGGGGGCCGAAGCGCTGTTGCGCTGGACGGACCCGGAGTTCGGCGTGGTGTCGCCGGCGGTCTTCATTCCCATGGCCGAAGAGTCGGGCTACATCGTCACGCTCGGCGCCTGGGTGCTCGAGGAGTCGATCCGTGAAGCCGTGCACTGGAGCACGCAAGGCCTGCCGCTGCAGGTCTCGGTCAATGTGTCGGCGCTGGAATTTCGCCAGACCGATTTTGTCGAGCGCCTCAAGAGCCTGCTGGTCAAGCATGGCCTGCCTGCCCATCTGCTGGAGCTGGAGCTCACGGAGAGCATCCTGCTGCAGGACGCGCAGGAAATGGCCGCCCGGGTGCGCGCCATTGCCGACCTGGGCGTGGGCCTGGTGATCGACGATTTCGGCACGGGCTACTCCAGCCTGGGCTACCTGAAGAAGCTGCCGATCGCCAAGATCAAGATCGACCAGTCCTTTGTGCGCGGCTTGCCGCACGACGCGGGCGACCGCGCCATCGTCACCGCCATCATCAGCCTGGGCCAGGCCCTGGGCATGGAAGTCGTCGCCGAAGGCGTGGAAACCTGCGCGCAGCGCGACTGCCTGCGCGACATGCACTGCCATTTCTTCCAGGGCTTTCTGTGCGCTCCCGGTCTGCCGGCGGAAGCGTTCAGCGAACGCATGCGCAGCCAGGGCGTGGCCCACGACGACGACTGGGGCGCGGGCCCGGATGCCACGAACAACTGGATTGCCAGCCAGACCGAGGGGCGCGGGCCGCAGTAGGCCGGTTGCCGCCAACGGCGTGTCTGGCGATTTTTTTTCATCCGAAATGCATTACCTGAACCATGCCGCCTGCGGGCTTTTGCCGGACGCAGCCCTCCACGCCATGCACGGCTACGCCCAGCGCGAGCAGGCCCTCGGGGCCTACGGCGCGGCAAGGCAGGTGCAAACCGAGATCGAGCAGCTGTACCAAGGCATTGCGGCAACGATCCATGCCCAGCCCGGGGACATCGCCCTGACCCAGGGCAATAGCGACGGCTGGAGCCTGGTGGTGAGCGCCATGGACTGGAGCGGCGGCGGGCGCATTCTGGCCCCGCGCAGCGAGTGGGGCGGCAACCTGGGCATCCTGATGCAGTTGTCGGCCCAGTACGGCGTGCAGGTCGAGGAAATCCCCAGCGACGCCGACGGTGCCGTGGATCTGGAGGCGCTGGAAACGCTGCTGCGCACGCCTGCCAGCCTGGTGGTGCTCACCTGGATGCCCGCGAACAGCCCGCTGGTTCAACCGGCCGAAGCTGTGGGCGCGCTGTGTGCCCAGGCGGGCGTACCCTTGCTGGTGGATGCGGCCCAGGCGGTGGGCCAGTGGCCCGTGGACGTGCGGCAATTGCAATGCGCGGCCTTGACGGCGCCCGGCCGCAAATGGCTGCGCGGGCCGCGTGGCACGGGCTTTGTCTACGTCCACCCGGATTTTCTGCCACGCCTGCGGCCCTTGACCGCTGACCATTTCTCGCGCCCCTGGCAAACCGGCAATAGCTGGGCCTACCGCGCGGACGCCCGGCGCCTGGAGCAGTCCGAAGCTTCCGTGGCCTTGCGGCTGGGCCTGGGCGCCGCGCTCGCTGCCTGGAATGCCCTGGGCATGGAACACATACACAGCGAAATCCAAAAGCGTGCCGACTGGCTGCGCGACGGCCTGGACCGCCTGCCCGGCATTCGCGCCCATCGCAGCGGCCGGCATGCGTCCTCGGGCATCGTGACGCTGGAATGCAGCAGCCACGACGCAGCGGCCTTGCACCTCGGCCTGCAGGAGCGCGGCGTGGAGGCCGCGCTGAGCCCCGTCGCGTTCACGCCCTGGGACATGCAGGCGAGGGGGCTGAGCGCCGTGCTGCGCCTGTCTGCGGGGCATGACACGGCGTGGGACAGTCTGCAGTCTTGCCTGGATGCGCTGGCCGAGCTTGTCGAGAGGCGGTAGTCAGCGGCAACTGGTTGCTGTCACCGTGCGACGCTGGGCAAGCGGTCGAGAAACGGGCAATCGACTGGACGGCGCCTTGGTGGGTTGAGGTCGAGCGTCTGCAGTCGACCCTTGGCAGACGTTGGCTGCGTTCGCATTGCGAGCATCGTTATACAAAATCTGACGCCCGTTCGTCTGCGTAGGCCCGATACAAAAGATGTTCACGCAAGGGGTGCCCCGAAGGCAAGGACGGGTGTTCGAACGTTTGCGGCTCTCGCTTCATGCCCAGGCGTTGCATAACGCGTTCGGAAGCTGCGTTAGTCAGGGTTGTAAAGGAAACGACTTCAGGCAGGGCCAACTCACCAAATGCAAAGGAGAGTGCTGCACTGGCCGCTTCTGTTGCAAAACCATTTCCCCATGCTGCTCTGGCAAGGCGCCAAGCAATTTCAACGCATGGGGTAAACGGCAGTTCATCCGTAGGCTTGTGCAATCCGGTGAAGCCAATGAACTTTGCCGTCGTCTTTTCCTCCACAGCCCAGACACCCCAACCTTGCTGCGCAATGAGGCCACGACAGTACCTCGCCAAGTCATTGCTCTGTTCAACGGTAAGTGGCGCGGGGAAAAAGCGCATGCTCTCCACGTCTGCATTGATGCGCGCAAACAAAGGGTAGTCAGAGTCTTGCCATTGCCTAAGACGCAATCGCTCGGTCTCTATTTCCTGAATGCGCATCACTAATCCCTCGTTTTTTTGCGCAACCATTCCTGGAGGACCTGGGCGTTTGCGCCGTGGTTATCGCCGCAACACTCGAGAATGGGCTGCCGAATGAGGTTGCAAGCGTCACTTGCATCGTCAACCGTAGCGGGTTGGGTCTGGATTTTTGTGGGCTCCCCGGATGTCAGCCCTCACCCCCGCATCCGCCCGCCTGTCCTGCTGCTGCTCGGTGTAGAACCGGGCCTTGTCCGCATACATCGCCTGGTCCGCGCGGTGCACCACGGCCTCCAGGGATGCGCCTGCCTGGCCGCAGGCATGGCCCATGGACACATGGATGGTCTGGCCGGGATAGAACTGGTTGTTCAGCTCCAGCAGGGACAGAATGCGCTCCTGCAAGGCCTGGGCGCCGCGCTCGTCGGTGCCGGGCAGCAGCGCCATGAACTCGTCGCCACCGATGCGGGCCGCGCAGGCCGGCGCATCCACGGCCTTGGCCAGCACTTCGCCCAGGCGGCGCAGCATGGCATCGCCGGCAGCATGGCCGTGCTCGTCGTTGACGGCCTTGAGGCCGTTCATGTCGATGGCGAGCACCGACAGCGGCCAGGGGCCCTTGCGCGACAGGCGGTTGAGTTCTTCCGTGTAGTAGGCGCGGTTGCGCAACTGGGTCAGCACATCGTGCTTGCCCAGGTACTCCAGATACGCCTCGGCTTTCTTGCGGGCGGTGATGTCCACCAGGGACAGCAGCACCAGCTCCCAGTTCTGCGCGTGGCTGCCCATGATGGACAGCTCGAGGTGGATGTACAGCACATCGCCCGTGAGCGCGTAGTTCATCACTTCGCGCTGCTGCACCAGCTTGCCTTCCCACAGGTCCTGCAGCTGTTCGGCGAAGGATTCGTACATTTCCCCGCGAAAGACCCGGGACAGGTTCTGCAGCAGCTCGGGCTTGCTGCGGGCGCCAAACATTTCCAGCGTCTGCTGGTTGACGTCGATCACGCGGATTTCCTGCATGCAGCGCGTGACGAATTCGGGGTGTACTTTGAGGAAGGTACGGAAGTCGCGTATGCCGCGTGCGCGCACTTCATCCAGCAGCCGCTTGACCTCGCTGAAGTCTTCCACCCACAGCGATACCGGGGAGTATTCGAACAGGTCGCGCGCGTATTGCTCGCTGTGCCGCAGCTGCTGCGTGCCTTGCACTTCGGCCGTGACGTCCTCGAGCGAGACCAGTACCCGGGCCCAGCTGTCCTCGTAGCCCGGCAGCACGCGGGCGCGGATATGGACATCCATGCGGCGGCCGTCGAGGTCGTAGTTCACCGAGCGGGTCTCGAAGTTCAGCCGGCCTTCCCACAGTGCCTGCAACTCGGGCACGATGCTGGTGAGCATGTCGCCACGGAAAACCTCGTGCAGCCGGCTTTGCAGCGTCTGCTGATCGGCGGCCTTGAACAGGTCCAGGGTGTACTGGTTGACGCGCAGCACCTTGTAGGACTGGCTGCAGCGCTGCAGCCGTTGCGGATCCTCGCGCAGGAACGCGAGCAGATCCGTGACACCTTCGGCACGCCACTGGTCGAACAATTGTTTGAGTCCGCTGTAATCCTCCATCCACAGCGATGCAGGAGCCAGGTCGAACATATCGTCAGAGTTCAAGCCTGTTGCGAGAGAAATGGTCAAGATCAACACCTCCAGCGGCGATTATGCCGAGGTCCTCCCGCGCTGAGTAGGGCCATAGGGGGCGAGGCTGGGCGGGTGGCGCGCGAAGATCCATCCCAGGCATTCGGCGCGGCAATGCGCAGACGTAAAAAAGCCCGCGAGGCGCGGGCTTTTCAACTCAAATAAGGTGTCTGCAAAACACCGGACCGGCATCCTGAACCGGGGTTCAGGGGGGCAAGGGCAGCCTGACGTTGGGTTCGTCTAACGCGAGACGATCACGCTCATCAGGCAATGTACCAAGCCCGGGCTCTATGAGCATTGGTTCAAGGAAATATAAAGCCCGGCAGATTTGCAGACGGTTCCATTGTAGTGCGGCCGGACGGTGGTTGCCGGTGTTGCCGCAGTTTTTTACAAAAGCTGTGCGTCGGCGACCAGGGCCTGGTCCAGGCGCTCGAGCAGGGCGGCGATGCGCTGGGCATCGGCCTGCTGCTGGATCATGGCCTGGGCCCAGGCGGCGTCGGCGTCGGCATTGGTTTCGACGTCGGCGTCGGTTTGCATTTCTGCCTCAGGGGCCGGTGTCTGGCGCTCGGCGGTGACGATGTCAAAAGCCATGTTCAGCGCGGCCAGCACCGCCACCCGTTCGCGCGAGCGCACCTTGCCGGCATCGCGGATGCGGGCCATGGTGTCGTTGACGCGGGCCACGGCTTCCAGCAAGCGCTCTTCGTGGCCTTCGGGGCAGGTCAGCAGATAGCTCTGGTGCAGGATTTGCACATCCAGCTGTTTCATATGCCAGCCCCTTCATTGCTAGGCAGGCGCTCGATCAGCGCATCCACCCGGGCCCTCGCGGCACTCAGGCGTGAGCGCAGCGAGTCGCGCTCCTGGGTCAGCGCGGCGACCTGCTCGGCCAGCAGGGCGTTGGTGCGCTGAAGCTCCTCGTGGCGCAACAAAAGTCGCTCCACGCGGTCGGAAATAAGGTCGAGGGGTGACAGGGCAGACATAGGCCTTCCAATTGTAGAACTTGCAGCCCCTTGTGTGCGTAAAAAAGGGTAGTGCCCAGGCCCTGGAAGCCCTGAAATTTCCCGCCAGGACTGGAAATGCTCTCTCGTCCTACAAAAGTAGGCGGGGCTTGGCCTTGCCGGCGGCATTTTCCCTGGGCGTGTGTGCGGCCGGTCTGCGGCTACAATCGCCGGCGTTGGTGCTCATGCGTTTGGTTCTCAAGCGCATAGTTCAACGGGAAGCAGGGAGGAAATGTCGTTCACGCGGCGGCTCCGGGCCTGCGCTGCCCCCGCAACGGTCAGCGGATGAGCATCCTTGGATGCTCGGCTCTTCTTTACTTGCCACTGGCGCTGTGCTGGGAAGGCTTGCAAGAGTGTGCTCCGCCCAGCCCGGATACCGGCCAACAACGTGGTGGTCTGCTGTCGCTGGTCGACGTGGATTGCTTTGGCCCATGGTCGACGGGGAGGTCGACGCCGGGCGCTCTCACGTTGATTTTCATGTCTTCACATTCTTTTGGTGCAGCCCTGCTCGCGCCTTGCGCTGCGCGCCCCCACGTCCTGGCCCTGGCCTTGTCCGCTGCCTTCTGGGGGCTGTCCGCACAGGCCCAGTCATTGTCTGAAACCGTGGTCACTGCCGCGCGTGCACCGCAGACGGCCCAGGAACTGCTGGCCGATATGTCGGTGATCGACAGGGCCGAGATTGAGGCCAGCGGCGCCAGCGGTCTGGCCGATGTGCTGGCCCGCCTGCCGGGCATACAAATGGTTCGCAACGGCGGCATCGGCAACACCACCAGCCTGATGCTGCGCGGCGCGGACACGGCCTATACGGCGGTCTATATCGACGGCATCCGTTTTTCCTCGCAAAGCGGCAGCGGCGGCCCGACCTGGGAAAGCATTCCCCTGGCCATGATCGACCGCATCGAAGTGCTGCGCGGCCCGGCGGCGGCGATTTACGGCTCCGACGCCATCGGCGGCGTGGTACAGATCTTCACGCGCCGCGGCCAGCAGGCCTTCGCGCCATCGGCGTCGGTGGGTGTGGGATCGCAGGGCACACGGCGCGCCCAGGCCAGCGTCAGCGGCGTGCACAAGAATTGGGATTACGCGCTGGACATCGCCAGCGAGCGCAGCGACGGCTTCGATGTGCGTCCGAGCGTGAACACCGACCGCGACGGCTACAAAAGCCTGGCGGCCGCGGCCCGCCTGGGCTGGCAGATCAATGACAGCCACCAGCTGCGCGCTTCGCTGCTGGCCAACGATATCGACGCGGGTTACGACGCCAGCACCAAGAAGGGTGTCGACGACCGGGCCAAGCACCGCATGCACGCGGCCGGCCTGGAGTGGAACGCCCAGTGGAGCGAGCGCTGGAGCAGCGTGCTGGCGTTGAACGCTTCGGAAGACCGCTACGAGACCACGCCTTCGCCGTATCTGAGCACCACGCAGCTGCGCGGCCTGTCCTGGCAGAACAGCTGGCATGTGGGCACGCAGACCTTCTCGGCCACGCTGGAGCGGCGCGAGGATGCGCTACAGAACGTGCCAGTGGACCGCGAGCGTGCGCAGAACGCGCTGGCCCTGGGCTACCAGTGGCATGCGGGCAAGCAGCATCTGCAGGCCCAGGTGCGCCATGACCGCGACAGCGAGTTCGGCCACAAGAACACCGGCAGCCTGGCCTATGGCTACGACCTCACGCCCCAGTGGCGCGCCACGGCCTCCGCGGCCACGGCGTTTCGCGCGCCCACGCTGTACCAGCGCTTCAGCAATTACGGCACGGCCGCTCTGACGCCGGAAAACGCACGCAACCTGGAAGCGGGCCTGCGCTACCGCGCGGACCGCAACGAGTTCTCGGCCACGGCCTACCGCAATCGCATCAGCGACCAGGTCTCGTTCCAGGCCGGCGCGACCGGCTGCGCGAGCTCCCAGGGCTGCTATGTCAGCGTGGCCCAGGCGCAGTACCAGGGCCTGACGCTGGCTGCGGCCACCCAGGCCTGGGGCCTGCGCCTGCATGGTTCGCTGGACATCAACGCGTCCAAGGACCGCTCCACGGGCCGGTACCTGGCGCGGCGCGCCAAGCAGTTCGGCAATCTGGGCGTGAGCCGCCAGATGGCTGGCTGGCAATGGGGTACGGACGTGCTGTGGAGCGCTAGCCGCTTCGACACCGCGGCCAACACCCGCGTGCTCGGCGGCTATGCACTGTGGAACTTCACGGCCAGCAAGCAGCTCGATCGCGACTGGAAGCTGCTGGCGCGCCTGGACAATGCCTTGGACAAGCGCTATGAAACCGCCTACACCTACGCCACCGCAGGGCGGCGTTTCTTCGTGAGCCTGCAATGGACACCAGTACCTTGACGCTATCGAGCGCCGCACCCGCGCGCTGCCCCGCGCTGTTGATCACGGCGCCGGCTTCGGGCCAGGGCAAGACCACGCTGACGGCGGCCCTGGCGCGCCTGCACACGCGCCAGGGTCGGCGCGTGCAGGTCTTCAAATGCGGGCCGGACTTTCTCGACCCGCACTGGCACCAGTTGGCCAGCGGCTCGGCCGTGCATTCGCTGGACCTGTGGATGACGGGCGAAGCCGATGCGCGTGCGCGCCTGCATGCGGCCGCGCAGACTTCCGATCTGATCCTGATCGAAGGCGTGATGGGCTTGTTCGACGGCAGCCCCAGCGCGGCCGATCTGGCGCAACTGCTGGACATTCCGGTGCTGGCCGTGATCGACGCTTCGGCCATGGCCGGCACGCTGGGCGCGCTGGCCTACGGCCTGCAGCATTACCAGCCGGGCCTGCGCTGGGCGGGCGTGCTGGCCAACCGCGTGGCCAGTGCGCGCCATGCCGAGTTGCTGCAGGCCGGCGTGCGCGCGGACAGCCACTGGCTGGGTGCGGTGGCGCGGATTCAGCTCGATACGGCGCCGGCGGGCCAGGCCGGGCCGCGGGAGGCCGCGTTGCTGCCGCAGCGCCATCTGGGCCTGGTGGCGGCGCAGGAGCTGGCGGACGGCATGCAGCGGCTGGACGCTGCCGCCGATGCACTGGCGGTGACGCCGCTGGGCCAGCGCAGCTGGCAGGACTGGCAGCAATGGGCGGTGGACTTCGCGCCGCCGCCGGCCGGAGCGCCGGATTCCGCGCCCGACGCCGCCGAAGCCATGGGCCCGTGGCTGGCGGGCCGCGTGATCGCCGTCGCCCAGGATGCGGCCTTCAGTTTTGTTTACCCGGCGAATCTTGACTGCCTGCGCGCCATGGGGGCGCAGCTGCGGTTTTTCTCGCCGCTGGCGGGCGAGCGCCTGCCGACCTGCGACGCGCTGTGGCTGCCCGGCGGCTACCCCGAGCTGCACGCGCAGCAACTGGCGCGGCAAACGGCTTTGCAGGCCGACATCCTGGCCCACTGGCAGGCCGGCAAGGCCATCTGGGCCGAGTGCGGCGGTATGCTTGCGCTGTGCGAAGGCGTGACCGACAAGGACGGCCAGTGGGCCCCTCTGTGGGGATTGCTGCCGGGCAAGGCGCAAATGCAAAAGCGTCTGGCCGGACTGGGCATGCAGCAGCTGCCCACGCCCTGGGGGCTGCTGCGCGGCCACAGCTTTCATTACGCGCGGCTGGACAGCAGCGCAGAGGTGCAGGGGCGCAGCAGCCGGCCGCAGGCATCGGCCACGCCCGACCAGGGCGAGTTGCTGTACCGCCATGGCAGCCTGTACGCGAGTTTTTTTCATGCCTGGTTCGCCTCGCATCCGCGCGCCGTGGCGGCGCTGCTGGGCGCACGCGAAAATAGCGAAAACCGAGGAGACTGAACAATGGCCATTGAGGGCAGCGCAGGACTGGAGCGCAGCGAGTTGATTCTGGGCGGACAAAAAAGCGGCAAGTCGCGCCGCTCCGAAACCTTGGCCCAATCCTGGCTGCAAGGCGGGGCAGGGCGCAGCGCCTGGCTGCTGGCCACGGGCATGGCGTTCGATACGGAAATGCAGGCGCGGATTGCGCGCCACCAGCGCGACCGCGCCGAGCGCGTGCCTGGCATGCAGACGGAGGAAGTGCCGCTGGACCTGGCGGCTGCCCTGCGCGAGCGCAGCCAGCCGGGCTGCCTGCTGGTCATCGATTGCCTGACCATGTGGCTGACCAACTGGATGATGCCGGCGCAAGGCACGTACAGCGAGCAGGCCTGGGGCGCGCAGCGCACGGCTTTTCTGCAAGCGCTGGCCCAGGCCCGCGGCCCGGTGGTGATCGTCGGCAACGAAATCGGCCTGGGCGTGATTCCGCTGGGCAGCGAAGTGCGGGCCTTTGTCGATGCGCTGGGCGTGCTCAACCAGCAGGTGGCCGCAGCCTGCAGCCGGGTCACGCTGATGTGCGCCGGCCTGCCGCTGACGCTCAAGGACGGCGCATGAAGTCTGTTCTGCGGGCCTGCGCCGCGGCGCTGATGCTGGCCGCGACCGCGCTGGCGGCTGCGGCTCCCGCCATCGTCATCACCGATGGGCGCGGCGCGACCGTGCGCCTGGACCGGCCGCCGCAGCGCATCGTGAGTCTGCTGCCCTCGCTGGCCGAGTCGGTCTGCGCCCTGGGCGCCTGCGACCGCATCGTGGGCGTGGACCGCTACACCGTCTGGCCGCCGTCGCTGCAGCACTTGCCGCGTCTGGGCGGCGGGCTGGATCCGCAGATCGAAGCCGTGGTTGCCTTGCGCCCCGACGTGGTGCTGGTCACCGTGGCGTCACGCGCCATACAGCGCCTGGAAGCGCTGGGCCTCAAGGTGATTGCACTTGAGCCGCGCACCCATGACGAAGTGCACAGCACGCTGCGCACACTGGGCACCATGCTGGCCATCCCCGCGGCCCAGGGTGCGGATCCTATCTGGGCGCGCATCCAGCAGGGGCTGGCGCAGGCCGCGCAGGCCATGCCCGCGCGGGCGCGCGGCCAGCGCGTGTTCTTCGATGCCAGCCGCGGTCCGGTGGCCGCGGGCGAAAAGTCCTTCATCGGCGAGACCCTGTCCCGGCTGGGCCTGGTCAACATCGTGCCTGAGGCCCTGGGGCCGTTTCCCCGGCTGAACCCCGAATACGTGGTGCGCGCCGACCCGGACCTGCTGATGGGCGGCGAGCGCAGCCTGGGCGAAAGCGGCGTGCCCTATCCGGGCTGGTCTGCGCTGCGGGCCGTGCAGGCCGGCCGGGTCTGCCGCTTTGCCGGTGCGCAGGCCGATCTCATGATCCGCCCCGGCCCGCGCCTGGCCGAAGCGGCCATGGTGATGGCCAATTGCGTGCAAAGGCTTTACCCATGAACGGCACCGGTCTGCGTCCGGCCTGGCTGGCCCTGGGACTGCTGCTGTTGAGTCTGTTGCTGCTGGTGCTCGGCGCGGGCGTCGGCAGCACGGGCTGGGAAAGCGTCTGGAAGATTCTGGGCCAGGAACCAGCCGACCCGCTGGCCTGGCAGATCGTGCGCGACATCCGCTTGCCGCGCACCACCGGCGCCTGGCTCGCCGGCGCCTTGCTGGGCCTGGCGGGCGCCGTGGCCCAGGGCGTGTTTCGCAATCCGCTGGCCGATCCTTATCTGCTGGGCAGCGCTTCTGGCGCATCGCTGGGCGTGGCCCTGGCCATGGCGGCGCTGGGCGTGTCGCCGTTCGCGCTGCAAGGCCTGCTGCGCCTGGGCATCACGGGCGCGGCCTTTGTCGGCGCGGCCGCGGCGGTGCTGCTGACCCTGGTGCTGGCCAAGGGCGCGCACAACACCATGCGCCTGCTGCTGGCCGGCGTGGTGGTGGGCGTGGTGCTGGGCGCAGCGTCGTCGATGGTGCTGCTGCTCACGCCCGAAATCATGCAGGCCATGCAGTCCTTCATGCTGGGCAGCACGGCCTTTGTCGGCTGGAGCGCCTGCCTGCTGATGGCCGCGGTGCTGGCCGTGGTGTTGCTGGCTTCCTGGTCGCTGAGCCGGGTGCTCGACGGGCTGGCGCTGGGCGAGGCCACGGCGCAAAGCCTGGGCCTGCCGCTGGCGCCGCTGCGCATGCTGCTGATCGTGCTGCTGGCGCTGGCCACGGGCACGGCCGTGGCGCAATGCGGCCTGATCGCTTTTGTCGGCCTGGCCGCGCCGCACCTGGTGCGCTCGCTGGTGCGGGCCATGCACCGCTGGCTGCTGCTGCTCAGCGCCGGCATGGGTGCGGTGCTGCTGCTGTCGGCCGACCTGCTGGCGCGCTGGCTGATTGCGCCCCAGGAGCTGCCCGTGGGCGTGCTCACGGCGGTGCTGGGCGGCAGCTATCTGCTGTGGCTGATGCACCGCCGCAATGTGCAGGAGATCTCATGACGCCAGACCATGCATGGGCCTTGCAGGCCGAAGGCCTGTCGGTGTCGCTGGGCGGCCAGCCGGTATTGCGTGACTTGACGCTGCGCATTGCGGCCGGGCGCTGGACCAGCGTGGTCGGCCCCAATGGCGCCGGCAAATCGACGCTGCTGCGCGCGCTGGCCGGCATGGGCCACGACCAGGGCAGGGTGCTGCTGCAGGGGCGCGAGCTGCGCCAGTGGGGCGGCCGCGCGCGTGCGCGCACCTTGGCCTGGCTGGGACAGAATCAGACCGCGGCCAATGACATGTCGGTCTACGACGTGGCCATGCTGGGCCGCTTGCCGCACCAACCCTGGCTGGGCGCGCCCACGGCGCAGGACCACGCGGCGGTGGAACAGGCGCTGCGCCAGACGCAGAGCTGGGACTGGCGCGGGCGCAGCCTGGGCCAGCTGTCGGGTGGCGAGCGCCAGCGCGTGCTGCTGGCGCGCGCACTGGCCGTGCAGGCCCAGGTGCTGTTGATGGACGAGCCCCTGGCCAATCTTGATCCACCGCACCAGACCGACTGGCTGCATTGCGTGCAGGAACTCGTGGCCCAGGGCACGACCGTGGTCAGCGTGCTGCATGAAATTTCGATGGCGCTGCAAGCGCAGGACCTGGTGGTGCTGGCCCAGGGCCGCGTGCTGCACCAGGGCGCCTGCGCCGATGCCGGCACCCGCCAGGCGCTGGAGCAGGTGTTCGACGAGCGTATCCAGGTGCGCGAAATCGACGGCCAATGGGTGGCCTTGCCGCGGCTGTCGCCGCGCAGCGCTTGACCTTGCTCTTTTCTCCAGGCATTGCGCCTGCCCCTTTTTCCGACTCAAGGACTCCCCCATGGAAATCGAACAAGCCCCGACCGAAAAACCGTACACCAAGCCCGAAGGAGAACGCCGCGGACTGGTGCTGGTGAACACCGGCAACGGCAAAGGCAAGAGCACGGCCGCATTCGGCCTGGCGCTGCGCGCCCACGGCCGCGGCAAGTCGGTGAAGCTCTACCAATTCATGAAGGTGCCCACGGCGCGCTTTGGCGAACACCGCATGTTCGAGCAGCTGGGCATTCCCATCGAAGGCCTGGGCGACGGTTTCAGCTGGAAAAGCCAGGACCATGAGCGCTCGGCCCAGCTGGCGCGCGACGGCTGGGAGCGCGCGCGTGCCTCCATCCTGTCGGGGGATCACTTCCTGGTGGTGCTCGATGAAATCACCTATCCGCTGATCTACGGCTGGCTGTCGCTGGAGTCCGTGCTGCAGACGCTGCGCGATCGCCCGCGCCAGGTGCACGTGGTGCTCACCGGCCGCCGCTGCCCGCAGGAAATCATCGATCTGGCCGATACCGTCACCGAGATGACGCTGATCAAGCACGCGTTCCAGGCGGGTGTGCCCGCGCAGCGCGGTATCGAGGACTGAGTTCGCCGGCGCGCCGGCGATCAACCCTCTCGCGCGAAATCCGGGCTGGCGTTAAATTGACGGCATGCCCGCGACTGAAAAATGGCCTGACACATGACCCACACTTCTTCCCCCTCTTCGGACGGCACCATGCCCGGTGCCACGCTCGCGGCCGAGCCGTTCGACGCGGCCGCGCGTGCCGCCGTCTACCGCGCCATCCATGAGCGCCGCGACATGCGCCACTTCAGCGGCGGGGTGGTGGAAGAAGACGTGCTGCTGCGCCTGCTGCGCGCGGCCCACCATGCGCCCAGCGTGGGGTTCATGCAGCCCTGGCGTTTCGTGCGCGTGCGCAACCGCGCCATGCGCGAGCGCATCCATGCCTTGGTCGAAGCCGAGCGGGAGTTCACGGCCCAGGCCCTGGGCGAGCGCGAAAGCGAGTTCATGCGGCTGAAAGTGCAGGGCGTGCTCGATGCCGCTGAAGTGCTGGTGCTGGCCATGCCGCCCGGGCGCGACAAGCATGTGTTCGGCCGCCGCACCCTGCCGGAAATGGACGTGGCTTCGGCCGCCTGCGCCATCCAGAACATGTGGCTGGCGGCGCGTGCCGAAGGTCTGGGCATGGGCTGGGTGTCGCTGTTCGATCCGGTGGCGCTGGCGGCCTTGCTGGGCATGCCCGAAGGCAGCCGGCCGCTGGCCGTGCTGTGTCTGGGGCCCGTGCCGGCGTTTTACGCCGAGCCCATGCTGCAGCAGGAGAAATGGGCCTTCCGCGCGCCTTTGACCGACATGCTGTTCGACGAAACCTGGGGCCAGCCCGCGGCCGCGAATTCTTCGGCCCCTGACCATGTGGGCTGAGGCGGCGGGCTGGGGCATGTGGGGTGGCTGGGGTGCGGGCCAGGCCTGGAGCACGGCCGGCTTGGCGGTGGCCATGCTGCTGGCACTGGCCCTGGACCGCTTCTGGGGCGAGCCGCCGGCGCGCCTGCACCCGGTGGTGGGCATGGGCTGGCTGCTGGCCCGGTGCGGCCGCTGGGTAGGCGCCAAGAAGGCGGTCCATCCCGATGGCTGGCGCTGGGCGCTTGGGGCGCTGGTCTGGAGTCTGCTGGCGGCCTGCGTTGCCAGCCTGTACGCCGGGCTGCAAGGGTGGCTGGGCCAGGCGCCCGCCTGGCTGGCCGTGCCGCTGCTGGCCCTGCTGCTCAAGCCGCTGTTTGCCTGGCGCATGCTGCATTCCGAAGTGCAGGCCGTGGAGACCGCCTTGCAGCAATCGCTGGACGCGGGGCGCGCGCGCCTGGCCTGGCTGGTCAGCCGCGACGTGACGCAGCTGAGCGAAGGCGAAGTGCGGGAAAGCGCGCTCGAGACCCTGGCCGAGAACCTCAACGATTCGGTGGTGGCTCCGCTGTTCTGGTTTGCGCTGCTGGGCCTGCCCGGCGCGGCGCTGTACCGTTTCGCCAATACCGCTGACGCCATGTGGGGCTACCCCGGCTGGCACCAGAACCGCTACTGGCAATGGGGCGGCAAATGGGCGGCGCGGGCCGACGATGTGCTGTCCTGGATTCCGGCGCGGATCACGGCGATGCTGCTCGCGCTGTGCGCCGGCGGCCTGCCCATGGGGCAGCTGCGGCGCGAAAGCCGGCGCACGCCGTCGCCCAATGGCGGCTGGCCCATGGGGGCCCTGGCCCTGGCTCTGGATGTGCGCCTGGGCAAGCCCCAGGTCTATGTGCTCAACGCCGAAGGCCAGGTGCCGCAGGCCAGGCACGTGGCGCAGGCGCTGGCGCTGACACGCCAGGCGGTGCGCGTGCTGGGCAGTCTGGCGCTGTGGGTGCTGTTTGGCGCGGGCTTTCTGGCCGCGGTGGGCACCCATGCGTGATGCCGCGCCAGTGGTGCATGGCGGCACCGATGCGCTGGGCGTGCCAGCGCACGATTTCTCCACCAACCGCAATGCCTGCGGCCCCTGTCCGCTGGCGCTGGCGGCCTTGCAGGCCGCGCATGCGGCCCAATATCCCGACCCGACTTATACGGCGCTGCGCCAGCGGCTGGGCCAGTTCCACGGCGTGGCGGCGGCGCGCATCGTGCTCGCCGGCAGCGCCAGCGAATTCATCTACCGCATCAGCGCCCATGCCGCGCGCCAGGGCCTGCGCCAGGTGGTGCTGCCCAGTCACAGCTACGGCGACTACGCGCAGGCGGCCGGCGTCTGGGGCCTGGAGCAGGGCACGGGCGCTCCCGCCTTGCATTGGGCCTGCGAGCCTTCGAGCCCGCTGGGCCAGGCCGATCCGGCCCTGGCGCAGTGGCATGGGGCGGCGCCGGCCGGCCTGCGCGTGCTGGACTGCGCCTACCAGCCGCTGCGCCTGACTGACGAGCACAGTCCCATGCCTGCGGGCGTCTGGCAGGTCTGGACGCCCAACAAGGCGCTGGGCATGACGGGCGTGCGTGCTGCCTATGCGATCGCGCCAGAAGCCGCGGAGACTGACGTGGCCGCGCTGCAGGCCCTCGCGCCTTCGTGGGTGGTGGGCGCGCACGGCGTGGCCATGCTTGAAGCCTGGACCACGCCAGTGGTGCAGCAGTGGCTGGACCACAGCCGCGGCCAACTCGCGCAGTGGAAGACGGCGCAGATGGCGCTGTGCACGGCGCTGGGCTGGCAGGTCGCACCCGGCAGTCTGGCGAATTATTTCGTGGCGCACTGGCCCGCGGCGCTGCAGGGCCAGATGCCCCAGCGCCTGGCCTGGCTGCGCCGTGAGCACGGCATCAAATTGCGCGACGCGGCCAGCTTCGGCCTGGCCGGCGCCGTACGGCTGGGGGTCTTGCCTCCGGCATCACAGCAGGCGCTGGCCCTGGCCTGGCGCGCTGCACAGAACATCGAATGGGCTCCATGAATACGACGAATCTTCCCTTGCCCCAGCCCGGGCAGCGCCCGGCGCTGTGCGTCATGGTGCTGGGCACCAGCAGCGGCGCGGGCAAAAGCTGGGTCACCACGGCCCTGTGCCGCTGGTACCGCAACCAGGGCTTCAAGGTCGCGCCTTTCAAGGCCCAGAACATGAGCAACCATGCGCGCGTGGTGCCCACCGCCGACGGCGCCTGGGGCGAGATGGGCACGGCGCAATACCTGCAGGCCCTGGCCGCGGGCTGCGAGCCCGATGTGCGCATGAACCCGTTGCTGCTCAAGCCGGAAGCCGACACGCGCAGCCAGGTGGTGTTGCTGGGCCAGGTGGACCAGCAGCTCACGCAGCTGCCCTGGCGCGAGCGCAGTGCCCAGGTCTGGCCGCACATCACCGCTGCGCTCGATGACTTGCGCAGCGAGAACGATGTGGTCGTGATCGAAGGCGCGGGCTCGCCGGCCGAAATCAATCTGCACGCCAGCGATGTCGTCAACATGCGCGTCGCCCGCCACGTGCAGGCGCATTGCCTGCTGGTCAGCGACATCGACCGCGGCGGCGCCTTTGCCCATCTCTACGGCACCTGGGCGCTGCTGCCGCCCGAGGAGCAGGCGCTGATCCGCGGCTTCGTGCTCAACAAGTTCCGCGGCGATGCGCGCCTGCTGGCGCCCGCTCCCCAGATGCTGCTGGAGAAGACCGGCGTGCCGGTGGTGGCCACGATTCCCATGCAGTTGCGCCACGGCCTGCCCGAGGAGGATGGGGCCTTCGACGCCGACGTTTCGGGCGCCGGTGCGTCGGGCGCCGCTGCGTCGGGTGTCGGCGCGCCGGGCGTATCCACGCTGGTGCAGACCACGGTGGCCGTGGTGGCCTATCCACGCGCCAGCAACCTTGATGAATTCCAGCCGCTGCTGAACGTGCCCGGCGTGCGCCTGGTCTGGGCGCGCACGCCGGCGCAGCTGCAAGGGGTGGACTGGGTGATCCTGCCCGGCACCAAGGCCACGGCCAGCGACCTGCGCTGGCTGCGCAGCCAGGGGCTGGACGCGGCCATTGCCGAGCATGTGGCCCAGGGCGGGCGGCTGTGGGGCATCTGCGGCGGCCTGCAAATGCTGGGCGAGGCCTTGATCGACCTGCATGGCGTTGACGACAACGAAGCCGGCCTGGGCTTGCTGCCGCTGGTCACCGTCTTCGAAGTCGAGAAGCGCTTGTGCCGTGCCCAGGTCACCATGGGCGCGCTGGACGCCCCCTGGCAGGCACTGACTGACCTGCCCATGCAAGTCTATGAAATCCACCATGGCCGCACGCAGCTGCGCGACGACATGCTGGCCGCAGGCATGCTCGCGCACGAGCGCGTGCCGGGCATGGTCTGGCAAAGCGCCGACGGCCGCATCCTGGCCAGCTACTGGCACGGCATGCTGGAAAACGCGGCGGTGATAAAGGCCTTGCTGGGTGTGAGCGCGCCCACGCTGGACAGCGTTTTCGATCGACTGGCCGCGGGGGTCGACGGCTGGTTTGCCAGCGACGCGCAGGGCAGTGAGGCGGCCGGTCTGTAGGCGGTCTCCTGCAATGGCAGGCGGGATGGGCCGATAAGTTCCATGGTGGAACTGTCGCAAGCTGTGAGATGTAGTGGTGTGGCTGTTCTGCACCGCTTTATGTCCCATTGACTCTGGAGAACGCTGTCATGCCATCTACCTGGTCCCACTCCCTCAAATTGAGCCTGTGCGCTGCTGCCGTATGCGCCCTGGGCGTTGTCAACGCACAAACCCCGGCCCCGGCTGCGGCCCCGGCCGCTCAGGCGGCGGCGCCACAGGCCCAGGCGCACGAGGGCAAAAAGCCCCAGCACATGCATCACCACCACCGGCCGCACAAGCAAGGCCACCACGGCAAGTACGCCACGCCGCAGGAGCGTGAAGCCGCGGCGGCGCGTGCCGAAGAACGCTCGGGCCGTATGCCCCGGAGCGAAGGCATGGACCAGTACCAGCGCAATGCGCTGGCACGCTGCGAAGTGTTCCGCGAGCCCGAAGACCGCCGCTCCTGCGTCGAGCGCGTGCGTACGGCGCCGGTCAGCGGCAGCGTCGAGGGCGGCGGCGTGCTGCGCGAATACTCGGAGCAGGTGCCGGTGAAGCCGTAATGGCATTGCCGCCTCATGCATCAAGGCCCTGCGGGGCCTTTTTTCATGGCGCTCGCTGTGATGCCGTCTATGCTTGGCCTAGGCGATCCAGCATATTCACAGCGAACCATGAAGACACACATCATTCTCCTGCGCGGCGTCATGCCGACCGGCAAAAACAAGCTGTTCATGGCACCGCTGCGCGCCGCGCTGCAAGACGCCGGTCTTTGCAATGTGAGGACCTACATCCAGAGCGGCAACGTCATCGCGGCTACGCACCTGGAGCCGTCCGCGCTCGAGGACCTGGTGCACGCGGTCATCGCGCAGCGGTTTGGCGGCGACATCAAAGTCCTGGTCCGGTCCCCCGCGTATTTCCAGGATGTGCTGGAGAACAACCCGTTCCAGGGGGCTGATCCCGGCCGGCTGTATTTCACGCTGCTCGCGTCCAGGCCCGAGGCCGCCTTGCTGCACGCCTTCCATGGGCTGGAGCATGCGCCAGACCAGGTGAAGGTGGTCGGTGACATGGCCTATGTGCTGTGCGCCACCAAGTACAGGGACCTGAAGGCCAACAACAACTTCATCGAGCGAAAGCTCAAGCTGTCCGCGACGACGCGCAATTTCAATACGATCACGAAGCTCGTGGCGCTGGGCGCCGCGGCCTGACATCGCCCGGAAACACGGTTTTCCCTGTCAGGACCATGGTCCAGGAGTGCACGGCGCGCACGCGCGCGCGGCCGTCGGGCGATACTCGCGTTCTTGTTGACTTCGCTGGCCGGCTTCGCGATGACTAGTTTTCTGCCTGAAATCCCTTCCCTTTACGACTCCGCTCACAGCGCCCGCGTGCAAACGCTGATCGACCAGAAGACCAAGCCCGTGGGCGCACTGGGCACGCTGGAGCGCCTGGCCCACCGACTGGCCTGCATTCTGGGCAGCGATGCGCCGCAGCTGGTGCAGCCGCAAATGGTGGTGTTTGCCGCCGACCATGGCCTGGCGGCGGCGCGTGGCGTCTCGGCCTTTCCCGTGGACGTCACCTGGCAAATGGTGGAGAACTTCCTCGCCGGTGGCGCGGCGGTGAGCGTGCTGTCGCGCCAGAACGGCCTGGACCTGCATGTCGTGGACTGCGGCGTGGCGCGCGACATTCCCGAGCGCGCCGAGGCTCCCGGCCAGCCCCGGCTATGGCACCGCAAGGTGGCCTACGGCACGCAGGACTGCTCGCGCGCGCCGGCCATGAGCGCCGCGCAGTGCGACGCGGCCATGCGCCACGGCGCGGCCCTGGTGCAGGCACTGCCGGGCAATGCGCTGCTGCTGGGCGAAATGGGCATCGGCAATACTTCCTGCGCTTCGCTACTGCTGGCGCGTCTGTGCGCCGTGGATGTGGCCCAGGTCACGGGCGTGGGCACGGGGCTCAACGCCGCGGGGCTGGCGCGCAAGGTGGCGGTGCTGCGCGAAGTGCTGGCGTTTCACAGCCAGGTGCGTGAGCCGCTGGAGGTACTGGCCGCCATGGGCGGGCTGGAGATCGCGGCCATGGTCGGTGCCGTGCTGCAGGCCGCGCAGGAGCGTCGCGTGATCGTGGTCGACGGCTTCATCACCACGGCCGCCGTACTGGTCGCGAGCCGCCTGTGCCCGGCCGTGCTGGAGCGCTGCGTGTTCGCCCATCGCTCGGGCGAGCCCGGCCATACCATCGTGCTCCAGGCCCTGGGCGCCGAGCCGCTGCTGGACTGGGGCCTGCGCCTGGGCGAAGGCTCGGGCGCGGCGCTGGCCTGGCCGCTGCTGGTCTCGGCCTGCGCCATGCTGCGCGACATGGCCAGCTTTGCTTCGGCCGGTGTGGCGGGGCAGGAAGCGGAATCCGTCAGCGCCTGAGCCCCGGGCTCAGGGCGCCGGCGTCTTCGGCTGGAAATCGCAATACGTCGAGACTATGCACTCCCAGCAGCGCGGCTTGCGCGCCTGGCAGACGTAGCGCCCCAGCAGGATCAGCCAGTGGTGGGAGTCGACGGCGTACGCTGGCGGAACCCGCTTCATCAACTGCTTTTCCACCGCCAGCACATTCGCGCCGGGCGCCAGGCCCGTGCGGTTGCTGACGCGGAAGATATGCGTGTCCACGGCCATGGTGGGTTCGCCAAAGGCCACGTTGAGCACCACGTTGGCCGTCTTGCGGCCGACGCCGGGCAGGTCCTCGAGTTCCTCGCGCGTGCGCGGCACCTGGCCGCCGTGGCGCTCCATCAGCCGGCGGCAGGTTTCCATCAAGTGCTTTGCCTTGCTGTGGTACAGGCCTATGGTCTTGATATATGACTCCAGGCCTTCGAGGCCCAGGTCCAGGATGGCCTGGGGCGTATTGGCCACGGGAAACAGCCGGCGCGTGGCCTTGTTGACGCCCACGTCCGTGGCCTGGGCCGACAGCAGCACGGCCGTCAACAGCTCAAAGACGCTGGTGTATTCCAGCTCGGTGTTGGGCAGGGGATTGGCGGCCTTGAGGGTGGCGAAAAAGGGAACGATCTGTGCAGTCTGCATGGGGTGGATTGTCGGCCATAACGCGTGACAGTGGCCCGGCGTTGCGTGCGCAGGGCAAAATGGTGGCCTGGCAGCCGCGAGCGACTGCCGCCGAATCTTGTTGTTGGAATGGAATCAATCTATGCAATTCGCCGAGCGCCTGAACAATGTGGAGACTTCCGCAATCCGTGAACTTTTCAAGTTGCTGGGCAAGCCGGGCATCATCAGCTTCGCCGGTGGCTTTCCCGACAGCGCCCTGTTTGATGTCGATGGCATCCGCGCCGCATCCGAGCGCGCCCTGACCGAAGAGCCCGGCGCCGCACTGCAGTACGGCGCGACCGAAGGCTACCAGCCGCTGCGCGAGCAACTGGCCGGCTTCATGGCCGGCAAGGGCGTGACGGACGTGGCCCCCAGCGACTTCCTGGTCACCACGGGCAGCCAGCAGGCCTTGGACCTGCTGGGCAAGACCATGCTCGGCCCCGGTGACAAGGTCATCGTCGAAGGTCCGACTTTCCTGGCCACCATCCAGTGCTTTCGCCTCTACGGCGCCGAAGTGATCAGCGCCCCGGTCGATGACCAGGGCGTGAACACCGAAGCGCTGGAAAAGCTCATCGCCGAGCACAAGCCCAAGATGGTCTACCTGATCCCCACCTTCGGCAACCCCAGCGGCGCCACGCTGACTTTGGCGCGCCGCAAGAAGGTGCTGGAGCTGGCCGTGAAATACCAGACGCTGGTGGTCGAAGACGACCCTTACGGCGACCTGTACTTCGGCGAAGCACCGCCGCCCAGCCTGCTGGCGCTGTCGGCCCAGGTGCCGGGCAGCCGCGCTTGGCTGGCGCATTGCGGCAGCCTCAGCAAGGTGCTGAGCCCCGGCCTGCGCATTGGCTGGCTGGTGGCTCCGGAAGCGCTGCGTGAGCGGGCCGTGATGTGCAAGCAGTTCAGCGACGCCAACACCAGCACCTTTGCCCAGGCCACGGCCGCCCAGTACCTCAAGGCCGGCCATATGCCCGCCACGCTGGCCCAGGTGCGCAAGGTCTATGCCGAACGCGCCCAGGCCATGGGCGACGCGCTGCGCAAGGAATTGGGCGATGCGATCACTTTCGTCGCGCCCCAGGGCGGTCTGTTCCTGTGGGTGAAGCTCACCGGCGCGCGCGGCCAGTTGCAGGATGCGAATGTCTTCGCCCAGCGCGCCATAGCCAAGGGCGTGGCCTTTGTGCCGGGCACGCCGTTCTTTGCACAGAACCCGGACAACGCCACCTTGCGCCTGTCGTTCGCGACGGCCGACGTGGCCAAGATCCAGGAAGGCGTGGCCCGTCTGGGTCAGGCCCTCGCGGCTTAAGCCATGTCGGACACGCAAACCAGTGATGCGCTGCACAGGGCGCAGGAACGCATCACCGAGCTGGAAATCAAGTCCAGCTATGTGGAAGACACGCTCGATCAGCTCAATATGACGATTTACCGCCAGCAGCAGCAAATCGATGCGCTGATCGCCGAAGTGCGGAATCTGCGGCAGCAGGTGCCGACGGATGGGGGTGGGGGCGGGCGCAATCTGCGCGATGAATTGCCTCCGCATTACTGAGGTTTTTCCTGAAGCAGGGGGCAGTTTTTACGACATGCCGTTGCCACGGGCTGGGGCCGGGTCTCGGCCCGGCGGCCGACCTACTTTCTTGTCGCGCGACAAGAAAGTAGGCAAAGAAACGCGCCCTGCTGTCTGCGTCCCTGCGCGTCGTTCCGGGCAACCTGTCGTGCTCGGTCACGGGCTGCACCGTAGAACTCACTTCGCGCCAAGGCGCTACGTTCGAACAACTACGGTGAGTCAGATCACGCAGTCGGTGTGTCCTGCGGCACACCGACCAGCCCGAGCCCTGTGCGCGTCAGGCGCAGCCAGAAGGGGGGGCGGGATAGCTTCGTTTGGTGTGAGCGGCGTGTACCGTTGCTGGCGGAGGGCGCCGCTAGACGCAGCAGAGTGCCCGAGATGACCACCCCCCGCCGCCGCCGGGCCGCACCTCGGCGCAAGATGGATCTGGGGGGCTCCGCCCCCCAGCGCGGCTACGCGAAGCGAGCAAGCGTGGGGGCCCTATTCAGGCACCTTGTTGGCAATGGTCTTCATCTTGCCCAGGAACAGGCGCAGGAAGAACAGGCCCATGCCAATGATCAACAAGATGGAAATCAGGCTCATCAGGCCGTAGTCGGTCGAAAACAGGTCTATCCACAGTTTCATTGCATCGCTCCAGTCTGGCCGGGTGAGGGTACGGCGCCATGCGACAACTATCACCGCGGATGCCCTGCGGGGCCTTGCGCCAGATCAAGGGCCAGGGCTTCTGCCCTTGGGCGCTTCATCCGGCAGGGGCTGCAACAGGCCGGCCGCGGCCGTGATCACGCAATGCGTGAGGCGCTGCAGCCCGGCTTGGGCATTGCGCGCATGGGCCCAGTACAGCGGAATGTCCACGCCCGTGTCCGGCCGTATTTCCACCAGCGTGCCGTTGTCGAGGTGGCGCTGGATCAGCAGCGTGGGTTGCATGGCCCAGCCCACACCGGCTTCGCAGGCGCGCACGAAAGCATAGGCCGAAGGCAGCCAGTGCTTGGGGGGCGCCTGGCGCGAGGCCAGGCCCTGGGCGTGCAGCCATTTGTCATGCATGCTGTCCTTGCGGTCATAGCTGAGCATGGGCGCGCGCGCCATGGCTTCGGGCGTGACGCCCTGTGAGAAGTGCTGCTGCATGAAGGCCGGACTGGCGGCGGCCACGTAGCGCATGGAGCCCAGCGGCCAGGTGTTGCAGCCGGTGATGCTGGTCGATGTGGCCGTGACGGCCGCCATGACTTCGCCTTGCTTGATGCGCTGGGCCGTGTGGTCCTGGTCGTCGATGCTGATGTCCAGCAACTCATTGCCGTCGCGCGTGAAAGCCGCCATCGCGTCCATGAACCAGGACGACAGCGAATCGGCGTTGACGGCCAGCTTGAGCGTCGGGGGCATGTGCTGGCCGTCGGGCATCAGCGCCGGATTGGTGCGGCGCAGTTCGTTTTCCAGCAATGCCACCTGCTCTGCATGCAGGCACAGCCGGCGCCCGGCTTCCGTGCCCGTGCAGGGCTGGCCGCGCAGCACCAGCA
Organism: Acidovorax bellezanensis; assembly: GCF_025421555.1. Taxonomy (NCBI): domain Bacteria; kingdom Pseudomonadati; phylum Pseudomonadota; class Betaproteobacteria; order Burkholderiales; family Comamonadaceae; genus Acidovorax; species Acidovorax bellezanensis. The sequence continues at coordinate 46,818 of NZ_JAODYH010000006.1, forward strand.
CCTGGCCCAGGCGTTCTTCCAGCAGCTTGATGCGCTGCGAAACCGCCGAGGAGGTGATGTGCAGCTTGCGCGCTGCCCGTTCAAAGCTGCCTTCGCGCACCACGGCGACCAAGGCTTCCAGTCCTGCGTAGTCGAGCATTCAGTTTGCCTTAAGAGGTGTCATAGGATTTAATTTTACTTAATATCCTGCCCCGTCCACAATTTCCCTTATGTGGACTACGACTATCTCTTCTTCCTGGGTTGCGGGCTTTACCGTGTGCCTGTCGCTGATCATCTCCATCGGCGCGCAAAACCTCTATGTGCTGCGCCAGGCGGTGCAAGGCCGGCATGTGCGGGCCTGCGTGGCCTGGTGCGTGGTCAGCGACGCGCTGCTGATTGCGGTAGGTGTGGCCGGCATGTCGCAGCTGATCGCGGGCGCGCCGGAAATGGCCTATTACCTGTCGGGCGGCGGTGCGCTGTTCCTGCTGGCATACGGTCTGTATGCGTTATGGCGTGTGGTGTTTGCGGCCGACGTAGTGCCGCATGGCGCGGGCGTGGCGCAGCGCGGGCTGCTCAGCGTGCTCAGCACCCTGGCCGTGATCACCCTGCTCAACCCCCATGTCTACCTGGACACCGTGCTGCTGGTCGGCAGCATAGGCGCGCGCCAGGAAGGGGCGCTCAAAGCGGTGTTCGTGGCCGGAGCGGCCTGTGCCAGCCTGGTGTGGTTTGTGCTGCTGGCGCTGGCCGGCCGGCGCATGCAGCACTGGTTTGCCCACCCGCTGCCCTGGCGCGTGCTCGACGCCTTGACGGGCGTGATGATGCTGGCGCTGTCGTGGTGGGTGTGGACGGGAATGAACACCCCCTGAGCCGCTTCGCCGGATGGCCGGCCCCGCCTTCCCCCTCTCAACCTTCGGTGGAGGGGGACGGCAGCCTCGGTGCGGCGCGGCCCTTCCTCGCTGCCCCTTGCTGGGCCGCGCCAGTTGCGCAGGCAATGGGCTTTGGGAGCGCTGAAAAAAGCCCCTCTGGGTTTCAGGCCAGTTGCGCCAGTATTTCCAGCAGGCCCCATTGGTTGCACTGGACCTGGTAGTGGCCGCTGGTGCCGCGCTTCTGGCTCTGGCCTTCGATCACGATCACATGGCCCATGGCCTTGGCGACCGACAGGGGGCGGATCTTGTCGTATTGGTTGGCTTCGGCCACATCGCCGCGAAACAGCAGCAGCGCGGCGTTGGCATCGGGTTGGCCGTATTTGCGCTCGTACAGCTCCAGGGTCTTGTCACGCGTGACTTCGTTCAAGCCGATGCGGACGGCCTTTTCAAGGGAAAGGGCTGGGGAAGGGGACAGCGTATCTTCAGACATGGAGAAATCCTGTGGGCCGAGGGCAAAATGCCGTCTGGAAAAATGGGATCAAGCAGACGATGGCGGCTATTTCACCATAGGCGACACGAGTTGTGTTGCATCCACTTACACATTTACATATTTTTGAGGCCAGACCGTTTTGCGGCGCCCACAAAAAAGCGCTGCCAGGCAGCGCTTGATTGGGGTGGGGCAGGCCGCGCTCAGAACGCCGGAACGACCGCGCCCTTGTATTTTTCCTGCAGGAACTTCTTCACGTCTTCGCTGCGCAGGGCTTGCATCAGCTTGGCGATGGTCGGGTCGTTGGCGCGGTCCTGGCGGGCGACCACGATGTTGGCGTAGGGCGAGTCCTTGCCTTCGATGAACAAGGCGTCCTTGGTGGGGTTGAGCTTGGCTTCGATGGCGTAGTTGGTGTTGATCAGGGCCAGATCCACGTCCGCCAGGGCGCGTGGCAGCAAAGGCGCTTCCAGTTCCTTGAACTTGAGCTTCTTGGGGTTCTTCACCACATCCATCGGGGTCGGGGTCAGGCTCTTGGGGTCCTTGAGCTCAATCAGGCCCTGCTTGGCGAGCAGGATCAGGGCGCGTCCGCCGTTGGACGGGTCGTTGGGGATGGCCACGGTGGCGCCGTCCTTCAAATCCTTGACGTTCTTGACCTTGCTGGAGTAGGCACCAAACGGCTCGACATGGACCTTGCCGTTGGGCACGGCCACCAGGGAGCTCTTGCGGTCCTTGTTGTAGCTGTCGAGGTAGGGCTGGTGCTGGAAGAAATTGGCGTCGAGCTGCTTGTCTTCCACGGCCGCATTCGGCTGGACGTAGTCGCTGAATTCGCGCACCTGCAGATCAATGCCCTGCTTTTTCAGCACGGGCTTGATGTGGTTGAGGATTTCGGCCTGGGGCACGGCAGTGGCCGCGACCTTGAGCACCACGTCGGCCGCGTGGACCGTCAGGGCCAGGCTGGCGAAGGCAAGAGCAGAGAGGGTTTTCTTCAACATACAAAAGGCTTTCTTGGATGGGAATGGCAACAAACGACCTGCGCCTCAACCAGTGAACCTGCAGCGCAGCAAGCCTCTAGTCTAGTGGCGCGCAAGCCGCATGAAAACCAGGAATGCAATTCTGGTTATAAGAATGTGGTTTTTTATGCAAATATGCAGTTTTTGATGCCTGCGGTAGTCCGGCCCGGGCTCGCCGCGGAGAAATGGCGCTTTCCCCTGATAATGCGGCCAGGCGTCGATCGGGTGGTGAGACTTCACTTCCCGGTGGCGCCCAGATTCGAAGGTGTTCGACAAGCAGGTGCGCTGGGCTTCAAAGTCTCGCAATTCCTGCGCTGCCCCCGCAACGGTAGGCGAAATCTCAGGTCCTCAGGCTGGCCCATTCATGGCTGGCAGTCACTGCGTCGATGTATGGCGTGGGAAGGCGAGGGCTGAGTCGGAGTGCTCTAAAGAGCCCGCCGGCGTTTCGCAAGCCCGGATACCGGCCTTTGTGATCGCTTCGGACGCCGCGGGAGTGCGCATGTCTGGGCAGGTGGGCGGCTGGCTTGTGCGTGGCCGCCAACTTGCCCCCTGGCTGCGTGCACTGCGGTGGGTATTGATCTGTGCGTTTCGCGGGTGAGCGAAGCGCACGTTTGAAATCTTCGCATGCACTCCTTTGTCAGTTCGTGGCCGACACGCGGCCGCGCCGCTTCGTCTTCGCCCTCTTTTTCCGCGTACTCCATGGCCGCCTTGCGCCCGGGCTTTCGCTTGCAGCGCTCGGCCGCACTGTGCCTGCTGGCCTGCGGCGCGGCGCTTGGCGGCATCGCTCCCGCCGCCGCGGAAGTCACGGGGAATAAAAATCCCCAGGCGCTGGAGGATGTGTTCGTCACGGCCACGGCGCGTCCCGAAGACCGTTCGCGCATCGCCGCCACCACGCAGACCATAGACCGCGCGGAAATAGAGCGCTCCTCGGCGCGTTCGGTCACGGACCTGCTGGCCGAGCATGCGGTCGGCTTTCTGAGCGAATGGACGGCCGCCCAGACTTCGCTGAACCTGCGCGGCGCCTCCACCGACGGCCAGGGCCGCGACTACCGCAGCCAGGTAGCGGTGCTGCTCAACGGGCGGCGCGCGGGCACGGCCAATCTGTCCAAGCTCAGCCTGTCGGATGTGGAGCGCATAGAAATCGTGCGCGGCCCGGCCTCGGTGGTCTACGGCAGCCAGAACATGGGCGGGGTGATCAACATCATCCTGCGCACCGGCGCCAGCGGCGGCGGCAATCGCGTGTCCGCCGTGGGCGGCAGTGCGGGCCTGTGGCGTGCCGATACGCAGCTCAGCGGTGCCAATGAGCAGTGGGACTGGTACATAGGCGCGAACGTGGGCGGGCGTGACGATTACACCTCGGGCAGCGGTGGCTCCGAGATGACGAACACCAGCTACAAGCGCCGCGGCGCGACCGGCGCGCTGGGCTGGCAGCTCGCCGATCTGCACCGCCTGGAATTGCAGTTGCGCACCGACGGCATCTACAACGCCGGCTTTCGCGGTTCGGGCGCCAACATCTACAGCCGTGACAACCGCTACAACCAGTCGGCCGATCTCAAGTACGAGGGCGCCTTGCCTGGCCAGCGCGTGAGCTGGCTGGCGCATCTTTATAGCTTCACCGATGTGGACGAGTTCAACTGGGCCTCGCCGGTCATCAAGTCGGGCGTGAATGCCGTGCCCGGCACGGCGCGCGACTACAACATCCGCAAGCTCGACGCCACCGGCTTGCGCCTGCAGCCGCGCCTGCGCCTGAGCGATTCCAACGACTTGCTGCTGGGCTTTGACTACGAGAAAAACCGCCTGCGCTCGGACCGCGAACGCAGGGCCATGCCGGGCGGCCCCGCAGGCCAGGTCGCGCCCTACGACAACAACCAGACCGAGCACACCCATGCGCTGTACCTGGAAGATGCGCAGAACTTCCTGGGTGACCGCGTGACGCTGCGCGCCGGCGTGCGCAAGACCTGGGGCGAGACGCGTTTCGACCAGACGCCGAACGTGCCCATGGCCGTGACCACGACGCGCGATTACGACAAGCTCACCTGGTCCACCGGCGCGACCTGGAAAGTCACTGACGCCTGGGCCTTGCGCACAGGTGCCTCCACCGGGTTTCGCGCGCCCACGGCGAGCGAACTGTCGTCGGATTTCACGGCCGTGGGCGGCGGCCGCATCTTTGGCAATGCGAATCTCAAGCCGGAATCGAGCCGCCAGTTCGAAGTGGGAACCAGCTTCAGGCAAAGCGCCTGGAAAGTCGACGCCGCGCTTTTCCAGAACACGATTTCCGACCGCATCATCACCGTCTCGCGCGGCCCGGCGACGAATACCTCGGACTACGCTAACAACAGCGCCGACATCGTGGCGCGCGGCCTGGAGCTCAGCGCCCACGCGGACGTGGGCAAGCTGCTGGGCGCGCCGCTGGCCGGCCATACGCTCACGGCATTCGGCAACGGCTACTACCACTTCGAGATGAAAGACAAGGGCGCGGCCGCTTCGCTCAACACCGACAAGGTGCAGCGCATGTACCGCTATGAAGCCGCTTTCGGCATGCGCCTGGCGCGCGGCATGGACCGCAATGCGGGCGACTGGAATGCGCAGCTGACGGCGCTGCTGCGCGGACCGATGTGGTACGACACGGAAGAGAACCTGCTCATCCCGCGGGGCGAGCCCAGCAGCACTTTCATCCACCGCAAGGGAGCGTTCACGGTCTGGAACCTGCGTGGCGAGTACCGCCTGAGCCGCGGCGTGAAGCTGTTCGCCGGTATCAACAACCTCTTCAATCTCAACCGCCATCCCATCTTCATTGCCCAGGACCAGCGGCCTTGCATCGCCAACCCTATCTTCCAGAACGGCGGCTGCGGGACCTCGATGCCGGGCCGCGAATGGATGGCCGGTCTGCAGGCCGAGTTCTGAGCGCGACCATGCGCCCACTAGGCGGCAGCTTCCCCATGCTCCCACGGCGCGGCTTGGTGCGCGCCGGTGGGGGCCTGGCTTTGGCCACGCTGCTGCCCGGCGCGCGCGCGGCCGCGCCCATAGCGCTGCGCGATGCCCTGGATCGCCCCGTCGTGCTGAGCCGGCCGGCGCAGCGCATCGTGACGATTTTTTCGTCCAACACCGAGCTGGTGGCATCGCTGGGTTTGCTGGAGCGCATCGTGGGCGTGGAGGAGTACACGCGCTTTCCCGCGCAGGCTGCCGCGCTGCCCAAGGTCGGCGGGCGCCTGGGTTTTTCGGTGGATGCGGTGGTCGCGCTGCGCCCGGATCTGGTCATCGTCACGCCCGCGCGCCAGGCCGCGAACCAGCTGGTGGACCCGATGGAGCGCATAGGCGTGCCGGTCATGGTGCTGCTCAGCCGCAGCCTGGAGGAAGTGATGGACAACGTGCTGCGGGTCGCGCAGGCCGCGGGGGTGGAGGCGCGCGGCAAGGCGCTGGCGGCTTCGCTGGCGCAGCGCCTGCGGGCCGTGGACCGGCAGATGGAAGGCCGGATCGCGCCGCGCAGCCTGATGATCACCGGGCGCATGGGCAACGGCATGCTGCTGGTCGCGCGCCCCGGCACCTATACCAGCGAAGCCATCGTGCGCGCCGGCGCCCGCCACGCCATGGCCGACATCGGCACGTTGGCCCAGGTCTCGCCGGAGGCGGCGCTGGCGGCCGACCCCGATGTGCTGCTGTTCGCGGGCACGCAGGCCGCGCTCGATGAGCTCACAGGCCGTCCCGGCTGGCGCGACATGCGCGCCGTGCGGGCAGGCCGCGCGATCACCGTGTCGCGTTCCGAATTCCTGATTCCCGGTCCGCGCACTTTCGATGGCATCGAATCCCTGGCGCGCTGGATCACGCAGAAAGGGCAGGGATGAATCCCTCTGGAAAAATCTGGTGGCCTGCATTCGCGGTGCTGGGCTTGAGCATTCTGCTGGGCGTCTGTGCCGGCCACCAATGGGCCTCGCCGGCGGACATCTGGGCCGCGATCACCGAGCGCGACACGCTGCGCAGCCGCCTGCTGTGGGAGTGGCGCATGCCGCGCGTGTTTGCCGCGGCCTGCGTGGGCGCGCTGCTGGGGCTGTCCGGCGCCGTGTTCCAGGGCGTCTTTCGCAACCCGCTGGCCGAGCCCTATCTGCTCGGCGCTTCGGGCGGCGCGGCCTTGGGCGCGACGATTGCGCTGCTGGTGCCCCTGGGGCTGCCGCAGTCCTGGCTGCTGCCGGTGCTGGCCTTTGGCGGCGCCTGGGGCTCGACGGTGCTGGTGCTGGGCGTGGCGCGCGTCGCCGGCGCGCTCGATGCATCGGGCATGCTGCTGGCGGGCGTGGCCATGGCCGCCATGCTGGGCGCGATCCGCTCGTTTCTGATGCTGGCGCTGTCCGACGAAACCGTGAGCCTGCAAGTCGTCATGAGCTGGGTGCTGGGCGGCATCCAGACGCCGACCTGGAGCGGCCTGGGCTGGCTGGCCTTGATCACGCTGGCCTGCATGCTGGGCACGCAGACGATTGCGCGCGGCCTGGACCTGCTGGGGCTGGGCGACTCCACGGCCCAGTCGTTTGGCCTGGATGTGGCGCGCTTCGTGCCGCGCGCCGTGCTGCTGGGCTCGCTGGTGGTCGCGGTGGCCGTGGCCTACGGCGGGCTGGTGGCTTTCGTGGGGCTGGCCGCGCCGCACATCGCGCGCTGGTGGGTGGGCCCGCTGCACCGCTGGGTGCTGCCGACCAGCGCGCTGGCCGGGGCGATCGTGGTGACGCTGGCGGATGCCATCGCGCGCAGTGTGCTGCCGCCGGCCGAAGTGCCGCTGGGCCTGGTCACGGCCGTGGCCGGCGGGCCGTTCTTCATCCTGCTGCTGGCGCGCCGCCTGCGCGCCTACGCAGGCCGCGCATGAGCGACAACAACGTCATGCTGGGCGCTGTCGATCTTTCGCTGGCGCGCCAAGGCCGGCGCCTGCTGGACGGCATTTCCCTGGCGCTGCCGGCACGCGGCGCGGTGGCGCTGATCGGGCCCAACGGCGCGGGCAAGTCCACCTTGCTGAACCTGCTGGCCGGGCAGATGGCAGCCGACCACGGCGCCGTGTCGCTGCAGGGCCGGCCGTTGCAGGCCTTCAGCGTGCGCGAGCGGGCACTGCGCATCGGCTATATGCCCCAGCGCTTCGAGCCCCATTGGGACGTGACGCTGGAAGACCTGGTGCGCATGCGCGTGCCGGGCCTGGGATCGGCTGAGCAGGTGCTGGCACAGGCCGATCTGCAGACCCTGGGCCCGCGGCGCTGGAGCACGCTTTCGGGCGGCGAGCGCGCGCGAGGCATGCTGGCCGCGGTGCTGGCCGCCGATCCGCCCGTGCTGCTGGCCGACGAGCCGGGCGCGGCACTCGACGTGCAGCACCGCCTGGCGCTGGTGCAGGCGCTGGCGCTGCGCGGACGGGACAGACTGGTGGTGGTGGCGATGCACGATCTGGACCTGGCGTTCGAGCGCTTCGATCGCGTGATCGTCATGCATGGCGGCCGCGTGGCCATGGATGGCAGTCCGGCGCAACTACTGCACCAGCCCCAGCTCGACGAAATTTTCGGCGTGCACTTCGAGCGCATTGCCGCGCCGCCCCACATCTTGCTGCGCGCGCGCAGCAGGCCACAGGAGACAGCGACATGATGCGTATCGACATTGCCGGCTGGACGCGTGAAGCCATGGCCGGCGATCCCAAGGCGTTCAGCGCGATTTTCGAGAACGCGGACCGCTGGGGCTTTGACGGCGTGTGGTTCAGTGAATTCCGCCTGCCGCAGACCGACTGGCAGTATCCCTCGCCCTTGCTGTTCGCGGCGGCGCTGCTGGCGCGCACCGAGCGCTTGCGCGTGGGGACGGCGGTGCTGGTGCTGCCCTTGCACCATCCGCTGATGCTGGCCGAGGAAATCGCGCAGCTGGATTTCCAAAGCGGTGGCCGTATCGACGTAGGCATAGGCCGCGGCACGGAGCCGGCGTCATTGGAATGCCTGGAAATCGACCCGGCCAGCACGCGCGAGCGTTTCGAGCAGGGCGCGCGCATTCTGCGCGATGCCTTGCGCGGCGAGACGGTGGCGTCGACGGGGGAACTGTGGAATTTTGCCTCGCGAAAATTGATGTCGCTGCCCGTGCAGCGCCCGCATCCGCCGATCTACGTCGCGGGCTCGACACCGGAAACCCTGGGCTTTGCGCTGGCCGAAAACCTGCCCTTGCTGCTGAGCCTGGAGCCGCCGGAAAGCGCGCAATTGGAGCGCCTTGCAAGCGTTGCCCGGCAGCAAGGCGGCGACGCCCAGGCGCTGCTGGCGCGTTCGTCGCTCGCGCGCTATGTCTGCATCGGCGCCAACGAAGCGCAGGTCGCGCAGCAGCTCGATGCGCTCTGGGAAAAGCTTTACGCGCGCCGTGTCCACTTTGCCGCCAAGCGCGGTGTGGCCGCGGCCGACGTGCCGCCCATCGATAGGCAAAAGGTGCTGCGCGAGCAATTCATCCACGGCACGCCAGAACAATGCCATGCGCAGATTCGCCAGTTGCAGGCAGACACCGGCATCGGCAGCCTGCGCTGCATCTTCAATGCCAACGGCCTGTGGAGCAACGGCGCGGCGCTGACCGCGATGGCGCTGTTTGCCCAGGAAGTCCTGCCGGCCTTGCACCAGGAAGTCCGCACACCGCTGCATGCCTGACAATGCCGGCATGGACTCAGAACAACTCCAGCGCCTGTTGAGCGTGCAAATGCCTTACGGCAAATACGCGGGCCGCTGCATTGCCGACCTGCCCGGCAACTACCTGATGTGGATGGCGCGCGAAGGCTTTCCGCGCGGCGATCTGGGGCGCCTGCTGGCGCTGATGTACGAGCTCGATCACAACGGCTTGTCGCACTTGCTCGATCCACTGCGCAGGTCGCCGCCGCAGGCCTAAGCCTTGCGGGCCGGGCGCCGCAAACGCCGCCAGCCCATGACCACGCCGGTCGCGCTCAAGGCCAGGCCGCCCAGGCTCAGCGTCAGCAGCGTGATATCCCACAGCGGGCGCCGCTCCAGCAAGGGCAGCCAGTCCCAGCTGTGCAGCATGGCGAACAGCCAGCGCTTGGTGCGCTGGCGGCTGTCCAGCCGGCCGAGCACGCTGCCCGTGTGCGGGTCCAGATGGACCCAGGTCGCATGGGGATCGTCGAACACGATGCGCCAGATCGGCAGCGGCCTGTCGCTGCCGCCCATCATGCTGTGGGCTTCGCGGGCGTAGTAATACAGGTCGTAATCGAGCAGCGTTTCCATGCGCGCCACGGGGTAGGGCAGCAGACGTGCGGCCGCGGCCCCCAGGGTTTGCGGGGCCAGGGCCAGCGGCTGGGCGGTGCGGCCGTCGAGCAGCATGGGCTGGCCGCTGCCGATTTGCGCGAACGCGGTGGTCTTGCCGAGCACGGGGGCCCAGCGCAGCTCGCGCACGGATCCTCCTGCCGCGGTGATCAGCGCCTGGGGCGTGGCGTCCTGCACGCCGAAGACCAGCGGTCCGCCTTGCAGGGCGCTGGTCTGCAGCGGTGGCGCTCCGCTGTCGAAAATGCGCCAGGGGTTCATGGACATCAGGCCGCTGAAGATCCAGGTGATGGTGACCAGCGCGAACAACAGGCCCGTGACATGGTGCCAGCGCAGCATGCTGCCGCCCGCATAGGGCGAGCGCGAGCCGCTGCGGTAGGTGCGCGTGAAACGCCAGCGCAGCAGCCCGACGGCGGTGCCCGCCAGCGCGACGGCAATGCCGGCGATGGACAGGGCGTTGACGATGTCGCTCCAATAGGCATCGAGCGCATTGCCGCGAAACGGGTAGAGCCAGTGGATCCAGGCGCCGGCGTAATTCCAGAGCCGTTCGCTGCGCGTGGCGTCGCGCACCACTTCGCCGGTCTGGCCGGAGATGTACAGCCAGGTCTTGTCGGCATCCGGCAACTCCACGCGGTGCAGCGGACGGTGGGCGTCCAGCCCGCGCGAATGGGTGAAGGCGTCTTCGTCCAGACTGCCGAGATAGAGCGGATCCGCACCGCTGCCCCCATAGGCGGCGGCGCTGGCCAGCGCCCAGGCGGCGTCCACCGGAGGCAGGCGCTCGCCGCTGGTGGCATCGATGACCGTTGCGCGGCTGCCTTTCGTGGCCGAGGGCGTGACGAAGTAGACCGCACGTCCACCGCTGGCCGCGGCCAGGCGCAGCTCCTTGAGCGGGCCGCTGATGCCTGCCCGGTCCAGCGCCTGGGCCGGACCCAGCAGCGGCGCCGTGGCGGCCAGGGGCGGCAGGTGCTGCAGCCGCTCGGCGGGCGTGAGCTTGGGGTAGCCCACGTACATCATCACCATGCCCGAGAAGAACCACATGGCAAAGAAAGCGCACAGGGCGATGCCCAGCCAGCGGTGGGCCAGGTACAGCCAGCGTTTAGGGTGAAAGCGCATCATCAATAAGTCACGCGTAGCGTGAGATCGGCGGTGCGCGCCGCACCGAGATAAGCCATGGTGCTGGTGACGTTGGACGCGTACAGCCGGTTCGTGGCGTTGCGCACCCGCGCCACCACCGACACATTGCGCTGGACCTGGTAGCTCAGGCCCAGGTCGAGCAGCGTGTAGGCGGGCCAGTTCTGTGTGTTGGCGGCGTCGGCATAGACCTTGCCGACATGGCGCAGGCCGGCGCTGGCCTGCCAGGCGGGCGAGAAGGCGTACGAGGTCCAGAGGTTGGCGACCAAGGCGGGGGTGTTGGTCGGCGTGCTGCCGGCCAGCGATACGCCGCCTTGGCGGAAGTTGTCATAGCGGGCGCGCACGAAGCTGACATTGCCCTGCAGGGACCAGGCGCGCGTGGGCTGCAGGCCCAGGGCCAGCTCCAGGCCCTGGGACGATTGCTCGCCCACGAGCACGGTGAGGGTGGAGTTCTGCGGGTCCTGCGTGGCGATGTTCTTGCGCGTGATGCGGTAGGCCGCCACGGTGGCCGTGCCCTTGCCGCTCCAGAAGTCCAGCTTGCTGCCGACTTCGATCTGGCGGCCGGTGGTCAGCGCGCTGTTGTTGCGCACATCGGCGAACGAGGCCGTGGAGAGCACGCCCGACGGTGGGTCGGCCGCCGTCGCGTACTGGGCATAAAGGTTGGCGCCCGGCGCGAAGTCCCAGACCAGGCCGATGCGGCCCGTGGTCGGGTGGTAGCTGCGCTCGAACGTGGCGGGGCTGGCGGCGGTGACTTCGCGGCGGTTGGTCAACTCCAGCGCAATGCGTTCATGGCGCAGCGCCGTGAGCAGTTGCAGCGAAGGCGCGATGGCCGTGCGGTTTTCCGCGTACAACGCCGTGGTGACGATGCGGTTGTCGCGGTCGGGGTTGAAGCCGGGCGCCATGCCGGGAATGTCGAAGAAGTTCTCCGTGCGGAAGGCATAGGGGTTCACCGTGCTCACCGTGGCCGGCAGGCTGTTGGGAAAGCGGGTCTGGCGGTTGAGGCTCACATCCAGGCCGAAGGCCCAGTCGCTGCGCCGCCCGAAGAGCTGTCCCTGCTGCGTGGCTTCCATGCGGTTGCCGATCAGCTGCTGGTCGTGGCGCTGCAGGAAGGCGGCCGAGCGGATGACGGCGCTGTTGTTGGCGTTGAAGCGGTAGCTCTCGACGTTGCGGTAGTCGCGCAAGGCATCGTAGGCGTAGAAAGTGTTCTTGAACTGCAGCGCGTCGTTCACGCGCCAGTCGCTGATAGAGCGCAGCCACTGCACGCGCTGGGCGTACAGGCCGTCGGCGCTGTTGTAGTTCTTGAAGCGCGTGTCTTCGTCGATGCGCAGCGTCCCCTTGGCCGGGTTGAGCAGGGGCGTGCCCCAGTAGGGGCGGTCCACGTTTTCGTTCTGGTACTCATAGGCCAGCGTATGGGTGAAGCCGTTGCCCAGGTCCGACAGCAGCGAGGCGGCCAGCTGGGTCGCGCGGCTGCGCGTGCCTTCGGTCCAGCTGTCCGCGTCCTTGTGGTTCAGATCCAGCCGCAGGAAATGCGCGTTGGCGCTGTCCGCGGCGATGCGGCGGTTCAAGCCCACGGACGCCTCCTTGAGGCCATGGCTGCCCAGGCGCAGCTGGGCTTCGGAGAAATCGTGGCGCTCGGGGAGCTTGGTGATGTAGTTGATCGTGCCGCCGACGCCGCCCGCGCCGTACAGAAAACTCGAGGCCCCGCCTATGGCTTCCACCCGGTCGTAAATCCAGCTGTCCACGGGGCGCGCGGCGATGCTGTACTGGACGTTGATGCCGTTGAACAGTTGGCTGAGCGAGCTGGCGCTGAACCCCCGGTAGCTCACGCCGATGTTGCCGGGCACGCTGTGGGCCGTGACGCCGGGAATGGCCTGCAGGATGTCCTGGGTGCTTTGGGCACCGCGCGCTTCCATGGTGGCGCGGTCCACCACGGTGACGCTGGCCGGCGTTTCGCGCGGCGTCAGGCCCAGGCGGCTGGCGGTGGCGGCGGGCGTGTCCAGGGGCAGCAGGCCGTTGGCCTGGGGCGCGGCGCCTTGCACTTCGACCGTGGGCAGGGAGGCCGGGGAGTCCTGTGCCTGCGCAGCGAAGGCAACAGTGGCGAGGGCGGCGGACAGGGCGGTAGCCAGGGGCTGGCGGCGATGGGGCGAAAAAAGCTGCGTCATGGAATTCTTGTTTTCACGGGGCGAAAGCGCTGGCCGCGCGGCAGTGCCGCATGGCCGGCCTTGGCCATGGGCCATGGGGTAGTAGGGGATCGAAGGGGGAGGTTCGCGCTGCGGGGTGCAGCGACGGCACGCCAGGCACGCGTGCGCGTGGCCAGGCAAGGTCAGCAGGGACGGAGCCGGCGGGGGCTCAGGCGCGCGTGGGGGGGCCGCGGGGCGGCAGCGGCGCGCCGACAAGGGCGGCGATGCGCGCAGAGACTACGGGCTGCAGCGCCCGGCCCAGCGGTTGCGGCTGGGCGAAGAGTTGCGCCGTCTGCTGCGGCGGCGGCGCATTGGCGCTCAGGCACAGCGGGCAGTCCAGGCTGTGCTGTCCGTTGGCTGTGACCTGCTGGCCGTCGTCGCCCACGACGATCATCTTCATGCCGCCGCTGGCCGAGCAGATCATTTCCATGGTCTGCGGACTCACGAAGGGCGAAGCCACGGCGATTCCCAGCGTCAGGGCGAACCACACCATGACCAGACGGGCCAGGGAGATGGAGTTGCGCAGGATTTGCATGACGGCACATTATGGCGCGCTGCCCGGGCAGCATGTGCGAATCTGCCTACAAACAACAACGGAGCCCTGGGGCTCCGTTGCGTGGGTCAACCAGGGCCGGGACAGGCCCGGACTGGATGGCTTACTTGACCGCGGCGCGCGCGGCTTCTGCCTTGGCCTTGGCGGCATCGGCCTTTTTCTGCAGCTCGGCCGCTTCGGTTTCGGCGGCCTTGGCTTCAGCAGCCTTGGCTTCGGCGGCCTTGTCGCCCGAAGGGCCGGCAATGGCGTTGCCCACCATGCTGCCGGCAACGGCGCCGACTGCGGCAGCGCCCAGCGTGCCCATCATGCCTGGGCCACGGGCCGGAGCGGCAGCAGCAGCGGGTGCAGCGGCCGCGGGGGCGGCTGCTGCTGCAGGGGCGGCAGCGGGAGCGGCTGCCGCTGCAGGCGCGGCGGGCTTGGCTGCGGGAGCTGCTGCTGGCTTGCCGATGCTGGCCGGGCGAACGGACTTGCCGCCACCCATGCGCTTTGCATGGGCCAGGCTAGGCGCGAGCAGCGCAGCAAAGGTCAAAGCAAGCACGGAGGCAGTGGTGCGGTAAGAGATGTTCACAAGAAATTCCAAATGAAAAGTCGACAAAAAGTGTGACCCATGCGGGCGCCAGGCCTGCTGCGCGCAGCAGTCAGGCCATTGGGTTCACCGTCTCTACATGGGGGGACTGCGCCAGAATGCAAGCGCGGCCGGGGCGAGAAGCCCAGGCGCGCAAGGTGGCGCAGGGCGCCCGCGTGGAATAAGTCGTTTTTGTGCGGGTGCTTGTTTATTCTAGGGGCCAAGCTAAAGACCTTGGCCCAGCGCTCAGCGCAGGATTTCCAGCAGCCGGTCGAGGCCGCCCTGGTTGATCGCGATCTGGGCTTCGGCGCGCACGCGGGGCTTGGCGTGGAAGGCCACCGACAGGCCGGCGGCGCCCATCATGGGCAGGTCGTTGGAGCCATCGCCCACGGCAATGCACTGCGCGGGCGCGATGCCCAGCAGCGAGGCCACTTCCAGCAGCGTGCGGCGCTTTTCCGCGCCGTCGCAGATCTCGCCCCAGGGCTGTTCGATCAGCTTGCCGGTGAGCACGCCCTTGTCCATGGCCAGCATGTTGGCGCGCACGAAGTCGATGTTCAGCAGACCGCGCACGTACTCGGCAAAGTAGGTGAAGCCGCCCGAGACCAGCAGCACCTTGAGGCCGGCCCGCTGGCAGGCCTGGACCAGGGTTTGCGCGCCCGGCGAAAGTTGCAGGCGCTCGTCGCGCACCTGGGCCATGTCGGCCTCGGTCACGCCCTGGAGCAAGGCCACGCGCTGGCGCAGGCTTTCCTTGAAGTCGGTGATCTCGCCGCGCATGGTGGCTTCGGTGATGGCCGCGACTTCGGCCTTCTTGCCCGTGGCGTCGGCGATCTCATCGACGCACTCGATGGTGATCAGCGTCGAATCCATGTCGAAAGCGATGAGTTTGTAATCGCTCAGCAGCAAAGGGGCGGGGGTGCGCTGGACCATCAGGCCAGGGGCAAATTCGGTAGCGGCGCTCATGTGGGGCGGAGGAAGGGGATAAAAAAAGAGCCCCTGCGCGCAGGCAGGGGAGCTGGGCCTGCATTATCCCCCCGGCCGGCGCTTTTGCAGGCGGGTGGTTTACCGGACGCCGGGCGAAGTCGGGGCTGCGACCGGCGTGCCGATCTGGCCCGCGGCGCCGGCCCGGCTTTCCTCCTGCTCGGCATGCCAATCCAAGGTCAGCGTAAGCGCAGCCACCGCCAGGCTGGCCACAGCGTAGGCGAGGGCGGGAATCAGGCGTTGAAGCAGCATGGTCAGCTCCGCAAGAGATCAGAAACAGGCGATTTGCCTGTAAAGGATCTAGCAAGCTCTGTGCCATGTGCGGGCCCCGAGGCCCAGGGCCCTGCGCTTAAGCCGCCAGCGTCTCGGCCTTGAGCGGCTGGCCCAGGCTTTTGAGCACGTCGCGCACCAATTGGGCGCGGGCCATGGGGTCGGGCAGGGCGCGTTCTATGCGCAGCTTCTCGTTGCCGGCCAGCTTGATGTGCTTGTTCTTCTGGATCAGGCTGATGATGTTCATCGGGTCGATAGGCGGCTGGGGCTTGAAGCTGATGTGGATCACGCCGGGCGCCGCATCGACCTTCACCACGCCATAGGGCTGGCTCAGCACGCGCAGGCGGTGCACGTCGATCAGCGTCTGCGCCTGGGGCGGCAGCTTGCCGAAACGGTCGACGATTTCTTCCAGCAGGTTGTCGATCTGGTCGGTGGACTTGGCCGTGGCCAGCTTCTTGTAGAACGACAGGCGCAGGTGCACGTCGCCGCAATAGCTGTCGGGCAGCAGGGCCGGTGCATGCAGATTGATGTCGGTGGCCACCGACAGCGGCGACAGCAGGTCGGGCTCCTTGCCTTCCTTGAGCGAGCGCACGGCTTCGGACAGCATTTCGTTGTACAGCTGAAAGCCGACTTCCATCATGTTGCCGCTCTGGTTTTCGCCCAGCACTTCGCCCGCGCCGCGGATTTCCAGATCGTGCATGGCCAGGTAGAAGCCGCTGCCCAGCTCTTCCATCTGCTGGATGGCGTCGAGCCGCTGCTGGGCCTGCTTGGTCAGGCTTTCGATGTCGGGCACCATCAGATAGGCATAGGCCTGGTGGTGGCTGCGGCCCACGCGTCCGCGCAGCTGGTGCAGCTGGGCCAGGCCGAACTTGTCGGCGCGGCTGATCAGAATGGTGTTGGCGCTGGGCACGTCGATGCCGGTCTCGATGATGGTCGAACACAGCAGGATGTTGTAGCGCTGGGCGACGAAGTCGCGCATCACGCGCTCGAGCTCGCGCTCGGGCATCTGGCCGTGGGCCACGGCAATGCGCGCTTCGGGCAGGATTTCCTCGAGCTTCTGGCGCCGGTTCTCTATGGTCTCGACTTCGTTGTGCAGGAAGTAGCACTGGCCGCCGCGCTTGAGTTCGCGCAGCACGGCTTCGCGGATCACGCCCGTGCCTTCGTTGCGCACGAAGGTCTTGATCGCCAGGCGGCGCTGGGGCGCGGTGGCGATCACGCTCAGATCGCGCAGGCCTTCGAGCGCCATGCCCATGGTGCGCGGAATGGGCGTGGCGGTGAGCGTCAGCACATCGACTTCGGCGCGCAGCGCCTTCATCTGCTCCTTGTGGCGCACGCCGAAACGGTGTTCCTCGTCGATGATCAACAGGCCCAGGTTGTGGAACTGCGTGGATTCCGACAGCAGCTTGTGCGTGCCGACCACGATGTCCACCGTGCCGTCGGCAATGCCTTTGACGGCTGCGGTGATTTCCTTGCCCGAGCGAAAGCGCGAGACTTCGGCGACCCGGATGGGCCATTTGGCGAAGCGGTCGACCAGCGTGCGGTAGTGCTGCTCGGCGAGCAGCGTGGTGGGCGCGAGCAGCGCCACCTGCTTGCCGCCCGTGACGGCCACGAAGGCCGCGCGCAGCGCGACTTCGGTCTTGCCGAAGCCCACGTCGCCACAGACCAGTCGGTCCATGGGCTGGGGGCTGATCATGTCCTGGATCACGGCGTGGATCGCGGCCTTCTGGTCGGGCGTTTCCTCGAAGCCGAAATCGTTGGCGAAGGTCTCGTAGTCCTGCGGGCTGTAGCGGAAGGCATGGCCTTGGCGCGCCGCGCGGCGGGCGTAGATGTTGAGCAGCTCGGCGGCCGAGTCGCGCACCTGTTCGGCGGCCTTGCGCTTGGCCTTTTCCCACTGGTTGCCGCCCAGCTTGTGCAGCGGAGCGTCTTCGGGCGACATGCCGGTGTAGCGGCTGATCAGCTGCAGCTGGCTCACGGGCACATACAGCACGGCATCGCCGGCGTAGGCCAGGTGCAGGAATTCCTGCAGCGCGGGACTGCCGTCGGGATTTTGCTGGCCCACGTCCATGTTGATCAGGCCCTGGTAGCGGCCTATGCCATGCTGGCTGTGCACCACCGGGTCGCCGATCTTGAGCTCGGACAAGTCCTTGATCAGCGCTTCGACATCGCTGACCTGTTCCTGCTTCTTGCGCCGGCGCGTGGTCGGCCCGGCCGCGAACAGCTCGGTTTCGGTGACGAAATCAATGCCTTGCGTCGCCCAGCGAAAGCCGGTGGCCAGCGGGGCCGTGGCGATGCCGACTTTTTCCGTCGTGTCGGCCTGGAACTCGGCCAGCGAGTCGAAGGCCGGCGGGTTGAGCTGCGACGCGCGGAAGAAGTCCAGCAGGCTTTCGCGCCGGCCGTCACTTTCGGCCAGCAGCAGCACGCGCTGGGGCGTCTGGCGAATATGGGCGTGCAGGCGTGACAGCGGGTCGTCGGCGCCGCGCACCACGGACAGGTCTTCCAGGGTCTGGAAATCGCTCGCCTCGGCGCTGGCTTCGGCCGCGCCTTCGGCGGGCGGGCGCACGGCCAGCTGCGCATAGGGCTTGGCACGCAGATAGAACTGCTCGGCGCTGAGGAACAGCGACTCGGGCGGCAGGGCCGGGCGCTCGGGGTCGCCCTGCACCAGGCGGTAGCGGTCCTTGGTGTCCTGCCAGAAGCGCTGGAAGGCCGGTTCCAGATCGCCGTGCAGCACCACGGTGGCCTGCTCTCCCAGGTAGTCGAAGACCGTGGCCGACTCCTCGAAGAACAGCGGCAGGTAGTACTCGATGCCGGCCGTGGCCACGCCATTGCCCATGTCCTTGTAGACCCGGCTGCGCGTCGGGTCGCCTTCGAGCAGTTCGCGCCAGCGGCTGCGAAACAGCGCGCGCGCGTCGTCGTCCATGGGGAACTCGCGCCCGGGCAGCAGGCGCACTTCGGGCACGGGGTAGAGGCTGCGCTGGGTGTCGGGGTCGAAGGTGCGGATGGAGTCGATTTCGTTGTCGAACAGATCCACCCGGTAAGGCACGGCCGAACCCATGGGGAACAGGTCGATCAGGCCGCCGCGCACCGCGTACTCGCCGTGGCTCACCACCTGCGAGACATGGGAATAGCCGGCCAGCGTGAGCTGGGCCTTGAGCTTGGCTTCGTCGAGCTTTTGCCGCACCTTGAAGTGGAAGGTGTAGCCGGCCAGAAAGCTCGGCGGCGCGAGCCGGTACAAGGCCGTGGTGGCGGGCACCAGCACCACGTCGGCGCCGGTCGCATGGTCGTTCTGGCTGATGCGCCACAGCGTGGCCAGGCGCTCGCTGATCAGGTCCTGGTGCGGGGAAAACGTGTCGTAGGGCAGGGTTTCCCAGTCGGGAAACAGTGCGCAGCGCAACTCCGGCGCGAAGAAGGCCAGCTCTTCCATCAGCCGCTGGGCATCGCCGGCATCGGCGGTGACGATGGCCGTCACGCGACCAGCGGCCTTTTCGCGGGCTCCCACACGGGCCAGCAGCAGCGCATCGGCGCTGCCCACGGGGCGGGGGAGGGTGAATCGTTTGCCGGGGGTGAGTTTGGGCAGTTCCATGCGGTAAGTGGTTGGCGCCGAAGA
The DNA here is from genome assembly GCF_025421555.1 of Acidovorax bellezanensis. NCBI lineage: Bacteria > Pseudomonadati > Pseudomonadota > Betaproteobacteria > Burkholderiales > Comamonadaceae > Acidovorax > Acidovorax bellezanensis. The sequence goes on from NZ_JAODYH010000006.1 coordinate 65,691, forward strand.
TGTGGTCTCAATAGGCTTGGCGCCGGTCAAGCCGGAAGCAGCAATTCTAGAATGACGCCCATGAACGATTCCATTGCGCCTCCGATAGCCCCATCTGCAGTATCTGCTTGTCTTGCCTCGGAGCTTGCGGCAGGGCCGCGGTTGTGGGCTTTCGTGCCCTGCGCCGGCGTGGGCGCGCGGGCGATCGCCGCGGGCCAGCAGCCCGATCTGCCCAAGCAATACCAGAGCGTGGCCGGCCGGCCGCTGGTGCTGCACACGCTGGCGGCGCTGGCCGGCGTGGCGCGGCTGTCGGGCACGCTGGTGGGAGTGAGCGCGGGCGACCGCTTTTTCCAGACCTTGCCGGGTGCCTGGCAGGTCGCGGCCTGCGGCGGAGCGACGCGCGCCGACACCGTGCTCGGCGGCCTGGACGCATTGACGGCCCAGGGCGCGCAGGAGTTCGACTGGGTGCTGGTGCACGACGCGGCGCGCTGCCTGCTCACGCCGGCCATGGTCGACCGCCTGATCGACGCCTGCCTGGATGATCCCGTGGGCGGCCTGCTGGCCCAGCCGCTGGCCGATACTCTCAAGTCGGCCGCCGTGGTGGAAGGCGTGGCGCGTGTCGCCGCAACGCTGCCGCGCAGCGACAAATGGCTGGCCCAGACGCCGCAGATGTTCCGCCTCGGGCCTTTGCGGCTGGCGCTGCAGGCCATGGGCGCGGCTGCCACCGACGAAGCCAGCGCCATCGAGGCCCAGGGCCTGCAGCCGCGCCTGGTCGTGGGCGGCGCGCAGAATTTCAAGGTCACTTATCCCGAGGACTTTGCGCTTGCCGCGGCCGTGATCGAGTCGCGCGAGCGCGAGCGCATCGGATAATCGGCTTTTCAAGTGCTTTGCGGAGTCGAGTCAACCATGTCTATTCAATTTCGTATCGGTGAAGGCTGGGATGTGCATGCCCTGGTGCCCGGCCGCAAGCTGGTGATCGGTGGCGTGGAAGTGCCCCACAGCATGGGCTTGCTGGGGCATTCGGATGCCGACGTGCTGCTGCACGCCATCACCGATGCGCTGCTGGGCGGCGCGGCGCTGGGCGATATCGGACGGCATTTTCCGGATACCGATGCGCAGTTCAAGGGTGCCGATTCCGTGCAGTTGCTGGTCGAGGCCGCGCGGCGCGTGCGCGCCACGGGCCTGGAAATCGGCAACATCGACAGCACGGTGATTGCCCAGGCGCCCAAGCTCGCGCCGCATATTCCCGCCATGTGCGCGCGCATCGCGCAGGCGCTGGGGCTGGATGCCGACCAGGTCAATGTCAAGGCCAAGACGGCCGAGAAAATGGGCCCGGTCGGTCAGCTCCAGGCCATGGAGGCCCGGGCGGTGGTGCTGCTGTTCAAGCCCGCTGCGGTGCGCGCGGAGGCAGCTGGCGCTTGATCTGCGGACGCTGCAGGCGTTGCTCCGGGTCCTTGCCGTCGGGCAGGCTGGTGGCGCGCTGCAGTTGGATGTGGGCGGCCAGTCCGCCCGACGATGCGTTCGACAGGGCGAACACGCCGCCCATGCGCTGCACCGCCTTGTCCACGATGGACAGGCCCAGGCCTGCGCCGGCTGCGGCCGTGCGCGCTGAATCGCCGCGGAAGAAGGGCTGGGTCAGGCGGGCCAGCTGCTCGGGCGGTACGCCGCGGCCATGGTCGCGGATGCGTATCACCACCCAATGCTCGCGGTCCTTGGCCGAGACTTCGACCTGGGTGGTGTCGGTGTCCGGGCTCTTGCCGTAACGCCGCGCGTTCTCCAGCAGATTCGAGATCACGCGCGCCAGCTCCACTTCGTCGGCCAGCACGTACAGGCCTTCGGGCACGTTCATGCTGATCTGCAGTTCGCGGTGGTCCTGCACCGCATAGACGCAGGACGACACCACGGCATGCAGGTTGACGGTGGTCAGCGTGACATGGTCGGGGCGCGCGTAGTCGAGGAACTTGTCGATGGTCGCGTCGAGCTGAACGATGTCGGCGACCATGTGGTCGCGCGCCACGTCGTCGGCCACGCTCATTTCGGTTTCCAGCCGCAGCCGCGCCAGCGGAGTGCGCAGATCGTGCGAAATACCAGCCAGCATCACCGCCCGGTCCTGCTCCAGCTTGGAGAGTTTCTGGGCCATGCGGTTGAAGCCGATATTGACTTCGCGGATCTCGCTGGTCACGGCCTCCTCATCCAGCCGGCTGGCGTCGAAATCGCCATCGCGCACGCGATTGGCCGCATAGCTCAGCTGCTTGAGCGGCTGGTTGATGAGGCGGGCAATCACGGCCGCGCCGGCCAGCGACAAGGCCCCGGCCGTGATCAGCCAGACCAGCCAGGTACGCCCTCCTGCCGGACTGAAGCGCGAGCGGTCCATCAACAGCCAGTTGGGGTCGCCATTGATGGTGAAACCCACCCACAGGCCGGCCTCGCCATTGACGCTGCGCGCCACGATGGTGCCCGGCCCTAGACGCGCCGTGAGTTCCGCGTTGAGCCGCGTGCCCAGCGCGCCTTGCTCCAGCAACTCGAACTTGTCGTTCGGCTCGCGCGGCAGGATGCGCACGCCTTCCTGGTCGGCCATGGTCTTGATCAGCGACACGCGCGCAATCCCGTCGGCGTGGACCAGGGCGGCGCGGCTCAAGTTGACCAGCGAGGCCACCTGCTGCGCTGTATGCAAGGTGCGCGGCTCGAATTCGAAGGCGCGCAGGGTTTGCAGCCAGGCCAGGATGGAGCCGATCAGCAGCAGCGCCAGCAGACAGAAAGTGCGCCAGAACAGGTTCAGGTTCAGGCGCGACCGCGCACCGCTGCGCGTGGTCGGATAGTCCAGGGGCGCCGGACTGGTGGCGTCAGGCGCTGGGGCAGAGGAAACGTTCATCGAGAAAATAGCGCCAGGCGGCAGCAGCGGTGGAAGGTCCGGGCCAGAGTGAAAATCTTAGCCATTGCCGTCCGGCACGAAGACATAGCCCACCCCCCAGACCGTCTGGATGTAGCGCGGGGCGGCCGGGTCTTCCTCGATCAGCTTGCGCAGACGCGAGACCTGCACATCAAGGCTGCGGTCGAAAGGCTCGAATTCGCGACCGCGTGCCAGCAAGGCCAGCTTTTCGCGCGACAGCGGCTGGCGCGGATGGCGCACCAAGGCCTTGAGCATGGCGAACTCGCCCGTGGTCAGCGGCAGCTCTTCGCCATTCTTCTGCAGCACGCGCGTGCCCAGGTCGAAGCTGAAAGGGCCGAAGCTGACGATTTCGTTGTCGCCCGAAGGTGCGCCCGGCGCTTCCTGCGGTGGTCGGCGGCGCAGCACGGCGTGGATGCGTGCCAGCAGTTCGCGTGGGTTGAAGGGCTTGCCCAGGTAGTCATCGGCGCCCACTTCGAGGCCTACGATGCGGTCTACATCCTCGCCCTTGGCGGTGAGCATGATGATGGGCGTGCGGTCGTTGGCCGCGCGCAGGCGCCGGCAGATCGACAAGCCGTCTTCGCCAGGCATCATCAAGTCCAGCACGATCAGGTCGACGGTTTCACGCAGCAAAATGCGGTTGAGCGCCTTGCCGTCTTCGGCGATCATGATCTCGAAGCCTTCCTGCGTGAGGTAGCGGCGCAGCAGATCACGGATACGCGCGTCATCATCGACGACCAAAATCTTGTCGGTGCGGTTGGTCTGTGTGGCCATTTTTGGTCCTCGGTCCTATTTGTAACAGAGCCCATTCTGACCATCTTGAAGCCAAAAATACGGCTTTGGGGTCAAACTTTGACTAAATGTTACAAGTGTTGCCGTGCCGCCGAGGTCGTATCCTCTTGGCTTACAGAAGCTGACGATGTCGGATGCTAAGGTAGGCCGCAGGCCTGCAGCCATACGGCGGCGGGTATTTCCCCCATCAGGAGAACGCATGAAGAAATTGTCCCAATGGATTGTGGTCGGCGCGCTGTGCGCCGGGGCTTCCGTGGCCGGAGCGCAAACGACGCCGCCGCTGCTCAATGTGCTCCAGCTGTCCAGCACGGGGACCGTGGAAGTGACCCAGGACCTGCTGGTAATGACCCTGGCCGCCACGCGCGAAGGCAGCGATGCGGCCAGCGTGCAGTCGCAGCTGCAGAAGGTGCTGGACCAGGCCTTGACCACCGCCAAGCGGCAGGCCCAGCCCGGGCAGCTGGACGTGCGCACGGGCAGCTTCGGCATCTACCCGCGCAACAACAAGGACGGCAAGGTGACCGGCTGGCAGGGCCGGGCCGAGTTGATCCTGCAGGGGCGTGACTTTGACCGCATCACGCGCACGGTTGCGCAAATCGACGGCATGCCGGTGAGCCAGACCGGCTTCGGCCTGTCGCGCGAAGCCCGCGAAAAAGTCGAAGGCCAGGCCCAGTCCGAGGCCATAGGCCGCTTCCAGTCCAAGGCCAAGGAACTCGCTCAGGCCTTCGGCTTTGCGCAATACACCGTGCGCGAAGTCTCGGTGAACAGCAACGACATGGCTTTTGCCCCGCGCATGAGCATGATGGCCAAGGGCATGAGTGCCGACGCCGCGGCTGCGCCCATCCCCGTCGAGGCCGGCAAGGCACAGGTGGTGGTGAATGTCTCGGGTTCGGTGCAGATGGTGAAATAGCCCCCACGCTTGCTCGCTTCGCGTAGCCGCTGCCCCCCAGGGGGCCGTCCGCCGCCTTGGGGCGGCCCGGCGGCGGCGGGTGTGGTCCTTTCGGACGCTCTGAGGTGTTTACCGATGCCCTCCGCAGGGCACGCGCTGCCGATGCCATAAAGAAGCTATCCCGTCCCACCCCTTGTGGATGCGCCTGGCGCGCACAGGGCGCGGGCTGGCCGGAGTGCCGAAGGACACGGAGGCTTCGTGATCTGACTCGCCGCGGTTGTTCGAGCGTAGCGCCGTAGGCGCGAAGCGAGTTCCGCGGTGCAGCCCGTGACCGAGCACGACAGGTTGCCCGGAGCGAAGCGCAGGGACGCAGGAAGCAGGGGCGCATTCTTTTGCTTCGTTTTCTTGTGCGAGCAAGAAAATGAAGTCGGCTGCCGGGCCGAGACCCGGCCCCTGCCCGCGGCAACGGCATGCCGCCTAAAGCAGGCAACAGGCGCAAGCCTACTGCGCCGCCCAGCCCCCATCCATATTCCAGGCCACTCCGCGCACATTGGCCGCCGCAGGCGAGCAGAAGAACACCGCCAGGCCGCCGAGCTCTTCGGGCGTGGTGAACTGCAGCGAAGGTTCTTTTTCGGACAGCAAGCGGCGCGTGGCCTCCGCGACGCTGATGCCTTGTTCGGCGGCCTTGGCGTCGACCTGTTTTTGCACCAGGGGCGTGAGCACCCAGCCGGGACAGATGGCGTTGCAGGTGATGCCGGTGGTGGCGTTTTCCAGTGCGCAGACCTTGGTCAGTCCGACCAGGCCGTGCTTGGCCGCGACATAGGCCGACTTCTGCGCCGAGCCGACGAGGCCGTGCACCGACGCGACGTTGATGATCCGGCCCCAGCCCTTGCCGCCATCGGCCGCCTGCATGGCCGGCAACACCAGACGCGTGGTGTGAAAGGCGCTCGACAGGTTGATGGCCAGGATGGCGTCCCAGCGTTCGGGCGCAAAGTCCTCGATGGGCGCAACGTGCTGAATGCCGGCGTTGTTCACCAGAATGTCGATCTGGCCGAAATTGCGCACGCTGTAGTCGATCATGTCCTCGATGTCGGCCACCCGCGCCATGTCGGCACCGTGATAGGCGACCTTGGCGCCGGTCGCGTGGCCCGCGGCCTGGACTTCGGCGCGCGGCCCGTCGACATCTCCAAAACCGTTGAGCACGATATTCGCGCCCTGTTGAGCGAGGGCCTTGGCGATGCCCAGGCCGATGCCGCTGGTGGAACCAGTGACAAGAGCAGTTTTGCCTTTCAGCATGGAAGGTCTCCGAATGAATTACGATGCTAGCGAGCATTATCGAACCGTGCTCTTGGATTGTGCCCCCATGAATCAACCTACGCTGAACTACGTACTGTGCCCTGGTGCCGCAGCCGCGCCCCAGGGCGCGGGGGCCACGGCGAGCCCATTGCAGGCTTTGCCCGAGGCCGGCGCGCACCGCATGGCCTATTGGGAGTGGAATGCCACCGGCAACCCCCACCACCCGCATGCCCTCATCTGTGTGCACGGCCTGTCGCGCCAGTCGCGAGATTTCGATGTGCTGGCCCAGGCGCTGAGCCGCCACATGCGCGTGATCTGCCCCGATGTCGTCGGGCGTGGCCACAGCGACTGGCTGGCCAACCCCATGGAATACGGCCTGCCGCGCTATGCGAGCGACATGCTGGCCCTGGTTGCGCAACTGCATGCCGCCAGCCCGCTGACCACCCTGGACTGGGTGGGTACAAGCATGGGCGGCCTGATCGGCATGATGCTCGCCGGCCAGGAGAAACAGGCTTTGCCCGTGCCTATCCGGCGCCTGGTACTCAACGACGTAGGCCCCAGCATCCAGTGGCAGGCCTTGCAGCGCATTGGCGAATACCTGGGCCAGCCCCTGGTCTTCGCTTCGCTGCAGCAGGCGGCCGACGCGCTGCGCCTGATTTCCACCGGCTTCGGGCCGCACACCGACCAGCAGTGGCTGGACTTGACCGCGCCCATGCTCAAGCCGCGCCTGGAAGGCGGGCTGGAATTGCATTACGACCCACGCATCGCCACGCCGTTTCGCGCGATGACGCCCGAGATGGCGCAGGCGGGCGAGGCCTGGATGTGGGCGGTCTATGACCGCATACAGGCGCAGACCTTGCTGATTCGCGGTGCGCAGTCCGACCTGTTGACGCCCGAGACCGCGCTGGCCATGGCCGAACGCGGCCCACGGGCCCGCTGCGTGACCCTGCCTGGCATAGGACACGCGCCCACCCTGGTTGCCGCCGATCAGGTGGCGCTGGTGAAGGAATTCCTGTTGTCGGCCAGTACCGCGGTCCGGGCCACGGCTGAAGCGGCTCTGGTCGACGGAGCCTGCCCATGAAAAGCGCTACGACCATTGCGCCGTCGCCTGACGCGGCAGCTCCGCGCCTGGGCGCCGAAGTGGTTCCGCCGCTGATCCAGGCCACGGCCATGACCTTGCCCGACCAGGTGGACGCACTGGTGCGCGCGCGCGCGTTTGCCGAGCCCCTGCTGGCCAGCGAAACCATGGCCACCGGGGAAAACACCTTGCTGCACGCGGATGCGGTGGCGGCGATTCTCAAAGGCATTGGCGGCTCCGAAACCATGCAGGCCGCCTGCTATCTGGTCTACGCGAGCTTTCACCTGAACCGCCCGCAGGAAGTGATTTCAAAGGCATTCGGCGAGAATTTCGCCACCTTGGCCGTGGAAACCACCAAGCTGATGCGCGTGCAGCAGCAGGCGCGCGACGCGGAAGCCTCGACCCAGCATGTGGACGACGCGGCGGCGCAGACCGAAACCGTGCGCAAGATGCTGCTGGGCTTTTCGCGCGACCTGCGCGTGGTGCTGCTGCGCCTGGCGTCGCGCCTGCAGACCCTGCGCTTTTACGCGGCCAGCAAGCGGCCGGTCTCGCCCAGCATTGCACGCGAAGCCCTGAATGTGTTCGCTCCTCTGGCCAACCGCCTGGGCATCTGGCAGATCAAGTGGGAGCTCGAAGACCTGGCCTTCCGTTTTCTCGAGCCCGATACCTACCGTGAAATCGCCCGCTGCCTGGACGAAAAGCGCGCCGAGCGCGAAGTCTTCATGGAGCAGCTGCGCAGCCGCCTGGAAAGCGATCTGCGCGCGCACAGCATCAGCGCCACCGTGCAGGGCCGGCCCAAGCATATCTACAGCATCGTCAAGAAGATGCGCGGCAAGTCGCTCAACTTCGATCAGGTGTTCGACATCCGCGCACTGCGCGTGGTGGTGCCCACGCTCAAGGATTGCTACGCGGCCCTGTCCTGGGTGCACGAGCAGTTCACGCCGATAGAGGCCGAGTTCGACGACTACATCGCCCGCCCCAAGGCCAACGGCTACCAGTCGCTGCACACCGTGGTGCGCGATGAAAACGGCCGGGCCATCGAGATCCAGATCCGCACCCAGGCCATGCACGACCATGCCGAGCATGGCGTGGCCGCGCACTGGGCCTATAAGGAAGCGGGCGCCAAAGGCTATGCGGGCGTATCGGCCAGCAGCGAGTACGACGCCAAGATCGCGGTGCTGCGCCAACTGCTGGCCTGGGGCAGCGACCTCGCGGGCACGCCCGCGCATCGCGGCCTGTTCGAAGACCGCATTTTTGTGCTCACCCCCGACGCGGCCGTGATCGAGCTGCCACAGGGTGCGACGCCCGTGGACTTCGCCTACGCCGTGCACACCAGCCTGGGCCACCGCTGCCGCGGCGCGCGCGTGGACGGCGCCATGGTGCCGCTGAACACGCCGCTGCAAAACGGCCAGACGGTGGAAATCACCACCGTCAAGGAAGGCCGGCCTTCGCGCGACTGGCTCAATGCCGATCTGGGCTACCTCAACAGCCACCGCGCGCGCGCCAAGGTGCGCGCCTGGTTCAACGCCCAGGCCACCCACGAAACCGTGGCGCGCGGGCGCGAATCGGTGGAAAAGCTGCTGCAGCGCGAAGGCAAGACGGCGATCAAGCTCGAGGACCTCGCGGGACAGCTGGGCTTCAAATCGGCCGATGCCTTGTTCGAAGTGGTCGGCAAGGACGAGTATTCGCTGCGCAATATCGAGGCCGTGCTGCGCCCGCCCGAGCCCGAAGGGGTGGAGGAGCCGTTCTCGCCGGTGCGCAAGGCGCGTGGCAGTGAAGCCGGGCCCAAGGGCGGGGTGCTGGTGGTCGGCGTGGATTCGCTGATGACGCAATTGGCCAAGTGCTGCAAGCCCGCGCCGCCCGACGACATCCGCGGCTTTGTGACGCGCGGCAAGGGCGTCAGCGTGCACCGCTGCGACTGCTCCAACTTCCGTGAAATGGCCGCGCGCAACAGCGAGCGTGTCATCGACGTGGCCTGGGGAACGCCCAAGGCCGCCGTGGGCGCCGCGGTCTATCCGGTGGACGTGGCCGTCGAAGCCGCGGACCGCCAAGGCCTGCTGCGCGACATCTCCGATGTCTTCGCCCGCGAGAAAACCAATGTGATCGGCGTGCAGACCCAGTCCGTCAAGGGCACGGCTTGGATGACCTTCACCGTGGAAGTGGCCGATTCCGGTCGGCTGAGCAAGGTGCTGGGCATCGTGGCGAGCGTGACGGGAGTGCGGTCGGCTCGGCGGAGGTAGCTGGGCTCCCCCTGAGCGGCTGACGCCGCTTCGGGGGACGGCAGCCTTGCTGCGGGGCTGCCCTTGCTCGGGAGCGCCGAGAAATAATCTGCGCTGTTTGCAAAAAAGAGGCCGGGTTGGGGAAAACGCCATTTTCCCAATGCTATACTTGTGGAATCGAACAGGTAGACGCAGGCGCGTAGCTCAGCTGGTTAGAGCACCACCTTGACATGGTGGGGGTCGTTGGTTCGAGTCCAATCGCGCCTACCAAATTCAGCAAGTCTTGACCAGAGGCTTGCAAAGGAAAATCCCGCTGAAAAGCGGGATTTTTTTTGCCCGGAAAAAGCGGTTTTCCATCCAGGCCAAAAAAAACAGGGCCTCGCGGGCCCTGTTCTTGTTTCCGCGAAAGCGCTTACATGCGCTGGGGCAAGGCGGTCACGATTTCGGGGAAGAACCACAGCATGACCAGCGCAAACACCATCAGCAGGAAGTAAGGCGCGCAGACTCTGGCGATATAGGTGATCTGCTTGCCTGTCATGCTTTGCAGCACGAACAGGTTGAAGCCCACCGGCGGAGTGATCTGCGCGGTTTCCACGGTGATCACCAGGAAGATGCCGAACCACAGCGGATCGATGCCAGCCGCGTGGATGATGGGCAGCACCACGCTCATGGTCAGCACGATGGTGGAAATGCCATCGAGGAAGCAGCCGATCAGGATGTAGAAGATGCCCAGCACGATGATCAGCATGCCCGGCGACAGGTTGAGGCTGCCGACAAACTCCGCCAACTGGCGTGGCAGGCCGATGTAGCCCATGGACAGGGTCATGAAGGCCGCGCCCGCCAGGATCAGGGCGATCATGCAGTACAGGCGCGTGGCGCCAAACAGCGAGGCCTTGAAGTTTTTCCAGCTCAGCGCGCCTTGCGATGCCGACAGCACCAGCGAGCCCGCGACGCCGATGGAGGCGGCTTCGGTGGCGGTGGCAATGCCCGAGTAGATGCTGGCGATCACGCTGGCGATCAGCAGCACCACGGGAATCAGGTGGCGGGCTTCGTAGACCTTCTGGCGAAAGCTCAGCTGGACATCGGCCTTGGGCACCTTCTCGGGGTTGAGCAAGGCCCAGACCATGATCCAGCCGCTGAACAGGGCGGCCAGCAGCAGGCCGGGCACCACGCCTGCCATGAACAGCTTGGAGATCGACAGCTCGGCCGACACCCCATAGACGATCAGGATGATGGAGGGTGGAATCAGCAAGCCCAGGGTGGCGGGGCCGCCCAGGGAGCCAATGATCTGGTCCTCGGGGTAGCCGCGTCGGCGCAACTCGGGAATATTCATCTTGCCCACGGTGGCGCAGGTGGCGGCGGACGAGCCGGACACCGAGGCAAAAATGGTGCAGCCGATGACGTTGGTGTGCAGCAGGCGGCCGGGCAGGGCGTTGACCCAGGGAGCGAGGCCGCGGAACATGCTTTCCGACAGATTGGTGCGGTAGAGAATTTCACCCATCCAGACAAACAGCGGCAGGGCCGTGAGGGTCCAGCTGCTCGATGAGCCCCAGATGGTCACGGCCATGGCGTCGCCGGCCGAGCGGGCGGTGAAGAATTCCATGCCGAACAAGGCCACGCCGGCCAGCGTCAGGCCGACCCAGACGCCACCGCCGAGCAAGGCGAGCAAAACGACAATCAGCGCAACGCTGGCAAAAATTTCATTCATGGGGAGTGCCCTCGGTGACGCGGGGTTTGCGTTGGCCCATCAGCTCCAGCACCAACTCATCGCAAAAGGCGATGAAGAACACCAGCGTGCCCAGGCCCATCAGCAGTTGGGGAATCCACAGGGGCGTGGCGTCTATGCCCACGGAGATGTCTTCAATCTCCCAGGACTGCCAGACCATGCGTGTGGAGTAGAACGCCAGAAAGCCCGACAACAGCGTGGCGATCGCCAGGGCGGTGACTTCCATGGCCTTGAGGGCCTTGCCTTTGAGCATGCCCAGGACCAGGGTGACGCGAATGTGTTCGCCGTGTTTGAGGGTGCTGGCCAGGGCCATGAAGCCGGCGCCGGCCATGGCGTAGCCCGCATAGGCGTCGGTGCCGGGGGCGGAAAATCCAAACTGGCGGCTGATGACGGTGGCCAGCACCATCACCAGCACGCCAACCATGGAAATTCCGGCCAACCAGGCGCTGGCGGAATATAAGGAGTCGAGCAATCTGCGCATCCGATTGGTCCTTGGGGGGCGAGCGAGTCAGCCGCCCTCATGCGAGGGAAATGAAAATCCCCGGACCGCGCGCAAGGCGCTGTCCGGGCAGGGGGGGGCGCAGGATTACTTGGCGGCCTTGAAAGTGTCGAGCACGGACTTGCCGTCAGCGCCGGCTTTGTCGGTCCATTCGCTGACCACGGTGGCACCCACCTTGGCCAGGTCGGCCTTGAGCTGGGCCGACGGTTCTTCGATCTGCATGCCGCCGGCCTTCATGGTGGCGATGGAGCGGGCATCGACGTCGCGGGATTCTTTCCAGCCACGCGTTTCCGCGGCGGCCGCCGCCTTGAGCACGGCTTCCTGCTGGGTCTTGTCCAGTGCATTGAAGGCCTTCTTGCTGACCACCACGGCATTCTTGGGAATCCAGGCCTGCACGTTGTAGTAGTACTTGAGGTTCTCGTACAGCTTGTTGTCGGCGCCCGTGGCGCTGGAAGTGATCAGACCTTCGATCACGCCGGTGGCCAGGGCCTGGGACAGTTCGGCTTCCTGGATGGTGACGGGTTGCGCGCCGACCAGCTCGCCAATGCGGGCGGTGGTGGGCGAGTACACGCGCCATTTCATGCCCTTGAGGTCGGCAATGGAGTTGATCGGCTTCTTGGTGTAGATGCCTTGCGGTGGCCATGCCACGGCATACAGCAGTACCTGGCCTTGTTTGTCCAGCAGCTTTTGCAGCTGCGGCTTCTGGGCCTGGTAGAGCTTGAAGGCTTCGTCGTAGCTGCTGGCCAGGAAGGGCAGGCCATCGACGCCGAAGATGGGTGCTTCGTTCTGGAAGCTGACCATGAAGAACTCGCCCATTTGCGCGTTGCCGGTTTGCACGGCGCGCTTGATTTCCGGCATCTTGAACAGCGATGCGCCAAAATGTGGCGTGATCTTCAGCTTGCTCTGCGTGGCGGCATCCACATCCTTGACGAACAGCTCGTTGTTCTTGGAGTGGAAATTGAACGCCGGATAGGCTGTGGCAAAGTCCCACTTGGTTTGTGCCGCGGCAGCGCCTGCAAACCCGATACTGGCCGCAAGGGTGGCGGTGGCACAAAAAATTCGACGCTTCATGGGTGGTTCCTGACAAAGGTGAATGGAATATCTGCATCCCGGTGCGGTACGGGGCTGGCAGGCCGTGTTGCTCATGCAGGCAATTTGCGTGCCAAAAGTAACACTTATTACCTTTTTGACTTATTGGTGTTTTCAACAATGCCAAGCATTTGTAGGTGGTGTAGCTTCTGATTGTTGGCTGTTCAATTTGGAATTGTTCAATCAAATTTGGTGCATCGTTCTATCTGCTTTTCTCCACCTTGGTGCACGGCAAGCCCGCCCTTGAAGGCCTGGGAAAGACTGCGGCGCAGCCGCCCCGGCGCCGAGGGTCAGACAGAACATGGCCAAAATACGTGGAAGATCCGGCCGTTTTTCATTTGGCATGGTGAAAAACTGCTATAGTTGCGGCTTCGAAAGATTTAGGCGCGTAGCTCAGCTGGTTAGAGCACCACCTTGACATGGTGGGGGTCGTTGGTTCGAGTCCAATCGCGCCTACCAAATTTCTAGAAAAATCCGAGTGATCGGATTTTGTTTTTTCAGGGTTGATGCAGACCGAAGTCTGCACCGCCCAAGCCGACCCAGGCGCGTAGCTCAGCTGGTTAGAGCACCACCTTGACATGGTGGGGGTCGTTGGTTCGAGTCCAATCGCGCCTACCAATTAACCATTGGTTAAAAAGCCTTTCAGATCAACGATCTGGAAGGCTTTTTTGTTTTCCGCACGCGGTCGCTCAGCTCCTCGCTGCGCGCCAGTGCTTGAACAGCGCGCCGATCCGGGTGCCCCAATCCGCCGGCCGGGCGGGTGCCACCGGCATGACCGCCGGGCTCCAGCGTATCCGGGCCTGCGTGCCCATGGCCGTGACCTGTATCCAAAGCACGCCCGGGGCACGCCAGCTTTGGCCCGCCTGCAGTCGCAGCGACTGCCCGGGCAGCGCGTAGTCCCCGGCCAGCGCCGAGGTGCTCAGATGCAAGGTGCCGCTGGCACAGAATATTTCGTCGCCCGCGGCAAGTACACGGGTCAGGGTCTGGCCGCTGGCCAGTTGCGCATGGGAGGGGATAGGGGCGGTCATGGGAGGCCTGGCTATGCTGCTGTTTCGTTCCGCCAAGCGTAGGCCCAGCGCTGTATGCGCAACAGGCACAGCAGGGCGATTGGGGCAGCACAGCAGCGCGGATTTTTCCGCATCTGTTCCGGTGGATTTACGGTCCATCTGTATCTGTTGTGAAACAGCAGACGCAGGCATGATGCGGGGCCGGTCCTTTTTTCGGGATGTCCCATGTTGCTGCCCTTGCCCACCGATGTGTCACTGCCGCTGTACCAGCGGATCGCCGCCGATTACGCCCGTGCGATGGCCATAGGGGCATTGCAGGTCGGGGAGCGCATGCCTTCGGTGCGTGAAGTGATGCGCCGCCACCAGGTCAGCCTGTCCACCGCCTTGCAGATGCTGCGGCATCTGGAGGCCGCGGGCCACCTGGAAGCCCGCCAGCGTGTGGGCTACTTCGTGCGCCATGCCCAGGGCAGCGCCCTGGCGCCGAACAGCGAACCGGATCTGAGCCAGCCTGTGCAGGGCAGCGATCAGGCGCATTTTGTCGGCATCAACGAACATATCTCGCTGCTGCTGGAGCAGGGGCGTCAGGCCGATGTGCACACCGATATCGGCGGCTGCACGCCGCCCGCGGGGCTGTTCGACCACCACTATCTGAACAAGGTCGTGGCCAAGCTGCTGCGTGAGCAGCCGACCCTGCTGGTGCAAGGGCGTTCGCTGCTGGCCAACCAGGGCAACCACCCCGACTTCCAGCAGGCCATGGCAAGGCGGGCGCTGGCCAGCGGCATCCGCGTGGCCCCGGCCGATGTGCTGGCCACCACGGGCAATTCCGAAGCAGTGGCCTTGGCGCTGGCGGCCGTGGCCTCGCCCGGCGACCTGGTCGCGGTGGAATCGCCGACCTATTACGGGCTGCTGCAGGTCGTGGAGTCGCTGCAGCTGCAGACGCTGGAAATTCCCTGCAGCCCGCGCACGGGCATGTCGATCGAGGCGCTGGAACTGGCGTTCCAGACCCAGCCGCGCCTCAAGGCCGTGGTGGTCGTGCCCGAGCTGCAGATGCCGCTGGGCGCGCGCATGCCCGACGCCCACAAGGCACGCCTGGTGGCGCTGTGCACGGCCCATGGCGCGGCCTTGATCGAAGACGATTCCTATGGGCTGTTTGTCGAAACCGAGCAGCCCGTCAAGCCCCTCAAGGCCTGGGACAACGCTTCGGGCCATGTGATTTATTGCCAGGCCTTCAACAAAAGCCTGGCCCCCGGGCTGCGCCAGGGCTGGATGAATGGCGGCCGCTGGCACGGCCGGGTGCAGATGCTCAAATTTGCCCAGAGCCGCAATACGCAGACGCTGGGCCAGTTGGTGGTGGCCGAGGTGCTGGGCTCCGCCGTGCACCAGCGCAGCCTGGCGAAACTCAAGCAGCAGCTGCGCGATCAGCGCGAAGGCATGGCCCGGCTGGTGGCGCGCTTTTTCCCCCTGGGCACGCGCCTGAGCCTGCCCCCGGGAGGCTTGTGCCTGTGGGTGGAGTTGCCCGATGGGTTCTCGAGCGCGGCGCTGTTCGCCGAGGCCCTGGCGCAGGGCATCCGCATTGCCCCGGGCAGCATGTTTTCGAACTCCGGGCGCTACGAGCACTGCCTGCGGCTGGCCTGCACCCACCCCGTGAGTCCGGCGATGGAGCAGGCCTGCCGCACGCTGGGCGCCATGGCTTGTCGGCAGCTGGGGCAGGCCGCGCGCGGCTGAGCGCGGCCTGAATGGGCTTACTGCGGCCGCTGGCGCGCGGGCACGCGCTGCTCCAGTGGCGCGGGTTGGTAGCTGGCATCAAAGCTGCAGCCCTGGCCGAACGTCGGCTCGAAGCCGCTGCAGGCCGTGGTGATGCCGGCGGGCGTGGGCTTGCTGCCCTGGTCTATCCAGCGCAGCAGCGCGGACATCAGCGTGGGGTAGGTCGGGTCGCTGATGTAGCTGTGCGTGCCTTTGCGGGTGAAGGTCTGCACCAGACGATCCGCACTGCCGCCTTGCTGCATCACGCGCAGGTAACGGGCGTCCAGCTCGACGAAGGCTGTGGGGTCGCTGATCCACTTGGCGGAGAGCACGGGCACGGGGATCTTGCCGACCGGGTCGGTGTCCTCGGCAAAGCGCGCATAGGCGGCGGGATCGGCGCGGTAGCGCAGCACGCCGGCATTCAAGGCCGCGTCATCGGCCGAGCCGGAGTAGACCGCGCCGGTATTGCCGAACGGGCTGGCGCCGCCGGTGCGTTGGGCACTGATGTCCTGGAAGTGCAGGGTGGCCCAGTGCAGGTGCGACGCAATGGCGCTTTCCGGAATCCGGATCACGCCCGCCAGCGTGCGGATTTTCGCCTGCTGCGCGGGCGTGCGCTGCGCGGCGGGCTTGTCCAGCGCCAGGCATTCGTTGGCGCGCGCTGTCACGTCGGCGTTCTTCATGCTGGCCTTGGCTGGCAGGCCCAGGTTGAGAGCGTACTGGGCTTCGTTCGGGCGCGGATGGTTGCCGCACAGGTACTGGTAGACCACGCGCAGATCGGTGCGGAAATCGTAGGCATGGGTGCCGCCGCCGAGCACGCCGCTGGTCAGCAGCACGCCGTCATACGGGCGCTCGCCCACGCTGTCCTGCGTGAACATTTCCGCGCCCTTGGCCGCCACCCCCGCGCCCCATGACTGGCCGTGCAGGATGGTGCGGCGGGGCTGGGCCACATGGTCGCGGAAGATGCCGCGCAGGCGCTCCGTGTCTTGCGCCGCGGCACGCACGGCCACGCCGCCTTGGCGAAAGCTCGAGCCTGCCCAGGCATAGCCGGCCTTGACCATGATGGCCCAGCGGGTGAGGTCTTCTTCCACGCGCGCGGCGCTGGGCGCGGCGAGGCTGGGGCCGCCGTGGGCGTGCAGCACCAGCACGCCGTTCCAGTCGGCGGGTCGGGCGATGAGGTAGTAGGCGCCCATGGCGTCCTTGCCGGCAAGGCATGTGGCGCTGCCGGGCACCGCCGCCGGACAGGCGGTGGGCGCGGGCGCTGCTTCCTGGGAGGTGGACGGGCCGTGCAATCCGGCCGAGCCGCCGGCGCAGCCGGAAAGCGCCAGCAAGGCGAGAAGAGAGATGCCGTGGGGGCGCAGAGGCAGGCGCATGGGTTGTCTCCTGTGTGGCGGGGCCGCCAGGGAGTCTATCGGCAAGCCCGCGCGGGCAGGAAATTGGGCCGCAGGGACCGGTTTGCAACGCAAAAGTTCCAGCGCTTTTTTATGCCTTTAATCCTCTATTCAAAGTGAGGACAAGGTGCTACAACCACTGCATACGGCAAGCGAATGCCTTGCAACCTTGCGGCACTGTTCGCCTTTGAGTGTCGCCACGGGAGGTCATATGGATGTCCTGAGCAACTCTGCTGCACGTTACGTTCGCCTGCGCGAAGAGGAAATGTCTGTCGACGAATACCTCGCACTGTGTCTGCGCGATCCCATGGCCTACGAGAGCGCTGCCCAGCGCATGCTGGTCGCCATGGGAGAGCCGGAAATAGTGGATACGCGCAGCGACCCGCGTCTGTCGCGACTGTTTGCCAACAAGGTCATCCGCCGTTACCCCGCCTTCGCCGAGTTCTACGGCATGGAGGACTCCATCGAGCAGGTGGTGAGCTTTTTCCGCCATGCAGCCCAGGGACTGGAGGAGCGCAAGCAGATCCTGTACCTGCTGGGCCCGGTGGGCGGCGGTAAAAGCTCGATCGCCGAACGCTTGAAGTACCTGATGCAGAAAGTGCCGTTCTACGCGCTCAAGGGCTCGCCGGTGAACGAGTCGCCGCTGGGTCTGTTCGATGCCGTGGAAGATGGGCCGGTGCTGGAAGAGCAGTTCGGCATTCCGCGGCGCTGTCTGCAGCATGTGCTTTCGCCCTGGGCCGTCAAGCGGCTGGAAGAGCTCGGCGGCGATATCCGCCAGTTCCGCGTCGTCAAGCGCTACCCCAGCATCCTGCGCCAGATCGCCGTCGCCAAGACCGAGCCGGGCGACGAGAACAACCAGGACATCTCCAGTCTGGTGGGCAAGGTGGACATCCGCAAGCTGGAGAACTTCGCCCAGGATGACACCGATGCCTACAGCTATTCCGGCGGCTTGTGCCTGGCCAATCAGGGCCTGCTGGAATTCGTCGAAATGTTCAAGGCCCCGATCAAGGTGCTGCACCCACTGCTCACCGCCACGCAGGAGAGCAATTACAAGGGCACGGAAGGCTTTGGCGCCATCCCCTTCGATGGCATCGTGCTGGCGCACAGCAATGAAAGCGAGTGGAAGGCCTTTCGCAACAATCGCAACAACGAGGCCTTCCTGGACCGCATCTACATCGTCAAAGTGCCGTATTGCCTGCGCGTCTCCGAAGAGGTGAAGATCTACGCAAAGCTGATCCGCGAATCGGCGCTGGCCAATGCCGTGTGCGCGCCCGGCACGCTCAAGATGATGGCCCAGTTCTCGGTGCTCACGCGCCTGATGGAGCCGGAGAACTCCAGCATCTTCAGCAAGATGCAGGTCTATGACGGCGAAAGCCTCAAGGACACGGACCCGCGTGCCAAGAGCTACCAGGAGTACCGCGATTTCGCGGGCGTGGACGAGGGCATGTCGGGCATCTCCACGCGCTTTGCCTTCAAGATCCTGTCGAAGGTCTTCAACTACGACAGCACCGAGATTGCGGCCAACCCGGTCCATCTGATGTATGTGCTGGAGCAGCAGATCGAGCGCGAGCAGTTCTCGGCCGAGCTGGAGACCAAGTACACCGGCTACATCAAGGAATACCTGTCGCCGCATTACGCCGAGTTCATCGGCAAGGAAATCCAGACCGCTTACCTGGAGAGCTACAGCGAGTACGGCCAGAACATCTTTGACCGCTACGTCACCTACGCCGACTACTGGATCCAGGACAACGAGTACCGCGACAACGACACCGGCGAGGCCTTCGACCGGGCTGCACTCAATGCCGAGCTGGAGAAGATCGAAAAGCCCGCGGGCGTCGCCAACCCCAAGGATTTTCGCAACGAAATCGTCAACTTCGTGCTGCGCGCGCGCGCCAACAACCAGGGCAAGAACCCGGCCTGGACCAGTTACGAGAAGCTGCGCCTGGTGATCGAGAAGAAGATGTTTTCCAACACCGAGGAGTTGCTGCCCGTCATCAGCTTCAACGCCAAGGCCAGTGCCGAGGATGCGCGCAAGCACGAGGATTTCGTCGTCCGCATGGAGTCCAAAGGCTATACGCCCAAGCAGGTGCGCCTGCTGTGCGAGTGGTACCTGCGCGTGCGCAAGAGCAGCTGAGAGCCGCGCCGGCATTCAGCACGGCGGACCATGCATGGGGAGTTCAGATGGCATTGCAAATCATCGATCGTAGGCTCTCCGGCAAGAACAAGTCGGTGGGCAACCGCGAGCGCTTCGTGCGCCGCTACAAGCAGCAGATCGCCGAGGCGGTACGCCGCGCCGTGGAAAAGCGCGACATCCGCCACATCGAGAAGGCTGAAAACATCACCATCCCCCGCAAGGACATCCACGAGCCTGTGTTTCGCCACGGCCAGGGCGGCATCTCCGACATCGTGCACCCGGGCAATAGCGACCATGTGCGCGGTGACCACATCGCCCGGCCGCAGGGCGGAGCGGGCGGGTCGGGCTCGCAGGCCAGCGACAGCGGGGAGGGCGAGGACGATTTCACTTTCACGCTGTCCAAGGAAGAGTTCATGGAGCTGTTCTTTGAGGATCTGGCGCTGCCGCGCCTGCTGCGTACCCACATCGGCAACACGCTGCAGTACAAGACGCGCCGCGCCGGCTACAGCCATGACGGCACGCCGCACAACCTGGCCTTGCTGCGCACCATGGGCGGGGCCCTGGGGCGGCGCATCGCCCTGACGAAGGCGCCGCAGCGCGAGCTCAAAGTGCTGCAGGCCCAGCTCGAATCCCTGCTGGCGCAGGACGATGGCACCAGCGAGACGGTGGCGGAACTGCAGCAGCGCATCGACGCACTGAAGGCCCGCATCGGCAAGGTGGCCTTTCTCGACCCCATAGACCTGCGTTTTCGCAACCGCATGAAAGTGCCCGAGCCCAGCAGCCAGGCCGTGATGTTCTGCGTGATGGACGTGTCCGGCTCCATGGACCAGGATCGCAAGGATCTGGCCAAGCGCTTTTTCATCCTGCTGTATTTGTTCCTCACGCGCCACTACGAGAAGATCGACATCGTCTTCATCCGCCACCACACCCAGGCCGCCGAAGTCAGCGAGGACGAGTTCTTCCATTCGCAGGAGACGGGCGGCACGGTGGTCAGCAGCGCGCTGGTGTTGCTCGATCAAATCATTCGCACGCGCTATCTCGCGAGCGGCTGGAACATCTATGTGGCCCAGGCCAGCGATGGCGACAACTTCAACGACGACAGCGCCAACTGCCGCAATCTGCTGGTCGACAAGATCCTGCCGCTGGTGCGCTACTTCGCCTATGTGCAAGTGGTGCAGGAGGAGCAGAATCTGTGGGTGGAGTACAGCCAGCTGGCGCCGATGTATCCGCACTTCGCCATGCGCAAGGCGACCGCGGCGAGCGATATCTATCCGGTGTTTCGTGATCTGTTCAAGAAAGAGGGCGTCTCCGTATGAACCTCTCTCAATACCCTGTGCTGGCGCCGCGCCAAGGCCCGCATCCCTGGAAGCCCGGCGTCACGGGTGAGCGCCTGCAGCGCGGCGTGCCCACGGCCCCGCTGCCAGCGGGCAAGCGCCCGGCCCACCCTTTGCCCGACCCCAGCGACTGGACGTTCGAGCTGATCGAACGCTACCACGCGGCCATTGCCGCCACGGCCGAGCGCTTCGGCCTGGACACCTATCCCAATCAGCTGGAAGTGATTTCGGCCGAGCAGATGATGGATGCCTACTCGAGTGCCGGCATGCCCGTGGGCTACCGCCATTGGAGCTATGGCAAGGACTTCCTCGCGACCGAGCGGCGCTACCGGCGCGGCCACATGGGCCTGGCGTATGAGATCGTCATCAATGCCAATCCCTGCATCAGCTATCTGATGGAGGAAAACACCACGGCCATGCAGGCGCTGGTGATCGCCCATGCGGCCTATGGGCACAACAGTTTCTTCAAGAACAACTACCTGTTCGGCATGTGGACGGATGCGGGCAGCATCATCGACTACCTGGTCTATGCCCGGGATTTCGTCGCGCAATGCGAGGAGCGCCACGGCCTGGAAACCGTGGAGCAGTGGCTGGACTCCTGCCATGCCCTGGCCAATCTGGGCGTGGACCGCTACCGTCGCGCGACCAAGAAAAACCTGGCGCGCGAGCGCGCCGAGCGCGAGCAGCGCGAGGCCTACGCCCAGCAGCAGGTGAACGTGCTGTGGCGTACCCTGCCGGTGCGCCCGGGCAAGGACAGTGCGGCGCAGGAAAACGAGCGCTTTCCCAAGGAGCCGGAGGAAAACCTGCTGTACTTCATCGAGAAGAACGCGCCCCTGATGGAGCCCTGGCAGCGCGAGATCGTACGCATCGTGCGCAAGATCGCCCAGTATTTCTACCCGCAGCGCCAGACCCAGGTGATGAACGAGGGCTGGGCCACGTTCTGGCACTACACCTTGCTCAATACCTTGTATGACGAGGGCTGGCTCACCGACGGGGTGATGATCGAGTGGCTGTCCTCGCACACCAACGTGATCTACCAGCCGCCGGCAGGGCACCGCGCCTACAGCGGCATCAACCCCTATGCCCTGGGCTTTTCCATGTACCGCGACATCCGGCGCATCTGCCAGGATCCCACCGAGGAGGACAGGCGCTGGTTCCCGGACATGGCGGGCACCCCCTGGCTACCGGCGCTGCACCATGCCATGCAGAACTTCAAGGACGAGAGCTTCGTCGGCCAGTACCTGAGCCCGCAGCTGATGCGCGACATGCGTCTGTTCTCCATCCACGATGACGCCAGCGAGCACGATCTGCTGGTCAGCGCTATCCACGACGACGACGGCTACCGCAGCCTGCGCCAGACCCTGTCGCAACAATACGACCTGGGCGCGCGCGAGCCCAACATCCAGGTCTGGAATGTGAACCTGCGCGGCGACCGCAGTCTGACCTTGCGGCACACCCGCTACCAGGGCCGGCCCCTGGCCGACGATGTGCTAGAAGTGCTCAAGCACGCGGCACGCCTGTGGGGCTTTGGCGTGCGGCTCGAAAGCGTCAATGGCGACGGTGAGATGCCGGTGCTGCTGCATTCGGTGTCGCCGCCGCCGGGGTGACCTGACGCACCCCCTGAGCGACTTCGTCGCTTCCCCCTCTCATCCTTCGGTGGAGGGGGACGACACCATCGCTGCGGGGCGGCCCTTGCTCGGTGTCCCCTTGCTGGGGCGCGCCGGTTTCATAGGCCGTGGGCGATGCCGCGGCGGCCGCGCCGTCAGTCTGGCCGAGCGTTGCGTTCCAGCGGCACCACCTTGCACTGGTCGATGATGTAGCGCACGAAGGTCTCGGTCACGCGCAGCATGCTGGCGATGTCCACGGCTTCATCGATGCCGTGGATGTTGCGGGCGATGGGGCCGTAGTTGGTCACGGCCCAGGGGGTGGACAGGCGGAAGTGCCTGCCGTCGGTGGTGGCGGTGCAGGCCAGGTGCCGGGGCGCCGCGCCATGCATGTCCGCGTGGGCCTGTTGCAAGGCCTGCATGGCGGGCGCTTCGAGGTCGTAGACGCAGCCCGGGGCCTTGAAGCCGCGGTGGTCTATCTCGATGTGCAGCGCGGGATTGATGCGCTGTGCCGCCTGGCGGATCAGCTGGCTGAACCATTGCACGGCTTCGTCGGCATCGCGGTCGGGATAGAAGCTCGCGCGTATGCCCAGCGTGCAGGTGCAGGGCACGGAGGAATGCCATTCGCCGCCTTCGATCTTGCCCAGGTTGATGTTGATGGGCTGGGCTACATGGGCGAATGCCGGGTGGCGGTTTTCCGGCCGGTTGAGATCGTCCTGCGCCTGCTTGAGGACTTGCATGATCTGTATGCCGGCTTCGATGGGGTTCAGGCCCTGGTTCATGTAGGCGACATGGGTCGGCCGTCCCGTGATCTTGACGGTCAGCCAGCACACGCCGATCTGCGCCGCCATGACGGTTTCGCCAAAGGGCTCGGGAATGAGCACGGTGTCGAAGGCTTCATAGCGGGCCTTGAGGCGTGCCTGGTGCAACGCGCCCAGGCTGGCGAGCGTGCCGTTGCCCGTGTCCTCTTCGTCCACCACGGCGTTGATGCCGACCAGCGAGGCCGGCTGCAAACCCATGGTCTTGAGCGTTTGCAAGGCGGTGAGGGCGCAGGCCAGGCCGCCTTTCATGTCACCCGCGCCGCGCCCGTACAACCAGCCGTCCTGTTCGTAGGGGGCGAAAGGCGGTTGCGCCCACATCTCGGCCGGGCCGGTGGGCACGACATCCAGATGGCCGTTGAACAGCAGCTTGCGGCCTTGCGAGATGCCCGACGGCGGCTGGTGGATGGCCAGCAGGTTGTAGCGGTTGTTGTCGGGGTTGCAGGGGCAACTGAACAACGGGTGGTTGCGCAGACTTTCGCTGTCCATCGGCAGGTGTTCGGTCGCCAGGCCCTGCGCCTGCAGCAACGCTTCCATGGCCTCGCAGGCGCTGGTTTCCGCGCCGCTGAAACTCGGCGCGGCGACCAGCCGCGCGGTGCTGTCGATCAGGTAGGCGCGCTGCTGCTGCACGGCGTGGCGTATGGCTTCGGCGCTGGGATGGAGGTGGTGCATGGGGCATTCCTTGAAGGGGGTGCGGCTTGCTTTGCAATATATGGGCCCAGCGGCGCAGCCTGGGCTGTGTGGCTCTACTGGTCTGATAGGTCGATGGGATTTTGGGCTGAATTCCGTGAAATTGGTGCAATTTCAGGATTTATGTGCACCACGATGGCTCTTGGTCAGACCAGTTTGGTGCTGGATTCATGACTTTAAAGAGTCCGAGAAACATGGCTTTCCGGCTTGTCCGCGCCGGTTGGACAGCCGTTGTCAGAGGCCGCGGGAGCGTGGGCAATAGAGGGCGCCGGGGCTGGCATGGCATTTGCGTAAAGAGCTGCAGATGTCAACCGATACCGTGGAGCCCATTGAATGAACTATGCCACCGCAGCCGTCGCCTCGGCCACCAAGAACCCGCCAGCCTGGAGCGATGAGGAATGGGTGGTACGCAAGGATCTGGCCGCGGCCTACCGGCTCATGGCCTTGCTGGCGCTGGACGACAGCATCTACACCCATATCTCGGCGCGGGTACCGGGCACCGAAGACCAGTTCCTGATCAATCCCTACGGCATGTTGTTTGGTGATGTGACGGCCTCGTCCCTGGTCAAGGTCGACACGCAAGGGCGCATCGTCGAGCCTTCGGCGCATGACGTGAATCCGGCCGGTTTCACCATCCACAGCGCGTTGCACATGGCGCGCCACGATGCGCAGTGCATCGTGCACACCCATACGGTGGGCGGCGTGGCCGTGAGTTCGCTGGCCTGCGGCCTGCAGCCTTGCAATCAATGGGCGCTGCAGTTCTACCAGCGTGTGGCCTACCACGACTTCGAGGGCATTGCGCTCAACCATGCGGAGCGTGAGCGCCTGGTGAGCGACCTGGGTCCGGTCCACAAGGCCTTGATCCTGCGCAACCACGGTTTGCTCACGCTGGGCGGCAGCATCGCCGAAGCGTTCATTCTGATGATCAACCTGGAGCGTGCCTGCCGCGTGCAGATCGCCATCCAGTCCAGCGGGCAGATTGCCTTCACCGTGCCCAGCGAGGTCTGTGAATTGACGGCCCGGCAGTACGAGTCGGGCGAGAGCAACCGCTTGGCGGACGACGCCACGCCTTGCGCGCGCGAGTGGCGCGCGCTCAAGCAGCGGCTGGCCCCGGCCTCGGCGCTGCCCTTCGACTGCTGAGCGCCCGGCGCTTTCCCTGATTTCCATCCTCTTGCCATGCTGGCGGGCTGCCGGCAGGGGGTGGCTGCGCCTTTTTATTCCAAGGAGTCTTCTATGAAACGCCGTGAACTGTTCCAACTGACCGCTGCCGGCATGGGGCTGGGTATCGCAGGGGTGCCCCTGCATGTACTGGCCCAAGGCAAGGCGGGAGGGGTCATCAATGCCGTGGTCCAGCCCGAGCCGCCGGGACTGATGCTGGGCATACTGCAGAACGCTCCGACCCAGATGGTGGCGGGCAATATCTACGAAGGCCTGGTGCGCGTGGATGAGAAGCTCAACCCCATGCCGGGCCTGGCCCAGTCCTGGGCGATGAGCAGCGACGGCCTGACCTATACCTTCAAGCTGCAAAACGGCGTGAAGTGGCACGACGGCAAGCCTTTCAGCTCGGCCGACGTGGTGTTCTCGGTGGATACCTTTCTGCGCAAGACCCATGCGCGTCTGCGCGGCAATCTGGGCGTCATCGACAGCATCACGGCGCCGGATGCGAACACCGTGGTCTTCAAGCTCAAGCACACTTTCGGTCCTTTCCTGGGCCTGTTCGAAGTCGGCTCCATGCCCATGGTGCCCAAGCACATCTACGAAGGCGCAGCCGACTTTCTCAACCATCCGGCCAACAGCGCGCCCATAGGCACGGGGCCGTTCAAGTTCAAGGAATGGGTCAAGGGCTCCTACATCCACCTGACGGCCAACGAGAGCTACCGCGAAGCGGGCGTGCCGCAGGTCAAGGACTTGTACTTCCATGTGATCCCGGACGCCGCTTCGCGCGCCGCGGCCTTTGAATCGGGCAAGGTGGACGTGGTGCCCGGCGGTGCCGTGGAGTTCTTCGACGTGCAGCGCCTGTCCAAGCTGCCCGGCGTCTCGGTGACGACCAAGGGCCATGAGTTCTTCGCCCCGCACTCCTGGCTGTGGCTGAACAACCGCCGCAAGCCGTTCGACAACGTCAAGTTCCGCCAGGCCGTGATGTATGCGCTGGACCGCGAGGCCATGGCCAAGATCGCCTGGCACGGCTATGCCAAGGTCGCGACCGGCCCGCTCAACAGCGCGGTGAAGTTCCACTCCAACAAGGTGACCCATTACGCGCGCGACCTGAACAAGGCCAAGGCCTTGCTCAAGGAGTCGGGCTACGACGGCAAGCCGCTGCGCCTGCTGCCCATGCCTTACGGCGAGAGCTGGATGCGCCTGGCCGAAATCATCCGCCAGAACCTGATGCAGGCCGGGGTGAAAGTCGAGATGGTGTCCACCGATGTCGCCGGCTGGAACCAGCGCCTCAACGAGTGGGACTACGACATGGCCGTGACCTATGTCTTCCAGTACGGCGACCCGGCCCTGGGCGTGGCGCGCAACTACATCTCCAGCCAGATCGCCAAGGGCTCGCCGTTCAACAACGTCGAGGGCTACAGCAATCCCAAGGTCGATGCCTTGTTCGACGCCGGCGCCAAGGAGATCGATCCCGCCAGGCGCGCCGCGATCTACGAGGAAGTGCAGAAGCTGCTGGTCGACGAGGTGCCGGTGGCCTGGCTGCACGAAATGCAGTTCCCCACGCTCTACCGCAGCAGCAAGGTCGAAGGCCTGATCAATTCCGGCATCGGCCTGAATGATGGTTTCGCGCGCGCCAAGCTGAAGTAAGCCATGGCCTGGCGGGGTGGTCGGCGCTGGCCGCGGACCGCCCCGAGCAGGCCCGTCAGAGTCCCCGCGTCGCAGGCGCGGGCATGGACCTCGGAAGCGAGAACGATATGAACCGATTGCAATTGATGCTCAAGCGGGTGGCCCAGGGCCTGATGGCCATTCTGGTCATCGCCACCGTGAATTTTCTGCTGATCCGGGCGGCACCCGGCGACCCGGTGTCGGTGATGGCCGGGGAGGCCGGCGCCTCCGACGCGCAGTTCGTCGCCCAGCTGCGCAGCCAGTTCGGCCTGGACCAGCCCTTGCCCATGCAGCTGTGGCATTACCTCAGCAATGTGGTCCAACTGGACCTGGGCTTTTCCTACCGCCAGCAGCAGCCGGTGCTGGACCTGATTCTGGAGCGGCTGCCGGCCACGCTGCTGCTCACGGGCAGCGCCTTCGTGCTGTCGCTGATCCTGGGCGTGGCGCTGGGCGCCTGGGCCAGCCGCAAGGTCGGCACCTGGGTGGACAGCGTGATCACCGTCTTTTCGCTGGTGTTCTACGCCACGCCGCTGTACTGGCTGGCGATGATGGCCGTGCTGGTGTTCACCGTCTCGCTGGACTGGCTGCCGGGCTTTGGCTTCTTCAGCGTGGGCGCGGACCTGAGCGGCATCGCCCTGGCCTGGGACATCTTCAAGCATCTGCTGCTGCCGTCGATCACGCTGGCGCTGTTCTACATGGCGGTCTATGTGCGCATGACCCGCTCCTCGATGCTGGAAGTGGCGCAGATGGATTTCGTCAAGACCGCGCGGGCCAAGGGCGTGCACCCGCGGCGCATCCAGCGCGCGCACATCCTGCGCAACGCCTTGCTGCCAGTGGTGACGCTGGCGGGCATACAGGCTGGCGGAATGATTGGCGGCGCGGTGCTGACCGAGACGGTTTTCAGCTGGCCGGGCATAGGCCGGCTGATGCTGGAAGCGCTGCTGCAGCGCGACTACAACCTGCTGATGGGCTGCTTTCTGGTGACTTCGGCCATGGCGGTGCTCTTCAACCTCATCACGGACTTCATCTACACGCTGGTGGACCCGCGCATAGAGCTGGCTTGAACCATTTTTGAAAGCACATCATGAGCAAAGCATTCTGGCGGCGATTCGGCCGCAACAAGGGCGCCGTTCTGGGCCTGTTCGTGCTGGCCTGGGTGGCGCTGGTGGCCCTGGTCGGTCCCCTGCTGATCAGCCACAACCCCTGGGACATGGTCGACGCGCCGTTCGTGCCGCCCATGGGGGCTGATGGCATGTTGCTGGGCACGGACACCATGGGGCGGGACATTCTCGCCGGGCTGGTCTATGGGGCCCGGGTCTCGCTGATCATCGGCCTGGTGTCGACGGCCGTGTCGCTGATCATCGGCGTGGGGCTGGGCGCCGTCGCGGGCTATTTCGGCGGCTGGGTGGACGCGCTGCTGATGCGTTTCACCGAGCTGTTCCAGTCGGTGCCCAGCTTCGCGCTGGCCATCGTGCTGGTGGCCATCTTCGAGCCTTCGGTGGCTTCCATCGTGACGGCCATCGCCATCGTTTCCTGGCCGCCGGTCGCACGCCTGGTGCGCAGCGAGTTCCTGACCCTGCGCCAGCGCGACTTCGTCTCGGCGGCCCTGCTCGCCGGCCAATCGACGCCGCGCATCATCCTCACGCAGATCCTGCCCAACGCCATTTCGCCCATCGTGGTGATGGCCTCGCTGATGGTGGCCAGCGCCATCCTGCTCGAGTCCAGCCTGAGCTTTCTGGGTCTGGGCGATCCCAACCAGATGAGCTGGGGCTACATGGTCGGCACCGCCCGCACGGTGATGCGTCAGGCCTGGTGGATGGCGGTCTTTCCCGGCCTGTCCATCGTTCTCACGGTGCTCGCCCTGAATCTGGTCGGAGAAGGCCTCAACGACGGTCTCAACAGCCGCCTGGACGCAAGGAAATAAGCCATGAATGCACCTCACGCTGTACTGAATTCCGCCGCCGCACCCGTGCTCAAGGTGCGGGGCCTGAGCATCAAGCTGCCCGCCGGCGGCGACCGCCAGCTGGCCGTCGATGGCGTCTCCTTCGATCTGCTGCCCGGCAAGACGCTGTGCGTGGTGGGCGAGTCCGGCTCGGGCAAATCCATGATTGCCAACGCTGTCATGGGCCTGCTGCCCAAGCCCCATGTGGCGCCCGTGGCCGGCCAGGTGCTGTTCGAAGGCCAGGACCTGCTGCCGCTCGACGAGGCGCAGATGCGCAGCCTGCGCGGCCAGCGCATAGGCATGATTTTCCAGGAGCCGATGACGGCCCTCAATCCGGTGATGCGCATAGGCGCGCAGCTGGAGGAAGTGTTCGATGCGCATCTTTCGCTCGGCAGCGCGGAAAAGCAGCGCCGCATCATCGCGGCCCTGGGCGATGTGGGCCTGCCGGAGCCGGAGCTGATCTGCCAGAGCTATCCGTTTCGCCTCTCTGGCGGCCAGCGTCAGCGCGTGATGATTGCCTGCGCGCTGTTGCTCGAGCCCACCTTGCTGATCGCCGACGAGCCCACGACGGCCCTGGACGTCACCACCCAGGCGCAGATCCTGGCACTCATACGGCAATTGCAGGAGCGCAAAGGCACGGCCGTGCTGTTCATCACCCATGACTTCGGCGTCGTCTCCGAGATCGCCGACCAGGTGGTGGTGATGCAGATGGGGCGCTGCGTGGAGGAGGGCGCGGCCAGCGACGTGCTGCTGCGCCCACAGCATGCCTATACGCAAAAGCTGCTGGCGGCGATTCCCACAGGCCAGGTGCGCAGGCTGCCAACGCAGCGTTCCCCGCATTTCGTGCTGCAGGTGCAGGACCTGGAAAAGGTCTACCAATCGGGCGGCGGGCTGTTCACCAAGGGCCGGCGCGTGCACGCGGCCAGGAAGATCTCCTTCAACCTGCGTCGTGGGGAAACCTTGGGCCTGGTCGGCGAGTCGGGTTCGGGCAAGTCCACCGTGGGCAAGTGCCTGGTGGGCCTGCATTCCTTCGATGAGGGGCGCATCCTGTTCAACGGCAAGAGCCTGCACCCCGAGTCCGACTTCCGGGCCGTGGCCGCGGGCAAGATCCAGATGGTCTTCCAGGACCCCTATGCCTCGCTGAATCCGCGCCACCGCATAGGCCCGACCATTGCCGCCGGGCCCATCGCCCAGGGCGTTCCCAAGGACAAAGCCATGGCCCGCGCGCTCGAGCTGCTGCAGCTCGTGGGCCTGGGGCCCGAGGCCGCCGATCGCTTTCCGCACGAGTTCTCGGGCGGGCAACGCCAGCGCATAGGCATTGCGCGCGCCCTGGCGATGG
This sequence comes from Acidovorax bellezanensis, assembly GCF_025421555.1. NCBI lineage: Bacteria > Pseudomonadati > Pseudomonadota > Betaproteobacteria > Burkholderiales > Comamonadaceae > Acidovorax > Acidovorax bellezanensis. The sequence continues at coordinate 94,964 of NZ_JAODYH010000006.1, forward strand.
AGCCCCAGCTGCTGGTCGCCGACGAGCCGGTGTCGGCCCTTGATGTGTCGGTGCAGGCCCAGGTGCTCAAGCTGTTTGCCCAGGTGCGCGAGGAGTTCGGCCTGGCGATGGTCTTCATCACCCACGACCTGCGCGTGGCGGGCGAGTTGTGCGACCACATCGCGGTCATGCAAAGGGGGGAGATCGTGGAGTACGGCACCAGCCAGGAAGTGCTGTGCAATCCGCAGCACCCCTATACCCGCTGCCTGATAGATGCCATCCCCAAGCTGGCGAGCGCGGCGCTGAGCCCGCTGGAGCTGGCATGAACGCGCAGGGCGTGACGGTGCTGCTGCTGGCCAGCCGGCACCTGGACATGACTTACCTGCTGGCGCCGCTGCAGTCGGCGTTCGACCGTGCAGGGCAGGCGGTGGAACTGCGCCTGCTGCCGCCTACGCCGTCGCTGGCCGGCGTGCCAGGCGGTGAGGAAGTGGATCTGGCGCTGTGCTGGGATGCGCCGCTGGGGCTGTGGCCGCACCTGCCGCGGGTCCAGCTGGCGCAGTCGCTCGCGGCCGGCGTCGACCATTTGCTGGCCGATCCCACGCTGCCGCCGGACCTGCCGCTGGGGCGCATTCGCGACCCCCACATGGCCTCGGGCATGACGGCCTATGTCGTGGGCACGGTCGCGGCCGGCCACCGGCAGCGCGCGACCTATGCGCGCCAGCAGGCACAGGGCCTGTGGCGGGAACTGCCGGTGGTGCCGGCCACGCAGTACACGGTCGGCATCGCCGGCATGGGCACGCTGGGCGCGCGCTGTGCCCAGGTGCTGGCGGCCATCGGCTACCAGGTGCGCGGCTGGAGCCGCACGGCCCCGGCCGCGCCTTTGTCGGGTTGCTCCCACTACGCTGGCGAGGCGGAACGGGATATGTTCCTACAGGGGCTGGACGCCCTGGTCTGTCTGCTGCCGTTGACGGCGCAGACACAGGGGTTCGTGAACCAGAAGTGTCTGTCGCAGCTGGCGCGGGGCGCCCATGTGATCAATGTCGGGCGCGGTCTGCATGTGGTTGACGCCGACCTGCAGGCAGCGTTGCACAGCGGCCAGGTCGGCTTGGCAACCCTGGACTCGTTCGCGCAGGAACCCTTGCCGGCGGAGCACTTCTGGTGGCGCACCGCAGGCGTGGAAATCACGCCGCATATCGCCACGCGCACGGCCCCCGCGGTGATCGCCGAGCAGACCTTGCGGCATTGGCAGCAGGCGCAGGCGGGCCGGCCTTTGGACGCCGCGGTGGACAGAGCACAGGGTTACTGAAGTGAAGCACGAAAAGGAAAATCGATGATCCAGGCTTTTTTTGATGCCGAGCAATTGGGCCACGACCCACAGCAGTTCATGCGCCTGGGGCGCTTGCACAAGCCCACCGATGTGCCCGCGCGCGCCGAGGCCTTGATTCGCGCCCTGCAGGCCTGCGGCGCGAGCGTGCAGGTGCCGGCCGATGGCGGGGCGGAACTGCTGCACAAGGTGCACAGCCCGCACTACATTGACTACCTGGCCGGCGCCTACGAGCGCTGGCAGGCGCTGCAGGGCATGGGCGTGGAGCCGGGCATTGAAGTCCTGCCCAATCTGTCGCCCTACTACGGCGTGGCGCCGGGACAACGGCGCAAGCCCTGTCCATCGCCTTCGCTGGTGGCGCAGACCGGCTACTACCTGGGCGACCTGTCCTGCCCGCTGGGACCCAAGAGCTGGCGCTCCATCCTGCGCTCGGCCCATACGGCCGCCGCGGCCGCGCAGGCGGTGGTGGACGGCGCGCGCCTGTCCTATGCGCTGTGCCGGCCTTCGGGCCACCATGCCCACCACGATCGGGCCAACGGCTTTTGCTATGTGAACAACAACGCCCTGGCGGCGCAGATCCTGGCCGAGCACTTCGGCCGCGTGGCCGTGCTGGACGTGGATGCCCACCATGGCGACGGCACGCAGAACATCTTCTACGACCGCGGCGATGTGCTGACCGTCTCGACGCACGCCGACACCAGCGCCTACTTTCCTTTCTATACCGGCTTCACCGATGAGCGCGGCGTGGGCGCGGGCGAGGGCTGCAACCGCAACTTCCCGCTGGCCCACGGCAGCACCACCGCGGACTTTGCGCCCGTGCTGGCGTCGGCCGTGCAGGCCGTGGAGGAGTTCGCTCCCGCGGTCGTGGTGCTGGCCATCGGTTTCGACACCTACGAGTACGACCCGATCAGCGTGCTGCGCTTCGACTTCGAGGCCTATCGCATGGTCGGCCAGCGGCTGCGCGCGCTGGGCCTGCCCGTGGTGGTGGTGCAAGAGGGCGGCTACATGGTCGATTCCCTGCAGCCCGGCCTCACCGCCTTGCTCGAAGGCCTGGGCGCGGTCTGACGTTTTTTGCTCGCGAATATTCTTGAACTGGGAGTCAATATGGTGGAATGTCTCAATCCCGTGCAGGCGCGCCTGAACGTGCGTGGTGATCGCCTGTGGCAATCGCTGATGGAGCTGGCGCGCATAGGCGCGACGGCCAAAGGCGGCAGCTGCCGCCTGGCATTGACGGCCGAAGACGGCCAGGGGCGGGATCTGGTCGTGGGCTGGATGCGCGAAGCCGGGCTGCAGATCCAGATCGATGAAGTCGGCAACATCTTCGGCCTGCGCGCGGGCCGCGATCCCGAGCTGGCGCCCGTGATGACCGGCAGCCACATCGACACCCAGCCTACGGGCGGCCGCTTCGATGGCTGCTTCGGCGTCATGGCCGGCCTGGAAGTGATGCGCAGCTTGCAGGAGCAGGGCGTGGAAACCGAGGCGCCGCTGGCGCTGGCCATCTGGACCAACGAGGAGGGCTCGCGTTTCGTGCCCACCATGATGGGCTCGGGCGTGCACTGCGCGATCTTCCCCAAGCAAGTGGCCTTGGAAGCCCGTGACGGCCAGGGCATTTCTGTGGCCCAGGCCCTGGACGGCATAGGCTACCGCGGCACGCTGCCGGTGGGCCAGCTGCAGCCCCAGTGCTACCTCGAAGCGCACATCGAGCAAGGCCCCATCCTCGAAGCCGAGGACAAGACGATTGGCGTGGTCACGGGTTCGCTGGGCCTGCGCTGGTACGACGTGACGGTGACCGGCATGGAAGCCCACGCAGGCCCTACGCCCATGCCCATGCGCCAGGACGCGCTGTACGCGGCCGCGGAACTCATGCGCGAAGTGGTGGACATCGCCAACGCCGCGCCGTTCGCGCCCGCGGGGCGCGGCACCGTGGGCGAAGTCCATGTGCACCCCAACTCGCGCAATGTCATTCCCGGCCAGGTGAAATTCACCGTGGACCTGCGCCACCCCGACATGGCACAGCTGAATGCGATGGAAGCGCGCTTTCGCGCCGCCGCCGCGCGCGTGGCCCGGGGCACGGCGGGCCTGCAGGTGTCGGTGGTGGACGTGCAGGAGTTCCCGGCGACGCCGTTTGCCGCCCACCTGATCGACGCGGTCGAGGAAGCTGCGCAGGCCCGCGGGCTGTCGCACCAGCGCATCCTGACCGGCGCCGGCCACGATGCGGTGTACATGGCGCGGCGCGTTCCCACGGCCATGGTGTTCGTGCCCTGCAAGGACGGCATCAGCCACAACGAGTCGGAAGATGCGGACCCGGTCCATCTGGCCGCGGGCTGCCAGGTGCTGTGCGATGTGATGCTGGCCCAGGCCGGGCAGGCGCGCTGAATGCCCGGCGCCGAAGGCCAGGCAGGGCCGGTGGCCCTGAACTTCTGGCAGCGCCTGTCACCGCAGGTGCAGGGCATGTGGCTGTTTCTCGGCACCTTGATGGTGTTTGCGTTCTATGACGCTTTTGCCAAGACCATGCTGACCCAGCACAGCCCGGTGGTGATGAACCTGGCGCGCTACCTGACGATCAATGTGGTGGCGGCCGGGCTGCTGTGGCGCTATTGCCGCGCCACGCCCGGGGCGACCCAGGCGATCGCCGGCGCCTTGCGCCAACCCAACCTCTGGTGGCGCAGCCTGTGCCTGGGCGTGGTGGGCACGAGCTTCATGACGGCGCTGGTCACCATGCCGCTGGCCGAGGCGACGGCGATCTACTTCACCGCCCCCCTGCTGATGGTGTGGCTGGCCCGGCGCTGGCTGGGAGAGTCCGTTTCCGCCGTGCAATGGGCAGCGGTGGCCCTGGGCTTCGTGGGCATGCTGCTGGTGGTGCGCCCCGGCAACAGCCTGCCGCTGCAAGGCACGCTGCTGATGGTGCTGGCCGCGGCCTGCTATGCGGTCTTCCAGCTGCTCACGCGCAAGCTGGCCGGGCAGGTGCCCGGGCCTATCCAGTTCGCGCACATGGCCTGGATCTGCCTGCTGGTGACGGCTTTCCCGGGCTGGCTGGCGTGGCCGCTGACCTGGCCGACGGCGGCGCAGTGGCCGGTGCTGGTGGTCGGCTCGCTGGCCAGCGGCCTGGGGCAACTGCTCATGCTGGCCGCCTACCAGCGGGCTTCGGCCGGCACCCTGGGGCCGTTGAACTACCTGCAGCTGTTGATGGCCGTGGCCATCAGCGCTTTCTGGCTCGGAGCGGCGCCCGATGCCTGGGCCATGGGCGGTATTGCGCTGATCGGCAGCGCCGGGCTTTATCTGGCCTTGCGCCGCCAATGATGTCCATGCCCTCCCAGAGCATTTCCACCCGGCGGCTGTACCGCGAGATTGCCGAGCAGATCCGTGCGCGCATCGAAGCCGGGAAGTTCCCCCTGGGCGCGCGCCTGCCTTCCGAGCGCGAGCTCGCGGAGAGCTTCGATGTCAGCCGGTCTTCGGTGCGCGAAGCCCTGATCGCGCTGGAAATCAGCGGCTACGTGGACGTGCGCATGGGCAGCGGCATCTACGTCTGCGCCCTGTTGCCGACGGGCGAGGGACTGCGCCAGGCGGAGGCCGCCGCCGAGATGGCGCCGTTCGAGTTGCTGGAGGCGCGCCTGCTGGTCGAGCCCGAGTGCGCGGCGCTGGCGGCCCAGCACGCCACGCCCGAGCAGCGCGCGCAGTTGGCCGAGTTGCACCGGGCAACGGAATGGGCACACCAGCATCCCGCCGCAGGCCAGGGGCCGCTGCATTACGACCGCATGTTCCACCAGGCCGTGGCCCAAGCCTGCCCCAACGCGGCCCTGGCTTCGGCCTGCATGCATTTGTGGGACCTGCGCGAGCGCTCGCGCATGTTCCAGCGGCTCGATGACTACTTCGTCACGCCGGCAATCTGGCAGATCGCGTGGAATGAACATGTGCGCATCGTGGACGCCATCTGCGCCGGCGATGCGGTGCGCGCCCGCCATGCCATGGCCTATCACATCAATGCCATCATGGCGCGGCTGCGCGAGGACCCCGAAGGCTGGGTCAGCTGAAGCCGCGGGGTGCTGTACGGCGGCTCAGTCGGTCTGCAGGCACAGGTATTTGAGTTCCAGATAGTCCTCAATGCCGTGCTTGGAGCCTTCGCGGCCCAGGCCGGATTGCTTGACGCCGCCAAAGGGCGCGACTTCGTTGGAGATCAGGCCGGTGTTGATGCCCACCATGCCGTATTCCAGCGCCTTGGCGACACGCCAGGTGCGGCTTTGGCTTTCGGTGAAGAAGTAGGCGGCCAGGCCAAAGATGGTGTCGTTCGCGCGCGCCACGACTTCTTCTTCGCTGTCGAAGCGGAACAGCGGCGCCACGGGGCCGAACGTCTCTTCGCTGTGCACCAGCATGTCGTCGCTCATGTTCGTCAGCACCGTGGGCTCGAAGAAATACGGGCCCATCGCGGACTGCTGGCCACCCAGGCGCAGTTGCGCACCCTTGGCCACGGCATCGGCGACATGCTGCTGGGCCTTGCGCACTGCGGCGGCGTTGATCATCGGGCCGTGGGTGACGCCGGGCGTGAGGCCGTTGCCCAGCTTGAACTGGGCCACGGCGGAGACCACGCGTTCGGCCACCTGTTCGTAGATGCTGGCGTGCACATAGATGCGGTTGGCGCAGACACAGGTCTGGCCCACATTGCGGAACTTGGACGCCAGGATGCCGGCCACGGCCTTGTCGATGTCGGCGTCTTCGAAAACGATCAGCGGTGCGTTGCCGCCCAGTTCCAGCGAGAGCTTCTTCACCGTACCGCTGCACTGCTGCATCAGCAGGCGGCCGGTCTGCGTCGAGCCCGTGAAGCTGAGCTTGCGCACGGTATCGCTTTCACACAGGGCCTGGCCTATGGCCTTGGGGTCGCCGGTCAGCACCTGGAAGACACCCGCCGGGATGCCGGCTTCCAGGGCCAGCACGCCCAGGGCCAGGGCGCTGAACGGCGTGCTTTCCGCAGGCTTGAGCACCATGGCGCAGCCGGCGGCCAGGGCTGGGCCGGCCTTGCGGGTGATCATCGCGGCCGGGAAATTCCAGGGCGTGATGGCCGCGCAGACGCCGATGGGCTGCTTGATCACCAGCAACTGCTGGGCGGCGTTGGGCGACTGCAGGATCTCGCCATCGATGCGCTTGCTTTCCTCGCTGAACCATTCGATGAACGAGGCTGCGTAGCCCACTTCGCCCTTGGCTTCGGCCAGGGGCTTGCCTTGCTCCAGCGTCATGATGCGGGCCAGGTCGTCCTGGTGCGCAAGCAGCAGCTCGTACCAGCGGCGCAGTATGGCCGCGCGCTGCTTGCCCGTCAGTGCGGCCCAGGGCTTCATGGCGCGCTCGGCCGCGGCGATGGCCGCGACGGTTTCGGCGTGGCCCAGTTCGGGCACATGGCCGATCAGCTCACCCGTCGCCGGGTTGTGCACGGCGATACGCGGGCCGTCGCCCACTTCCTGCCAGCCGGTGGCGAGCAGGCAGGCTTGACGAAACAGGTCGGGGCGTTGCAGGGATAAAGACATGGCGTGGGGGGATGAAAGAAAAAAAAGGCCTGGGCCGGGGAGCAGCCAAGGCCGGAAAAGTGACGGGGCCGACGCAGCAGCCCCTGGGCTCAGCGGCCCTGGATGAGGGTGTCGAGCAGGTCCAGCGCGCGGTCGAACAGCGCATCCTCGATGGTCAAGGGGTAGAGGAAGCGCACGACGTTGCCGTACATGCCGCAGGTCAGCAGCAGCAGGCCTTGGGCCATGGCAGCCTGCACCAGGGCATTCACGCGCTCGGCATCGGGCACGCCGTTCTTGCGGAACTCCACGGCGACCATGGAGCCCAGGCCGCGCACATCGGCGATGCCCGCGTCCGCCGCCTGCAGGGTGCGCAGACGGGCCTGGAGCTTGCTGCCCAGGGCCTGGGCGCGGGCGCAGAGCTTTTCGTCTTCAATGATGTCCAGCACGGCATGCGATGCGGCCACCGCCAGGGGGTTGGCTGCGTAGGTGCCGCCCAGGCCGCCGGGGTGGGGCGCGTCCATGATTTCGGCGCGGCCCACGACACCGGAGATGGGCATGCCGCCGCCCAGGCTCTTGGCCATGGTGATCAGGTCGGCCTTCACGCTGTGGTGCTCCATCGCGAACATCTTGCCCGTGCGGCCGAAACCGGTCTGCACTTCATCGGCGATGAGCAGCATGCCGTGCTGGTCGCAGAGCTTGCGCAGGCCTTCCATCAGTGCGGGTGGCGCGGGGTTGAAACCACCTTCGCCCTGCACCGGCTCGATGATGATGGCGGCCACGCGTTTGGGGTCCACATCCACCTTGAACAGCATTTCCAGCGCGGCCAGCGAGTCGCTGACTTCCACGCCTTGCATGGCGCTGGGGAAAGGCACATGGTAGACGTCGCTGACCATGGTGCCGAAGCCGCCCTTGTAGGGCATGACCTTGCCGGTCAGCGTCAGGCCCATCAGCGTGCGGCCATGGAACGCGCCGTTGAAGGCGATCACGGCCGAGCGGCCCGTGGCGTAGCGGGCGATCTTCACGGCGTTCTCCACGGCTTCGGCGCCGGTGGTGAAGAACGCGGTCTTGGCCGGGCCGGCGATGGGCGCGAGCGCATTGAGGCGCTCGGCCAGCGCGATGGCGCTTTCGTACGGCACGATCTGGTAGGCCGTGTGCGTGAAGTGGCCCAGTTGTTCCTGGATGGCTGCCACGACACGCGGATGGCGGTGGCCGGTGTTGAGCACGGCGATGCCGGCGGCGAAGTCGATGTATTGCTTGCCTTCGACATCGGTGATCAGCGCGTTGTCGGCCTGCGCTGCATGGAAGTCACACATGACGCCGACGCCGCGGGGAGCGGCTGCGAGACGGCGTTGTTTGAGGTCGGCGTTGGTGCTCATGGTGTTCACAGTAAAACGTTGAAGTGATCTCATTAGAAGCCTGAATTGGCCCATTGGGCTAGGCCACTTTGGCGTCAGAATATGGTGCCAATTGGATTGGTGACGCGGAATACCGCAACAACGCAGGAAAAGACGGACTTATGCAATCAGTGTGCGCAGACCTGGTGCTGCAAATGGGGTGGGAACGTGGGGCAGGGCCGGGCCGCGCAGGGCCGGGCCGCGCAGGGCAGGGCTTGACCCAGCGCCTGAGCGCCTGCCTGCGCCAGGCCATTTCCGAAAGGGTGCTCGAACCCGGCAGCCGCTTGCCAGCGTCGCGGGATCTGGCGCGGGAGCTGCAGGTGGCGCGCAACACGGTGTCGAATGCTTACGAGCAGTTGCGCATCGAAGGCTATGTGCAGGCCCGCGTGGGCAGCGGCACCTTTGTCGCGGATGCGGCGCCAGAGCAACTGCTGCACGCCCCGCGCCTGTCCGGGCGCCAGCGTGCGCTGGCCAGCGAGCCCTATCCGCAGCCGCTGGTCAGGCTCGCCGACCGGGCGCAGCGGGTGCTGGCCCAGGCCTCGGCCGCACCCCAGCAATGGGGGGCTTTCATGCCGGGCGTGCCCGATGTGTCGGAGTTCCCCCGGGAGGTCTATGCGCGCATTCTCAACCGGCTGTGGCGGCATGCACCGCCGCAGATGCTGACCTATGGCACGCAAGCCCATGTGACGGCCTTGCAAAAGGCGCTGGCCGCGCATTTGCGGGTGGCCCGCTCGGTGCAATGCCAGCCGGAGCAGATCCTGATCACCGAAGGCGTGCACCAGGCGATCGATCTGGCGGCACGCGTTCTGGTCAATCCCGGCGAGCATGTGTGGATGGAAGAACCAGGCTACTGGGGGATTGCCAATGTCCTGCGCATGAGTGAAGGCATTGCCATTCACGGCATGAAGGTCGATGGCGAGGGCATGGTGCTGGAGCCGCAAGCGCCGGTGCCCAGCCTGATCTGCACCACGCCGTCCCACCAGTACCCGCTGGGCAGCGTCATGAGCCTGGCGCGGCGCAAGGCCTTGCTGGCCTATGCGCGCAAGGTGGGCGCCTGGATTGTGGAAGACGACTACGACAGCGAGTTCCGCTTTTCCGGCAGCCCGGTGCCCAGCATGCAGGGGCTGGAATTGAACGCGCCAGTGATTTACGTCGGGACCTTCAGCAAGACGCTGTTTCCCGGATTGCGCGTGGGCTATATGGTGCTGCCGCAAGGCCTGGTCGAGCCCATGCAGCGCATGCATGCGGAGATGTACCGCGAAGGCCACCAGATCACGCACCAGGCCTTGGCCGAGCTGATGGAAGGCGGCCATTACGCCGCGCATATCCGCCGGATGCGCGTGCTGTATGCGCGCCGCAGAGAGCATTTGCTGCAGCTGGTGCAGCGCTACCTGGGCGACGAGTTCATGCCCGGACACGACAGCCAGGCAGGCCTGCACCTGGTGCTGCCACTGCCGGCCCATGTCGACGACCAGCTGCTGACCAAGCGCTTGTCGGAAGCGGGCGTATTGGCGCGCCCGCTGTCGCAATATTACGTGGGACCGGACGCGCGCAAAGGCTTGCTGCTGGGCTATGCCAGCGTCTCGGAAGCGCAGATGCAGCTGGCCTTTTTCACGCTGGTGCAAGTGCTCAGAAAGCAGCTTGCACCCACGGCCTAGGCCCGCTGGCGGTTAGGGCTTCAAGCCGGCGGCCGCGATGATGGCCTCGGTTTTTGGCATCTCGCGGGCGATGAATTGCTCGAAGTCCTGCACGCTGCCGCCCATGGCTTCGGCGCCCGTGCCTTGCAGCTTGGCCTTGAAATCCGGAGTGTCCAGCGCTTCGTTGATGGCCAGGTTGAGCTGGTTCACGATGTGCTTGGGCGTGCCTTGCGGAGCGGCAATCCCGTACCAGGGTGCGATGTCGTAGGCGGGATAGTTTTGCTCGGCAATGGTGGGGATGCTCTTGGCCATGTCGGAGCGCTTGCTGGTCGACAGTCCCAGAGAGATCAGGCGGCCCGATTTGACCTGGGGCAGGGCGGTCATGATGGTGTCGAAGTACATGGACACATGGCCGGCGATCAAGGCAGGAATGGCATCGCCCGCGCCTTTGTAGGGCACGTGAACAATGTCCACGCCCGCCATCTGCTTGAGCATTTCACCGGCGATGTGCGAAGTCGTGCCCGCACCGAAGGACGCATAGGTCAGCACGCCTGGATGGGCCTTGGCGTACTGGATCATTTCGGCCAGGGTCTTGAAAGGCTGGTCCTTGTTGGTCAGCAAGACATTGGGCGTGTAGGCCACCAGGGCCACTTTTTCGAACTTATCGGGGTTGTAGCTAAGGTTCTTGACGGTGAACTTGTTCGTCACCATGGAGGCAGGGCCCGTCATCAGCAAGGTGTAGCCATCGGCGGGAGCGCGGGCGACCGCGACGCTGCCGATGCCGGCCGAGCCGCCCGGCTTGTTCTCGACAATGAAGGGCTGCTTGAACTTGATGCCCAGGTTGTGGGCCAGTTGGCGCGTGATCAAGTCGGTGGCGGAACCGGCGGAAAAAGGCACGACGATCTTGACGGCCCGTGTGGGCCATTCGTTGTCGTTGGCCATGCCGGCTGCCATATGACCAGCGAGCAATGCGAAAGCAGCGGCTTTCAGGTACTTATTGAACTGCATGATCTGATCTTTCATCGGTGAGAAAACGTGAATCGATTCCGGGAAGCGGGCACCGGCAGCGACGGCCGGCGGTGCCGTGCTCGGCGCTGGGCTCAGTAGCCCAGTGCGCAACCGTCCTTGCGGTGGTCGGAGGCGCCATGCAGCACGCCGTTGTGCCAGTCGATGCGGATGGCCTGGGCCCCGCCGATCGCCGGCTGCAGGGGCTCGGCCAGCTGGTAGCCCATGGCCTCCAGACCGGCCTTGGTTTCTTGCGGCATGGTGTGCTCGCACTCGACAATGTCCTGCCCAGGCAGGGGGAAGAGCCGGGGCAGATCGCTGGCCGCCTGAATGTCCATGCCGTAGTCCACCACCTTGCTCAGAAAGTGCGCGTGGCCCATGGCCTGGTAGTGGCCGCCCATGACGCCGAAGACGTACTCCACCTGACCGTTTTGCGTGGCCATGCCGGGGATGATGGTGTGCAGGGGGCGCTTCCACGGGCCTATGCAGTTGGGGTGTCCGGGCGTCAGCTCGAAACTCTGGCCCCGGTTGTGCAAAAGAATGCCGCTCTGGGGATCGATCAAGCCGGAGCCAAAGGGGTGGAAGACGGAATTGATGAAGCTGGCGCAGTTGCGGTCCTTGTCGACCACGCTGATGTAGACCGTGTCCTTGTGCTCCACGGCCAGGTTCTGGCGGGTGCTGTCTATGACTTCGGCGATATCGCCTTCGCTGACGCGGCGCGCAAACTCCGCGGACAGGATGTAGTCGACATCCATGTCGGCGAATTTGGGGTCGGCCAGCAGTGCATCGCGCACCTTGTAGGCGAGGCGGGTGGCATCGATTTCCGTGCGCATGCGTTCGGCCGACAAAGGGTCGGGTGCCACGGCTTTTTGCTGCAGGAGGTTGAGCAGCAGCAGCGCCACGATGCCTTGGCCCGGAGGCGGGCATTCATGGACTTCGTAGCCCCGGTACTGGACCTTGATGGGGTCCAGGAACTCGCCGCGGTAGTTGGCAAAGTCTTCCAGCGTGTGGCTGCCGCCCTTGCTTTGCAAATAGCTGACCAGGTTCTGCGCAATTTCGCCTTCGTAGAACACTTTGCGGCCTTCGGCGGCAATCTTGCGCAGCGATGCCGCGAGCCGGGGTTGCTTGTGCACCGAGCCGGCACTGGGCGACTTGCCGTGGACGAGCAGCAGCTCCTGGCCTTCTGGCGTGGCCTGGATCAGGCCGGTCTGCATGCGCCAGTCTTCGGCGCAGCGCGGGGCCACGGCGTAGCCGTCTTCGGCAAAGCCGATGGCCGGCGCGAAGAGGCGGGACAAGGGCATGCTGCCGAATTTCTCGCGCAAGGTGGTCCATGCGTCGACGGCGCCCGGTACGGTGACGGCATGCGCGGACTGGCGCGGCAGGAACTTGTCTCCGGTGGCCGTCAAGGCTTTGACATCGATGTTCTTCGGTGCCCAGCCCGCGCCGTTGAAGGCGGTGATCTTGTCCGTGCCTTTTTCGCTGTACAGCGCAAAGCAGTCGCCGCCTATGCCGGTGGAGCCTGGCTCGACCACGCATTGCACGGCGCAGGCGGCAATCGCCGCGTCCATGGCATTGCCGCCGTCCTGCAGGACCTGGATGGCCGCCAGTGTGGCGCTGGGGTGGGATGTAGCCGCCATGCCATGCTTGGCCATGACCACCGAACGTCCTGATTTCTGGAAATCTCGCATGCGTTTGCCTCTTGAAGATGTGGAACAACCGGGGAAGCCAGGCACGTGGGCCAGGCTTCCTATATCTGTGTCACCGCCACTGTGCTGGCTTTTTTCAACAAAGTGAATACGTGTTTACTTGGATACTTGGATCCAATTTATTGCAAGCAAGCACCGTGCCATGTGTGTGCCGAAGGGGCAGGAACGGAGCGAGGAAATCGCCTGTACAGAGAGGCGCGGCGGCGTTTTTCCCGGACATGTCGCTGGCGCGGTCGGCCGAAAGCAGGGCGCGGACCTGGGGGCCGCATCAGCTTGGTGCGCGAAGCGCTGGGGCGCCATCGTGGGCGCGCTGCGCGGTGGTCGAAAACGGTGCATGCCTTGAAGGCGCGCGATGCGACGGTGAAATGGGGCGGCGCGCTTTTACAATGGGGGAGGCGCATGCTCCACACCAGAGATTTCTAGCGCGCCAGACATGGCGGTGTCAGCGCAAATCTGGATGATGGTGACGGCGAAATGACTGGCAGGCCACATATCAAATATATTCAATATGAATATATTGACGAATAAAATTTCTCGGTCCTGGAAGGTTTGAATCTATGAATCGTAATCAGTTGAGCGCCCAGGAAGAGGCGTACCAATATTTGCTCAATGCGATCCGTATGGGGGAGTTGCAGCCGGGCCAAAGAATTGTGGCTGAAGACGTCGCGGAAGTGCTGGATATGAGCAGAATGCCGATTCGCGAAGCATTGCGGCGGCTGTCGACGGAAGGGCTGGTGGCGATGCGTGCCAATCGCGGGGCCGTGGTGAAAAAGCTCAGCAAGGATGAAGTCCAGGAGATTTTTGAAATGCGTGCCGCCCTGGAAGCCCTGGCCGCGGCCAAGGCGGTGACGAAAGCCACGGCTTCAGATATTCACGAGTTGGAATTCCTGTTGAGCCGGCTGGAGTCGGTGAAGTCGGATTTGTCCTTGTGGATCACAGCGCACCGCGAGTTCCATGAAAAAATATCGGCAATCAGTCAGGCGCCGCGTTTGCTGGCGCAAATATCGTCATTGCATGCACTGATTGAGCCCTTGATGCGGATCTGGATAGAGAAAGCGCCAGGGTCGAAAAATGTGAACTCCGTGCACCAGGAAATCCTGCACGTCATGAAGTCCGGCGATGCGGATGCCATGGAGAAGCTGATCAAGAAGCACTCCAAGGTGACGGCGGACGTGATCCTGCAAAGCATGTTTGACGAGTGAGCGGCGGGCGAGCGCGCCCTGAGCGATCGCGCCCCGAGCCTTCCGCCGTGGTGCGGCGACAATGACCGCACCATGGATCTGCGCACTCTTCGTTATTTCATTGCCGTGCTGGAGGCGGGCAGCCTCTCGCGCGCGGCGGGCTCGCTGTTCATCGCGCAGCCTGCGCTGACCGCGCAAATCAAGAAGCTGGAAGCTGAGTTGGGTGCCAAACTCTTCGAGCGTTCGCATGCCGGTGTGACGCCCACGCCCGCGGGACTGCAGCTTTATGAGGACGCGCGCCGCTTGCTTTCCGATGCCGATGCCGTGCGTGAACGCATACAGCGTTTGCCTCAAGGGCCTGAGGGCTCGGTCACGGTGGCGGTGCCGTTTTTGTTGGCTTCGCTGCTGATGGGGCCGGTTTTGGCGCACTTGAAGACAAGCCATCCGCGCATCCGCGTGTTCGTGCTCGATGACCTGAGCTTGATGGTGAAGAATGCCATGCTCGATCGCCGGGCCGACGTGGGCATCCTGGTCAATACGGCGCAGGTGGACGGCTTGCGCTGCAAGCCCCTGGCGCGTGAGTCCATGTACATCAGCGGGCAGGATGCGGATGGCGCGGTGGCCGCGTTGCTGCGCTTCCCAGGCAATGCGGGCGGCGTGGCACGGCCGGAGATCGATTTTGCGCAAGCCGTGCAATTGCCGCTGCTGCTGCAGTCGCGGCGATTTTCCATCCGGCAGAACGTGGAAGATGCGGCAGCTTCGCTGGGGGTGGTCTTGAACGTGGTGCACGAGCATGATTCCCTGCGCGTCATCCGATCGCTCTACCGATGTGGCGCGGGCTTTGCCTTTACGCCCGCCTGCTCCTTGTCCGACAGCCCGCCACCGGCGGAGAACTGGGTGACTGCCCGGGTGGTCAACCCCGAGTTGCCGCGCAGCTATCACCTGGCCACCTTGGCCGACCGCACTCCCAGCCTGGCGGCGTGCGCGGTGATGGAAGCGCTGGAGCAGATGTCGCGGCACCTGATTCGCGCGGGCCTCTGGGAGGCGGATCTGCTGCTGCCGGAGCAGTAGGCCTGAGGCTTTGCATGGGAGGGGCTCATCAATTTCATTGATGGCTATGGATAACAAAACAGTATTTCCTTGATGCCTGGTGGTTTGGGACACTGCGATGCATAGGCGGGCAGAACGCACCGCACACCAAGGAGAGCCTGTGAGTCAGTCCCCCATCTGGGTCGCCAACGTTGGCGAACTCATCTCGCGCTGCGCACGCGCTTTCGGCCCGCGCATCGCGGTCAAAAGCCCTGACCGCAGCAGCACCTACGCTGAATTGGAGCAGCGCTCGAACCGCCTGGCGAATGCGCTGCTGGCTGCGGGTTTGCGGCGCGGCGACCGCGTCGGCATTTATCTGCCCAATTGCATCGAGGTGGTCGAAATCGAGCTGGCCTGCTACAAGGCCGGACTCGTCAAGGCGCCTTTCAATTCCCGGCTCTCGCCCGCGGAAGTGGGCGATGTCGTGGCGAACAGCGGCGCCGCCCTGGTGGTCACCACGGCCCAGCGGGCGGAGGCGTTTCGGCCCCACATCCAGGGCTCGATGCCAGGCCTGCTGCTGCTCGATGGCGGGCCGCAAGCCAGCGACGCCAGCAGTTATGAAGGCGCGTTGGCCCAGGCCAGCGATGTGTTCAGCGCCGTGCGCGTGACGGCCGATGAGGTCGCCGTGCTGCACTACACATCGGGATCGTCGGGCGTTCTCAAGGCGGCGATGCAGACGTTTGGCAACCGGCTGGCGCAGCTGCGCAAGTTCCTGACGCGCTCGGAGCACCTGCAGGCCGGACATATTCTGGGGTTGGTGGGCCCGATCACCCATGCTTCGGGCATGCAGATCGCTCCCGCGCTGTGCAGCGGCGCGACGATTCGCCTGTTCTCCAGCTTCGAGCCGGGCCGTTTTCTGGCCGAGATGAAGACGGATCGCGTCACGCATACCTTCATGGTGCCGACCATGATCAACATGCTGCTGGCCGAGCTGGGGAATCAATACCGCCCGCTGCCCGACCTGCAGCGCCTGGGATACGGCGCCGCGCCCATGGCGCCAGCCCGCATCCTGCGCGCCATGGATGTGTTCGGTCCCATTCTTTCCCAGGGCTACGGCGCGGGGGAAACGACTTCGGGCGTGTGCGGCTTGACGACCGAAGACCATTTGTTTGCCCGCGCTGCACGGCCCGAGCGCCTGGCCTCGTGCGGGCGGCCGTTTCTCGAATCGAATGTCGAGATCGTCGACGATGCCGGCCAGCCCGTGGGCGCGGGCGACATCGGCGAAATCGTGGTCAGCGGACCGGACGTTTTTGCGGGTTACTGGCAGGCGCCCGAGCTCACCGCCGAAGTGCTCAAGAACGGCATTTATCACACCGGCGACCTGGCGCGCATGGACGACGACGGCTACATCTACATCGTCGATCGCAAGAAGGACATGGTCATCAGCGGCGGCTTCAACGTCTACCCCTCCGAGGTCGAGGCCGTGCTCTACCAGCACGACGCGGTGGCCGAGGCCTGTGTCTTTGCCATTCCCGATGACAAATGGGGCGAGGCGGTAGCCGCGCATGTGGTGCTCAAGCCCGGTTGCACGGCCAGCAATGCAGTGCTCGATGCCTTTTGTGCCCCGTTGCTGGCCGGCTTCAAGCGGCCGCGCCACATTGAGTTCGTTTCTTCGCTGCTCAAGAACCCCAACGGCAAGGTGGCACGCAGAGCCATTCAGACGCCGTACTGGGCCGATCGCAGCCGCATGGTCAACTGATGAAGGAACACGCAATGACGTCCACGCCCCAAGCCCTTGACAGCCGCGCCGCGCCGCTTTTTGACATCCCTTTTGAAGGCTCGCCCCAGGCCGCCGACTGGATCGCTCGCATCAACGACTTCCTGCACGGCGAGCTGGCAGCGCTGGCGCGCGACAAAGGCATCGACCATGAGAACAGCCCGGATCTGGAGACGCTGCGCCAGGTCTGGCGGCGCTCGCATGCGCTGGGCTTCTACGGCATGACCCTGCCCACTCAGATGGGGGGGCCTAGCCTGTCGGTGCTCGACCATGTGCTGATCAAGGAAGCGATCTACGCCCATGGTTCCCCTTTTGCGCCGCATATCCTGGGCGAGCTCAGCGGCCCGCCGCGGGTGGGAGCGCTGGCCCGCCAGGCCACGCCATGGCAGATGGAGCGTTTCATCCTGCCGGTGGCGCGTGCCGAAAAGGCGATCTGTTTTGCGCTGACCGAAGTGGAGGCGGGCTCTGACGCGGGGGCGCTGCAGACCCAGGCAGTGCGCGATGGCGACGACTTCGTCATCCATGGGCGCAAGCGATTCATTTCGGGTTCTCCCTTTGCGGATTTGGCCGTGTTGCTGGCGTCGACATCGAGCGATCCGCAGCAGCGCGAGATCTCCGCCTTCTTCGTCGACCTGGCGCAGCCGGGCGTGCGGGTGGAGGCAGGCTACAAGACGATGGCAGGGCAGTCCCACACGGGCGACATCGTGCTGGAGAATGTGCGGGTGCCGGCGGCACAGCTGATCGGCGAGCAGGGGCGAGGGCTGGCGCTGGCGCTGGGGCGCATCACCGTGAACCGGCTGCTGCACTGTCCGGCCATGGTCGGCCTGGCGACGGCAGCGCTGCGCGATGCCCGCGACTACGCCTGCCAGCGCCGCCAGTTCGGGCGCGCCATCGGCCAGTTCCAGGCCATACAGCACATGCTGGCCGACATGGCCACCGACCTGGCCGCGGCCCGCGCGTTGATGATCGCGACGGCGCGCCAGATCGACGCCGGCTCCGAAGCGCGGGCCCAGGCCTCGATGGCCAAGCTGTTCTGCTCCGAGGCGGGCTTTCGCATTGCCGACAAGGCGGTGCAGATCCACGGCGGCGAAGGCATCGTGCAAGGGCGGCGGGTGGAGTTCCTGTTCCGCATGCTGCGCATGTACCGCGTGCTGACCGGCACCAGCGAAATCCAGCGCAATACCATTGCGCGCGAACTGGTCGGCGAGCTGCGCTGAACAGCCCGGCCGACACAAAAAAACAAACAAGCCAGGAGACAAGACATGATCGACTCACAACGGCGGACCTTGCTGGGCCGCGCTTTGGCCACGGCTTTGCTGCCCGCGGCTTGGCCCGCTTTGGCGGCCGACGTCTGGCCCAGCCGCCCCATCCGGTGGGTGCTGCCTTACCAGGCGGGCACGGGCCCGGACATCACAGCGCGCCTTCTGGCGAATGCCGTCTCGCCGCTGCTCGGCCAGGCGATCATCGTCGACAACAAGGGGGGCGCGGGCGGCAACATTGGCGCGCGCCTGGCGGCCAAGGCGGCGCCCGACGGCTACACCTGGGTCTACTCGGCAGCGCCCATGGCGGCCAACATGGGCATGTACAAGGACCCGGGCTACGACGCGCTCAAGGACTTTCGCCATGTCATGCGGCTGACGTCGTCGGACATCGTGCTGATCGTTCCCGTCGATTCGGCCACGCCCACTTTGGCGGAGCTCACGGCGCGCATGCGGGCCGCGCCAGGCCAGCTGAACTATGCCTCCGGCGGGGTGGGCACGCCCTCTCACCTGGGGGTGGAGTTGCTGCTCAGCGCCCAGCATGTGCAAGCCACGCATGTTCCCTACAAAGGGGCGTCGGAGTTGGTGAACGCGGTACTGGGCAAGCAGGTGAGTTTCGGCATGCCTATCTTCGGCGTGGCGTATCCGCAGATCCAGGTGGGCAAGCTCAAGGCCATCGCCATCGCCGGAGCGCAGCGCAACCCCTTGCTGCCCGATGTGCCGACGCTGGCGGAGCTCGGCGTGCGGGGTGTCGATCTCACTTCCTGGGGCGGGATATCGGTTCCCGCAGCCACGCCCGACCCCATCGTCGCACGCGTCAGCGCGGCCTTCGAGAAGGCGCTGCAGCAGCCCGGCCTGCGAGCGCAGCTCGAAGCCAATGGCGGCAATGTCCGGCCGTCCGCCAGTGCGCAGGAATACATCCAGGATTTCGTGAAGGAAATCGCTTTCACCGAAGCCATGATGAAAGCCACGAAGCTGGTTCCGCTGTAAGTGCGTTGGGCTTGAATCACCGCGCATCTGCGTGGTCGGGTTCAGGCCGAGGGTTCTTTGGCGACATGGAATGCGGGCGCTGCAAACGGCCAAGGCCTGGCGCACCGCGCATTGATAAAAATCCCAGGAGACAAGACATGATGAAAACCATAGCCGCTCTCGCGGCGTTGGCGGCCTGCGCCTGCGCGTCGGCGCAAAGCGCAGTGAGCGTGTTTGGCACGGTCGATATGTATGTCGGTCATGCGAAGTCCGGCGCCTACTCGTCGACCCGCCAGGACAGTGGCGGCAATAGTGCTTCACGGCTTGGTTTCCGTGGCACGGAAGACCTCGGCGGCGGCTGGTCCGCCCGCTTTGTTCTGGAGGGCGGCCTGGACACGGATACGGGCACTGGAAATGGCGGGTCTGCATTTTCTTTCATGCGGCAATCGTCGCTGGGGCTGTCAGGGCCTTGGGGCGCGCTGGATATGGGGCGCATGTACACGCCCATGTTCCAGGCCGTCGCCCGCGCCGATGCGTTCGCTTTGAACACCGTGTTCTCGCCCATGAATCTGGCAGCCATGGTGGATGCGCAGCCGGGTTTGCGCTCTTTCGCACCACGCGCGAGCAACATGCTGCGTTATCGCACGCCATTGGGGCAAGGGCTGTTCACCGACCTGGCTTACGCACCCGGCGAAGCGGGCGCATTGAGCCAGCGCAGCGGCGATTTGTACAGCGGCAGCCTGGGCTGGTCGCGGCAGCCGTGGTATGTCGCCTATGCCTTCCAGCGTGCCTATTCCGGTTCGGCGGCTGTGCCCGTGGCCGATCCCGAAAAATCCACCTACCAATCGCTCAGCGCTGCCTACCGCGGCCCGCAATGGCAGTTCTTCGGCACGCTGGCACGCAATGAAGTCAACCGCCCCGGCGTCGGCGCTGCACAACTGGTGAGCCTGGGCGCCGCGTGGAATGCCACG
The DNA here is from genome assembly GCF_025421555.1 of Acidovorax bellezanensis. Lineage (NCBI taxonomy): Bacteria > Pseudomonadati > Pseudomonadota > Betaproteobacteria > Burkholderiales > Comamonadaceae > Acidovorax > Acidovorax bellezanensis. The sequence goes on from NZ_JAODYH010000006.1 coordinate 114,687, forward strand.
CTGCAATCGCGTCTGGCCGTCGCCGTGGTGCAGCGCAAGGTCAGCCACAGCGCGCGCTCGCAACGGGCCTGGACGCTGGGCTACGACTATGCCCTGAGCAAACGCACTGCGCTGTATAGCCGCTGGCTGCATCTGGACAACGGCGCCAATGCCTCGGCGTCGCTGGCCCAGATTCCCGTGGCGGCGAACAGCGGCAATTCCGCGAGCCTCATCGCGGTCGGTGTTCGCCACAATTTCTGATGCGTTTTGGATGCAAAGCACATGCCCATGTCTGTTTTCACCTCTTCTCGCTCCATGTCGCCGCATGCACCGCATTGGCGGCTGCGCGCGCTGGCCTGCGCCGCCTTGCTTTGCCTGTCCGCCACCGGGCATGCGCAGGACGCTGCCGTGCCGGCAGTGAGCGCGCCGGCCCAGGACTTGGTGGCACCGCGCGTCACGCGGGCCAACTGGCTGATGCCGGCGAATATCCGCTGGGCGATGCGCAACACCCGCCTGGTCGTCCCCACGGCCGGAATTCGCCACGCCGACGTCGCTGCCGAACTGCCGGAGGGCGCCAGCCTGGCGCTCGACGACATGCGCTTGGCCATGCCCGAGGGGCGCACAGCCACGTTCGCGCAATATCTTGCGGGCAACCGTGTCGACGGGCTGCTGGTGCTGCACCGGGGGCGTGTGGTCCATGAGCGTTACTACGGCGGCATGGACATGCACGACGCCCATGGTTGGGCGTCGATGTCGAAATCCGTCATCGGACTGCTGGCCGCGCAGTTGGTGGAGGAGGGCCGCTTGGATCCAGCCGCGCCGGTGTCGCGCTATGTGCCGGAGCTGGCCGATACGCCGTTTGGCAAGGCGACCGTGCAGCAGAACCTGGACATGGAGGTCGCACTCGCCTATCTGCCGCAGCTCCCGCCCGATATCGGGCTCTTCACCGCCGCAGGACTGTTGCCGGCGAGAGAAGGCATGCCGGGAACCATCCACGACTTTCTATTGACCGCCACCCGCTCGATGGAGGCTTCGCACGGCAGCACCTTTTATTACCAGAACGGCGCCACCGAATCCGTGGCCTGGGCGCTGCGGCGCATCACCGGGAAAGCGCTGGCGCAGCTCGTGGGCGAGCGCCTATGGCGTCCCATGGGCGCGCAGGACGACGCCTATTTCTCGGTGGATGCGGCCGGCGTGGAGTTCGCTGCGGGCGGGCTGTCCAGCACCTTGCGCGATGCAGCGCGGTTTGGTGAGCTGGTTCGCAACCAGGGCCGCATAGGCGGTCGGCAAGTGGTGCCGCGCGAGGCCCTGGCGCGCATTCTGCGGGCGCCGTCGGCAGGCAACCAGGAGCGCCTGGCACGCGCGGGCCGCAACCAAACCGGTTACGGGAATTTCTGGTGGTATCCGGGCGACACCCAGGGGGCCTTGTATGCTTCCGGGCGCTTCGGCCAGCGGCTGTATGTCGATCCGGCCAACGAACTCACGCTGGTGCAGTTCGGCGCCTACGCCGATACGCGCGCGCGCTCGGTGTCGGGCAACCAGGCGGCGGCCGCGCATGAGAACGAGTTGCGCAGCGGTGATGCCCTGGTCGCCTTGGCACGCGCGATCGAAGAACGTCTGGCGGGTGCCGGGCGCTGAGCCCGGTGCTCAGTAGCCGAAAAACTCCTCGCTGCGCACATCATCCTCATCGACGCCCGCGCCGGCCAGGACAGGCCGCATGGCTTCGACCATGGCCGGCGGTCCGGCGATGTAGAAGATGGGGGTGGGCAGCCCCTGCATGGCACGCTGCACGAAGCCGCTGTCGATGGGCCCCGTATGCCCGGCCCAGGCCTGGGAGGAACGGCCCATCTGCGTCATCGTGGCGTTCATGTGGAACCTGGGGTTCAGGGTTTCCAGCTGCCGCAGTTCGCCGAGAAAAGCCGCGTCTTCGGGACGGTGGTTGGAGTACAGCAGCAACAGGTCTTGCGGCGTTTGCAGGTGGGCCGCCTGCCGCAACATGCTCATGAAGGGCGTGATGCCGATGCCGCCGGCGATGAAGATGCCCGCGCGGGCGGCGGCCTTGTGCAGGCCCAGCGATCCGAACGGGCCGTCGAGCGTGAGCGCTGACCCTATGGGCAGGGCGCCCAAGGCGCGTTTGAAGGCGCTGTCACGCATGCGGGTGGCGACGATCAGTTCGTTCTGGAAGGGCGCGCTGACGATGGAGAACGTGTGGCGGACCTCGGGCTGGGTGGACGTCTGGTCCGCGCCGAGCACGACATCCATGGCCTGGCCTGGCTTGAACTCGAAGCCGGGCGGCCGCTCGAAATGAAACGCCAGCGTGCCTTCGGCAACCAGGTCGCGGGCCAGGAGCCGGGTGGTGTGCATGGTCATGATGAACCTCGCAGGTGAGTGCATGGATTCCAGGGGCTGCTGGTCATTGGATGCAGCCATGGGGCAAAACATTCCCGCTGTCTGGGTGCTGCCAAGCGCCTTGCTAGGGATGCGCGCCGCCTGTGGTCAGGGTTAGCTCTGCGCAAGGGGGCTACGCCCTGCGCCTAAAATCACCATTGCAGTGCAAAGCAGGGGCGCCAAGCCCAGAGGAGCCAGCCGTGCAAGAGAACAAGACATCGACCGAGCAAGCCAAGCCCAAGCCACGGGTCATCAAGAAGTACCCCAACCGCCGGCTCTATGACACGGATACATCCTCGTACATCACGCTGACCGAAGTCAAAACGCTGTTGATGGCCAACGAGCAACTGGTGGTCCGCGACGCCAAGACGGGGGACGACCTCACGCGCAGCATACTGCTGCAAATCATTCTGGAGGAAGAAGCTGGCGGCAAACCCATGTTCAGCGAAACGGTGCTGGCCAACATCATCCGTTTCTACGGCCATGCCATGCAGGGCAGCATAGGCGCCTGCCTGGAGACGAACGTGCAGATGTTCAGCGACTTCCAGGCCCGCATGGCCGAGCAGGCCCAGGGCGGAACGCCGGAAATGTGGAACCAGTTCGTGCGCATGCAGCCATCCATGGTGCAAGGCATGATGGGCAATTACCTCGACCAGTCGCAAACCATGCTCACGCAGATGCAGGAGCAGGTGCAAAAGCAGACCGAGCAGATGCTGGGGGCGATGGGGTTGAAGCGGTGATCACCCCCTGAGCGGCTTCGCCGCTCAGTTCACGGCCTGTGAAACTGGCGCGCCCCAGCCCAGGGACACCGAGCAAGGGCCGCCCCGCTGCGATGGTGTCGTCCCCCTCAGGGGGAAGACGGGGCGCGCCTAGCGCGAAGCGGCTCAGGGGGGCCTAATTCACGCCCAGCTGCCGCAGATCGAGCTGCCCATTGCGCATGGGCGGGCACCACAGATAGCTGCCGGTGACGGGCGTGGAGAAGCGGAACAGGGCGTCGACGATGCCGTCTTCCTGGCCCAGCATGCGGCGCAGCTGGGCTTCAAACGCATCGAAGGAGCAGCCATAGGCCGCGAACATCAGGCCGCCCTTGTCGCCGCTGGGGCTGTGCAAGGCCCAGGGCATGGAGCGGCGCAGCACAAAAGCTTCGGGCGTGAAGCTTTCCTGGGCCGTGCGCTTGACGTGGGCCCACTCGGGTGCGTCATCGAGCTCTTCGTTGTCGCTGCGCCGGCGGCCCACGCAGTGGTCCTGCTCCTGAGGCGGCATGGCGTCGAACGCATCGAAGTTGTGCAGCCACTGCTGCAGCGCCAGAAAGCTCGATCCATCCATTCCATCGCCGAGACCGCTGGCAAATGCCGCGGCTTCGGCTGCCTCGCCTTCCGGGTTTTCGGTGCCGTCTTCATAGCCGGTCAGGTCCAGGCCGTGGCCCGTCGGGCCCTTGCCGTGGCGGAATGCTTCGACGATGCGGCTGATCTTGAGCGCCGGTGCCAGCGCCTTTTCCAGCGCGCGGGTGGGCTGCAGCAGCTCGCCCAGGTCATTGCCGCGCAGCCACAGGCACAGCGCCACGGACGTGGAGGGCGCTTTCACGCCCGGGCCGGTCAATTCGGGGAAGGGACGCAGGCCGGGCACCTGGGCGCCCAGTGCCTGCACCAGTTCAGTTCCCAGGGCCGCGACCACGCGCTTGCCGTCCACCAGGGCGGCCAGGCGCTGCAGGCTTTGGCGCAGCACGGCGGCGTCGCCTTGCGCATCGGCCGACAGGGAGAAAAAGACATAACGCCCAATCGCAGGGATGGGCTGCATGATTCCTGCTTGAGAAAGTGTCATGAGGTGCTTCATAGTGAGGTCGAACCACCATTGTGGCTGGCAAAGCGCGTGCCCAGGCCGTAAAACAAAGACAATGCACGCTGGCGCCCATGTCCGCAGCCCACTTGTGGTGCGCGCGGCAGGCTGCGGCCGCAGAGGGAAAATGCCCCATGCCGCCGGTACAGGCGGCAAATTGAGGCATAGTTAAGGGTTAACACCCATTTGGCGCTGCGAGGCAGGCCAGCGGGCTATTGCCATTTCTGATCGTTCCTGCCGTGCGCGGCGTGAACGCGTTTTTTCAACTCAACGAGCGCAGGCAGACCGGGTGTGTGCACTGCGCCAAAGCACATTCCATGATCGACATTCGGGGGCTCTCCCAGATCTACCAAGGCCCGACCGGCCCGGTCGAGGCCTTGCGCGGCATCGACTTGCATATCCAGGCCGGCGAAGTGTTCGGCATCATCGGGCGCAGCGGCGCGGGCAAAAGCTCGCTGGTGCGCTGCATCAACCTGCTCAACCGGCCGACCCAGGGCGAAGTGATCGTCAACGGCCGCGACCTGACCAAACTGAACGACGCCGACCTGCGTGCCGCGCGCCGCGATATCGGCATGGTGTTCCAGCACTTCAACCTACTGGCTTCGCGCACCGTGTTTGACAATGCCGCGCTGCCGCTGGAGCTGGTTGGCATGTCCAAGGCAGACATCCGCAAGCGGGTCGACCCGTTGCTGGATCTGGTCGGCCTGAGCGCGCTGCGCGATCGCTACCCTTCGCAGATTTCGGGCGGGCAAAAGCAGCGCGTGGGCATTGCCCGCGCACTGGCCAGCAACCCCAAGGTGCTGCTCAGCGACGAAGCCACGTCGGCACTCGACCCTGAAACCACGCGCTCCATCCTGGACCTGTTGCGCCAGGTCAACCGCGAGCTGGGCCTGACGGTGGTGTTGATCACCCACCAGATGCAGGTCATCAAGCAGATCGCCGACCGCGTGGCGGTGATCGAAGCCGGCCGGATTGCGGAAATGGGCCCGGTCATCGACGTCTTCACCCGGCCGCAGCAACCCATCACCAAGAGCCTGATCGACGAAATCCTGCCCCAGGAGTTGCCGGCCAGCGTGCTGGCGCGCGTGCGCACCTTGGCCACCAACCTCCAGGGTAAGTCGGGTCAGTTGCTGCGCCTGTCGTATGCGGGCGAAAGCGCCTACCAGCCCATCTTGTCGCAGATGATTCGCGATTTCGGCCTGGACCTGAGCATCCTGCACGGCCAGATCGACGAGATCCAGGAGCAGACGTTCGGCTCGCTGGCCGTGTTCGCCAGCGGCGATGCCGCGCAAATCCTGGCGGCTGTCGCGCACCTGCGCGCCGCCGGCGTACAGGTCGAAACCGTGCAGATCGAGGGTTGAGCGATGTTTGAAAATTTCTCTGAAATGATGCTGGAGCTGTTTGCCACTTCGCTGTGGGAAACCGTGGTGATGGTCGGTATTTCCGGCCTGGTCGGTGGTCTGCTGGGCATTCCGCTGGGCGTGTTCCTGCGCCTCACGGACGAAGGCGGCGTGCTGGAAAACGGCCCGCTGAACAAGACCGTGGGCTGGATCGTCAACGCCGTGCGCTCCACGCCCTTCATCATCTTGCTGGTGGCCATCATTCCGCTCACGCGCCTGATCACGGGCTCGTCCATCGGCACGGGCGCGGCCGTGGTGCCGCTGACGCTGGCGGCTGCGCCGTTTGTCGCACGCCTGGTCGAAAGCGCGCTGCGCGAAGTCGACAACGGCCTGGTCGAAGCCGCCCAGGCCATGGGCGCGACCACCACCCAGATCGTCTGGAAAGTGCTGCTGCCCGAAGCCTTGCCAGGCATCGTCGCCGGCCTGACCATCAGCTTCGTGAGCCTGACCGGCTACTCGGCCATGGCCGGCGCGATCGGCGGCGGCGGCCTGGGCGACCTGGGCATCCGCTACGGCTACCAGCGCTTCCTGCCGGACGTGATGCTGGCCGTGGTGGTCGTGCTGATCTTCTTCGTGCAGGCCATCCAGAGCCTGGGCGACTGGGTCGTGCGCCGCTTGAGCCACCGCTGAGCTGCAGACAAGAGCCCCCAGGCCTGGGGGCGTGATGGGTGCCCGAACCGGGCCGGGAAACAGGAAAGTAGGATTTTGACGATGAACAAGCGCTCTTTGTTGCAAACCCTGGCCCTGGCGGCCGTGCTGCCGTTGACGGCCCTGCCGGCGTTCGCCGCGGACCAGCAGGTGGTGATCGGCGTGACCGCCGGACCCCATGCCCAGATCGCCGAAGTCGCCAAGCGCGTCGCGGAAAAGAGCGGCCTCAAGGTCAAGCTGGTGGAGTTCGGTGACTTCATCCAGCCCAACGCGGCGCTGGTGCAAGGCGAGATCGACGCCAACATCTACCAGCACCAGCCCTTCATGGACGCGCAGAACAAGGACCGCGGCTACAAGCTCGTGCCCGTGGCCAAGGCCGTGAACCAGCAAATGGGCGTGTACTCGAAGAAGATCAAAAGCCTGCAGGATTTGAAGACCGGCGCCCGCGTGGGCATTCCCAACGACCCCACCAACGGCTCGCGCGCCCTGCTGGTGCTGGTCGAGCAAAAGCTGATCACGCTCAAGCCCGGCGTGGGCGCGCGCGCTTCGGTGCTCGACATCACGGCCAACCCCAAGAAGCTCAAGTTCATCGAACTCGAAGCCGCGCAACTGGCGCGCTCGCTTGACGACCTGGATGCCGCGGCCGTCAACAGCAGCTACGCCGTGGCGGCAGGCCTGTCGCCGCAAAAGGATTCGCTGGCGCTGGAAAATACCAACACGCCCTATGTGACGGTGCTGATCGCTACACGCGCCGGCCATGAGAAAGACGCCGACCTGCTGGCCTTCGTGAAGGCCTACCAGTCGGCTGAAGTCAAGCAGTTCGTCGACAGCACCTTCAAGGGTGCGTACACGGTCGCCTGGTAAGGCGCTGGTGCCAGCCTGCGGGCTGGCCAGCCTCTGATGCGCTGCGCCTGGGCCCAGCGCTTTTTTTTCGATTTGCGATGGAGAGATTGCCATGACCCTGCCTTTTCATGATCTGGACCAAGCCCTGTTCGCGCGCGCCCAGACCCTGCTCGACGACGAGTGGCTGTCCAAGGATGCCGACCTCGCGCCCTTGCTGCCGGTGGTGCTGGCGCGCAACGTGGGCCAGGACTGGCACAAGGCGGGCACGTTCCGCCACCACCTGGTCGGCGTGGCCCGTTCGCTGGCCCTGTGGCAGCAGCCCAGGGACGTGCGCCTGCTGGGCCTGCTGCACAGCGTCTACGGCAATGCCTTTGTCGACCTGGTGAAGTTCGACGCCGCCAGCGAGCGCGGGCGCCTGGCGGAGCTGGTCGGCGAGCGCGCCGAACACCTGGTCTATCTGTTTTGCACCATGAGCCGCACGCAGTTCGTGCAGCGCGTGATGGCCGGGCAGATCGAGGCCGACGGCTCCATGGTGCTGGAAAAGAACGGCCAGCCCATGCTGCTCACGCCGTTCGAAGTCGCGGCCTTCATCATCGTCAGCATGGCCGACAGCATAGAGCAGTGGTTCAGCTGGCAGGACGATATCTATTCGCAGTTTCCGCAGGTGCAAAGCCAGCGCCCGCAGGCCGTTCACTGGGCGGCTTCGCTGTGGCCCGGCCCCATGCGCCCCAGCGGCCGCATGCTGCACCAGATTGCCAGCCTGGGCCTGGCGCTGCAGCACCCGGCGCTGAAAAACCTGCTGCCCCTGCCGCCGGTGTTCGGCCAGTGCGCGCAGCCGCTGGCGGCCTCCGACGAAGCCGCGGCGACCTCGCTGTACTGGTCGGTGATCCAGCTGGACCAGCCCCTGGTCGACCTGGACGCCGCGACGGCGGTGCTCGAGCATGCCGTGCGCCACAACCCCTGGGTGGGCGAGCCGCAAATGGTGCTGGCCCAGCTCTATCTGTCGGCCGGCCGCGCCGAGGACGCAGAACGCGCGGCGACCAGCGCTCTGCAGTGCTTCAGCGCCTGGGGCAATGCCTGGGACAAGCGCGTGCAATGGGATGCCTGGGTGGCCTGGACGCGCATTCTGCGGCAATCGGCGCAGCAGGGCAGCTGGCCCGAGCGGCTGGACAAGCTCAACAACCTGGCGCTGCGCGGCTGACGGGGACGCCGCCTGACAAGCGGCTGCTGCCATGGCCTACGGCCTGGGGTTCGCCCGCGGGCGCAGCATGCAGGAGGCGGGTGGCTGCGTGGGGATGGCCCGGCGCGCAGGCCGCCGGGAGCAAAGCCATGGTCGATTCCCGTTATGTGATTGCAGTGCACGGTGGGGCTGGGACGATATCGTCGTCCCCCCCTGAGAGCGAAGCGCCCTACCACCAGGGCCTGAAGGCGGCGCTGGCGGCGGGCGCTGCCGTGCTCGAAGGCGGCGGCTCGGCGCTGGATGCGGTGCAGGCGGCGGTGGAGTCGCTCGAAGACTGTCCGTTGTTCAATGCCGGACGGGGCTCGGTCTATACGGCCGACGCGCACCACGAAATGGACGCGGCGTTGATGGAGGGCCGCCATCTGGCGGCCGGCGCCGTGGCTGGCGTGCACCATGTGCGCAACCCGGTGGCGCTGGCGCGCAGCGTGATGGTGTCTTCCGGCCATGTGCTGATGGTGGGCGCCGGCGCGGAGTGCTTTGCGCAGCAGATGGGCCTGGCCATGGAGCCCGAAGCCTATTTCCATACCGATGAACGCCTGGCCCAGTTGCGTCACGTCCAGAGCGGTGGGCTGGACCTGCTGGCGGCTGCGGCCGTCCCCGAGGCACCGCTGCAGGAAAACGGCAAGATAGGCACCGTGGGGGCGGTGGCGCGGGACTGCCATGGCCACCTGGCGGCGGCCGTCTCCACGGGCGGGCTGACCGGCAAGCGCCCGGGCCGGGTGGGCGATTCCGCCGTGATCGGGGCCGGCATCTATGCCAACGACTTGAGCTGCGCCGTGGTCACCACGGGCACGGGCGAGCATTTCATCCGCGCGGTGGCCGCCTACGATGTGCATGCACGCATGGTCTACCGGGGCCAGACCTTGCAGGAAGCCGCACCCGATGTGGTGTTCGGCGAGCTGCGGCGCATGGGCGGGCGGGGCGGCCTGATCGCCGTCGATGCCCTGGGCGATGTGCGCATGCCTTTCAATACTTCAGGCATGTACCGCGGCCTGCAGCGCCAGGGCGAGCCTGCCTGCACCGCCATCTTCCATGAGGACGGACAGGCCGGGTTCAGGCCTTGATCGGCACCGGGGCCACCGGTTCGGCCGGGGACTGGCGCTGTGCATAGCGCCCGGCCACCCAGGCCGAGAGCATCAACTGCATGGGGTGGAAAATCATCAGCGGCAAGACGATGACGCCCATGAGGCTGGGCTCGAACAGTACCTTGGCCATGGGCACGCCGCTGACCAGGCTTTTTTGCGCGCCGCAGAACACGATGGTGATTTCATCTTCCTTGGAGAAGCCGAAGCGGCGCGCCAGCCAGGCGCTCAAGCCCATGGACAGGGCCAGCAGCAGCGCACAGACCAGCACCAGGATGGCCAGCGCGGCCGGCGGGATCTTGGACCACAGACCGGCCACGACCGAAGCGCTGAACGCCGAATACACGACCAGCAGGATGGAGCTCTGGTCCAGTCCTTTCATGCGCTTGGCATGGCGTTGCAAAAAGGGGCCGACCCAGGGGCGCAGGCCGTGACCGAGTGCGAACGGCAGCAGCAATTGCAGCGCAATCCGGCCCATGGCCTGCAGCGGGTCGCTGCTCGTGGCGGTGTGCGACAGCAGCAGGCCGACCAGCAGAGGCGTGATCACAATGCCCATCAGTGTCGAGCCCGACGCGCTGCAGATCGCGGCCGGCATGTTGCCGCGTGCTACGGCTGTCAGCGTCACCGCCGATTGCACCGTGGCGGGCAGGGTGCACAGGAACAGCACGCCCAGGTACAGGTCGGGCGTCAGCAAAGGCTCCAGCACGGGGCGCAGCGCCCAGCCCATGACCGGGAAGACCACGAAGGTAATGGCCGTGACCAGCAGGTGCAGTCGCCAGTGGCTGATGCCGGCCCAGATCGCGGGGCGCGACAGCTTGGCGCCATGCAGGAAGAACAGGAAAAAAATCACCCCTATCGTGATCAGCTCCAGAGGCCGCACGAAGCTGCCGTAGACCGGCAGTACGCTGGCCAGCAACACGGTGCCGATCAGCATCAGGGTGAAGTTGTCGGGGAGAAATCGGGGTCGGGCCATGCCGTGCTTTCAAAAATGGGGGCAGACCTCGGAGTCTGCGTTCAGGGCCTGATTGGATGGCATCTGAATTCAAAAGTGAAATGTATTTATCTGATCGTTCTATAATTTTTACTCATGAATATCACTTTGCGCCAGCTGCGCGTGTTCCTGGCCGTGGCCCAGCAGCAGAACTTCAGCCGCGCCGGCGAAATGGTGGGCCTGACCCAGCCGGCCGTGAGCCGCAGCATCACCGACCTGGAGCAGCAGTTGGGGCTGCAGCTATTGCATCGCAGTACGCGGGAAGTGGAATTGAGTGACGCCGGCCGCATGCTGCAAGGCCGAGTGGCACGGGTGCTGGACGAGCTGGACGCGACCCTGCTCGAAGTGCGCGGCCTGGCCACCCAGCGCCACGGTCGGGTGCGCGTGGCCAGCAGCCCGACCCTGTCCGCCCACCTGATGCCCGAATGCATTGCCCTTTGCCAGCAACGGCACCCGGGTTTGCAATTGCAGCTGCTCGACCGCATGCAGCAGGGCGCGCTCGACAGCGTGCATGCGGGCGACGTCGATTTTGGCGTGGTCATCGATCCCACCGAGCACGAAGACCTGCACTGCGAATCCATTTTGTCCGAGCCGTTTTGCCTGGTGTGCCGGGCCGACCACCCGCTGGCGCAGCAGGCGAGCGTGCATTGGCGCGACCTAGCGGGCCAGCCGCTGGTACTGCTGGACCATGCCTCGGGCAGCCGCCGCCTGATCGACCGCGCGCTGGAGCAGCATGTCCAGACCTGGCAGGTGGTGCAGCAGGTGGGGCATACCACCACCATCTTCAGCATGGTCCAGGCCGGGCTGGGCATTACCGTGGTGCCCAGACTGGCCTTGGCGGAGCAGGGCGGTGAAAGCGCCGGCCTGGTGCACCGGCCCCTGCTGCCCGTGGTCGAGCGCCAGGTGATGCTGGTCCACCGGCGGCACCGCAAGCTCGCACCCATGGTGCAACTGGTCTGGGATGTGGTGCGTGACGTGGCCCACACCCGCTGGAGCCGCCTGCCCGGGACCGAGGGCGCCTAGCGGCGAAAAATGCCAGCCGGAGCCGTGGATTTTTGCGCGTTCAGGGCCATCCAGTGCCTGGTCACGCGCCAGCAAAGGTATGATGGCGCTCCATTGACGGCCAATGCAGCAGTGTCCCTGCCTGCTCTGGCGCATGTATTTACTGCCCGTAGCTCAACCGGATAGAGCAATTGCCTTCTAAGCAATAGGTCGGGGGTTCGAGTCCCTCCGGGCAGGCCAAATTGGCGTATCACACCGCCCCCAAACATCTCACGACCCGCGTACTTCATAGGTGCAGCGGGTTTTTTGTTGTCTCACTTCATCCCCGGATGTCAGGTAGGTGGCCGTACCAACAGGCCACGTACCCCAAAATTCAGGCACCAATGGGGGTCATATGGCACTGACGTCAGTGACCCAAGAACCCCCCGCCATAACGCCTGTTTAGCGGCGGGAGTTTTCATCAAACTCACAGCCCGAAGCGTTCGTGCCATCGCTGCGGCACAAGCGAGTCAACCAACAGCGCGACCAGCATCGAGGCGCCGAGCAGGGGATAAATGAGCCCGAGGACTGCGGCTGCGGCGATCGCGCCTAGCGCTGCGCGGTCGCCCGATCGCCGCGGTGGCGCCGCCAGGCGCCCCTTGGGTCGACGCTTCCACCACATCACTGCTGCGGAAAAAACCAAGGTGATGATGGAAAGACAGGCGGTCAGCATCACCAGCTGATTGACCCAGCCGAACTGCAGCCCCGTATGGATATTGATTCCCCACTCGATGGCGCGGCCAGCGGTGCCGTAGTTGCGATAGCCCACGTCGGAAAGCACATCGCCGCTATAGCGGTTCAGGTGTACGACGCGCTGACCACGCACGTCGTGCGGAAACAGCATCGCGGCGTAGGTGCCATGCGGTCCATTGGGCAAGGATACCGGCGTGCCAACCGGCAGCCCCAGGCGCTCGAAGATCCGCAGAGCTTGATTCACGCCAATCGAGGGTGCATCGGTGCCCGCTGAGGGCACGGTTGCGAACGCTTGCGCCTGCTCGCCATGCCCCCCATGTCCTGTGTGCGGCAGCGCCGATTGCGGCGCTGGCGCCTGCGAAATCATCCAGGGGACGCTTCCGCCCGCAACGGCAACTGGTGGCGCTGAAGCCGGGCCCGGGCCGAACAGATATGGCGGCAGGCCAATACCCAGTTCGGCAGTGATGCGGCCGAAATGCTGACCCCAGTAGGCCGACCACGGCATGCCAGTGACTGCGAGAAACAGGATTGCGGCGGCGGCCGTGACGCCGGTCACCGCGTGCAGGTCGCGCCACCAGGTCCGTTGCGCCGGACGGCCACGCACACTGTAGACACCACCTTTGCGACCACGAGGCCACCACAGGAACACGCCGGAGATCACGAGCACGATGGCCCAGCCAGCGACGATTTCCACCCAGTAATTCGCCACCTTGCCAACGATTTCAAGCGAATGCAATTGCTTGATGACTTCCATCAACCGCTGGCTGTCGGGCAGTTCGCCCAGCACGCGGCCAGTGACTGGATCGAGGTAAATGCCCACGATGCCATCGGCGGTCCGTATGCCGACCTCTGCACTTGTGCCCTGTGTTGGCGGGCCAGTGAAGCGCACGGCTTGACCAGGCCGTGCCTCGACGCCCTTGCGGATCAAGGATTCGGCATCTAGCGCGACGCCGGGCGCGCCGTCAACGAAGCGCAGCTCGGAATAGAACCATGACTCGATCGGGTCCTTGAACAGATAGAGCGCCCCTGTCACCGCCATCAAGGCCAGGAAAGGCATGCAAATGAGCCCGGCGTAGAAATGCCAGCGCCACACACGGCGGTAAAGCGCAGACTCTGCGGAGGATGGACTCGTGGAAAGTTGCATGCCGTTTCCTTGGGCTTCCGTCAGTCCTCGCAGGTCAGAACTTCAGCCGCGCGCCCATATAGAGCGATCGAGGTTCGCCCGGCGTAAGAATCGCAGCGTTCGCCGCGGCGATGTCGCGCACGCTGAAATACGATACGTACTTCTTGTTGCTCGCATTGCGCAGTTCGGCATACACCTCCCACTGCGGGGTCGTATATCCAGCGCGCAAACCCCACAAGGAGTAGCTGTCGACGGTGTACGTATTGGAGAAGTCCGCGAACCGACGGCCCACCACATCAAAAGTCGGGCCGAAGAAGATACCGCTCGCGTGGCGGTACAAGACCTCACCCTTGATGGTGTAGCGTGGCGCAGCCGGCAAGCGGTTGTTGCGGTAGCTCGAATCGTTCTTGAACTCGAACTGGTTCAGCGTGATGTTGACCAGCGGCTCCAGTCGATGTGCTCCGGCGCCATCCATGGCGAGGCTGGCGCCGACCAGGGCTTCCACACCGGCGTGGAGGGTCTTGCCAACATTCGTCGACAGGCTGGTGCCAGGTGCATTCGGATCGTCGCGCGAGAGGATCTCACCGTTCAGACGGCCATAGTAGACCGCTGTATCCCAGTGCACCCGGTGGCGGTCGAACATGTGCGAGCCGCGCGTGCCGACTTCGAGCACCACCCCTCGCATGGCGTCCAGGGTGGAATTGTTCCCGCGCACATCGTCGTCCAGCTCGTACAGCGTCGGTGCTTCGTACAGGCGGCTCACATTGGCGAACAGCTGCGCCGTGGGTGACAACTCACGGATCACACCGATCCGGGGATTGATGCTGTCAAAGTCGGCCTTGGGGTTGCGCACCGCGCCGGTGGCCACGTTGGTGTTGCGGATCTCACGGCTGCCTGAAACCATCTGCGCGCCATACACGGCCGTCCATTGGGGGGCGAATTTCCAGCGATCGACGACGAACAGTTCGACGTTGTCGGCGTTGTTGTCCACTCCCGTGTTGATCGTCTGGGGGCCTCCAGTGACATAGCTGTAGTTGCCCCCCTTGACGCTGGTGCGTCCATAGTTCAGGCCAGCCAGAAAGTCGTGGTCGCCGGCGCGGCGCTGGTAGCGAAGGGTGGTGCCCAGGTTGCGCAGGGTTGTGTCGATCAGCAGCGAAAAGAAGGGCGGGGCGTAGACGATGGGGTGGTAGAGCTTCTGTTTCTCGAACGAGATGCCGGCCGTGAGGCTGGAGTCTGCATCGATATCCCACACGGTCCGGTTGGCGACACGCAAGGTCCGCACATTCAAGCGGTAGTTGCCTGCGACGGCTGCGGCTTGCGCCGCACGGGGATTGGCATTGAACTGCGCACGGGTGAGCGTACCGGGCAACTGCTGGTCGTTGTCGATGCTGGTCAGGTAAAACCGGGTACTCAGCGCTTCGCCGAGCTGCAGCCCGGCGTTCGCATAAAGGCCTTGCCGCTCTTGTCGCTGGTGGTCTCGAAACCCGTCGCTACGCTTGGCTTCTGCGGTGACGAGGGCATCGAAATTTCCGGCTACGCCACCGACGGTGAAACGAGCCTGTCGCTGCCCGTGGCTACCGCCGTTGATGACGGCCTCCGACGGCGCACCATCGCGCGCAGTGGGGGTGATGAAGTTGATCGCGCCCCCGAGGGTGCTCGCGCCATAGGTGAGCGCGTTGGCGCCGCGGGCCACGATGGCGCGTCGCATCGAAAGTGGATCGACATCGCGGTTGTGGTTGCTCCCGTCCGCCGCGGTGACGGGCAGACCGTCGATCAGCAGCTTCACGCCATTGCCGTCGTAGTTGGTGGCATCCAGGTTGGAGCCTCGAATGGACAGGAAGCTAGAGTCTCCGGTCGAGCCGCTGGCGGCCCACACGCCGGGCACGTAACGCAGCATGTCCGTGAGGCTTGTGACATTGCGCAAACGCAAGCCTTCGCCCTCCACTACGGTGACGCCGCCGGGAGTGGCGGCGCGTTCGGCCTCGACCTGCTTGCGGGATTGATCGCCGTCGCGTTCTGCCGAGATGGTCACCTGCTCCAGGGTGTTTTCTGTGGTGTCCTGGGCTTGCGCAATGGCGCAAGAAATGGTGGCCAGTCCTGCTGCCAGAGCTCGCATATTTCGACGCATGGAAACCCCCCCTGAGTGATCGGCTGAGATGGTCAACGGGTCGCAGTTCGGTCCGTGACAAGCATAGCAGCCGGCTGCGAAAATCACACGCGTTTTGCTAGCGTGGGCCTGTCATACGCCGAGCCTGTGTGCCGAGAAAATTTCAAGAGGTATCGCGGCCCGAGACCACCTCGGAGAATCCCAGTTTCCAACTTGCCTCAACCTGCCTTTTCCCGGGACCGGCCCTGAGCTGCCTGGCGGTTCACTTGTGGAGGCTGGCACACCCGCGGACAATCGATGGACGGGATTGACTGCACAAGGGAGAAATGGCATGCATTCGAAAAAGCTTCTCCGAGCTGTGTTCGTGGCGGTTGTTGCGATGTGCTGCATGCCCGCAGCAGTTGCCGCTGAATGCCTGCCTCCAGCCTGCGCTGTGAACGAAAGTACCGATGGAGGCGTGCCGGACGGCGTCTTCGAAAGCGATGGGGCCGCAGTGAAGGCATCTCCCGCTGATCCACCAGCTTCCAGGGGCGACGCTGCCGACGATCCTGGCTCAGCCATCTTCAATCCGTTCGCCGGCGCTCAGGACCGGCAGAAACCGCCATTTTCAGCCACCCTATTGAGTCTCTTGAATGGCAATTACGCAGAAGCTCTGGCCATTGTGTTGATCCTGGCGCTGGTGCTGGCGGGTGTCGCGGCCTTCATCTCTTTTTTGCGCCGCAAGCACTCGTAAGCGGATGTGTTTTTTTACCTTGATTATTGAGAGAAACTATCGAATCTCCAATAGTGAAAAATAATTGCATCAATTTTCATCCTCATACAGAATTCATCACCAAAGTTGCAAATCGACCACCGCTTGCCGATTGCTTTTGAAAGCAACGACTTACGGCGTGCCGACCTAGATCACTCCAATTCCTTGATGGAGAGACGTATGTATAGGTCATCAGGCGGGTCCCGAAGAGGGTGCTATTTGCATCCTCGTGTCGGCAATCTGTGTAATAACGCCCATCGCTCCATCGAGGTCGGCTATATCGCCCAGCTGCGATATACGACCGTTCGACGACGACCCTAGCCGTCAGCTAGGGACGTGACCACCCGTGGGTCACGAATCTCACCACTCTCTGCACACCTGAGCAAAGCCGCATGTGTCTTTGCCTTCGGCTGCGCGGGTTTGTGGTTGCGTCGATCGTCCTGTGTTTTGGGGAGCATCAAAATGGCCACGTTAATCAGATCCGATCTCGAGTTCATTCTTCAGCAAATCCTTATCGCGGAGGCACAGGCAGCGGGAGCGGACCCCGCGAGTTTGGTGCCCAACACTTTTGCGCCCTTTGGTCTCAGGACGGTCGATGGCTCGTACAACAACCTGATGCCTGGCCAGAGCGAATATGGCGCGTCGGACAACCCGTTTCCGCAGCTCGTGCCGCAAACCTATAGCAACGAGCAGGACGACAGCTTCCTGGGAATCACCAACACCAACTACGGCGCTCCCGGGAATGTGGTGGACGCCGATCCACGGCTGATCAGCAACCTGATCGCCGACATGACCAGCAACAACCCCGCAGCGGTGACCGCATTCGTCAACGCCGGTCTGGGCACGCTCGATGGGGCCGGCGTTCTGCATGACCTCAATGGCGCCGTCATCCCTGCCGGCACCTTGCTGGATATCCCCAACGTCGCGCCCGACGCAGGTCTGTCGGCGCCATTCAACTCCTGGTTCACTTTCTTCGGCCAGTTCTTCGACCACGGCCTCGACCTGGTCAGCAAGAACAGCACCGAAACCATCTTCATGCCGCTGCAGCCCGACGATCCGCTCTTCGTCGAAGGCAGCTCGACCAATTTCATGGTCTTGTCGCGCGCCACGCGGGACGCCAACGGCGACCAGATCAACCTGACCACGCCTTTCGTCGACCAGAACCAGACCTACACCTCGCACGCCTCGCACCAGGTCTTCCTGCGCGAGTACGCATTGAATGCGCAGGGCCATCCGGTCGCGACCGGCAACCTGCTCGATGGCGCCGACGGCGGACTCAGCACCTGGGCCGAAGTCAAGGCGCAAGCCCGGGCCATGCTGGGCATCGAGCTCACCGACGCCGACGTGCTCAATGTTCCCTTGCTCGCGACCGACCAGTTCGGCAAGTTCATTCCCCATCCCGTGACCGGTTTCGCGCAGATCGTCATCAGCGCTGGCCCGCCTCCGGTGCTGGCATCGGGCACGGCGGATGCGCCGATCACGACCGCCGGTGCCGTGCGCACGGGCCACGCCTTCCTGGATGACATCGCGCACAATGCCAACCTGGTGAACAGCCAGACCGGTGCGCTGCTCACGCCCGACGGCGACGACATCATCAACGACGGGCCGCCGGTCGCAGGCACTTACGACGACGAACTGCTCGATCGGCACTTCATCACCGGCGACGGCCGCGGCAACGAGAACGTTGCGCTGACCACCGTGCACCACGTTTTTCACTCCGAACACAATAGACAGGTCGAGGAAATCAAGGCCACGGTGCTGGCGAGCGGTGATGCCGCGTTCATTGCCTCATGGCAATTGCCTGACGGCTCCTGGAACGGCGAGCGCATCTTCCAGGCCGCGCGCTTCGCGACCGAAATGCAGTACCAGCATCTGGTGTTCGAAGAGTTCGCACGCAAGATGCAGCCGCAGGTCGATGCCTTCCTGCCCGAGGTCAACTACGACACGACCATCAACCCGGCCATCGTCGCCGAGTTCGCGCATGCGGTGTTTCGCGTCGGCCATACCATGCTCACCGAGACGGTCGACAGGCTCGATCCCAACTTCGCATCGAGCGATCTCGCGCTGGTCGAGGCCTTCCTCAACCCGGTGGCCTTCAACAACAATGGCGCGCTGTCGCCCGAAGCTGCGGCCGGAGCCATCATCCGCGGCATGACGCGGCAGGTTGGCAACGAGATCGACGAATTCGTCACCAATGCGGTCCGCAACCAGTTGCTGGGCCTGCCTCTGGACCTGGCTGCCATCAATATCGCGCGCGGTCGCGACACGGGCGCGCCCACCCTCAACGAGGCGCGCCGCGAGTTCTACGGCTCGACCGCCGACCCGCAACTCAAGCCCTATACCAGCTGGGTCGACCTGACGCAGAACCTCAAGCATGAGGCGTCGGTGATCAACTTCCTCGCGGCCTACGGTACCCACTCCGCGCTCCTGGCCGCCGATGTCGACACGCTCGCCGAAAAGCGGGCCGTGGCCGCGGCATTGGTCTTTGGTGGCAGCGTGGTGATCAATGCCGGCATCGCCGGGGAGCGCACCTTCACTGCGAATGAGACGGACCGGCTCGACTTCCTCAACAGCACGGGCGCCTACGCCAGCGGCCCGAACGGCGTGACGATCACGGGCGTCGACGACATCGACCTCTGGATCGGCGGCCTGGCCGAGAAGCAGATGCCTTTCGGTGGCCTGCTCGGCTCGACCTTCAATTTCGTCTTTGAAAGCCAGATGGAAGCGCTGCAGAACGGCGACCGCTTCTACTACCTGTCGCGCCTGGCCGGGTTGAACTTCCTCACCGAGATGGAGAACAACACTTTCGCCCAGCTGGTGATGCTCAACACCGATGCCACGCACCTGCCGTCGGACATCTTCTCGACGCCGGGCCTGATCCTCGAGGTCGACCAGAGCAAGCAGTTCACCGGCATAGGCGTCGGTGGCCATGGCGACCCGACCGAAGGCGGGACCGAATTGACGCCGCTGGTGATTCGCGACAACCCGACGACCGCGACCATTGAAACCAATTACCTGCGCTACACCGGGGACGAGCATGTCGTGCTTGGCGGTACGGCCGGCAACGACACCTTGATCTCCAGTCTGGGCGACGACACCATCTATGGCGATGGCGGCAACGACCGCATCGAAGGCGGTGACGGCAACGACCATATCGACGGCGGCGCCGGCGACGACATCATCACCGACCGCGGCGGCGACGACGTGATCAAGGGCGGTGACGGCAACGACGTCATCCAGGGGGGCAACGGCGCCAATCTGATCATCGGCGGCAACGGCAAGGACTTCATCATCACCGGCGAAGATGTGTCGGAAGTGTTCGCCGGCCAGGGCGATGACTTCATTCTTGGTTCCAAGGCCAACCTGCCGACCCTCGGCAACGAAGGCAACGACTGGATCGAGCTGGGTACGCAGGACGGCACCACGGGCGACAGCTTCGACCCGCTGTTCCGCGATGCGGTGATTGGCAACGACGTGCTGATCTCGGGCGGCGGCTTTGACGAGCTGATCGGCGAAGGCGGCGACGACATCTTCAGCGGCTCGGACGGCGAGGACCACTTCGACGGCGGCTCGGGCTTTGACTGGGCCATCTACAAGTTCGACAAGTACGGCGTGACCGCCGACATGATCGTCAACGACTTCGTGGTGCCGCCGGTGGTCAACTCGAACGCCGCGATGATGGACCGCTTCGCGTTCACCGAAGGCCTTTCGGGTTCCGCCTTCGCAGACTTCCTGCGCGGCGACGACGCCGACGCCACGGAGATCCTGCAGGCCGGCTTCACCGGCAGCGTGCTGACCAACATCGCATTGATCAACGGCCTGGCCGACGTATTGCCGGTCGGAACCACCTCTTTCGGCCAGGGCAACATCATTCTCGGCGGTGACGGCAGCGACATCATCGAAGGGCGCGGCGGCAACGACATCATCGATGGCGACGCCTGGCTCAATGTGCGGATCTCGGTCTCCGGCGTGCCCGGCCTGACCAGCGTCGACAGCATGAAGGAACTGGTGCCGCGCATGCTCTCGGGTGAGATCAATCCGAGCCAGCTGAGCATCGTGCGTGAGATCCTGATGTCGGACACTCCCGACTACGACACAGCGATGTTCTCCGGCCTGCGTGCCAACTACACCATCAGCACCGGCATTGGCGGGCGCACCATCGTCACCGACAACGTCGGCACCGACGGTATCGACATCCTGCGCAACATCGAGCGGCTGCAGTTTTCCGACGAATCCGTATTGCTCTCCGGCAGCAACAGCGCCCCTGGCGGCGCGGTCACGATCAGCGACAACACGCCGCAGATCAACCAACTGCTGAACGTCACGTCCCTGCTCACCGATGCGGACAATCCCGGCGGTGCGGTGAACGGGCCGATCAGCTACACCTGGCAATACGAGCCCGACCCGGTGAACGGCGCCGGTATTTTCCGCGACATCATTGACGTCGGTGGTGGCCAGCCGGCCACGGTCAACGGCACCACTTTCAGGGTGACTTCGCCGTTTGACGGCCTGGCACTGCGCGTGCGCGCGGTCTACAAGGACGCCAACGGCGTGCTCGAAACCGTGTATTCGGATGCCACCGCGCCCGTAGCGGGCACGGCCGTGGTCGTGCCGCCCGCACCGTTGCCGTCCGAGGTGCTGGTTGACAGCACAGGCGTGCGCTTCATCCAGTCCGACCTGCAGTTCATTCTGGAGCAGATCAAGATCGCCGAGCGGCACGCGTCTGGCAACGAGACACTGACCGACATCCTGGACAACCCGCGCGCGCCGCTCGGACTGCGCACGGTTGACGGCAGCTTCAACAACCTGGTGCAAGGTCAGTCCGGCTACGGTGCGGCCGATGAGCTGTTCCCGCGCCTGGTCGATCCGGTGTACCGGAACGACGCGGACGGTGACTCCATCAACCTCGGCGGGCCCACACCGCTGACCAACACCAACTACGGTAGCAATGGGAACGTGGTCGATGCCGATCCGCGCATCATCAGCAACCTGATCGTCGACATGACGAGCAACAACCCGGCCGCGGTCAGCGCTTTCGTCGACGCCGGGCTCGGTACCCGCGCCGACGGCACCCAGCTTGGCTCCGATGGCCTGCCGATTCCGGTCGGTACTCTGCTTGACCTCAATAATGTGCCGATTCCGGCCGGCACCCTGCTGGTGCTTCCGAACACAGCGCCCGACGAAGGCCTGTCGGCCCCGTTCAACGCCTTCATGACCTTCTTTGGCCAGTTCTTCGACCACGGCCTCGATCTGGTGCAAAAGGGTGGCAACGGCGCAATCTTCGTGCCGCTGCAGCCCGACGACCCACTTTACGTGGTGGGCAGCAACAGCAACTTCCTGGTGCTCACGCGCACCACCCAGTTCGCCGGCCCGGGCGCGGATGGCCAGCTGGGAACCCCTGATGACACGCACGAGGCACGCAACCTCACGACGCCTTTTGTCGACCAGAACCAGACCTACAGCTCGCATCCGTCGCACCAGGTGTTCCTGCGCGCCTACGAGCTCAATGCCGATGGCAAGCCGGTCGCCACCGGGGGGTTGATCACCAACCGTGACCTCGGCGGCGACGGCATCTTCGGCACCGGTGACGACATCGAGCTCGGGGGCATGGCAACCTGGGCGGTGGTCAAGGCCCAGGCGCGTGACCTGCTGGGCGTGGAGCTCGACGACATGGACGTGCTCGACCTGCCGCTGGTCGCAGCCGACGCGTACGGCAACTTCATTCCCGACCCGGTCACCGGTTTCGTGCAGATCGTGCGGCAGTCAGACGGCCTGCTGGTCTCCGGCACGCCAGACACACCCGTCAATGCCAGCTTGGCCGTGCGCACCGGTCATCCTTTCCTGGCCGACATCGCCCACGCTGCCAACCCGGTCAACAGCCAGGGGTTGGCGCTGACGGCAGATGCTGACAGCGTCGTCGGCGGCACACCGGCCGCGGGCTTCTACGACGACGAGCTCCTTGACGCCCACTTCATCGGCGGCGATGGGCGGGTCAACGAGAACATCGCGCTGACCGGCATCCACCACATCTTCCACTCCGAACACAACCGGCTCGTGGAGCACACCAAGGCCGTGATCCTGGCCTCGGGCGATGCGGCCTTCATCGCCGAATGGCATCTGCCCGACGGCTCGTGGGATGGCGAGCGCCTGTTCCAGGCCGCGCGCTTCGGCACCGAGATGCAATACCAGCACCTGGTGTTCGAGGAGTTCGCGCGCAAGGTGCAGCCGCAGATCGACATCTTCTTCGCCGCCACCCAGGTCTACGACACGGAGATCAATCCGGCCATCGTGGCCGAGTTCGCGCACACGGTGTACCGCTTCGGCCACTCCATGCTGACCGAGACCGTGGACCGTTTCGACGCTGACTTCAACGTCATCGGCAGCGGCCTTCCCGGCGCCGATCCGACCCAGCAGATGGGGCTGATCGAGGCTTTCCTGAACCCGCTGCAGTTCACACCCGGCGGCATCAGCGCCGAAGCGGCCGCGGGCGCCTTGGCCCGTGGCCTGACGCGGCAGCAGGGCAACGAGATCGACGAGTTCGTGACCGATGCCTTGCGCAACAACCTGCTGGGCCTGCCGCTGGACCTCGCCTCCATCAACATCATGCGCGGACGCGACACCGGGGTGCCGACGCTCAATGCCGCGCGGCGTGACTTCTACGGCGTGACCGGCGATTCCCAGCTCAAACCCTATGAAAACTGGGTCGACTTCATGCAGCACATCAAGCATGACGCTTCGGTGGTCAACTTCATCGCCGCCTACGGCACGCATTCCAGCCTGGATGCAGCCCTGACGGTGGACGCGAAGCGCGCGGCCGCCATAGCGCTGGTCTATGGCGGTATCGGTGCGCCGGAAGACCGGCTCGACTTCCTGTACGGTCGCAATGCCTACGCCAACGCGGCCGGCATCACCACCACCGGTGTGGATGACATCGACCTGTGGATCGGTGGCCTGGCCGAAAAGCAGATGCCTTTCGGCGGTCTGCTCGGTTCGACCTTCAACTTCGTCTTCGAAGAGCAGATGGAGAAGCTGCAGGACGGCGACCGCTTCTACTACCTCGAGCGCACGCAGGGCCTGAACTTCCTGACGGAGCTCGAGAACAACTCCTTCGCCAGACTGGTGATGGCCAACACCGACGCCACGCACCTGCCGGGAGACGTGTTCACGTCGCCGGGCTTCACGCTAGAAGTCGATGCGACCAGGCAGTTCACCGGCCTCGGCTTGCTCGGCCGTGACGACCCCACGGGCGCTGGCAGCCTGACGCCGCTGGTGCTGCGCGACAACCCCGGCACCGCCGGTGCCGATGTCAACTACCTGAAGTACAGCGGTGAAGACCACGTCGTGCTGGGCGGTACCGCAGGCAACGACACCATCATCTCCAGCGTGGGAGACGACACGCTGTGGGGCGATGCGGGCAATGACCGGCTCGAAGGCGGCGACGGCAACGACTTCGTCTTCGGCGGCGCCGGCGACGACATCATGACGGACCTCGGCGGCGACGACAACATGCAAGGCGGGGACGGCAACGATGCCATCCATGGCGGCAACGGTATCAACCTGATCCTCGGCGGCCATGGCAACGACTTCATCGTGACCGGTGAAGACCCGTCGGAAGCCTTTGGCGGCACCGGCAATGACTTCATCCTGGGGGCGCGCGCCAACGAGTTCGTGTTCGGCAACGAAGGCGACGACTGGATCGAGCTGGGCATGGCCGACGGCAGTGCCGGCGAGAACTTCGACGCCTTCGGACGTGACCAGGTGGTGGGACACGATGTCTTCATCGGCAACACCATCTCCGACCGCATGGACGGCGAAGGCGGCGACGACATCATGTTCGGCAACGGCGGCCAGGTGGACCGCTACGAAGGCGGCTCGGGCTTCGACTGGGCCGGCTTCAAGGACGACCAGTTCGGCGTCACGGCGGACCTGCTGCTGCGTGCCTTTGACGAGACGCCGGTGCCCGTGTCCAACGCCACGGTGCTGGCACGCTTCACCTCGATCGAGGGCCTGTCGGGGTCGGCCCACGCCGACGTACTGGCGGGGGACAACAACGATGCCAACGCGATGGCGCTTTCCGGCACCACCGGCAGCGTGCTGACCCGCATCGGGCTCATCGATGGACTGCAGGAGCTGCTTGATGAAGTGCTCGGTGTCGGCACGGGGCTGGTGGGCCCGGTGACATCATTCGCCGGCAACATCCTGCTGGGCGGTGGCGGCAGCGACATGCTTGAAGGCCGCGGCGGCAACGACATCATCGATGGTGACGCCTGGCTCAACGTGCGCATCAGCGTGCGCGCGAATGCCGACGGCACCGGCGCGGAGATCGCGAGCTACGACACCATGACCAATCTTGAGTTGCAGTCGCGGGTGTTCAACGGCACCTACAACCCTGGCCAGCTCACGATTGCGCGCGAAATCCTGATGTCGCCCACCTCTGACTTCGACACTGCCGTGTTCTCGGATGTGTTCGGAAATTACGAGGTCACCTTCATCGCAAACGATGTCTGGCAAGTCGCCCACGTCGTGGACGGCACGCCGGGCTCGGATGGCATCGATGTGGTGCGCAACATTGAACGGCTGCAATTCTCGGACACAGCGGCGTTCATTGCCGAAACCGGCTTCAATTTCGACCCGATAGGCCTGCTGACCATCAGCGATACCACGCCCTCCATCGGCGCGACGCTCAGCGTCTCGGCGCTGGGTGTGACCGATGCGGACAACGTCAGCGCTTTGAACCCGACCGGGGCCATCACCGGCCCGATCGCCTACTACTGGCAGGCCGAGGTCCGTCCCGGCATATTCCAGGACATCCTGATCGAGAACGCTGGTGGTGAAGTCGCACGCGCCACAGGACCCACCTACACACCACGGTTCTTCGAAAACGGGCTCGCGTTGCGGGTGAGGGCTGTCTACAAGGATGCCAACGACGTGCTGGAGAACGTCTACTCGGCACCGACCACGCCGGTCACCTTGGCACAGCCTACGATCAGCGACACGACGCCTACCGAAACCCTGACGCTTACCGCAGGGACCGCGGGCATCAGCTTGACCAACGGCCTGCCTGTCGTGGCCTTTGCTTATCAGTGGCAACAGGCCGTCAACACCGGTGTGGGCGGCGGTGACGCTGGCTTCACGAACATCGCGGGCGCAACACTCCAGACCTTCACGCCTGGCGCCGCTCAGGTTAACCGGGAGCTGAGACTGCAGGTGAGTTTCACTGACAACTTGGGCAACCTCGAAACCCGAACTTCGGATGTGACCATCGTGACCGGAGATTCGATTCCCGCCGCTGCCGCGGCCCAGGTGCTCAACGGCACGGAAGGCCAGGACATCATCCTGGGCGGCGCGGGCGCCGACACGATCAACGCGCTCGGTGAGGACGACATCATCGATGGAGGCAGCGGCAACGACACGGTTGCAGGCGGTGGCGGCAATGACACCATCAACTACACCGTTGCCGAGGGCGCGGATGCGGTTGATGGAGGTGCCGGCCTGGACA